>JAGRLG010000007.1 GCA_020441905.1 Rhodobiaceae bacterium | reverse complement strand
GGCCGCGGGCTTGCCGTCGCCATGCTCAATTCGCTGATGGGCTTGCCCCCCGTTGTGGTCGGCCTGCTGGTCTACATGGCGCTCTCCAATGCCGGGCCGCTCGGCTTCCTGCGCCTGCTCTATACCCCTGGCGCCATGATCCTCGCCCAGACCGTGCTGGTGGCGCCGATCGTCGCCGCCCTGTCGCGCCAGGCCATCGAGGATCTCTACTGCGAATATGACGAGCTGTTCCGCTCCCTCGCCGTGCCGCGCCGCCGCGCCGTGGCGGCCCTGCTCTGGGACGGCCGCTTCTCGCTGGCGACAGTGGCGCTGGCCGGCTTCGGCCGCGCCATCGCCGAGGTCGGCGCCGTCATCATCGTCGGCGGCAACATCGCCCATGTCACGCGGGTCATGACCACCGCCATCGCCCTCGAAACCTCCAAGGGCGAGCTGGCGCTGGCGCTGGCCCTGGGCCTGGTGCTGCTGCTGCTCTCGCTCACCGTCAACGGCGCGGTGATGGGCCTGCGCGCCACCGCGGCGAGATCCGCCCATGGATGAGCGCGCTTTCATTTCCCCCCGGCCGGGGCAGGCGGCGGCGCGCGGCGGCGAGCGCCCGCTGCTGCCGCTGGATGTTTCCGGGCTGGTTTACGAAAAGGGCGGCCAGCGCATCATCGACGCTCTGGACTGGCGGCTTTCCTCGCCGGGCATTTCGGTCATCATGGGGCCCAACGGGGCGGGAAAGAGCGTGCTGCTGCGCCTGGTTCACGGCCTGCTGCGCCCGACCGCCGGCACCATTTCCTGGAACGGGCAGGCCATGAGCGACGATCTGCGCCGCCGCCAGGGCCTGGTGTTCCAGAGCCCGGTGGTGCTGCGGCGCACTGTCGGCGCCAATATGCGCTTTGCTCTCAAATTGCGCGGCCTGCCCCATGACGGCGCCGCCATCGCCGCCGCCCTGGCGCCCGCCGGCCTCGCCGCCCTTGCCGCGCGCCCGGCCGGCGTGCTGTCGGGCGGCGAGAGGCAGCGCCTCGCCATGGCCAGGGCGCTCGCCCTGTCGCCGCAAGTGCTGATGCTCGACGAGCCGACGGTGAGCCTCGATCCGGCGTCGACTGCCGCCGTCGAGGCGCTGGTGGCGACGGCGCGCGGGCGCGGCGTCAAGGTCATTCTCGTCACCCACGACATCGGCCAGGCGCGCCGCCTTGCCGACGACGTCACCTTCCTTCATCGCGGCCGCGTCTTTGAAACGACCCCGGCCGCGAAGTTCTTCAACGAGCCGGCCTCCGAAGCCGCGCGCACCTATCTCGACGGCCGCATCCTGTTGTGAACAAGCCGCCTTTCGCCGAAAGACAAGAAAAGGACAATCCCATGCTCAGGCGTATCTTCCCCGCCTTCGCGCTGGCCGCCATGGCCATGGCGCTTTCCGGCCACGGCACCGCCGCGGCGCAGGAAAAGTTCATCGTCGTCCAAAGCACCACCTCGACGCAAAATTCCGGCCTGCTCGATTTTCTCCTGCCGCAATTCACCGGCAAGACCGGCATAGAGGTGCGCGTCGTCGCCGTCGGCACCGGCCAGGCGATCAGGAACGCCGCCAATGGCGATGGCGACGTGCTGCTGGTTCACGCAAGGCAAGCGGAGGAGAAATTCGTCGCCGACGGCTGGGGCGTGAAGCGTTTCGACGTCATGTATAACGACTTCGTCATCGTCGGCCCCAAGGCCGACCCGGCCGGCGTTTCGGGCATGAACGATGCCCCGGCGGCGCTGCAAAGAATCGCCGATGCCAAGGCGCCCTTTGCCTCGCGCGGCGACGAGTCCGGCACCCACAAGAAGGAGCGCGCCTTGTGGAATGAAGCCGGCATCGACGCCGCCGCGGCGTCCGGTTCCTGGTACCGCGAGACCGGCAGCGGCATGGGCGCGACCCTGAATATCGCCGCCGGGCAGAACGCCTATACCCTGACCGACCGCGCCACCTGGATCTCTTTTGCCAACAAGGGCGATCTCGAAGTCCTGGTCGAGGGCGGCAAGCAGCTCTTCAACCAGTATGGCGTCATCCTCGTCAACAGGGACAAGCACCCGGCGGTCAAGGCCGATCTCGGCCAGGCCTTCATCGACTGGCTCCTCGGCCCCGAGGGCCAGGCGGCGATCGCCGCCTACAAGATCGACGGCCAGCAGCTGTTCTTTCCCAACGCCGCCAAGTAGCGGCCTCGCCTTTTGACCTAGCCGCCGTTGAAATGCACGGTGCCGAAGCTGGAAACGTCGTAGCCGCCAAGCTCGCCTGCCTTTTCGCCAAAGGCCGGCGAGTGGCAGAACGCGATCAGCTTCTGCATCGCCGGCTCGAACCAGGCGCGCCGGCACACCATAAGGTCGAAGCGTTCCTCGATCACCGGAACGAAGGCAAGGCCGTATTGCCGCGCCGGGCTGGACAGGCCGAAAGCCGCGTCGGCCTTGCCTTCCCTGACCGCCAGCGCGGCGTCGGTTTCCGAGCGCGCCACCTCGGAGAACGTCACATCGTCGGCGATGCCGGCATCGGCGAGCAGGTGCTCGAGCAGCGCCTGGCTGCCGGCGCTCTTCTGGCGCGCCGCCAGTTTCCGGCCCTTCAGGTCGGCGATCCGCCCCACCTTCTCGCCGGCGCCGGGGCCAAGGATCAGCCCGCGCTGGCGCCGCGCCCATTCGACCAGCACCACCGGCGCCTCGCCGAAGCGGGCGCGCACCGCCTCGATATTCCAGCTTCCCGTGGCCCCGTCGCGGATATGCAGCCCGCTTGCCTGGCCCTCGCCATTGGCAAAGCGGGCAAGGCCGTCGAAGCTGCCGTCGAACAGGCTGGCCAGGCCGCTGCCCGATTGCTTCAAGGCCCAGTCGAGCAGCGGGTCGTGGCTGCCCAGCACCACCGGCGGACGCGGCGCGGCGGCACCGCCCGACGGGCCGGAGCGGTGGCGCGCGATCCAGTTTTCGATTTCGCGCCGGGGAAAGAGCAGCTTGCCGACGACGCGCACGCAGGGCACTTCGCCGCTGGCGGCAAGGTCATAGACCTTGCGCTCCTTGATGCGCAGCAGGTCGGCCAGTTCGCCGGTGGTCAGATATTCGTTTTCCGCGCCTGCCATGGCCGGGCCACCCCCTGGCGGCAGCGCCTCAGAGCACGATTGCCTGCTGATCGCCGCCATAGAGTTTTTCAACCAGATCGGCGCGGTGTTCAAGCACCGCGCGCTGGTTGATATAGCCCTTGTCGGTGATTTCATTGGCATCGATATTGGGCGGCGCCGTCATCAGCAGCACGCGGGCAATGCGCTCGCTGGACGCCGGATTTTCCTTGTTATAGGCCGCGATGCCCTGCCGCAGCGCGCCGCGCACCGCCTCCGATTTCACTAGGTCGGCCAGCGGCGTGTCGGCAGCCATGCCGGCAATCTTGGCGCAGCCGGCCTGGCTGGGGAAGATGAGCAGGCCGATCTGGTCGCGGTCATGGCCCGTCACCACCGCGTCCTGGATCACCGGCGCGCCGGCGGCCAGCGCGGCCACCCGCAATTTTCCGACATTGACCCAGGTGCCGGTCAGCAGCTTGAAGTCCTCGGCGACCCGGCCGTCAAAGACGACGCCCTTGTTGGGATCGCCCGGATCAGCCAGCTTGCCGGCATCGCCGATCATGTAGAAACCGTCCTCGTCGAAGGCGGCGCGGGTCAGTTCCTCCTGCTTGTAATAGCCGGGCATGATGTTGGGGCCGCGCACCCGCATTTCCATCTTGCCGGCATTGGGCACCATCTTCAGCTCGTTGCCCGGCGCCGGTACGCCGATCACTCCGGCGCGGTCGATGGGAAAATGCACCGCGGTGATCAGCGGCGAGGTCTCGGTGGCGCCCCAGGACGACGTCATCACCGCCTTTTCGCCGCGCGCCGCCATCGACAGCTGCTCCAGCTTTTCCCATAGGTTCTGCGGCAGGGCGGCCGCGGCATAGAAGATCATGTCGAGCCGGGAGAAAAAATTGTCGCGCAGCTCCTTGTCCTTCTCCAGGAACGGAATCAGCATGTCATAGCCGCGCGGCACGTTGAAATAGAGCGTTGGCGCGACGTCCTTCAGATTGGCGGCCGTCTTCTCGATCAGGCCGGGCACCGGCTTGCCGTTGTCGATATAGAGCGTGCCGCCGTTGCGCAGCATCATGTTGAAGTTGTGATTGCCGCCGAAGGTGTGGTGCCAGGGCAGCCAGTCGACGATCACCGGCGGGCGCGCTTCGAGAAAGCGCCACACCTGGGCGATGGCCTGCTGGTTCGATACCAGCATGCGGTGGGTATTGATGACCCCCTTGGGCTGACCGGTGGAGCCGGAGGTGAAGAGGATCTTGGCCGTGGTGTCGGGGCCGACCTTTGCCAGGGCGGCATCGACCTCGCTTCCCGGCGTGGTCGCGATCAGCTCGCCGAAAGGTGTCGTCTTGATGCCGGCCGGCGCGTTGCGCGCCACCACGATCTCGGACCGCGAAATGTCGATGGCCTTGAGCGCGCGCTCGAACTGCGTGCCGTCAACGGCGAAAATGAGCTTCGGCGCCAGCAGGCCGTGAATATATTTCAGCTTGGCATGGTCCTGCGACATCAGAGAATAGGCCGGCGATACCGGCGCCACCGGAACGCCGGCATACATGGCGCCGCATTGCAGCACGGCGAACTCCAGCGAGTTTTCCGACAGGATCATCACCGGGTCGCCGGCGCCAAGTCCGCGCCTGAGCAGGCTCGCCGCCACGGCGCGCGCCTGGTCGCGGATCTGCGCATAGCTCAGGGTCAGCCAGCTCCCGTCGCCGCCGCGCTCGGCGAGAAAAACACGCTCGCCAGCCGTTTGCGCCCAATGATCGAGATAATGGCACAGATTGTCCGGATAGGGCTTGAGCGGCTCGCGCGAGCGCAGCACGAAGGCGCCGCCGCCGATCTCTTCCTTCTCGATATCGACCGGTGCGAAATCCAGTACGCTGCGCCGCCCCTCGTTCATTCCTGCTCTCCCTTCTCGCTGCTATCTTTGCGTTTCATGTCCGGCCGTGCGCGCCGCTATGCCCGCGCCTGGCCTTCCCCCGGCGCATCCCCCGAGGCGATCTCGTCACGCAGGCGCCGCAGCTCCTCGACCACCGAGATCGCCGCCGCCGGCAGGATATCGTTGGCCCGGTAGACGAAGCCGGCGGTGATGCGGATCAGCGGCAGATCGGTGTCCAGCACCACCAGTGCCCCCGACTCCAATTCGTCATAGACCAGGCCCGGCGGCACGAAGCTGAGATAGTCGCCCTGGCGCAGCGCCGCCTTGAGGAAAAATACCGAGCTGGTCTGGATCACCGGATTGGGCGGCAGGACATCGCCGTTGACAAAGGCCGACATGAACAGGTTCGCCGTGGTCTGCGGGCGGTCGAAAACGATCCAGTCTTGCCCGGCAAGTTCGGCCAGGCCGATGCGGCCGCGTTTTCCCACCAGAGGATGCTGCGGCCGGCACACGCATTTGAACCTGGAGACGATCAGCGGCTCATAGACGAATTCTTCCTCCGGATACTCGGGCGGAAAAACCACCACCGCCAGGTCCAGTTCGCCCTGGCGCAGCATCGGCAATAATTCGTCGAACGGGCGCGACACGATAGAGGCGGTGACGCCGGGGCGCTCCCCCAGCACTTTCAGGATCGCCCGCGGCAGCATGAAGCCGGCGAAATTGGCGCCGAAACCGATATTGAGATGGCCCCGGACCCCGTCCATCAGGTCGCGGATCTCGGCCTCCGCCCTGAGCGTCTGGTTGAGAATGAGCTTGGCCCTGTCGAGCAGTTGCAGTCCGTAGCGGGTCGGGCTGACGCCGCGCGGGCTGCGCTCGAGCAGCTTGACGCCAAGTTGGTCTTCCAGATTGCGGATGCTTTTCGACAGCGCCGGCTGGGTGACATGGATGGTTTCGGCGGCGCGCAACATGTTGCCATGTTCGAGAACGGCGACGAAATGTTTGAGCTGACGCAGGTCCATAGGTTCGCTGCCGTCCCAGAGGTTTCCCCGGATACGCTCCACCGTCTCTGCCAACGCCCAGTGCGGTTATGCAAAACGGAGTGCCAAGAGCCGGACTACGCGGCAAAATTTTGTCCGCGCCGCAGAATTACCGTCATTCCCTTAACCCAAATGCCGACGGCAAACATATGAATTTTGGTAATCGGAGTATAACCGCCTATGCAGTTGGCAGATAGGGCTGTTTCAGCTACCGTCCTTGGCACGACGACGAGCCGATAGGGCATAGTCCGTTGCACGATAAGAAATGGGAGGGAGTACCAACATGACCAAATCCGACAAGAGGGGAACCTTTTCGGTTACCCGCCGCACCTTTACCGCCGGCGCCGCAGCGGCCGCTGCCAGCCTGGCGCTGCCGATGCGCCATATCCATGCCGCCGGGGCGCTGAAAGTCGGCGTGTTGTTGCCGCGTTCGGGCCCCCAGGCCGGCATCGGCCAGGATTGCCAGCGCGGCGTCGATGTCGCCCTGCCGATCCTCAAAGAACTCGGCTATCCGGATATGGAGATCATTTCCGGCGATACCGAAACCAATGTCGAGATCGCCCGCGCCCAGGCCGAGAAACTGATCAATGAGGGTGTTCAGCTTCTCGTCGGTGCCTTCGACTCCGGCCAGACCACGGCAATCGCCCAGGTCGCGGAGCAAAAGGGCATCCCGCTGGTGATCAACATCGCCGCTTCCCCGGCGATCACCGAGCAGGGCTACAAATTCGTCTTCCGCAACTTCCCCAACGCCCCCAAGATCCTCGGCGACGCCTTCACCAACCAGAAGGAGCTGTTCGCCGCCACCGGGGCAACCCCGAAGACCGCGGTCCTGCTCCATGTCAACGACACCTTCGGCAAGGCCATGCAGGGCGGCATCGGCGCCCTGATGCCGAAATTCGACGTGCCTTACAAGCTGGTCGAGCAGATTGCCTATGATCCCAAGGCCCGCGATCTCTCGGTCGAGATTTCCAAGGCCAAGGCGACCGGCGCCGAGGCCCTGCTGGTGGTCAGCCGTCTCAACGACGCCATCCTGCTGACCCGCGAACTGGTCAAGCAGCGCTGGAACCCGATGGGCGTGCTGTCCATGGGTCCGGGCTGGTACGAAGACCAGTACATCAAGACTCTCGGCAAGCTGTCCGACGACCCGGTCAGCTTCGTGCCGTGGCAGGACTACAACAAGCCGTTGACCAAGGTGGTTCAGGAAGCCCTTGCCAAGGCGCATCCCGACCGCGCCATGAACACCAACCACACCTATACCTTCGAAGCGCTGATGATCGCCGCCGACGCCTACAAGCGCGCCGGGTCCACCGACCCGAATGCCCTTGCCGATGCGTTGCGGGCGACCAACATCACCGACAATATCAGCGCCGGCCCCGGCATCATGTTCAATGAGAAGGGCCAGAACGACAAGCTGCTCAATGTCGCGATCCAGAATCGTGACGGCAAGCATGTGGTGGTTGCGCCGAAGTCGGCGGCCAATGCCGATCCGATCTGGCCGATGCGCCCGCTCGACCAGCGCGGCTGACGCCTGAGACGTTCTGACGACATGCGCTCCGGCCGCCTTTTGCGGCCGGAGACCCTTTACGGAGCGGTCCCGTGCCAGTTGAAGTCTATTTCAATGTCGCCATCAGCGGCTTGCTCGCCGGGCTTATCTATGGCCTGAGCGCGCTTGGCCTGTCGGTCATATTCGGCGTCATTCGCATCGTCAATTTCGCCCATGGCGAGATCATGGTCATCGGCATGTTCTTCGCGCTGGTGCTGTTCCGCAGCCTCGGCCTCGACCCGCTCCTCAGTGTGCCGATCGTGGCGGTGGTCCTGTTCGGTTTCGGCTATTTGCTGCAAACCGTTGTGATCGAGCGCGTCGCCCACCTTGCCGACCACTACCAGTTTCTCCTCATGGCGGCGATCGCGATCATTCTCATCAGCGCCAGCCTGATGGTCTTTGGCCCCGATGCCCAGGGCGCGCAGCTGCCCTACGCCTTCGATTCCTTCCAGATCGGGCCGCTGATCATCGACAAGGTCCGGCTCTATGCCGGTGCCGCCGCGCTCGTGGTTGCCGCGCTGCTCTTTGCCTTCTTCCGCTACACCTCGACCGGCAAGGCGATTCGCGCCTGCGGCGACAATCCTGCCGGCGCGCTGGTCGTCGGCCTCAATGTCCGCCACATGTACGCCCTGACCTTCGGCATCGGCGCCGCCTGTCTGGGCGCCGCCGGGGCGATCATCCTCATGGTTGTGGACGCCCATCCCTATCTGGGGCCGGAATACACGCTCCTGGCCTTCATCATCGTCATTGTCGGCGGCCTCGGCAGTCTGCCCGGCGCCATGCTCGGCGGCGTGCTCATCGGCACCTCGGAAGCGCTCGCCGGCATCCTGTTGCAGCCCTCCCTGAAATCGGCCTTCAGTTTCGGCCTCCTCATTCTCGTCCTGCTGCTGCGGCCGCAGGGCCTGCTCGGAAAAGCTTCACAATGAACCGGCTCTTTGAAGGCCTTCCGGCGCGCGCATTCCTGTTGCTCGCGATTCTGGCCGCCGCCCTGCTGGTCGCGCCGTGGCTGGTCAATGACTACCTGCTGTCGGTCCTGATCATCGTTCTCTACTTCGCCTATGTCGGCCAGGCCTGGAACCTGATGATCGGCTTTGCCGGCCAGCTATCGCTGGGCCATGCCCTGTTTGTCGGCATTGGCGCCTATACCAGCGCGGCCATATTCGTCCATTTCGGCATCGGCCCCTGGGCCACCGTTTTCATCGCGGTTCTCGCCTCGGTTCTCGCCGGGTCGATCATCGGCTATCTGGGATTTCGCTTTTCGATCCGCGGCGTCTATTTCGCCCTGCTGACCATAGCTTTTGCCGAGTTCACCCGCATCATGGTCGACCACACCGAATGGCTCGGCAGCACCCAGGGCCTGTTCCTGCCGGTGGCGAACCGGGAATCCATCGACCTGCTCAACCTGCGCGGCTCGCCGATGATGTTCTATTACGTCATCCTGGGCATGACAGTGGCGGCGCTGGTGCTGTGCCGTCTGCTGCTCAATTCCAAGCTCGGATATTACTGGCAGGCAATCCGGGAGGACCAGGATTCGGCGCAGGCCTATGGCGTCAACGTCTTTCGCTACAAAATGATCGCCGTCGCCATCTCGTCGGGGCTCACCGGCATCGCCGGCGTCTTCTACGCCTTCTATTACAACAACCTTTTTCCCGAGACGACTTTTGCCACTTCCCGCTCCATCGAGATGATCCTGGGCACCGTGGTCGGCGGCGTCGGCACCCTGTTCGGGCCGATCGTCGGCGCCTTCTTCCTGACCCCCCTTGGCGAGCTGCTGACCGCCCTCACCGATGATATCGGCCTTGATGGCATCAAGCCGTTCTTCTGGGGCATCTGCGTGGCCGGCATCGTCCTCTTCCGGCCCAGCGGGCTGTGGCCCTGGATCGCCGGGCTGCTGGGGCTGGACAAGCCCGCCGGCGGGGAGGGCAAGTGATGAACCGGTCTTTCCTGTCGGTGAAGGGCGTTTCCAAGTCGTTCCGCGGCCTCAAGGCCGTCAGCGACGTGTCCTTCGAAATGCCCGCCGGCTCCATCCATGCCCTTATCGGTCCCAATGGCGCCGGCAAGACCACCACCTTCAATGTCATAGCCGGGGTCTATGCGCCCGATACCGGGTCGATCCAGCTTGACGGCATTTCCCTGGCCGGCAAGCGGCCAGACCAGATCTGCCATGCCGGGGTGGGCCGCACGTTCCAGATCGTGCGCCCGTTCCACGCCCTGACTGTTGAGGAGAATGTTGCCGTCGGCGCGCTGCGCTGGACCAATGATGTCAAGGAAGCCAAGGCCTATGCCCAGGGCGTGCTCAAGCTTCTCGGCCTAGCCGAAAAGAGCTATGTCCGCCCCGATTCCATAACCCTGCCGGACCGCAAGCGGCTGGAGGTGGCCCGCGCCCTGGCGACCAAGCCCAAATTGCTTCTTCTCGACGAGGTCATGGCCGGGCTGCGGCCCACCGAGACAGACCAGATGGTCGAAACCTTCCGCCGCATCAATGGCGAAACCGGCATGACCATCCTGCTCATCGAACACGTCATGCGCGCCGTCATGGCACTGTCGCAGCAGGTCATCGTTCTCCATCATGGCGAGCTGATTTCCACCGGCCTGCCGGAAGACGTCGTGCGCGATCCCAAGGTCCTCGAATGCTATCTGGGAGAGGGCAGCCTGTGATTCTCGAAGTTCAAAACCTCGATCTTTTTTATGGCGACGCCCAGGCTCTGTCCGATGTCTCGCTTGCCGTCGAAGAAGGGGCCATCGTCGCCATTGTCGGAGCCAATGGCGCCGGCAAGTCGTCGCTGATCCGCACCATCGCCGGCATCGAGCGCCCGCGCCGCGGCTCCATCCGCTATCGCGGCAAAGAGATCGCCGGCAGCAAGAGCAGTGTCGTCTGCAATCTCGGCATCGGCCAGGTTGCCGAGGGCCGGCAGATCTTCCCCAACCTGACAGTGGCGGAAAACCTCGAGGTCGGCGCCCTGGTGCCGCGCGGCCGCCCGCACATGAAAGAGAGTTTCGCACGCGTCTACGATATGTTCCCGCGCCTCGAGGAGCGCCACGGCCAATATGCCGGCACGCTTTCGGGCGGCGAGCAGCAGATGCTGGCGATCGGCCGCTGCCTGATGGCCAAGCCGGAGATGATCATGTTCGACGAGCCTTCGCTCGGCCTCGCCCCGGCGCTGGTCGAAGAGGTGTTCCGCATCATCGCGCGTCTCCACCAGGACGGCCTGACGATCTTGCTCGTCGAGCAGAATGTCGCCCATTCGCTGAAGATCTCCGACCGCGCCTATGTGTTGGAGAACGGGCAGATCGTGCTTGAAGGGTCGGGAGAAGAACTGCTCAATGACGATGGCGTGCGTCAGGCCTATATGGGCCTGTGACCGCCACCGGCCATCGTGCCGCGCCAGGGCGCGGGGGACAAAAAAGGGGGCGCCGAATTGATTTTCGGGCCCCCTTCTTTTTTCTCGAAACCTTGATCAGGCGCGATCGGCAACCTTGACCACCACCGCCATTGCGGTGTCACCCGCGGCGCAGCCCTGGAACAGGCCATAGCCGCCGCCGCGCAGGGCCAGTTCCTCGATCATCTCGATCACCGAGCGCAGGCCGGTCGGCCCCTGGGGGTGGCCCCAGATCAGCGAACAGCCGTAATTGTTCATCGACATCAGGTCGCAGCCGGTTTCGCGCGCGAAAACGATGTCGTTGACGGCGAAGGGGTTATGCGACTTGACCGCGTCCATGTCCGAGATCTTGAGTCCCGCCTGGTCGAGCGCGCGCCGTGCCGCCGGGATCGTCGCTTCGGGCATATATGCCTGTTCGGCGCGGGCCAGGCCATAGCCCAGCACGGTGATCGCGATTTTCGGGTTGGCGCTCAGTTCCTTCGCCTTGGCCGCCGTCGTCATGATCATTGCCGCCGCGCCGTCGGCGGGGTGGGTCTGGCCGCCAAAGGTTACCGTGCCGCCGGGGATAACCGGCTTGAGGGCGGCAAGGCCCTCGGGCGTCGAGGTGGTGATGCCCTCATCGCCGGTGATCGTTGCCGCCGTCTTTTTGTAGTTGGGCGCCGGCACCTCGAAGGGCAGCGTCATGTAGCGCTTCTGGAACGCCCGGTCATTGGCCAGCGCGTCCTGGTACTGCTCCTGGCGCCGCAGCACCACCTCGTGCTGCTGCGCGGTGGTGATCTGGTGGCGGCTGGCGACATTTTCCGCCGTCTGGGTCATCGAATTGCCGCCCAGCGGGTCATGGCCGAAATTGTCCATCACCCAATCCTCGGCGATGCCGGTGCCGCCCGGCCCCTTGGGATTGGGGTAATAGATATGCGGCCCGTTCGAGGTGCGGTCGCAGGTGAAGATCAGCGCTGTCGACGCAGCCTGGGCGCCGATCTCCTGGGTCGCCGCGAACATCGAGCGCACCCCGGTGGCGCAGGCCTGCGACAGGGTCGGGCCGCCGACATTCATTGCGCCGATGAGGCCCATGGCCCAGGGCGCGCCGAAGAACGAGAATTTCTGCGGCACGGTGATGCCGAGCACGCCATAGTCGAAGATATCCGGCGACAGGCCGCGTTTCTCCAGCTCCTTGCGGGCGACATAGGCGCCCAGCTCGACGCTGTTCAGCGAGGCCAGCGCGCCCTGCCATTTTGTGAAAGGCGTCGACCAATAGGCGCCGTAGGGAATTTCAACTCCATAGTCCATAGTCTCGCGCTCCTGATGGTGCCTTAGGACAGTGCCACGATGGCGCCGCCGGCTAGCAAGGTCTCGCCCTTGCCGTTGACGAGTTCGATGGTGAGGTCGGCCAGCTTCTCGCCGCCATCCTCGCGCTTGCCCGAGACCTCGCCGCGGCATACCACGGTATCGCCGGGAAACGCCATGGCTGCGAAACGCGTCTCCAGGCGGCGCAGCTGGCTCTGCGGCACCCATCCGGTAACGACCCGGCTCAGAAAGGCCATGTTGAGCATGCCATGGGCGATGATGCCCGGCAGCTTGTTGGCCTTGGCCGCTTCCTCGTCGAGATGGATCGGGTTCATGTCGCCGGAGGCATGGGCGAAGGCGGCGATGCCCTCGCGCGTCAGCACGCCAAGATTGAGCTCCGGCAACGCGTCGCCGACATTGATTTCATCGAATTTCGGCATGGTCATCGCTTCAGCCTCTCCTCACGACAATCGTCGAGCCCAGGGTTGCCACCGGCTCGCCATTCTGGTTCTTCAGCGGCGTCTCGATCATGATAAAGACCAGCGCACCGCCCTTCTTGGTGAAAATCTCCTTGATGCTCTGCTGGCCCGAAATGGTATCGCCGGCGCAGATCGGGGCGTCATAGGTGAACCACTGTGCGCCGTGCACCGAGCTGGCATGTTCGATCCCCATGTCGTCGAGCACGTTGAACGATTGGCCGGCGTCGAGCGTGATGGTGAAGGAGAAAGTCGGCGGCGCCAGCACGTCGCGATAGCCCGCGGCCTTGGCGGCCTGGCTGTCGAGATAGACCGGATCGCTCTGGCCGATGGCCTTGGAGAAGGCGACCAGCCGGTCCTTCTCGACCTTGCCGCTGAAAGGCTCATAGGCTTTGCCGACATACTCGTCGAAAGTCAGCCCGGAGGGCGCTACATTGTCCATGTTTTCTCCCGTGTGACACATGCCCGGCGCTGCCGCGCCGAAGGATTTCCTGGCTCGAAATGGGGTTGGCGGATATTGCCCGCGCCACTATTCCCTGTCTAATGAGAACTTTTGGGAAGGTTATAGCCGGATGGAATAAGGACATAACACCGCGTAAAAGCCCTTCGGCGCGTCCGCTTATCGGCCTGGCGCCGGCATCAGCAGCGGCCAGGGCGAACACTCCTTTTCACCGTCCACTTTGACCTCGATCAGCGCCGGGGCGTTCAGCGCCAGCGCCTTTTCCAGCGCGCCTTTCAGCCCCTCCGGCGTATCGGTCCGCATGGCGGCGACGCCGAAGCTTTCCGCCAGTTTCAGAAAATCCGGATTGGCGAGATCCGAGCCGATGACGCGGCCGTCATAGAGGCGCTGCTGGTCGCGGCGCACATTGCCGAATGCGCCATTGTTGAACAATACGGTGACGACCGCGATGTTCTGCTGCGCCGCGCTGGCCAGCTCGCCGGCCGAGAACAGGAAACCGCCATCGCCGGTGATCGACACCACCGCCTTTTCGGGGTGGGCGGTCTTGACGCCCAGCGCGGCGGGAAAGCCGAAGCCGAGGGCGCCCTGGAACCCGCCGGTGACGAAGCTGCGGGGGCGATAGACCGGGAAGGCGAACAGCGAGGTGAAACCGGCCTGGCAGATTTCCTCGACGAGAAAGCCGTCATCGGGAAGTACGTCGCGGATCGCCGCAAGATAACCGGCATGGGGCTGGATCTCAGCCGCCTTCGCCGCCGCGGCCCTTTTGGCCTCGGCGATGCGATCCCGCCGCTCCGTTGCCCCGGTGCCCTTTGCGCCGAGCCTTGCGATCAGCGCCTTCGTGCCGGCCGCCGCGTCGGCAAGTACCGGCGCATGAGCCTTCAGCCGCGTCATCTCCGCCGGGTCGATATCGATGCGGATGAGGTGCGGCGGCGCTTGCGGCCGGTCGACCAGCCTCATCATGCCGGTCCAGCGCATATATTGCAGTTCGCAGCGCGAACCGATGGCGATGAGCGCGTCGGTTTCGCCCCACAGGTCATGGGCGGCGACGCAGTTGATGCCGAGCTCGTGGCCTTCCGAAACGATGCCGCGCCCGGCGCGGAAGGAGGCCACCGGCGCCCCCAGAAGTTCCGCCAGTTCCAGCACCTCGGCGGCCGCATGCTGGGCGCCGCCGCCAACCATGATCATCGGTGCCCTTGCTTCAGCCAGTATCGCCGCCGCCGCCGCGATCTGGTCGCCATCGACCTCCGGCGGCGCGTCGGGGCTGGCGGGCGAAAAGCCATCCGCCGGCACTGTCCCTTCGCCCGCCATCACGTCCCAGCACATTTCCAGCGCCACCGGCCCCTGGCGCCCCGACAGCATGTGCCGGAAGGCCTCGTTGACCAGGCCCGGCGCCTCGCCGGCGGTCTGCGCCCGGCCAGCCCATTTGACGATGCTGCGCAGGGTTGCCAGCTGGTCCGGCAATTCGTGCAGATGGCCACGCCCACGGCCGAAATATTCGCTCGGAACCTGGCCGGTGAGCAGCATGACCGGCGCATTGGCGCCCCAGGCCGTGCACAGGGCGCCCGAGGCATTGAGCATGCCGGGGCCGGGCACGACGCTGAAAACGCCCGGCCTGCCGCTCGACTTGGCATAGCCATAGGCCATGTAGGCGGCCGAAAGCTCGTGGCGTGCATGGACGCTGCGCACCTGGTTCTCGTGGCGCTTCAGCGCGTCATAAAGCGGGTAGGTCTGGACCCCCGGCAGACCGAACACGGTATCCACGCCATTGGCCAGCACGGCGCGCAACATGGCCTCGCCGCCGCTCATCTTTCCGTTCTTCAATCCCTGCTCCCCGAAATCATCTGTCTGGTCAGGCCCGGAACGGGCTTATGCCTCTTCCATCACGCTTCGATGCGCGGCGATCAGTCCCGGCACCAGTTCCGGATCGGTGCGCCCCCAGCCGCATTCGCTGGCAATGCCGAAATCGGGCACCACCTCGCGGGCGCGGGCGGCGCGGGCAAGGTCGCCGTCGTGATCGCCATGGTGGATCAGGCCGAGATAAAGCGTTGCCGCCGCCGGCAGGGCCAGCTGGCGCAGCGGCGCGAAATAGTCCGCATCCGTGCGGTCCCTGGGAACCGGCAGATGCAGGAAGTCGAGCCGCCGCTCCAATCTTCCGGCAAGGCCGTTGGCAATCTCGACCAGCAGGCCGGTGTCCTTCGGCATCACCAGGTGCTCGTCCTTGGGCGAGCCGTAGCACAGGTGATAGCCAAGCTCGACATCCTCCGGCACCGCCGCGCCGAGCCGTGCCAGTTCGGCGAAGATCTGTTCCTTGTAGTCGGCGGGGCGCTGCGGGAAATAGTCCTCGAAAATCAGGACTTCCTGGCAGACATCCCACTGGATCGACAGGTCCTCATGAGCAATCCCGGCAAGGATCTCGCCCAGCGCCGCAAGGAGCGCGCGCTCATAGGCCGGCAGGTAGTCGTCGAGGGAATTGGGGCTGACATACATGAAGCCGGATGCCATTGGCGTCGGCAGCGACACCTGGAACCGCACCCCGGGCGGTATCACCCCTTCCTCGCGCAGGGCGCGGAAGGTCTGGTAGGATTCCAGCGCCGCCGCGCCATAGCCGGTCTCGAAGGTGACCTTGGCCGGATCGACTCCCGGCCTGAAGCGCACCAGTTCGGTCTTGCGCACCAGCTTGCCGTCCCACTGATAGAGCATCAGCGGTTCGGCCTCGGGGTCGATTTCCATGTCGGGATGGTCGAGCAGCATCTGGCGCTGCCAGTAGATCCAGTGATAGCGCTTTCCGGTTTCGCCGTCGGGAACGCGCTTCAGCCATGGCCCCAGTTCGCCGCACAGGGCGCGGAATACCTGTTCGGCGTTTTCCATGGCCACGCTTCCGACCAGATGCACACCCTTGTTGTTCATCGGGCACCTCCTAGCGCCCATTGTGCATATCGAGGAGTGGCGGGGAAACGCAAAACGCGGTGCGGCGCGGTTTCAGGCGCCGGCCTCTTCCTGCCAGCTCTGCATCTTGCGATAGATGGTCGAGGGGCTGATTTCGAGGGCGCGCGCCGCCTTGCCGATATTGCCGTCAAAGCGGCAGATCGCGGTTTCGATGATCTGGCGTTCCGCCATCCGGAAAGGCAGGATATCGCCCGCCGGAGCTATCATCCCGGCGTGCGCGTACGCCGCCGGCTCCTTGCCCGTGTCCGCCTCGTCCGCCAGTGCCAGCGCGCCCGCCACATTGCCCAGAACCTGTTCGAACATCGCCCTGGCGGCGATTTCCACCCCGCCCGGCCAGCGCCGCCGGTCGCCGGCGGCAAGCGCCGTATTTCTGGTTGCCATGACGATCTGCCCGCCGTGCCCGCAGGCGCGAATGGCGCTCGCCAGGGCAAAGGCATCGCCATCGGCGATATCGTCCTCGGTGACCACCAGGGCCGCCCCTGCCTCGCCGAGCAGCACTTTGATGGCGTGCAGGGTGCTGGCCTCGCGGATATCGAGCCGGTACTCGCATGCGCGCTCCGCCCAGTTGCGCCAGTTGCGCCTTGCATAGGCGCTGCGGGCGGCAAGAAGGACGGACAATTCTGAACTGGTGTGCACTCTTTTTCCCTGCCCCCGGGGGTGTTTTTGAACGCATTGTGCCCGCCTTGCGCGGGCTGCGGGATCCGCGGCCCCCCATTTGCCGCAGACCGGACATCGTCAACCGGGCCTGCGTCCAGTCTGCCCAAACACGGTAAACAATTTCTTTTCGCCGGCGCCGAAGCGGGCCATTCAAAGGGCCGATAGCGGAAATATCGGCAAAAAGGTCGCCCCGGTGGCGCGGCGCCATTTCCAAGTTGCGCCTGGCGGCGTTATCATTGCGCCGCAGAGAGCGGATTCGCGCCGCCACCATGCGGCGCCGGATCAATGCCTGGCGCCGGCACTGGCCCAGTCGGGGGGGACACTTGGTCAAATCGAGCACCATTCTGGTTGGCGGCTGCATCATTGTCATTTCCGTCTCGCTCGGAATTGTGCTTGCCTTCCGTCTCGGCTTTTCGGCCCAGGACGCTAGCTTTGCCGCCGGGCTAGCCGCCCTCGCCATGATCCTGCTCCAGACCCTGGCCGCGCGCTCGCGCGAGCGCGCCGAATTCCAGCGCGGGCTGGACGAGATGCGCCGCGCCAATGCCCAGGCCTTGCACGAATTCGACGCCCTGGGCGGGCAGGTGCGCGGCCTTGATGAACTGGAAGCCCGGATCGGCGATCTCGAACGGCGCCTGGAACACGGACTGGCGGCGGAGCTGGAAGGGCGCATCGGCGCCGAGATCGAAGCCGCCAAGGCATCCATGGTCAGCGAAATGCAGGTCATCGAGGCACTGGTGCGCCAGCTCGCCGAAAGCATCCTGCCGCTCGACGCCGCTGCCGGGGCCAGGGAACCGGAACCCGAGGAGGTGCCCGAACCGCAGCCGCCGGCCTCGCCGCTCGCCCATCTGTCCGACAGCGATGTGCTGGAAATGGTGCGCCGTTCAATCGAAGCCAACCGCGTCGATGTCTATCTCCAGCCGGTGGTGACCCTGCCCCAGCGCAAGGCGCGCTACTACGAGGCGCTGACCAGGCTGCGCGGGGAGGGCGGGGAACTGATCCTGCCGGCCGACTATCTGCGCGTCGCCGAACCGGCGGGCATCATGCCGACCATCGACAACCTGCTGCTGTTCCGCTCTGTCCAGATTGTCCGCCGGCTGGCACAGCGCAACCGCGAGATCGGCATCTTCTGCAACATCTCCGCCCATGCCCTGGTCGATCCGGATTTCTTTCCCCAATTCGTCGAATTCATGGAACACAACAAGGAACTGGCCAAGGCGATCATTTTCGAATTTCCGCAGTCCACCATTCTCGGCTCGGGTCCGCTGGAGGCCGAAAGCCTTGCCGAACTCGCCGAATATGGCTTCCGCTTTTCCATGGACCATGTCACCAGCCTCGACATGAATCTCGGCGAACTGGCCGACCAGGGCTTCCGCTTTCTCAAGGTGGACGCGAGGCTCCTGATTGATGGCGGGCAGAAGGCCGGAGCACAGATTCACCCCGCCGATCTGGCCCATCTTCTGGAACGCTACGGCATGCAACTGATCGCGGAAAAAATCGAAACCGAGCAGGCGGTCATCGAGCTGCTGGAATTCGATGTGCCGCTGGCGCAAGGGTTCCTGTTTTCCGAGCCGCGCCCGGTGCGCGGCGATCTTCTTGGCGATGGCGCGGAACTGGGCCAGCGCCGCGCCGCCGCCGGCTGACGCGCTGGCTCCGGCCCGCCCGCTCACTGATGGATCCGGATATGCCAGGGGCCGATGGCGAGCCGCGAAAACATGCCTGAGCAGATCGGCGGCCTGTCGGCCATCGCCGGCGGCTATCGCGGCCTTTATTGCGATATCTGGGGCGTCGTCCACGATGGCGTCACCGCCTATAGCCAGGCGATTGACGCCTTGCGCGCTTTCCGCCAGCGCCATGGTCCGGTCGTTCTGATCACCAATGCGCCGCGCCCTTGTCAGGAGGTGCGCCGCTCCCTGCACCGCCTCAAGGTGCCGGAAGACGCCTATGACGCCATTGTCTCGTCCGGTGACGTCACGCGAAATCTGCTGATCCAGCGCAGCGGGCAAAAGGTCTATCACCTCGGACCCGACCGCGACCTGCCGGTACTCGAGAATATCGAACTCGAAAGGGTATCCCTCGAGCGCGCCGACTTCATTCTTTGCACCGGACTGTTTCGCGACGACACCGAAACCCCGGAGGACTACCGGGACCTGCTGGCCACCGCGCGCGCCCGCTCGCTGGAAATGATCTGCGCCAACCCGGACCGCGTCGTCGAGGTCGGCGACCGGCTGCACTATTGCGCCGGCTCACTGGCCGATGCCTATGCCCAAATCGGCGGGCCGGTGATCAATGCCGGAAAGCCGCATCCGCCGATCTATGACCTTGCCCTGGCCCTGCTCGAAGCAGCGGCGGGAAGGCGCGTGGCGAGGCACGAGATACTGGCCATCGGCGACAGCATCCGCACCGATCTGGCCGGCGCCGCGGCAATGGGGATGGATGCCCTGTTCGTCACTGGCGGCATCCATGACGGCAAGGAGGGCGCGCCGGGCCTCCAGCACGAATCCGTCAGGATCGACCGCTCGGCGCAGGCGCTGGCGCGCCAATGCGCCGAGGCCGGCGT
Organism: Rhodobiaceae bacterium; assembly: GCA_020441905.1. GTDB lineage: Bacteria > Pseudomonadota > Alphaproteobacteria > Rhizobiales > NORP267 > JAGRLG01. The sequence goes on along the minus strand of JAGRLG010000007.1, from coordinate 3,261 downwards.
CAGGCCGCGGGCGATGCTGCGCCGCCTTGCCTGGTAGGCAGCGCGGCGCGCGGCCGGCTGGATCGGGCCGCTCTAGTCGAAAAGGGAGTCGATATCGTCCTGGGAAGCGGCTTCCACTTCGGCGGCGGACATGATGTCGTCGGCCGCGTTCTGGGAAATCGCTTTGCCGGCCGATTGCGGGCCGTTGAGCAGCAGCCGCGCGCGGCGCTCCTCGCGGGCCATGAACTCCGCCGAACGCGGTTGAGCCTCCGCCCTGGTCCCGACCGCGGTGGCAAATTGGCCCAGGCGGTCCTCGACATCGCGCAATGTTTCGGTCAGCCGGGTCACCCGCTGGCCGGTAATGTCATGGAAGGTGCAGGCTTCGAGAATCTGCACAACCTGATCGATCACCAGCACGGCGAATTCGTCCGAATTCTCACGGTCTGCCTGCAGGATCGTTTCCACGCATTCCATGATCGAATTGGTGGCGGTCGAGGTCGCCTCCAGAGTGGCGCCCAGATCTTCCGATGCTTCGGGCAGGTGGCGGTCGCTCAGTTCGCAGGCGCGCAAGCGCTCGATCTCGCGTCGCATCTCGGTGATATCGGCGGATATGTCGCGCAGTTCGCTGCAAACCTTGCGGTCGAACTGTGCCTGCTGTCCTTCCATGGCATCGGCCATGCGCTCGGCGAGCTGCATGAAATTGGCCAAAGACGGTTCGCGCCCTGTCCGGTTGCGGCAGGGCGACTGCGCGCCTTTGGCGCACAAATGCGGTTTCTGGTTGGTCCGAGCCATACTTCCCCCTGGTCAACCCCGCCGGCGCCGATGGTCCGGCGAGGGCTCTTCGGCGCACCTGATGGCCGGTTGCGCCTGTCTGCTCGCCGCTGAAATGAGTTCCAGCGGCACGTCCTTATTCGCCGAAAACGGCGTCGATCTTGTTTTTGAGCGTTGCCGCGTTGAACGGCTTGACGATGTAATTATTGACCCCGGCCTTCTTCGCCGCGATCACGTTTTCGGTCTTCGATTCCGCCGTCACCATGATGAAAGGGGTTCGGTTTAGGCTTTCGTCGCCGCGCACTTCCCTCAGCAACTCGTAGCCGGTCATCGGCTCCATGTTCCAGTCGGAGATGATGAGTCCATACTTCCTGTCTTTCAGCTTCTGCAGAGCCTCGGTGCCGTCCGCGGCGTCGTCCACTTCAGAAAAACCAAGCTGCTTCAGCAAGTTGCGAATAATACGAACCATCGTCTTGTAGTCATCGACAACAAGGATGGGCATTGAGGGATCAATCGCCATGTCAGTCTCCACACTATGTCCACGCCGGACGGTTTTGCACCGCCCCTGCCTGCAAAGGCGCACCGGTTGATTTGTTTGGCGGTGAGCCCCAGCCTCCCGAGAAATGCTTCAGTTGCGGGCACCATAGGGCTTGCGGCTAAAAATACGGTTAACCTGTCAGGGCGTTGTTTCCGCCGTCCGGCGGAAGGGCAAATGTCTTGTTGCGGCCCGTCGCGGCGCCGATAGAATGCGCCCCGCGATCGCAGGTAGATCTGCGGGCGCGGACACCGGGTTCAAATTTGGCAAGGGAGTGCGCATGACCGAGACGCGAAATCGGGCTGGAGGCTATTTCTACGAGGATCTTTCGATTGGCATGGAGGACTCTTTTGCCAAGACCGTGACCGATAACGAAATCCAGGCCTTTGCCGATCTGTCCGGCGACAGGAACCCGATTCACCTCGATGAAAAGTTTGCCGCCTCCACCGCTTTTGGCGGCCGCATCGCCCACGGGCTTCTTTCCGCCGCCTTCATCTCTACGGTGCTGGGCACCAAGCTGCCGGGGCCGGGCGCGGTCTACGCCTCGCAGACGCTGCGATTTCTTGCGCCGGTGCGCATCGGCGACGAGGTAACGGCCAGGGTGCGCATCACCGAGCTCAACGACGAAAAGAAGCGCGTCACCTTGAATTGCGAATGCGTCGTCGGCGGCGAGAATGTCATCGAGGGCGTCGCCATCATGCGGGTGCCCTCGCGCGCCGACTAGCGGGCGGCTACGCCGCGCGCCGTGCCATCGCGCTGCCGGGAGCGGCACAGAATCAGGGACATGGCGATATTTTCCGATTCAGTTTGAATCGGTCCCGCCAGAGGCGCTATCAAGGCCACCGCTATTGACGCTGCAACCTTGAACCCGATACGGGGCGCCATGCCCATGCATGTCCTTCGCGATAACGAAGCTTTGCCGCAGGCCCTCAACGGGGCCTGTCTGGCGCTTGGCAATTTCGATGGCGTCCATCGCGGCCACCAGGCGGTGCTGGCCGAGGCCAAGGCCCGCGCCGCCTCCGCCGGGCGCCCGTGCGGCGTCATGGTGTTCGAGCCTCATCCGCGCGAATTCTTCCGCCCCCATGTGCCGGTGTTCCGCCTCACCTCGCTGGAGGTCAAGCTGGAGCTGTTTCATGCCTGCGGCCTCGACTTCACCGTGGTCATGAATTTCGACGGCGAACTGGCGGGCATGGAGCCGGACGCCTTTATCGAAGAGGTCCTGCGCGAGCGCCTCGCCATATCCCAGGCCATAGCCGGCTTTGACTTTCATTTCGGCAAGCGCCGCAAGGGCACGCCGGAATTCCTTGCCCGCTATGGCCAGGCCCATGGCCTCCAGGTCACGATTGTCGAGCCGGTATCGGGCGGCGAGGGCGTCTTTTCGTCCAGCGCCATCCGCCGCCATCTCGAAGCCGGCGAGGTCGATGCCGCCGCCTCCCTGCTCGGTTATCGCTGGTTCGTGAGGGGCAAGGTGGTCGGCGGCGACAAGCGCGGCCGCGATCTCGGCTTCCCCACCGCCAATATCGAAATGCCGGCTTCCTGCCGCCTCGGCTTCGGCATCTATGCGGTGCGGGTGCGCCGCGGCGCAGGAGCAAGCGCAAGCGTGCATGACGCGGTGGCCAGCTACGGTATCCGCCCCACCTTTGGCGGCGGCAATCCGGTGCTCGAGGTTTTCATTTTCGATTTTGCCGGCGATCTGTATGGCGAAATCCTCGAGGTCGAGTTCGTCGCCTGGCTGCGCCCGGAGTTGAAGTTCGACGGCATCGAGGCGCTCATTGCCCGCATCGCGGAAGATTGCGACGACGCCCGCGCCGCGCTGGCCGGGGCGGGGGGCACCGATTCCGATCTCGACCGGGCGCTGGGCTTCACGCCCGGCGGCGCCGGGGCCTGAACGCTGGCCCAATCGCTACTGGCCTAATCGCTACTGGCCCAATCGCTACTGGATTGTTCCCGGCGCCATTGTTACAAAGCGGCGCTTT
>JAGRLG010000044.1 GCA_020441905.1 Rhodobiaceae bacterium | reverse complement strand
GCCATCGATGTCGCCTCCTTTACGCTGGCCGACGGGCGCGAGGTCGCGGTGGAAGGCGGCTGGCGCGGCGGGGCGGGCGAGCAGGCTTTTCTGCGCGACATTCATTCCGGCGCCTGCGACACCTTCTATACCGTGCTGGGGCCGGACGCCGACGCCCAGCACCGCGATCATCTTCATCTCGACCTGGCGCGCCACAACGGGCGCGGCAACTCGCGTTATTGCCGCTGAGTTAGGCCCGGAGCGGGAACCCTTGCCGTCACCCCGGCGCGCGGATGGCGGAGGGCGAAGGGGGTGAAGCCGCTAGGCAGAATTTGATCGCCATGCGAAAATTGCCGTCATGGCCCGCTTTTCGGCAAGCTTGCGCTTCGCCGCCGCGGCGATCGCGGCGTGGGCGTGGCTGTTGCCGGTGGTTTCGCCCGCCAAAGCCGAGGACCAGCCGGTCGATCTCGAGCTGGTTCTGGCGGTCGATATTTCCCTTTCCATGGACCGCGTCGAACAGCAGGTGCAGCGCCAGGGTTATGTCGATGCCATGCGCCACCCGGAAGTGATCGGCGCCATCCGCTCCGGCCTGCACGGGCGCATCGCGGTGACCTATGCCGAATGGGCCGGCACCGGCACGCTGGTCGTCGTCGTGCCATGGACGCTGATCGACGGCGAAGCTGCGGCACAGGGGTTTTCGCGCTACCTGGCAGCTTCGCCGATGCGCGGCGCGCGGCGGACCTCTATATCCGACGCCATAGACCAGGCTGGGGCGCTGTTTGGCGGCAACGGGTTTTCCGGCATTCGGCGGGTGATCGATATCTCCGGCGACGGCCCCAACAACCAGGGCGTGCCGGTGACGGCGGCGCGCGGGCGCATTGTCGCCCGCGGAATCACCATCAACGGCTTGCCGGTGCAGCTCGACGAGGGGCGCCCGGCCAGCCTGTTCTCGATCGCCGACCTCGATGTCTATTACGAGGACTGCGTCATCGGCGGCCCCGGCGCCTTTATCGTTCCGGTGCGTTCGGTGGAGGAATTCGCCATCGCGGTGCGCCGCAAGCTGGTGCTGGAGATCGCCGGCCTGCCGGCGCGCCTCATTCGCGCCCAGTTCGGCGAAAGGCCGCCGCGCGCCGACTGCCTGATCGGCGAGAAGCTGTGGCGCGAATGGATGGATGGCGGCGGCTACTGGCGCGAATAACCGCCGCCGGTCGGTGTCCTGACGATGATGGCCTCTCCGGCCTCCAGAACGGTGTGGCCGCAGCCGCCAAGGCGCTCCAGCGAGCCGTCGGCGCGGCGCACCAGGTTCTCGCCGGTTTCGCCCGGCTCGGCGCCATCCAGGCCGAAGGGGGGCACGCGGCGGTGGCCGGATAGAATGGCGCAGTCCATCTTTTCGAGGAAACGGATGGTGCGGATCGTGCCGTCGCCGGCGCACCAGCGCCCCTTGCCGCCGGAGCCGCGCCGGATATGGAAATCCTCCAGCACCACCGGATAGCGCAGTTCCAGCACTTCCGGGTCGGTGAGGCGCGAATTGGTCATGTGGGTGTGCACCGCAGGGGCGCCGTCAAAACCTGGGCCGGCGGAGGAGCCGGAGCAGATGGTTTCGTAATACTGATAGGACGCGTTGCCGAAGGTCAGGTTGTTCATGGTGCCTTGCGCGGCGGCCATGGCGCCCAGCGCTGCGAACAGCGTGTCGGTGACCGCCTGGCTGGTTTCGACATTGCCGGCGACGACGGCAGCCGGGTAGCGCGGCGCCAGCATGCAGCCCTCGGGCACCCTTATCTCGATGGGGCGCAGGCAGCCGGCATTCATCGGGATATTGTCGTCGACCATGACGCGGAAGACATAGAGGATCGCGGCCCTTGTTACCGGGAGCGGGGCATTGAAATTGTCCTTTCCCTGCGCGCTGGTGCCGGAAAAATCGACGATGGCCGAGCGGGCCTCGCGATCGACCGTGATCTTGACGCGGATCACCGCGCCCTGGTCCATCTCGTATGCAAAGGCGCCGTCGGACAGCGCGCCGATGACGCGGCGCACGCTTTCCTCGGCATTGTCCTGCACATGGCCCATATAGGCGCGCACCGTCTCCAGCCCGAAATGGGCGACCATCTTGCGCAACTCCTGCACCCCCTTTTCGTTGGCTGCAACCTGCGCGCGGAGATCGGCGATGTTCTGCGCGACATTGCGGCAGGGATAGGGGTGGTCGGTGAGCAGGCCGATGATGGCTTCTTCGCGGAACACGCCCTGGTCCACCAGCTTGAAATTGTCGATCAGCACGCCCTCTTCCTCGACATGGGTGGCGCGCGGGCTCATCGAGCCGGGCGCGATGCCGCCGATATCGGCATGGTGGCCGCGGCTGGCGACCCAGAAGAGGATGGGAGGGTTTTCACTCGCACCCTCGGCGAAAACCGGGGTGCAGACGGTGATGTCGGGCAGGTGGGTGCCGCCGTTATAGGGCGCGTTGAGAACGAAGACGTCTCCGGGGGCGATATCGCCTTCATTGAGGCGGATGATGGTTTCGACGCTCCTGTCCATGGAGCCGAGATGCACCGGCATGTGGGGCGCATTGGCGATCAGCGCGCCGGAAGCGTCGAACAGGGCGCAGGAAAAATCGAGCCTTTCCTTGATATTGACCGAATAGGCGGTGTTTTGCAGCGTCACCCCCATCTGTTCGGCGATGGACATGAAGAGGTTGTTGAAGACTTCGAGCATCACCGGATCGGCGCCTTGCCCTTGCGCCCCGGTGCCGATGGCGGCGCGCCTCGGGCGCGGGCGGGAGCGCGTGAGGACGACATGGTCCAGCTTGCTGATTTCTGCCTGCCAGTCCGGCTCGACGACGATGGTCTGGTGCGGCTCGATGATGAGGGCCGGACCGCCGATGCGGTGTCCGGGCGCCAGATCTTGGCGGCGATAGACATTGGCGCCATGCCACTTCCCGCCGGAGAAGACGCGCGTCGCGGTTGCGGGGGCAGGGGGCGAGGAAAGGCCAGTTTCCTGCGCGCTTTCACCGATTTGCGCGCCGCCGCCAATGCTTTCCACCTCCACCGCCTCGACGACGATGGGCTTGTCGTCGAAAACGAAACCGAACTGGCGCTTGTGGGCGGCGAGGAAAAGCGGCTTGAGCTCCGCGGTGGCGCCGCGCTCCCAGGAAACAGGGATCGGCGTATCTGTGCCCTCATAACGCAGATGGCAGCGAATGGCGGTGGTGGTGTCCTTGGTCGCAATGCCCTGGCGGCGCAGCTCCGCGCGGGTCTGCTCGGCCAGGGAATTGACGGTGTCGTATATGGCGGCGTGGATGCCGTGATCATCCAGCGGCAGGGCCAATGCCTGCTGGCGGCTAGCGGAAATATCGGCAAGGCCCATGCCATAGGCCGACAGCACGCCGGAGAGCGGGTGCAGGAGGATGGTGGTCATGCCCAGCGCATCGGCCACCGCGCAGGCATGCTGGCCGCCGGCGCCGCCGAAGCAGTTCAGCGCGTATTCGGTTACGTCATAGCCGCGCTGCACCGAGATCTTCTTGATGGCGTTGGCCATGTTCTCCACGGCGATGGTGAGAAAGCCGTCGGCGATTTCCTCCCCCTTGCGCCCGTCGCCGATTTCCCCGGCCAGTTTGGCGAAGGCGGCGCGCACCGCTTCATCGTCGAGCGGTTCGTCGGCCTGCGGTCCGAAGATCGCGGGAAAGAAGCCCGGCATCAGCTTGCCGGTCATGACATTGGCGTCGGTGATGGTGAGCGGGCCGGAGCGCCGGTAGCAGGCGGGGCCGGGGTCGGCGCCGGCGGAATCGGGGCCAACACGGAACCTTGCGCCGTCGAAATGCAGGATCGATCCGCCGCCGGCGGCGACGGTGTGGATGCGCATCATCGGCGCGCGCATGCGCACGCCGGCGACCTCGGTTTCGAAGCTGCGTTCATAGTCGCCGGCGTAATGGGAGACATCGGTCGAGGTGCCGCCCATGTCGAAGCCGATGACCTTGGCAAGGCCCGCCATGGCGGCGGTGCGCGCCATGCCGACAACGCCGCCGGCGGGACCGGAAAGAATGGCATCCTTGCCGCGGAACAGGCCTGCGTCGGTGAGGCCGCCGGAGGATTGCATGAACATGAGGCGGGGGGCGCGCTTGTCCTGCCGCGATGCGTTTTGCGCGCTCGCGCCAAGCTGGCCCGAAACCTGGTTCACATAGCGCGCGAGGATCGGCGAGAGATAGGCGTCGACGACGGTGGTATCGCCGCGCCCGACCAGCTTGACCAGCGGGCTGACGCGGTGGCTGACCGAAATTTGCGTGAATCCGATTTCTTCGGCAATTTCGCCAAGCCTTTGTTCGTGCGCAGGAAATCTATAGGCATGCATGAGGACAATGGCGATGGCGCGAAGGCCCTCGTCAAAGGCTTCCTGCATTTGCGCGCGGGCCATTTCCTCGTCCAGCGCACGCTCGATCGTGCCATCGGCGCGGATGCGCTCATCGGCCTCGACGACGCGGGAATAGAGCATTTGCGGCTTGACGATGCGGCGGGCGAAGATTTCGGGGCGCGCCTGGTAGCCGATCTCCAGGGCATCGCCGAAGCCCCTGGTGATGACGAGCAGGGTGGCGTCTCCCTTGCGTTCCAAGAGGGCGTTGGTGGCGACCGTGGTGCCCATCTTGACGGCGGCGATGGCGGCCTTGGCGAGGGGCGCGCCGGGGGCAAGGCCGATGAGGCGGCGCATGCCCTCGATGGCGGCGTCGGAATAGCTTTCCGGATTTTCCGACAGCAGCTTGGCGGTGCGGATTTCGCCGGCGGGCGAGCGGGCGACAATATCGGTGAAAGTGCCGCCGCGATCGATCCAGAACTCCCAGTTCTTGTTCGCGACGGAGGCTGGCGTGCGCGTCATGGCCTCACTTCCGGTTTGAATCGGCAGGGCATATTAGACGCGCGGGCCGGGCAATTGAAAGCCGCCCCCTGGCGGCTTTCAAGGCCGGATCATCGTTGCTTCATCGGCCCTTTGCCGGGGCGTTGGGCGGCATTTCCGGGAAGGCGGGGAGGGCCGTATCCATGACATCCCAGCTTGGCGCGCGGGAGGCATAGACGATCATGCCGGCGGTGAAGACCTCCGGGTCGTCAAGACTGGAGGCGCGGACAAAGACGAGGTCTGGGATGGCGGCGTTGGTGGAATAGACCGGCGCGCCGCAAGCGGGGCAGAAATAGCGCGTCACCATATTGCCGCTGTCGGCGGGTTTTTCATAGCCGGTGAGCTTGCCGGTAACGGAAAAGGCGGCGGCGGGCAGCATGAGATGCGAGCTATGGCCGCTGCCGCTGGACTTGCGGCAGTCGGTGCAGTGGCAGTGGCCGCCGCGATCCGATGCCATGTTCGATTGATACCGGACCGCTCCGCAGAGGCAGCCGCCGGAAAATTTGTCGCTCATCTGGCACTCTCCCTTTCTTGCATGTTTGTGCCGCCTGGCCGTGTCCCGCGCGCGGCTTGCCTTGTCTCGGTTCGCCGCTTGGCCGTATCGCGGAAACGCATCGCTTTTTGCGGTTCGCCTTGAGCAGCTTGCCTCGAGCAGCTTGCCGTGAGCAGCTTGCCTGCGGCCGATCACCTGTAGCGGTTTGCCTCGAGCGCGTTGCCAAGAACGGTTTGCCTTTAGCGGTTTGCCAAGAGCGGCTTGCCTGTAGCGGTTTGCCCGCAGCAGTTTGCCCGTAGCGGTTTCCGCGACAATCGGGGCCACCTGCCCGGACAGCCAGTATTTAAAACTTGCAACTTTAAAGTTGCAAGTTATTATTTAAAAGGTCCCGCCGATGGGGCTGGAATGGCTCTGTGGTCAGGCTCGCGGCGACGGGATTTGGCGGCCAGTAGGCCAGTAGGCCAGTAGGCCAGTAGGCCAGCAGGCCGGTGTCTGGCCGGTGTCTGGCCGGTGTCTGGCCGGTGTCTGGCCGGTGTCTGGCCGGTGTCTGGCCGGTGTCTGGCCGGTGTCTGGCCGGTGTCTGGCCGGTGTCTGGCCGGTGTCTGGC
>JAGRLG010000043.1 GCA_020441905.1 Rhodobiaceae bacterium | reverse complement strand
GCGCCTTCAACGATTCCGCCTCGTCCGACTATCTGCTGGGCAGCGGCGACAAGGTGCGGATCACCGTTTTCGGGCAGGACAACCTGACCCGGGCCTATACCGTCGATGGCGGCGGCGCGGTGGCGATGCCGCTGATCGGCCCGGTCAAGGCCCAGGGAAAGACGCTGCGCCAGTTCGAGGGACTCCTTCGCGCCCGCCTCGCCGACGGATTTCTGCGCAACCCCAATGTCAGCGTCGAAGTCGAAACCTACCGCCCGTTCTTCATTCTCGGCGAGGTCCGCAACCCCGGCCAGTACCCCTATGTCGACGGCATGACGGTGCAGACCGCGATCGCCATTGCCGGCGGCTACAGCCCCCGCGCGCGCCACAGCCCGGTGGCCATCACCCGCCAGGTGCAGGGCCGCATCATTCAGGGCAAGGTGGCAGCGGAATATCCGGTGCGGCCCGGCGACACGATCAATGTCGCAGAACGCCTCTTCTGAGTCCCGCTCCGGGCGCCCCTTGCGTATCCTGCATTGCCTGCGGGCGCCGGTGGGCGGCCTATTCCGCCATGTCTGCGACCTGGCGGCGGGCCAGGCGGCGCGCGGCCACGCGGTCGGAATCATTTGCGATGCCACCAGCGGCGGCAGCAGCGCCGAAGCGGCGCTCGCCACTTTGAAACCGGCCTGCCGGCTGGGGATCACACGGCTGCCGATCGGCCGCCTGCCCGGCCTGGCCGATCTTGCCGCGATTGCCGAGGTGGCCCGCATCGCGCGCGCGCAAAAGGCCGACATCCTGCACGGCCACGGCGCCAAGGGCGGCGCCTATGCCCGGCTGGCGCCGTTGCTGCGCCGCGGACACAAGGCGGGCCGGTTCTACACTCCCCATGGCGGCAGCCTCCACTATTCGCGCGACAGCGCGGCCGGCCTCGCCTTCCTGACCGCCGAACGGGTAATGATGCGCCGTACCAGCGGCATGATTTTCGAAAGCGCCTATGGCGAGGCGGCCTTTGCCGCCAAGGTGGCGCCGCCCTCCTGTGCGGCACGGGTCATACATAACGGGCTGCGCGAAGCCGAGTTCGCACCGGTCGAAACGGCGCCCGGCGCCGCCGATCTGGTTTTCATCGGCGAATTGCGGGCGCTCAAGGGCGTGTCGGACCTGCTCGCCGCGCTTGCCCTGCCGCGCGCTGGCGGGGGCGGCCCGACCGCGGTGATTATCGGCTCGGGGGCCGACGGCGCCCGTTTCCAGAGCGAGGCGCAGGCCCTGGGGCTGACCGGCCGCGTAACCTTCCGGCCAGCCATGCCGGCGCGGGCCGGCTTTGCCCTTGGCCGGGTTCTCGTGGTGCCGTCGCTGGCCGAATCCCTGCCCTATATCGTGCTTGAAGCGGCCGCCGCCGGGCGCCCGGTGCTGGCGACCAGGGTCGGCGGCCTTGGCGAAATATTCGGCGGCGACGAGAACCTTCTGGTCCCCCCCGGCGACCCCGCTGCCCTGGCCGGCGCGATTGCCGCCGCTTTGAGCGACGCCGGCGCGCTTGAAACAAGGGCCGAACGGCTCAAGGAGCGGGTGCACCGGCTATTCAATGCCGCCGATATGTGCGACCGGATCCTCGAGTTCTACGGCCAGGCCATGGCATCGGGCCGCTGAACAGCCCGCTGCCAAGACCGCCCGATCTTAAAGGGATATCAACCAGCCTACGCTAGAAGAATACCAATTCAGGCGAGGATGGAAGAAACCATGCACGGTGTGAGCAAGAAGACCGCGGCGGCGGCCAGGCCCGCGGGCGGCAGCGCAGATGCGGCGGGCGGACAGGCCGGGAGCCCCGTTGCGCCCGCCCTTTCGCCCACCGTTGTCAGCGGAAGCGTTCGCATCCTCGATTTCATTCTGACGGCGGCAATCGGCCTGGCGGTCTATTACGCCTATGTGTTTCCCGGAGATCCGCAACTTCTCGCCAGCTACCTGATGGCAAGCCTGGCGACGGCGGCCATCACCGTCGTCACCTTCCAGGTCTTCGGGCTTTACAGCATCGCCGCCCTGCGCGGCCTCGGCCTCCAGATAGGCCGGCTTGCCGCTGCCTGGTCGCTGGTCTTCGGCGTGCTGCTGGCGGGTGTTTTCCTGGCCAAGCAAGGCTCCGAGTTCTCCCGCGTCTGGCTGGCGTCCTGGTATCTGCTGGGCGTCGCGATCCTGCCGGCCGTGCGCGCCGCCACCGCCCTCACCATCCGCCGCTGGACCCGGCAGGGCCGGCTTGGGCGCCGGGCGGTCATCGTCGGCGGCGGCGAAAAGGCGGCGGAGCTGATCCGCGCCCTGCAGGCGTCCAACGATACCGATATCGAAATTTGCGGGATTTTCGACGACCGCAGCGACTCCCGTTCGCCAGCCATCGTCGCCGGCTTCCCCAAGCTCGGCAACGTCGCCCAGCTGGTGGAATTCGCCCGCCATACCCGCGTCGACCTGCTCATCGTTTCGCTCCCCGTTTCGGCCGAAAAGCGGGTGCTGGAAATGCTCAAGACCTTGTGGGTGCTCCCGGTCGATATCCGGCTCAGCGCCCATGCCGAAAAGCTGAGATTCCGCCCCCGCGCCTATTCCTATATCGGCAACGTCCCCTTCATCGACGTTTTCGACAAGCCGATCGCCGACTGGGACCATGTCTACAAGGCGCTGTTCGACCGCGTGCTGGGATCGCTTTTGCTGATCGCGGCGCTGCCGGTCATGGCGGCCGTGGCGATCGCGATCAAGCTCGATTCCAAGGGGCCGGTCCTGTTCAAACAGAACCGCTACGGCTTCAATAACGAGATGATCGGGGTTTACAAGTTCCGCTCCATGCTGGCCGAAAAGACCGACGCCACGGCAAGCAAGCTGGTGACGAAAAACGATCCCAGGGTGACCCGCGTCGGGCGCTTCATCCGCAAGACCAGCCTCGACGAACTGCCCCAGCTGTTCAATGTCGTCATGGGCGGGTTGTCCCTGGTCGGCCCGCGCCCCCATGCGGTGCAGGCCAAGGCGCATAACCGGCTCTACAACGATGTCGTCAACGGCTATTTTGCGCGCCACCGTGTAAAGCCCGGCATTACCGGGTGGGCGCAGATCAACGGCTGGCGGGGCGAAACCGACACCGAGGAAAAGATCCAGCGCCGCGTCGAGCACGATCTCTATTACATCGAGAACTGGTCGGTGTGGTTCGACCTCGTGATCCTGTTCAAGACCCCGATATCGCTGATTTCCAAAAGCGAGAACGCCTTCTAGCCCTGCCCTTGGGCGGCGGAATCAGGCCCCTCCGATGCGGCGGTAATCGGGGCCGTTGAATCCCCAAAGCAATCCGATCATCAGCCACAGGTGGCGCCAATGCTCGCCCTCGTGCAGGGCGGCGCACATCACCGGGGCGAGGAATGAAACCAGCAGCACGGCGGCGACCGGACTTCGCGCGCGGCGGTAATTGTAGACGCCGACAAACAACGACAGGGCGAACAGCGACAGCCAGGCGAAGCCGCCGCCCCAGCCGTAATTGAGGAACGAGGACAGAAAGATATTGTGGATCGGCTCCTCGAATATCTTCTCCTGCTGGAGAATGCCGATCCCTCTCGCATTCTCAAGGATCATCGGCACCGATTGCGCGTAGCGCCCGTAGCGGCCGCCATGGCCCTGGTCGTAGGAGGCGGCGAAAGTGGCGCGTTCGGTGAATTTCTTGGCAAATGCCGGAACCACGATCAGCGCGCTGACCAGAAGCAGCGAAAGGCAGAATATGCCGATGGCGACCTGCGCCAGCAGGCGGCCGAAATGGTAGCGGTTCAGGAACACCAGATATGCGCCCGCCGACAGGATGAGCGACACCTGGGCGGCACGCGAGAAGGACAACATGATGCCGACAAGAACGACAACAAGGGCGGGCGCGTAGACCCATTTCCTGCCCCTGCCATGGTGCAGGACGAATAAGCAGAACAAGGCGCCCGGAACGAGAAAGGACCCGTACATGTTGGGATCGTCGATCAGGCCGCGCGCCCGGTCATCCCAGAGCAGGAAATCAATCTTGGCAAAGAACCCGACGATGCCGAGGCCAGACGCCACGAAACACGACAGGATGTAGGTCTTGAACAGGCGGACATAGTTGTCTTCGCGCCAACTCGAGGCGACGTAGCAGGAAATCATCGCCAGGGTGACGACGAAGGTCTTTTTCAGCGCCTCCGCCTTGACCTCGGAATCGTCGAAATAGGGCAGCGAGGCGATGTAGAAGGAAGCCACCCAGGCAACCAGCAGCACGACCATGACGAAAAAGGGCGAACGCAGCCGGTTGGGCACAAACAGCGACAGCGCAGCGGCGGCGAGGAACAGAACGTCGACGGGGGAAGGCCGCGACAGGGTGTAGATCATCGCCAGCACGGCGGCGAAGAAAACGAAGTTTCTTATCGCGGCGGCTTTGACTTGGATGGCCGGAGCGGCGGCGGTCATGGCTCTGCCCGATAGCGTTGGTCCCCGCCCAACTTAGGCCAAACGTCGTTAATGGAACCTTAGGAAGACCGCCGGCGCCGAAGGGGAGCCGCGCATCGTGCGCGCCGCCTTGCCAATTTCCCGATGTGGCGGAACCGCCCCGATGTGGCGGAATAGAGCGAGAAATGGTCGGAGCGGCGGGATTCGAACCCACGACCCCTTGTCCCCCAGACAAGTGCGCTACCGGGCTGCGCTACGCTCCGGACCTTTTCGCTAACGGGGCTTGGTGTACTAGCTTCGCCCTTGAGGCGCAACTTTCTTCTCGGCCTCCAAGGCGAGTGAAATCCGCCTGCGCTCAGGAGGTCTTGCGGGCCTTTTCGAGCAATGCCAGGGCGCCCTGCAATTCGGCCAGGACGGTTCGCAGCTGTTTCGTCTGCGCCGGAGAAATCCCGCCCGGTCCACCCGCCGGCAAGGGATCGCCACCCGCCCTGGACAGGACTGGGGACGGGGCCGCGGACGGGGCTGCGGAGTGGGCTGGAGATGGGCCGTCTTCGTCGCCGCGCGCGGCAATGGCAAGCGAGGCGGCGGCGCCATCGCCGTTCTCCCAGCATCCGGAGACAAACCGCACACCCTGCTCGCGCAGGATCTTCTGGACGCCCTTGATGGTGAAGCCTTCGCTGTATAGCAGGTGGCGAATCCCGCGCAGCAGGTCGATGTCGCCGGGGCGATAATAGCGCCGGCCGCCGCCACGCTTGAGCGGCTTTATGATGTTGAACTTGCTCTCCCAGAACCGCAGCACATGCTGCGGCAGGTCAAGTTCGTCCGACACCTCGGATATCGTGCGGAAAGCTTCCGGAGATTTGTCCGTCAAATGAGTCCCCCCAGGGGGGCATGCATGGTTCGCCCGCATGCCCTCGCCCGCGCGCCCGGCTGCTTGACGCCTTACTGGTTACCGCCCGGCAACGCTCCGTTATTTATCTTGTCTTTCAACACGTTACTTGGCTTGAACACCAGCACGCGGCGCGGCGCGATCGGAACTTCCTGCCCGGTCTTGGGATTGCGCCCGATACGTTCGTTCTTGTCGCGGACGATGAAGGAGCCGAACGAAGACAGCTTCACGTTCTCGCCGTTTTCAAGACAGGTGGAAATTTCCTGCAGGAACAATTCGACGAGGTCGGCCGACTCGGTGCGGGAAAGCCCGACCTTCTGGTAGACCGCTTCACTCAGATCCGCGCGCGTTACAGTCTTCGCCCCCATGTGGCTGCCCCCGGTTGAAAGACATCAATTTTACCTGAAGGTTAGTTCAATGCGCAGGCACGGTCAACAAAGCCAAGTGTCTGGCGCACCGCGCCTTTGGCAGGCGCAGGCGGCTACCAGCGAATGAGGGACGCGCCCCAGGTGAAACCGCCGCCCATCGCTTCCATCAGCACCAATTGGCCGGTCTGGATTTTCTGCTCGTCGATGGCCGACCGCAAGGCCAGCGGAATCGATGCCGCCGACGTGTTGGCGTGCTTGGCGATGGTCGAAACGACGCGCTCGCTGGGCAGGGAGAGTTTGCGGGCCATGGCATCGATGATGCGCTGATTGGCCTGGTGGGGAACGAACCAGTCGACATCGGCCGCCGTCAGCCCGGCGGCGTCGAGCGCTTCCTCGACAACCTCCGACAGCAGCGTCACCGCCTGGCGGAAGACATCCTTGCCCTCCATGCGCAGGTAGCCGACGGTCTGGGTGCTGGACGGGCCGCCATCGACATAGAGCATGTCCTTGAAGCGGCCGTCGGAGCGGATCTTGGACACCAGGACGCCGCGGTCGCCATTGGTTCCCGGCTGCTCCTCGGCCTCGAGCACCAGCGCCCCGCCGCCGTCGCCGAACAGGACGCAGGTGGTGCGGTCCTCCCAGTCGAGGATGCGCGAAAAGGTTTCGGCGCCGATGACCAGGGCGCGGCCGAACTGGCCGGAGCGCAGGAAACTGTCCGCTGTCGCCAGGGCATAGACGAAGCCGGAGCATACCGCCTGAATGTCGAAGGCGGCGCCATGCTGCATGCCGAGATTGGCCTGAACCATGGTCGCGGTGGACGGAAAGGTGTGATCGGGCGTCGCGGTTGCCAGGACGATCAGGTCGATGTCGCCAGGGTCCAGCCCGGCATCTTCGAGCGCGGCGCGGGCCGCCGCGGTGGCGATATCGGAGGTCAGTTCGCCGTCGGCGGCAATGTAACGCTGCCGGATGCCGGAACGCTGGCGGATCCAGTCGTCGCTGGTGTCGACCTTCAAGGCAAGTTCTTCATTGGTCACGACGCGCTTGGGAAGATAGGCGCCGCAGCCCCTGACCACGGATCTCACTACTGTCACGATGCAACCGAGTTGGCTTGCGAACCGGCTGAGGAGCGGCGTTCGCTATGATACTGACCGAGGTCCGCCACGATTTTCTCCAGCAGACCGTTGCGAGCCATTTCGTAGCCTAGCACGACCGCGCTGGCAAATCCTTCCGCATCGGTGCCGCCATGGCTCTTGATGACGATACCGTTGAGGCCGAGAAAGACGCCGCCATTGGCTTTGCGCGGATCCATCTTGTCCTTCAGCGCGGCAAAGGCGCCGCGTGCCAGAAGATAGCCGATGCGCGCCGCCAGGGTGCGCCGCATTGCGGCTTTCAGATATTCGGAAATCTGGCGCGCCGTGCCCTCGGCGGTCTTGAGCGCGATATTGCCCGAGAAGCCCTCGGTGACGACGACATCGACGGTGCCCTTGCCGAGATCGGTGCCCTCGACGAAGCCCTTGTAGTCCATCGGCAGCTTCATCCCGAGCAGCATCTGGTGCGCTTCGCGCACGGCATCCAGCCCCTTGACCTCCTCGACGCCGATATTGAGCAGGCCGACGCTCGGGCGCTCGATGCCGAACAGGGCGCGCGCCATGGCTTCGCCCATGACGGCGAAATCGATCAGCTGCTGGGAATCGGCACCGATGGTGGCGCCGACATCGAGAACGATGCTTTCGCCGCGCAGCGTCGGCCATATGGCGGCGATGGCCGGGCGGTCGATATCCGCCAGGGTGCGCAGGTTGAACCTGGCCATGGCCATGAGGGCGCCGGTGTTGCCGGCGGAAACGGCAACATCGGCCTCGCCGTTCTTCACCGCATCCAGGGTCAGCCACATGCTGGAGCGCCAGCGCCCGCGCCGCAGCGCCTGGCTTGGCTTGTCGTCCATCTTGACGGCAACATCGGTGTGCACCAGTTCGCTGGCCGCCGCCACCTTGGGATGGGCGCCAAGCAGGGGCGCAACCCTCGCTTCATCGCCATAGAGGCGAAAACGCAGGTCCGGATGACGCTCCAAGGCCAGCGCGGCACCGGGGATAATGACCTCCGGCCCGAAATCGCCGCCCATGGCGTCGAGCGCTATGATGACAGATCCGCTCATATCCCTCTGCGCGCTGTTGCGAGAACCTCCGGCCACGCCGTCTGACTTGTGCCGGGTTGGCCGCCTGCCCCAGGATCGGTGCCGAGGGAAAATAGCGAATTGCCCATATGAGACAACCGCTTTCTTTGCCCGGGGCGGCGCTGTCCGTCCGGCGGCAGCGGCAAAGGATCAGGTTTTGCGCCGTTTGCCGGGTTTATCGGGCGCTGCCAGACCGGCAAACGGCCCCTTGTCCGGCGTCCCGGCGTCGCTCTCTCGCTCCGCCGTGCCGGCTTCCGCCTGGGCTGCCATGTCTTTCGCCTCGGGATGACGCGGATAGGGGTCGAGCGCCAGCAGGAATTCCTCCACCAAGAGGCCGGCAAGGTCGATCTCGTTTCCCGCGAACGGCTCCGGCGGATCCTCGTCGTCGAAGGAAATCACCAGTTCGCCCAAGATGCCGGCGCCACCCTTACCGCGCGCCCCGCTCTTGCCACGCGCGCGGCGCTGTTCCGTTTCCGGAGCATAGCTGCGCCGCAGCTCGGCCTCGATCCTGCTCTCGACCGGGAGGAGCGAGACGACGCAGGTTTGAACGACCTCGGCCCGCAAGGTGCCGCGCACAAGGACGCCGCCGCGCCGCGCCGGCGCCAGCACGAGATCGGCCTCGAATGAGGGCAGGCCGGCAACACCGCCAAAACGCGCAATGGCGCCGCGCTCGGCCTGGCTGGCGCGGATGGCAACGGCGCGGCCCTTTGGCGGCAAGCCGGTGACGCGTTCTTTCCACGACACCGGGAAGGCGTCTGCCGTCGGGTTCATGGCGCTCCCTCCCCGCCCCTGCTGGCGCGCTCCGGGTCGGGAAAGGCGATTTGCCCGGCGCGAATTTCGCCAATCTGCTGGGCACCAAGGGCATCGCGCGCCGCCAGGGCGTAATTCGCGATCCCGCGGGCGGAGCTGGAAATATCCCCGGCGAGCGGAAACAGGTTGCGCGCGATGGCCGCTGCCAGATCATCCGTCGAACCGGCATCAAGGGCGCGGCCATAGGCGTCGGCGCGGCCGGAAAATGCCTGGGCCATGGGTTTGATCTTCTTGGCCACGGACAGATCGCCGACGCCCATTTCGCGCAAGGAGCGATCGAGATCGGCGAACATGACATCGACCAGATCCTGCGCCAGGCTCTTGTCGCCGTCGGCGGCATTCAGGCGGTGCAAGACCAGGGCGGCGTGGAGAAGGATCATGTCGAAACGTCCGTCCAGCGTGTCGGCGACGTCCAGACCGGCATAAAAGTAGGGGCGGCGCGCCTGCGCCACAAGCGCGCCATAAACATGATATGCATTATCGCTGCCGGCAGGGAAGAAGCGGCGGAATATCCGCAAAGGATCCATTCTGGCGTTTCTCGCAATCGTTGGCTCGGGGTTTGGGCCAGCGCCCATCATGTTGCAAAATTTTGTCATGCGGGGTACGTCAATTCGTTCCGCGCGGCAAGGGCCGAGGCGTTCCGGCGGCATTGGACCAGACACGGCGTCCGTGGCCCGGATGGTGTTTTCAGCTGAGAGGATCGAGCAGAATGCGCAAGGTGGTATCGGCCAGGGGCGCCCGCGCCCTTCTGCTTGCCTCCGCGATGTCGCTGGCGCTGGCCGGTTGCGGCATTCAGCAGGTTTCGCGCCACGGCTATGTGCCCGACGAGGGCGCGCTCGACCAGATCCAGATCGGCTCCAGCAAGGAGCAGGTCGAACTGATCATGGGCACGCCGTCCACCACCGCGGCGATCGGAAACGAGATTTTCTATTACATTTCCGAAACGCGCGAGCAGATGCTGTTCCTCGACCCGAAGGTGACCGACCGCCGCGTCCTGACCTTCTATTTCGACGACGGCGGGCGGCTGACGCGCATCGCCAATTACGGCATACAGGACGGCAAGGTGTTCGATTTCATTTCCCGCACCACGCCGACGCGGGGCGACGACCTGACCTTCCTGCGCCAGATCTTCGGCAATATCGGCAATATCAACCCGTTCGGCTCGCGCTAGCCGGCCCGCACTAGCTGGCGGGCCGTTGCGGCGCCAGACGCACGGATTGCCGCAAGACAAAAAACGGCCCCGCGGGAGAAGCTCCCGCGGGGCCTTTTGCTTGCGTTGCGCCGCTTGCTTAGTGGGCCAGAACGGCCAGCAGGAGCAGCGCGACGATGTTGGTGATCTTGATCATCGGGTTGACGGCCGGACCGGCGGTGTCCTTGTAGGGATCGCCGACCGTGTCACCGGTGACCGCGGCCTTGTGAGCTTCCGAGCCCTTGCCGCCGTAATTGCCGTCCTCGATATACTTCTTGGCGTTATCCCAGGCGCCGCCGCCGGCGGTCATGGAAATGGCCACGAAGAGGCCGGTGACGATGACGCCGAGCAGCATCGCGCCAACGGCCGAGAAAGCCGCCGACTTGCCGGCAATGGCGTTGATGACGAAGAAACCGACGATCGGCGACAGCACCGGCAGCATCGACGGCACCACCATCTCCTTGATCGCGGCCCGGGTCAGCATGTCGACGGCGCGGCCATAATCGGGGCGTTCCTCGCCCTTCATGATGCCCGGCTTCTCCTTGAACTGACGGCGAACCTCCTCGACCACGGCGCCGGCGGCGCGGCCCACCGCGGTCATCGCGATACCGCCGAAGAGGTAAGGCAGCAGACCGCCGAAGAACAGGCCGACCACGACATAGGGATTCGACAGCGAGAAGTCGAGCTCGACACCCTGGAAGTAGTGGAAACGGTCGGCATTGGCGATGAAGAAGTCCAGATCCGCCGTATAGGCCGCGAACAGCACCAGGGCGCCAAGACCGGCGGAACCGATGGCATAGCCCTTGGTGACGGCCTTGGTGGTGTTGCCAACGGCATCGAGAGCGTCGGTAGTGTTGCGCACCTCCTCCGGCAGTTCCGCCATTTCGGCAATGCCGCCGGCATTGTCGGTGACCGGGCCGAAGGCGTCGAGCGCCACCACGAAGCCGGCCAGAGCGAGCATGGTCGTCACCGCGATGGCGATGCCGAACAGGCCGGCCAGGTTATAGGTGACGATGATGCCGGCGATGATGACGATGGCCGGAAGCGCGGTGGCTTCCATGGAAATCGCCAGGCCCTGGATGACGTTGGTGCCATGGCCAGTCTGGGAGGCAGCCGAAATGGACTGCACCGGGCGATAATTGGTGCCGGTGTAGTATTCGGTGATCCAGATGATGAGGCCGGTGATGACAAGGCCGGCGACGCCGCAGATATAGAGGTCAAGGCCGCTGAAGGACTTGCCGCCGGTGGTGGTCAGGGTCTCGTTCATGCCGATGATCATGTCGGTCACCGGCCACAGCACGATGAGGGACAGGATGGCGGTGGCAACGAAGCCCTTGTACAGCGCGCCCATGATCGACTGGCTGGAGCCGAGACGGACGAAGAAGGTGCCGATGATCGAGGTCACCACGCAGGCGGCGCCGATGGCCAGCGGATAGAGCATGATCCAGCCCAGCGTCGCCGCGCCGGCGAAGAAGATCGACGCCAGCACCATCGTGGCAACAACCGTCACCGCATAGGTTTCGAACAGATCGGCGGCCATGCCGGCGCAGTCGCCGACATTGTCGCCGACATTGTCGGCGATGGTGGCCGGGTTGCGCGGATCATCCTCGGGAATGCCGGCCTCGACCTTGCCCACCAGATCGCCGCCAACGTCGGCGCCCTTGGTGAAGATACCGCCGCCAAGACGGGCGAAGATGGAGATCAGCGAGGCGCCGAAGCCCAGCGCCACCAGCGCGTCGATCAGGGTGCGGTCACCGGTTTCGAAGCCGAGACCCATGGTCAGAACCGCGTAGTAGACGGCAACGCCGAGCAGGGCGAGGCCGGCCACCAGCATGCCGGTCACGGCGCCGGCGCGGAAGGCAATGGCCAGGCCGGCGGCAAGGCTCTGGCTCGCCGCCTGGGTGGTGCGCACATTGGCGCGCACCGACACCAGCATGCCGATGAAGCCGGCAAGTCCCGACAGCGTCGCACCGATCAAGAAGCCGATGCCGACCGGCAGCGACAGCAGATAGGTGACGAGAGCGAAGATGACGACGCCGGCGATGCCGATCATCGTGTACTGACGTGTCAGATAGGCTGTCGCGCCTTCCTGAATGGCGCCTGCGATCTCCTGCATGCGCTTGGTGCCGGCGTCCGACGCCATGACCGACTGAATGGCCCAAATGCCATAGACGATCGACAGCGCGCCGCAGGCGATGATCACCCAAATCGCGGTATCCATGAATCCGTTCCTGTTGTTGTGTAAAACGCCCTGTAGCAACGGCGTGATGCCGCATGCCCCGAATTTGCGCGCAACGCGCATGAATTAAATATCGCCCCCGGCATGCCGGGCCGCGCGGAACATGCCAAAATTGTCGCGCCAACGCAACACGCAGCGAGTAGACACTTTGGGCACCGCTGGGGGCACCGCCGGGCGGGACTGATTATTCGGGCAAAAGCGCGCGGTTGCGCGTGCCGGCCAGCCAGAGCAGCGCCGCGATGCAGAGGATGACGGGCGGGAAAACGATCAGGTTGACCGCCGTCCATCCGGCCAGATTGAGCAGAACGCCGGAAGAGAACGAAGCCACCGCATTGAGGCCGAAGACGAGAAAATCGTTCATGCCCTGGACCTTGTTTCTCTCCACCGGAAGATAGCAGTCGGTGAGCATTGCGGTAGCGCCGATGAAGCCGAAATTCCACCCCAGGCCGAGAAACACTAGCGCGGCCCAGAAGTGCCAGACGCTCAAGCCGGAAATGGCGATGACGGCCGACACCGAGAGCGAAACCAGGCCGGCGGCGACGATTTTCTCCTTGCCGAACCTGCCGATTAGCCGACCGGTGATGAAACTCGGCGCGAACATCGCCAGCACATGCCACTGGATGCCCAGCGCCGCCATGTCCGCCGACAGGCCGCAGCCGACCATGGCCAGCGGGGTCGCCGTCATCACCAGGCTCATCGAGGCGAAGGAGACGGCACCGCAGCCGGCGGAGACGACGAAACGCGGCTGGGCCATGATGGCGGAAAGCGGGCGGGCGCCATCCCCCGGCGCCGGCGGCGCCGGCCTGGGGATATCGATGCGGCTCATCAATATCAGCGCCATGAACGCCAGCACGGCGGAGGCGGAAAAGGTGCCGAGGAACAGGAAGGGCGGGAAAAGATCCTTGGTCCAGATCACCACCTGGGGGCCGATGACCGCCGAGGCAATGCCTCCCACCAGCACCCAGGAAATCGCCTTGGCGACGAATCGGTCGCTGGCGAGGTCGGCGGCGGCGAATCGATAGCTCTGCACCTGCGCCCAATAGGGGCCGACGAGCAGGGTGCCCAGCGCGAACAGCCAGAAACTGCCGACATGGATGGCATAGGCGGCAACCAGCGCGGCCACGATGCCGGTGGCGGCGCCGAACATATAGCCGGCACGCCGGCCAAGGCGCCGCATCATCAGATTGACCGGCAGGGTCGAAAGCGCGGTGCCGAGGATGTAGCAGGTGACGGGAAGGGTCGCGAGCGCCTTTTCCTCGGCCAGCATGTGGCCAATGATGCCGCCGGACGAAATGATGATGACCGAGCCCGAGCCGCCGAGGGCCTGGCCGATGGCCAGCAGGCGCGCATTGCGCCGCGCCCTGGCGTCGTCATTCATGTGCCGGAGGCGATCTTCGGTGGTGGCGGTCATCTGCGCCGGAATCCCTTTTTGGTCAGAGTGAACAGGCGCCATGGCCAAAAGGCCAGTCAAAAGTGAGAATATGAGGGCCGTGAAAGCTTTACCGGCGCGCCATCGGCGCCGACGACACTCACCCCGTGCCCGGCTGGCGCAAAAACACCGATATCGGCGACTTCGATGCCAGCTTCGCGCGCCGCCGCGCGGTAGACGTCCGCCTGCGCCGCGGGCACGCAGGCGAGGATTTCATAGTCGTCGCCGCCGCCGAGTATGGCCTCGACGAGGCCCGGATCGGCGGCCAGCGCCTTGCGCGCGGCGGAAGACAAAGGCAGGCGGGAAACCTCGATCCGCGCCGAAACGCCGGACGCGGCGCACATCTTTTCCAGATCGCCAACCAGGCCGTCGGAGACATCCATGGCGGCGGCGGCATGGCGGCGCAGCGCCTCGACAAGGCCCAGACGCGGGCGCGGACAGGCATAGCGGTCGCGCAGGAAGGCTTCTTCCTCGCGGCTCAGGCCCCATTTCGCCGCATCGGCCTGGCCGAGCGCCAGCTTGAGGCCCAGCGCAGCGTCGCCGACGGTGCCGCTGACCAGCACGCGGCCCTCAGCCTGCGCCGCGTCGCGGCGCAGCATGCGGCCCTGTTCGACCGTGCCGAAGGCGGTGACGGACAGCGACAGCGCGCCGGCGCTGCGCACGGTATCGCCGCCGTAAAGCGAAAGACCGAAACGCATCTGCTCGTCGGCCAGGGCGGCGGAAAATTCCGCCAGCCAGGTTTCCGTCCAGTCGCCTGGCAGGGCGAGGGCGAGCAGATAGCCGACGGGCGCGGCCGCCTTGGCGGCCAGATCCGACAGGTTGACCCGCAGCGCCTTGCGGGCAACGGTCGCCGGGGGATCGGTGCTGAGGAAATGGACCCCGGCCACCACCATGTCCACGGTCACGACCAGTTCCCGGCCCGGTTCGAGGCCAAGTGAAGCGGCATCGTCGATGAGCTTGCGGGCGCCGGGCGCGGTGGCAAGAGGAGCGAAATAGCGCGCGATGAGTTCGCTTTCGCCGGGGCGGGCGGACGTCGTCTCCTCGCGATTTCGCCTGCCGCCCTTCTTGCTCATTCCCGCTTCGCCAGTTGGTGTTCAGCCCGCCATTTCGCCGGCCCGCCCGGCATGGGCGATCTTGTCGAGCACGGCATTGACCACCCCCGGTTCCTCGCCTTCGAAAAAGGCGTGGGCCAGTTCGACATATTCATCGAGGACGACGCGGGGCGGCACGTCGGTACGGAAACGCAATTCGTAGGCGCCGGCGCGCAGGATCGCGCGCAGGGTCGAATCGAGCCGGGTCAGCTGCCAGCCGCTGGCGAGATGGGAATTGATCTGCGGGTCGATGACCCGCTGCTCGCGCACGACGCCGGTCACCAGATCGCGGAAAAAGGCGCCGTCGGCGGTTCCGATTTCCCTGCCCTCGACATCGCGCCCGAGGCGAAGGGCCTCGAACTCGTCGCACAGGTCGGTGAGGCCGGTTCCGGCAAGGTCCATCTGGTACAGCGCCTGAATGGCGCCAAGGCGGGACAGGGAGCGCGATTTGCCCCTTGCCCGGCGGGCGCCGCCCTTCTTTCCCTTGGCCGGCTCGCTCACCGGGACGGCTCCATCTGCGCGCGCAATTTCACCATGGCCAGAGCGGCCTGGGCTGCCGCCGCGCCCTTGTTCTTCTCCTCGACGCGCGCGCGCGCCCAGGCCTGGTCGCCGTTTTCCACCGTCAGGATGCCGTTGCCCAGCGCCAGGCGATGGCGCACCGCCAGGTCCATCGCGGCCCTCGCCGACTCCACGGCCACAATGTCGTAATGGCTAGTTTCGCCGCGGATGACGCAGCCCAGCAGCACATAGCCGTCATGGCCGCCGGACTCCACGGCATAGGCCAGCGCGGCCGGAATCTCCAGCACGCCGGGCACCGAGACGCGCTCGAACGTGGCGCCGGCCTCCTCGATGGCCCGGATGGCGCCGCGCACCAGCTCGTCGGCGAGATCACCGTAAAAGCGGGCCTCGATAATCAACAGTTTCGGCGCCTTGCGCGTCATGCTTTTCGGTCCGTTCCGTAGTCTTGGGTTGCGGCGCAATCGCCGTGTCAGTCCTTGAATTCCATCAACCGGGCGACATAACGGGCCAGAAGGTCGATCTCCAGATTGATCCTGTCGCCGACCTGGCGTTCGCCCCACGTGGTCACGGTCAGGGTATGGGGAATGAAATTGACCCCGAAATCGAGACGGCCGCATTCATTGACCGTCAGCGAGGTGCCGTCCAGCGCCACCGAACCCTTGCCTGCTATATAGGGCGCCAGCTTCTCCGGCACGCGAAAAACGAAGCGTTCCGAATCGCCGTCGGGGCGCCGTTCGACGACCTCGGCGAGGCCATCGACATGGCCGGTGACGAGATGGCCGCCAAGCTCGGTGCCCATCGCCAGCGCACGCTCCAGATTGACCCGCGTCCCCACCTTCCAGCCGCCAAGCGAGGTCTGCTGCAAGGTTTCGTTGGAAGCCTCGACGAGGAACTGAACGCCGCCATCCCTGGGCGCGAACTCGATCACGGTCAGGCAGGCACCGGCGCAGGCGATCGAACAACCGATCTCCAGGCTGGCGGGATCGTAGCTGGCGGAGATGCGCAGCCTGCGGTCGCCGCCGGGGCGTTCCTCGATCTCCTCGACCTTGCCGACATCGGTCACTATTCCGGTAAACATGCGCCTCAACCCCGTCTTGAATATCTACGCCAGTGGTCTTCGCCCAAAGCGAATTCATCGGCAAGCACGAATTGGCGCGACGAGGCAACCAGCCCGGGTCCCTCGCGGCCAAAAACCTTGAGGCCGCCCTCGCCTATTTCCAGCGTGCCCTCGATCAGAACGACCTCATCGGCAAGGTCCGCCGCGACCAGGGCGGCGGCAATTTCCGCCCCGCCCTCGACCATCAGCCGGGTTATGCCGCGCGCGCCAAGCGCGCTCATGGCGGCGCCGATTTCAGGCCGCCCCCCGGCATCCGCCGCTATGGCGATGACCTCGGCGCTGCTGCCGCGCAGGACCCCTGCCCTCTCTTCCGCCTTTTCCTGCGCACTCAGGAGCCAGACAGGGGCACCGCCGGCATCGGCAAAGATCCGTGCCCCAGGACCGGCCCCTTTGGCAGAATCCAGCACGACGCGGACGGGCGAGCGCGCGGCGGCGCCCGGCAGGCGGCAGGTCAGCAGCGGATCGTCGGCCGCCAGGGTGCCGGCGCCGACAAGAATCGCGTCAGCCTGGGCGCGCATGCGGTGAACCCAGCCGCGCGCGATGTCGCCGCTGATCGCCACCTGCTCGCGGCCGGGACCGGCAATGCGGCCATCGCGCGAATGGGCCAGCTTGAGCTGGATGAAGGGCCGCCCCTGGCTGACCCGCGTGACATGGCCGATATTGACGGCCAGCGCCTCGTCCTCGCACACCCCCTCCATCACCTCTATTCCCGCCTGCCGGAGCATTTCGTGCCCCTGCCCGGCGACGCGCGGGTCGGGATCGCGAAGGGCGCTGACGACGCGGGCGATGCCGGCGGCGATGATGGCCTCGGCGCAAGGCGGCGTCCTGCCGTGATGGGCGCAGGGCTCAAGGGTCACGTAGAGCGTGGCGCCGCGCGCCGCTTCGGCGGCTTCAGCCAAGGCGCCGGTTTCGGCGTGGGGGCGCCCGCCGGGCTGGGTCCAGCCGCGGCCAAGGATGCGGGCATCCTCCCCGGCGCCGCCAACGATCAGGCAGCCGACGGCGGGATTGGGCCAGGTCCTCCCCAGTCCGCGCCGCGCGAGGCGCAGCGCAGCGCCCATATACCGGCTGTCCTCGCTCTCCCCGGGCATGGCACCTGGCCTTGTCTTCAATCCTCCACGGCCTCGGCGCCGGAGTCGGCTCCGGCGTCACCGGCGAGATCGTCATCGCCGGAAAGCTCGCCTAAAAGCGCTTCGAAATCCTTGGCTTCGCGGAAGTTCTTGTAGACGGATGCAAAGCGCACATAAGCGACGTCGTCGAGGGTCTTGAGCGCCTCCATGACGAGATGGCCGATGGCCGAGGAGGCGATTTCGCTCTCGCCCATGTTCTCCAGCCGGCGCACAAGGCCGGAAACCATGCGCTCGACCCGCTCCGGCTCCACCGAACGCTTGCGCAGCGCGATCTGGAGCGAGCGCACCAGCTTGTCGCGGTCGAAGGGCACGCGCCGTCCGGTCTTCTTGATGACCGTCAGCTCGCGCAGCTGCACGCGCTCAAAGGTGGTGAAGCGGCCGCCGCAATCGCCACAGACGCGGCGGCGGCGGATCGCCGAATTGTCCTCGGACGGCCGCGAATCCTTGACCTGAGTTTCGTTGGAACCGCAATAAGGGCAGCGCATCACCACCTCCGCGCGCGGGCTTGAACGGCCCGGTGACAGGTCAATAGATCGGGAAGCGGGCGCACAGATCGAGAACCCGCTTCTTCACCTTCTCCTCGACGGCGCCGTTGTTGCCGTCGCCATTGGCGGCAAGTCCGTCGAGAACCTCGACGATCATTTCGCCCACCTGCCGGAATTCGGCCTTGCCGAAGCCGCGCGTCGTGCCCGCCGGCGAGCCGAGGCGAATGCCCGAGGTGACAGTCGGCTTTTCCGGATCGAACGGCACGCCGTTCTTGTTGCAGGTCAGGTTGGCGCGCTCCAGGGCGACTTCCGCGACATTGCCCTTCAGACCCTTGGGCCTAAGGTCAACCAGCAGCAGATGGGTGTCGGTGCCGCCCGAGACGATGTCGAAACCGCCCTCGGCGATGGTTGCCGCCAGCTCGCGGGCATTTTCGGCGACCGCCCGGGCATAGTCCTTGAAGGAAGGTTGCAGGGCCTCGCGGAAGGCCACCGCCTTGGCGGCGATGACATGCATCAGCGGGCCGCCCTGAAGGCCGGGGAATATGGCCGAGTTGACCTTCTTGGCGATGTCCTCGTCATTGGTCAGGATGAGGCCGCCGCGCGGGCCGCGCAGGGTCTTGTGCGTGGTCGAGGTCACGACATGGGCATGGGGGAACGGGCTGGGGTGCGCGCCGCCGGCGACCAGCCCGGCGAAATGGGCCATGTCGACGATGAGATAGGCGCCGACCATGTCGGCAATCTGGCGGAACTTCGCGAAGTCGATCACCCGCGGATAGGCCGAGCCGCCGGCAAAGATGATGCGCGGCTTGTGTTCGCGCGCCAGGGCCTCGACCTCGTCGAAATCCACCAGCGCGTCCTGGCGGCGCACGCCATATTGCACGGCATGGAACCACTTGCCCGACTGGTTGGGCGCCGAGCCGTGGGTCAGGTGGCCGCCGGCGGCAAGGCTCATGCCCATGATGGTGTCGCCGGGCCGGGCCAGCGCCATCACCGCGCCCTGGTTGGCCTGGGAACCCGAATTGGGCTGCACATTGGCGAAGGCGCAGCCGAACAGCCTGGTTACCCGCTCGATGGCAAGCGTTTCGGCGATATCGACGAATTCGCAGCCCCCGTAGTAGCGCTTGCCCGGATAGCCTTCGGCATATTTGTTGGTGAGAACCGAACCCTGGGCCTCGAGAACCGCCCGGGAAACGATGTTCTCGGAGGCGATGAGCTCGATATTGGTCTGTTGCCGCCCCAATTCCCTGGCGATCGCGTCCGCGATTTCAGGGTCGGCAACGCTCAGGTCGCTGCCAAAGAAGTCTGGGGTCTGCGCTCGCGCGGTGCGCGAATCGGCCATGGACATGGACGGACGTCCTTCTCGCTAAAGCAGGGTTGTTATCCGGGTGCTCCGGTTGAACTGCGGTGATTATCACAAGCCTTGCCGGTGGCCAACCGGTTGCGGGCGTCTTCTCGCCAACTGGCCTACCGATCGCGGCGAAGGCGCGCGTTGAG
Organism: Rhodobiaceae bacterium; assembly: GCA_020441905.1. Taxonomy (GTDB): domain Bacteria; phylum Pseudomonadota; class Alphaproteobacteria; order Rhizobiales; family NORP267; genus JAGRLG01. The sequence continues at coordinate 55,520 of JAGRLG010000043.1, read as the reverse complement.
CTTGCGCAGGGCCGCCTGTTCCAGCGTCCTCGGGTTGGCGCTGGCCGGCCCCATGACGGTGACCTCGACCCTTGTTGCGGCGTCGATGGCCGCGACCTTGGCATAGATGCCGATCTGGGTGCGTTCGAAATAGACGTCGGCGCCGCTGGCATCTTGCGCGCGCGGGGTACGGTTTGTAGGCAGGTGGCGACTGGACATTGCTTTTCTCCCGCAATGCCCCATGGCGGCGGCCAATGCCGCATTTCATGGCCGCCCGCACGCTTTTCCCGGATATGCCGGAAGAGACGTCTAGTTGGCCGCCGCGGTCAGACCCGGACCATCGCGGTCGTAAAGGTCGTTGCGGAAATGCACCGTGCCATTGGGGCTCGCCCATGCCGTGACATAGACGACATAGAGCGGAACCGGATTCTTCAACTTGACGTCGAGACGCTCCTTGCTGGCTATGACCTGATCGGCCTTGGCCCGCGTCCACCCCTCGTCGTCATTTCCCTGCAACAGCCAGGTAACCAGATCCTCAATATTCTTCACCCGCACGCAGCCGGAGCTGAAGGCGCGGAAATTGCCCTCGAAGAGATCCTTCTTGGGGGTGTCGTGCAGGAACACGGCATAGGGATTGGAAAAGTTCAGCTTGACCACGCCCAGCGAGTTGATGTCCTCGCCCGGATCCTGCCGGTATTCGTATTTCAGCGGCTCGTCGGAATTCCAGTCGATAGCCTGGGGCGCCACCTCCTCGCCCTTGACGTTATAGGCGCGGATGACATAGCGCTCCAGATACCCCGGGTCCTTCTGCATTTCGGGGATGATGTCGCGCTCGACGATGCTCTTGGGCACATGCCAGAACGGGTTGAAATTGAGCTCGTGCACCTTGCTCAGCAGCACCGGGGTCTGGCGGTCGGGCTTGCCGACGATCGCGGTGTGGCGCTGGACAACGACTTCGCTCTCGACGGCTTCAATCTCGGCCGCCGGAATATTGACCATGACATATTTCTCGGGAAGCCCGGAAATGAAGGTGTTGATGCGGACCACATTGGTCCGCAACTGGCGCAGCCGGTCGATCGCCGGCACATTCAGCGCCGCCAGCGTCTCGCCGCGAACGGCGCCGTCGGGAATCAGGCCGTGGCGGAACTGGAACCGGCGCACCGCATGCTCGACCAGGGCATCGAACCGGCTCCGGTCGCCCTCGTCCTTCTGAAGATCGCCGGTAATGGCAAGATGGCGGCGCAGCGCGATGATGCGCTGGTCGCGGCTGCCGATATGCAGGGTCGGGCCATCGGGAATCACCGGCCAGCCGCCATTGGAAACGATCGCGGCATAGCGATCGATAGCCTGCATCACCGAGGGAATGGTGACCCCGGACAAGGTCGCATAGTCGATCTCGGGGCCGCCCAGTTCACGGCGCGAGAAATTGCCGTCGAACTTCGGCTGCCACTCGCGCACGCCGGCGGTCATGATGGAATCGACACGCAAAGGGTCGGACGGATAGTACTCGACTTGCGAAGACTGGGCATATGCGCTGGCGGCCAGCGCGCAGCACATCGCCGATGCGGTCACAACGGATTTGAGCCGGTCCATTAATTCTCCCATCGGGCGGATGCCGGCCATCACGCTCCGGCGGCCATATTCCGATCGATCAACGAATTTTCTACCCATAAACCATAAAGGATAGATGGTTAATAAAAAACACCGGGCGGGGATGCAACCCTCGGCCCGGTGTCTCTCGTTCACGATTGTGGCACCCGAATGGCAGGGCGGCAAAAATATGCCGCCGCCTGCCATTTCCGGGCGAGCCGGCAGCCTAGAGACGGTACAGGATCTGGTCGGTCCAGAACCTCTCGAGACGCTGCAATGACTTGTTGAGATTGAGGAAATCTTCCTGGCTGATACCGCCAACCTGCTCGATGGATTCCAGGTGGCGTTCATACAGCTGTTTGATGATGGAATGAACTTCCTGGCCCTTTTCGGTCAGCCGCACACGCACCGAACGGCGGTCGGAATCGGACCGCTCATGGTGGATATAGCCGGCATCGACCATTTTCTTCAGGTTGTAGGAGACATTCGAGCCAAGATAATAGCCGCGGCTGCGCAGTTCGCCCGCGGTCAGTTCGGAATCGCCCATGTTGTAAAGGAGCAAAGCCTGGACGGCGTTGATATCCGTCCGTCCGCGGCGGTCGAACTCATCCTTCACGACGTCAAGAAGCCGGCGGTGCAAGCGCTCTACAAGATTCAGCGCCTCCAGATAGCGCGGCCCAAGATCGCCGGAACTTTCGGCCTGCGCGCCGGCCGTGAACTGTGTCGCCATGTTCATCTCGTGACACCTCACCCTGTCGGGATTTTCCCCTTGCTTGATCTGGCACAAGATACAGGCGTGACGCTAAAAACCCCTTAAATTGCAGTATTAATCAGGGGTTAAGCGGCAAAAGCAGTATTCAGGATTAATGCGTTACTAACTGATGCCCGGCGCCGGGCGCGTTGGCTGCGCCGGCCAAGATCGCGCGGCGGACAATCCGGAACCCGGCCGCGGTTGTTGCCTGCCGCGACGGCGGGCCTTGACGCGGCGGGCGAGCAAGTCCATTGGCAGCGCGCCGCCCGCTGGTCTAGGGTTCTGCCAGCTGCCGCATGCGACCCCGATTGTCATGCGCGGCCGATGATCCCGCGCAAGAAGGGCCCGTGCAAAAAAGGGAAAGTGATGAGCGAACTGCAACCGGGACGTTTTCCCGCCATCAGGATGCGCCGCAACCGCAGGACCGACTGGTCGCGCCGGCTGGTGCGCGAGAGCACGCTTTCGACCGACGACCTGATCTGGCCGATCTTCATCGTCGATGGCAATAATGTCCGCCAGGGCGTGGAGGCCATGCCGGGGGTGGAAAGACTTTCGGTGGACCAGGCGCTGCGCGCGGCCGAGGAAGCCTGCGAACTTGGCATTCCCTGCATTGCGCCCTTTCCCTATACCGACCCGGCACTGAAAAACGCGCAAGGGACCCAGGCCCTCAATCCCGAAAACCTGATCTGCTCGGCGGTGCGCAAGATCAAGGCCGAATTTCCCGATCTTGGAATCATGACCGACGTGGCGCTGGATCCTTATACCGATCACGGCCATGACGGGCTGCTGGACGGCGACACCATTCTCAATGACGAGACGCTTGACGTGCTGTGTGCCCAGGCGGTGGTGCAGGCGGAGGCCGGCTGCGACGTCGTCGCGCCGTCCGACATGATGGATGGACGCATCGGCGCCATACGTTCGGCCCTCGACGGCGCCGGCCACAAGGACGTCCAGATCATGGCCTATGCCGCCAAATATGCCTCCGCCTTCTACGGACCTTTCCGCGACGCCGTCGGCTCGAAGTCGGCGCTTCGCGGTGACAAGCGCAGCTATCAGATGGATCCGGGAAATTCCGACGAGGCCTTGCGCGAAGTGGCGCTGGACCTCGACGAGGGCGCCGACATGGTGATGGTCAAGCCGGGCATGCCCTATCTGGATATCTGCCGGAGGGTCAAGGACGCCTTCGGCGCGCCGACCTTCGCCTATCAGGTGTCGGGCGAATATTCGATGATCCAGGCGGCGGCGCGCAATGGCTGGCTCGATCTCGACCGCTGCATGCTGGAAAGCCTTGCCGCCTTCAAGCGCGCGGGGTGCAACGGCGTGCTGAGCTATTTCGCGCCGCTGGCAGCGCGCAAGATCCGCGGCTGAAGTTGTTTTGCGCGCCCTGAAGCCCCATGTGAAATTCCGCACTCCTTTTTGCGCGCAACGGTGAGGTGAAGACGCCATGAATTCATCCAGCGGCGAAACGGCGGAAAGCGGCGGGATCCGCCCCAACGTCTATTTTCCAGAAAGCCAGCCCGAGCTTTTCGCCGGCGTGCTGTCGCGCCGCCTGCTCGCCTTTCTTTTCGATGCCGCCATCATCCTCGCGCTGACTCTGGCCGGCTGGGTCCTGTTGCTGCTGCTTGGCGTTTTGACTTTCGGGCTGGCCTGGCTGGCGATGGGCCTGGTCTTTCCGTTCGTCGCCCTGGTCTATTCCGGCATGACCCTTGGCGGGCCGAATTCGGCCACGTTGGGCATGCGGATCATGGGGATCGAATTGCGCACCTGGTATGGCGACCGGCCCTATTTCGTCCTCGGCGCGGTCCATGCGGTCTTTTTCTGGGTCAGCGTATCGATCCTGACGCCCTTCATTGTGCTCATCGGCCCATTCAATTCGCGCCGCCGCCTGCTGCACGATTTCCTGCTCGGCACCGTGGTCATCAATTCGGGCCAGCAGGCCCGCGCCCTCGGCGGCTGACGCGGAAACCGGTCGCGCCCTGCCCCCTCTTTGCCTGCTCGGCCTGCCCGCGCTGCGTCCGCTCCGCGTCTGCTCCGGCAAATTGCTGCGCCGCGCTGTCAGCGGCTTGGATTGGCGAACATTCGCAGCCATGATAGGACCCGCGGCAAAGAGGGGGCTCCAGCCTGATGACTGTGTATATGTTTGAAATGTGGGTCACCTTCGCGGTAATCGCGGTGGCGGTGGCGCTGCTCGTTACCGAGCGCTTCCGCCTTGAGATCACCTGCGCGGGCATCATCGTCGCATTCCTGATTTTCTTTCATTTCTACCCGGTCCTCGGCGAGGACGGAAAAGAGGTGCTCACCCCCGAGAGGCTGCTCGCCGGCTTCGCCAACCCGGCACTTATCACCATTCTGGCGCTGCTGATTATCGGCCAGGGCCTGTTCCACACCGGAGCGCTGGAATCGCCGACCCGCATGGTCGTCACCCTGGCCGGGCGCAGGCCGGCGGTCGTGCTTCCGGCGATCCTGATTATCGCGGCCATCATCAGCGCCTTCATGAACAATACGCCGGTGGTGGTAATGTTCCTGCCCGTGCTGGGCGCGGTGGCGGGCCGGCTTCAGCAGTCGCCCAGCAAGGTGCTGATGCCGCTCAGCTTCATCACCATTCTCGGCGGCATGACAACGCTGATCGGTTCGTCGACCAACCTCCTTGTCGCCGACGTCGCAGTGGCGGCCGGCCTGCCCCGCATCGGTTTCTTCGATCTTTCCGTGGTCGGCGGATTTCTGGCCTTTATCGGCCTGTTCTACGTCTTCTTGATCATGCCCCGCCTGCTCGAGTCGAGGGCGACCATGGCCGACGAGGTGACCGGCCTTTCGGGCAAGCAGTTCATTGCCCAGATCCAGATCAGCTATGACCACCCGCTGGTCGGCAGCGAAGCGGTGGCCGGCCTGTTTCCCGCCCTCAAGGACATGACGGTCCGCCTGGTGCAGCGCGGCGAACACGCCATCCTGCCGCCGTTCGAGGACATAACCCTGCGCCCCGGCGACGTGGTCATCGTCGCCGCCACGCGGCAGGTGCTGGCCGACGCGCTGAGTTCGCGCGGCAATATCCTGGCGACCGAGCCGGCCGAACGCGAGGAAGAAGGCGCTGCCCCGCGCGAGGAAACCAGCCAGCTCACCCTGGCCGAGGCAGTGATCGCGCCCGGTTCTCGGATGATCGGGCGAACGCTGGAACAGTCCGGCCTTCACGCCGAGACAGGATGCATCGTGCTCGGCATCCAGCGCCGCAGCCGCATGATTCGCATGCGGCTGTCCGATATTCGCCTTGAGGCCGGCGACGTCATCCTGGTGCTCGGGTCGCGCGAGGAAGTGCGGGGGCTGCGGCTGAACCGCGACCTGCTCCTTGTGGAATGGACCGCCGCGGAGCTGCCGATGACCGAGAAAGCCAACCGCGCGCTGGCGATATTCGCCGCCGTGATCCTGGCGGCGGCCAGCGGCCTAGTGCCGATCGTGGTCGCCGCCATCGCCGGTGCCCTGGCCATGATACCGGCCGGCTGCCTCAATGTGCGCCAGGCGTCGCGCGCCTTCGACCGCCAGATCTACCTGCTGATCGCGGCGTCTCTGGCCATGGCGCTGCCGCTGGAAGCGACCGGCGGGGCCAGATTTCTCGCCAATCTGGTGGTGTCCAACCTGCATTCGGCGCCCCCGGCGGTGACGCTGTCGGCGATGTTTCTCCTCGTCATGGTGCTGACCAACCTTTTGTCGAACAACGCCACCGCGGTGCTGTTCACCCCCATTGCCATCCGAACCGCGCAGGCGATAGGCGTCGATCCGAGCGTCTTCGTCTTCGCCGTGATCTTTGCCGCAAACTGCTCCTTCGCCTCGCCGTTCGGCTACCAGACCAACTTGCTGGTGATGGGTCCCGGCCATTACCGGTTTGGCGATTTCCTGCGCGCCGGGGCGCCGCTCGCAGCCTTGCTGTGGATCGCCTTTTCCTTGTTCGCGCCCTGGTATTGGGGGCTTATCTGACCCCCTCGCCCATGACAGCGACAAGGAACCCGCGCCGGCGGACGCCGCGCCGCGATTTCGGCTGCGCGGCGGCCCGGATTCAGCCACAATCCCATCGTGAAACTGCGTTTTCCGGCGATGCTGAACGCAGGCATCAGGGTGCTTCGGCGCTGCCCCCTGCAGGCGCGCGGTGATTTAGGGACATTCGGGCGCATGTCGCTGCAACTGGTTCAGATGTGGGTCACCTTCGCGGTGATCGTGGGCGCGATTGTGCTGCTGGCCAGCGAGCGGGTCAGGCTGGAGGTGACCTGCACCGCGATCATCGCCTTCTTCCTGGTCTTTTTTCATGCCTTTCCCATAGTCGGCCCCAAGGGCGCCAATCTGCTGTCGCCGGAAGCGCTGCTGGCGGGCTTCGCCAATCCAGCGCTGCTCACCATCCTTTCCCTGCTGGTCATCGGCCAGGGGCTGTTCCACACCGGCGCGTTTGAATGGCCAACCCGCAAGCTGCTGGCCATTGCCGGACGGCACTCCGCCCTGGTGGTGCCGCTGCTGCTGTTGCTGGTCGCGGTCAACAGCGCCTTCATGAACGACACCCCGGTGGTGGTCATGTATATGCCGGTGCTCACCGCCTTGGCGCTGCGGCTGCGGCTTTCGGCAAGCATGGTGCTGATGCCGCTCAGCTACATGGCGATACTCGGCGGCATGACGACCCTGATCGGCTCGTCGACCAATCTCCTGGCGGCCGGCGTGGCGGCGCGCGCGGGAGTGCCGGCCATCGGATTTTTCGATTTTACCGTGGTCGGCGCCGTGCTCGCCGGCAGCGGCGCGCTCTATGTGCTTGTCGTCATGCCGCGCATGCTGCGGCCACGGGCAAGCATGACCAGCGAATTGACGGCGAGCCAGGAAGGGCGCCAATTCATCGCCCAGATCGAGTTGCGTCCGGGCCACCCTCTCACCGGCCAGCGCGCCAAATCGGGCTTGTTCGCAAGCCTGAAGGACATGACCGTCCGCCTCGTCCAGCGCGGCGAGCATGCCATTCTTCCGCCCTTCGAGGATGTCGTCCTGCAACCGGGCGACATCGTTATCGTCGCCGCCACGCGCCAGGTCCTGACCGAGCAGATCAAGCTGCAGGGCCGCGCCCTGTTTTCCGGCTCGACCGCCGGAGGCGACGGCGAGCCAGCCGTCCAGCGGGGCGGAATTGCGGAACTGACCCTGGCCGAGGCGGTGATCGCGCCCGGCTCGCGCATGATCGGGCGCACCATAGAGCAATCCGGGCTGCATCTTGAAACCGGCTGTATCGTGCTCGGCATTCAGCGCCGCAGCCGCATGATCCGCATGCCGCTGTCCGACATCCGCGTCGAGGCAGGCGACGTCATCCTGGTGCTTGGCAACCGCGACCAGATCCGTGGCCTGCGCCTCAATCGCGACCTGCTGGTGCTGGAATGGTCGGCGCTGGAACTGCCGCATACCGAGCGGGCCAACCTGGCGCTCGGCCTGTTCGCGGTAGTCGTCCTCAGCGCGGCGACGGGGCTGGTGCCGATCGTCGTCGCCGCCTTTGTCGGGGCGCTGGCCATGGTGGCTTCGGGCTGCCTCAATGTGCGCCAGGCGGCACGCGCCTTCGACCGCCGGATCTATCTGCTGATCGCCGCTTCGCTGGCGATGGCGCAGGTGCTGGAGGCGAGCGGGGGGGCAAGCTTTCTCGCCGGCGGCGTCGTCGAGCTGTTCCGCGGCGCGCCGGCGCCGGTCATCCTGTCGGCCTTTTTTCTGCTCATCGCGATCCTGACCAACGTCCTTTCGAATAATGCGACCGCGGTGCTGTTCACCCCGATCGGCATTTCCACGGCGCAGCAACTTAACCTCGATCCGGCCATTTTCGTCTATGCCGTCATCTTCGCCGCCAATTGCTCCTTCGCCTCGCCATTCGGCTACCAGACCAACCTGCTGGTGATGGGGCCGGGTCATTACAGCTTCAACGACTTCCTGCGCGCCGGCGCGCCACTGGTTCTTTTAATCTGGATTACCTTCTCTCTGTTCGCTCCATGGTATTATGGCCTACAATAGCGAATGGAACCGGACGGGCCGCTAGAGCATCGCCGGTGAGGGAAACGTCGAAGAGCCATGAAACACAGCCGCGACCTGCCACAATTCTATCTGACGGCGCCCGCGCCCTGCCCCTATCTCGACACCAAGCTGGAGCGCAAGGTGTTCACGCATCTGGTCGGCGCCAGGGCGCCGGTGGACAACAACGCGCTGACGCTGTGCGGCTTCCGCCGCAGCCAGAACATCGCGTACCGGCCGGCCTGCGAGGATTGCAATGCCTGTGTGTCGGTCCGCGTTCTGGTCAACGAGTTTTCCGCCGGGCGCTCGTTCCGCCGCAACCTGAAGCTCAACAGCGACGTGGTGGCCCATTTGCGCCCGCCGGAACCGACCGGCGAGCAGTATGGCCTGTTTCGCGCCTATCTCGACGCCCGCCATACGGATGGCGGCATGGCGGATATGAGCGTGCTCGATTTCGCCGCCATGATCGAGGATACTGCGGTCGATACCAGGATCATCGAATACCGCCAGGCACCGGTGGATGCCGGTGGCAAGCGAAGCGGAACCCGCCCGCTGGTCGCGGTGTCGCTGGTCGATATCCTCTCCGACGGCCTGTCGATGGTTTACAGCTTCTTCGACCCCGAACTGACCTCGCGCGGCCTCGGCACCTTCATGATTCTCGATCACATCGAACGCACGCGCGCTCTTGGCCTGCCCCACCTCTATCTTGGCTATTGGGTCAAGCAATCGGCCAAGATGGCCTACAAGGCGCGCTTTCAGCCCCAGGAGCAGCTCGGCGCTTCCGGCTGGATGCGGGCGCGGGTGCCGGGCAAACGCTAGGTCCGGGTTTCTACGAGGGCGACTTCAGCGGCTGAAGTACGTGCCCCGACCCGATACTCCGCAGTCATTCCCGCGCAAGCGAGAATCCATTGGCAGAACCGCAAGTTGATACGCCTGCCAGATTGCCAATAGATCCCCGTTTTCACGGGGATGACGCCTGAGACAGGGCTGTCCGCTAGCCGCCAAACCTGTTATTGCGCGGAAAGCCCTTGGGCGGCATGCGCCCGGCCTGGGCGCGGGCGCCAAGCCACTCGCCCAGATCTTCCTGCCTCACGGTCCAGGTCCGCCCCGAGCTGTCAATCCAGGTCAGGCCCTCGGCGAGGGTGAAGACGCGGGCATCGGCCAGCCCGCCATCGCGGTAGCGCTGAAGGCGCACGCCCTTGCCGCGCGCCATTTCCGGGACCTGGTCGAGGGGAAAAGCCAGCAGTTTGCGGTTGTCGCCAACCACCGCGACATGGTCGCCCGCCGCCGGAGCGCAAATTGCCGCTTCGGCGGGAGTGTCTACATTGAGCACCTGCTTGCCCTTGCGGGTCATGGCGACGACATCGTTCTCGGCGACGATGAAGCCGCGCCCGTCGCTGGTGGCGACCAGCCGCCTGGCGCCCGGTTCGTGGACGAACATGGCGACGATATCGTGGGTTTCTTCCAAATCGATGGTCAGCCGCAGGGGTTCGCCGTGGCCGCGCCCGCCGGGCAGCTTGTCGGCGCCCAGGGTGTAGAAGCGGCCATTGGTGGCAAAAAGCACGATCTTGTCGGTGGTCTGGCACTGGACCGCGGATTTAAGACGGTCGCCGGTCTTGAACTGAATCTGGTCAAGATCGGACAGGTGGCCGCGCATGGCGCGCACCCAGCCCTTGTCCGACAGCACCACGGTCACCGGCTCGCGCTCGATCATGGCCTGGGCGATTTCGGCGTGATCGGCCTCCGGCGCCTCGGCAAATCCGGTGCGCCGCCTGCCGATTTCGGTGGTGCCGCCAAAGCGCTTGCGGATGTCGCGGATCTCGTTGGATATCCGCGCCCACTGCATCTCGTCGGAGGCGAGCAGTTCCTCCAGCCCCGCCTTCTCCGCGCTCAGTTCCTCGTGCTCGCGGCGGATCTCCATCTCCTCGAGACGGCGCAGGGCGCGAAGGCGCATATTGAGGATGGCCTCGGCCTGGATCTCGGTGAGCAGGAAGGCGCGCATCAGCTGCGCCTTGGGTTCGTCCTCATAACGGATGATGCGGATAACCTCGTCGAGATTGAGATAGGCGACGAGATAGCCGGCGAGCACTTCCAGCCTGCGGGCGATACGCTCGAGGCGGAAACGGGCGCGCCGGCCCAACACCTCCTTGCGGTGGGCCAGCCACTCATTCAGGGCGGCGCCCAGCCCCATCACCTTCGGCACCTTGCCGCGCGACAGCACATTGAGGTTCAGCGAGACGCGCGATTCCAGTTCGGAAAGCCTGAACAGCGATTCCATCATCAGAACCGGATCGACGGTGCGGGCGCGCGGCTCGAGCACGATGCGCACATCTTCCGCCGATTCATCGCGGATATCGGCCAGCAGCGGCAGCTTCCTGGCCTGGAGGAGTTCGGCAATCTTTTCGATCAGGCGCGACTTCTGCACCTGATACGGGATCTCGGTGACCACCACGACCCAGGTGCCGCGGCCGGCATCCTCGCGGTGCCAGCGCGCGCGCAGGCGAAAGCCGCCGCGCCCGCTGGCATATGTCTCGACCATGCTGCCCGGCGATTCGACGATAAGACCGCCGGTGGGAAAATCGGGTCCCGGCACCAGTTCGGCCAGCTTGGCGGGCGAGGCGCCGGGAAACCTGATGAGGTGCAGCGCGGCATCGCACAATTCGCCCAGGTTGTGCGGCGGGATATTGGTCGCCATGCCGACGGCGATACCGGCGGAGCCGTTGGCGAGCAGGTTGGGCACGGCGCCGGGCATCACCACCGGTTCGGAATCCTCGCCGTCATAGGTTTCGCGAAAATCCACCGCGTCCTCGTCGAGGCCGTCGAGCAGCGCCATGGCATAGGGCGTCAGGCGCGCTTCGGTGTAGCGCATGGCGGCGGCGTTATCGCCGTCGATATTGCCGAAATTGCCCTGGCCCTCGACCAGCGGATAGCGCACGGCGAATTGCTGCGCCAGGCGCACCATGGCGTCGTAGACCGCCTGGTCGCCATGGGGGTGATATTTGCCGATGACATCGCCGACAACGCGGGCGCATTTCTTGAAGCCGGATTCCGGCTCCAGCTTGAGCAGGCGCATGGCATGCAGCAGGCGGCGGTGGACAGGCTTCAACCCGTCTCGCGCATCCGGCAGGGCGCGGTTCATGATCGTCGAAAGAGCGTAGGCGAGGTAACGCTCCTCCAGCGCCTTTTGCAGGTCGATGGGTTCTATATCGCCCGAATCAGGCGGCTCGACGATTTCGCTCATATCATCCGGTTACCGAAAAGCGCGGCTTCCCACAAGGTCAAGGCGCAGCGCCGCCGCCAGCCTCGCGAAGCAGCCGCAGCAGTCTTTCGCGCGATTGGGGTGCGCTGATGGCGCGCGGGCCGTAAATATCACGGTCGAGAAAAAAGCCGGTCAGGGCGAAGGCATCGAGCAAGGCGGCGGCGCTTTCGGGCAAGGCGTCCTCCCTGGCAAGAAAGGCGGGCAGCGCCAGCAGGCGGCCGGCATAGGGGGCGCCCGCCGCCGCGCTTACGGCGCGGCCCGATTTCGGCGAGACATAGACCAGATCCTCGCTCGTGCCGGTGGCGGCGCAGCTTTCCAGATCAAGGCCGAAGCCAAGTTCGGCCAGAATCCGCAGCTCAAACCGCGCCAGGTCGCCAAGCCAGCCGGGCCGGTCGGGCAAGGCGGCGGCGATCTGTTCGAACAGAGCATAAAGCTGGTCGTGGGGATCGCGCTCGGGCAGCAGGCGCACCAGCGCGGTCAGGGTGTTGAGGCCGGCCAGCGCCATGGAATCGAGCATGATGTCGGCGGCGCGCGACCCTTCCGCCTCGACGGTGAAATGGCCGAGATGCTCGGACAAACGCGCCCGCCAGGTCAGCCGCGCCCGGTTGCCTGGCTGCAATACCGCGCGCAGGCGCGCCGAGCGGCCGCCTTTGACAAGACCGAGATGGCGCCCATGCGCTGGCGTGAAAGCCTCGACGATCAGGCTGGTTTCGCCGTGCCGGCGGGTGGCGAGAATGAAGCCGCTATCCGTCCATTCCATGGCGCCGAAAACCGCCCTTCCCTTGCCTGAGGCCGCTGTCAGCCTTCCGGAAAATCCAGCCCCATTTCGCGGTAGCGATGGGGATCGTCGGCCCAGCGTTCGCGCACTTTCACGAAAAGGAACAGGTGCACATTGGCCTCGACGATCTCCGCCAGCTCGCGCCGCGCCGCCGCGCCTATGGCGCGGATGGTCTTGCCCTCCTTGCCGAGCACGATCTTGCGCTGGCTTTCGCGCTGAACATAGATCGTCTGCTCGATGCGCGCCGAACCGTCTTTCAACGTTTTCCAGGTTTCGGTTTCCACCGTGGAAACATAGGGCAATTCGTCGTGCAGACGCTCGAACAGCTTTTCGCGGGTGATCTCGGCGGCAAGATAGCGCAGCGGGGCATCGGAGACCTGGTCTTCCGGGTAGAGCCAGGGGCCGGGCGGCATCTGGCCGGCCAGCCAGGCCAGCAGATCCCTGACGCCGTCGCCATTGAGCGCGGAGATCATGAAGGTGCGCTCGAAGGGAATTTTGGCATTGAGGGCCTCGGTCAGCGCCAGCAGCGCCGGGCGCTCGACGAGGTCGATCTTGTTGAGGGCCAGCACGATGCGCAGGCCGGGGCGCGCCGCGACCTGATCGACCAGGGACAGAGCCTCGCCCTCGAGCCCGGCGCGGGCGTCGATCAGGAGCACGATCACGTCGGCATCGCTGGCCCCGCTCCAGGCGCGCTGGACCATGGCGCGGTCGAGGCGGCGCCTGGGGGCGAAAACACCCGGCGTATCGACGAGGATGATTTGCGATGCGCCTTGAAGGGCGATGCCGCGCACGGTGGTGCGGGTGGTCTGCACCTTGCGGCTGACGATGGATACCTTGGTGCCGGTCATGCGGTTGACTAGAGTCGACTTGCCGGCATTGGGCGCGCCGAGCATCGCGGCAAAACCGCAGCGGGTCGCGTTTGCCGGATTTTCGGGCGCCGGATTTTCGGGCGTGGGGCCATCCGGGGAAGGCGCGGAAGGATCCTGTTCAGCCATTGTTTTCTTCATCCTCGCGCCAAAGTCCCAATGCGGTCAGCCAGGCGGCCGCCGCCGCTTGTTCGCCGGCGCGGCGCGAGCGCCCCTGGGCCGCCGCCGGTTCATACCCCTCCACAGCCACCCGCACGGTAAACACGGGCGCGTGGTCCGGCCCGTCCTGGCCGGTGACCTCATATTCCGGCAGGCCAAGTCCGTGCCCCTGCGCCCATTCCTGCAACTTCGTCTTGGCGTCGCGCCGCGGCCGGTCGGGTACCATCATCAGGTCCCGCCAGTTGCGGTCGATGAAGGCACGGGCGGGTTCAAAACCGCCGTCGCGGAATATCGCGCCGATAACCGCCTCGCAGACATCGCCCAGTATCGCCTTTTTCTGGCGGCCGCCGCTGCGGTTTTCGCCTGGGCCGAGGAGAATATGGCGCCCGAGGTCGAGCGACCTGGCAATGCCGGCGCAGGTTTCCCGGCGCACCAGGGCATTGAAGCGGCGCGCCAGCGCGCCCTCGTCGGCCTTGGGAAAGGCTTCGATCAGCATATCGGCGATAACCAGGCCAAGCACGCGGTCGCCAAGAAATTCGAGACGCTGATAGCTTTCGCCGGCGTTTTTTTCCGCCAGCGCGCTGCCATGGGTCAAGGCGCGGACGAGAATGCAGGTGTCATTGAAGCGATAACCGAGCTGGCGAGCCACGGCGTCGAAATCGACCTTGCAGCCGCCCGCCACTCAGTTCACCAGCGAAAACATGCGCCCGGCGCGGATGCTCCAAGGCCACTTCCAGAACTGCCAGAAATGGGCGCCTTCCTCGATCGAGAAGAAGATGATGTCGGCGCGCCCGATCAGGTTTTCGAAAGGCACGTAGCCGACCTGCGACAGGACCCGGCTGTCGGTGGAGTTATCGCGGTTGTCGCCCATCATGAAATAGTGGCCCGGCGGCACGGTATAGACCTGGGTGTTGTCGTTGAAGCCGTCGGGCACCAGGTCAAGCACGTAATAGCTGACCCCGTTGGGCAGCGTTTCGCGGTAGCGCGCCACGCGGGTGACGGTGCCGCCGGGGCTGGTGGAGACGAAGTCGTCGACACGCTGGCGAGGCACCGCGGCGCCATTGATATGGAGCACGCCGTCGACAACCTGGATCTTGTCGCCGGGAAGTCCGATCAGGCGCTTGATATAGTCGGTCTCATTGTCGCGCGGCAGTTTGAAGACAACGACATCGCCGCGCTTGGGCTCCTCGCCCCAGATCCGGCCCTCGAACAGCGGCGGGCTGAAGGGCAGCGAAAAATGGGTGTAGCCATAGGAGAACTTGGACACGAACAAGTAGTCGCCGACCAGAAGCGTTTCCTTCATCGACCCGGACGGAATGTTGAACGGCTGATAGAGGAAGGTGCGCACGATAAAGGCCAGGATCAGGGCGTGAATGATGACCTTGACGGTTTCGCCGACCGAGCTTTCCCGCGCGGCGGTCCGCTTCCTGTGGCTCATGAACATGGGGCTTCCTCTGGCTCGCCGGCGGCGCTGCAAGTGCCCGTATATCGTCTGGCGCGCGCGCAGGCAAATGGCGAGTTGGCGGGCGGGCAATCAGGACCGCGCTTGGGCCTCGATGATGACGATGGCTTGCGCCAACGGATAGTCGTCGGTCAAGGTCACATGGATCTGTACGTCGTGCCCGCCGGGAACCAGCGACTCGAGCCGCGCCAGGGCGCCGCCGGTCAGGCGCAGGGTCGGCTGTCCGGTCGGCAGGTTGACCACCCCCATGTCGCGCCAGAACACGCCCTTTCGCAGTCCGGTTCCCAGGGCCTTGGAGCAGGCTTCCTTGGCGGCGAACCGCTTGGCGTAGGACGCCGCGCGGGATTTCTTGCGCTCGGAGCGATTGCGCTCGGTATCGGTAAAAACGCGGTCGGTGAAGCGCGCGCCGAAGCGCTCCAGCACCTTTTCGACGCGCCGGATATCGACGATATCGTTGCCCACTCCGATGATCATCGCTTTTGGTCCTCGCGGTCGCCGCGGCGCCGGACATGCGGCGGGCTCACGACCGCTCCCCGCCATTGGCGCGGCTCGACAAAATGGTCCGCCTGCGGGCCTGATAGCGTTCCACCATGGCGCGCACCGGGAAATAAAAGCCGATGCCGAACAGAATCCCCATCGGCACGCCCGCCACGGTCATCGGCATGATGAGGGGCCACAGGGCATCCAGCGAATCGTGGAGGATGCTGGTATTGGCATCGAAACTGAACGGGACGCCGGCAGCGCGGCCGAGCATCCAGTTGCCGAGCTCGAATGTCGAGGCCCATATCAGCGGAAATGTCAGCGGATTGCCGATAAAGGTGCCAAAAGCCGATGCGACCAGGTTTCCCCCCGCAAGCCAGGCGACGACAAATCCGAGCATGAAATGCAGGCCGACGAAGGGGGTGAAAGAGATGAACACTCCGGCGGCGACGCCAAGGGCGATGGCATGAGGCGAACCGCTCAGCCGCAAGACGCGCTTGACCATATAGCGCGTCGTGCGCCGCCACCCTCGCCGTGGCCAGAACATGACGCGGACCCGTTCTGAAAATGGCAGTTTCTCGCGGCGTTGGAACAGCATCTTGCAGTTGCACTCAAACAGACGTGGCGGCCCTGAACACGGCCGGCGCATTAACCAGAATATATATAGTCCGTTCTGAAACGACAGTTAACGGGGGACCTCGCCACACCGTTGCATCACAAAGGCTTATTTGAGATTGCGGCTGCCCGGCTTGACGCCCTCGGTGGCCGCAAGTTCCGGCGGCAGGCTGTCGGCCGCGTAGCTGGGGACATCCAGTTCGGCAAGCGCGATCAGCGGCACGCCGATATCGGCCTTGCCCGACGAGCGGTCGATGAGGCAGCAACCGGCGACCGCCGTTCCCCCGGCGGCCTCGATGGCGGCGATGCATTCGCGCGACGACAGGCCGGTGGTCACCACGTCCTCGGCCATCAGGCAGCGCGCGCCCCGCGGCATCTCGAAGCCGCGGCGGAGCTGGAAGGCGCCCTCGACGCGCTCGAAAAAGATGGCCGGGCGCTCCAGCTGGCGGCCCATCTCGTAGCCGACGACAACGCCGCCCATGGCCGGCGACGCCACCATGTCGATGCCGCCAAGCCCGGCGGCGCGCAGCTTTTCGGCCAATGCCGCGCACAGCCTGGCGCCGCGCGCCGCGTCCATCATGACACGCGCGCATTGCAGGTAGGTCGGGCTGTGCAGGCCCGAAGAAAGAATGAAATGGCCGGAAAGAAGTGCGCCGGCGGCGCGGAATTCGTCCAGAACCTGCTCGCGGTCCATGAAGTCCCCCGTCATAGCTATTCGATCACCCGTTCGGCGAGATTGATGTTCGGCTTCTTGCGAAGCTGCGAAATGATGGCGTTGAGGTGCTTGGCATCCCACACCTCAAGGTCGATGACCATCTCGCGGTAGTCATGCGAGCGGGCCGAGATCTTCATATTGTCGATGTTGCCGTCATGATCGCCGATGACCTGGCAGATCATCGCCAATGCCCCCGGCTCGTTGATCGCCACCACCCGCACGCGGGCGGGAAAGCGCTCCGGGTTTTCCGGGTCGATGTCCCAGCGGGTGTCGAGCCAGAGTTCCGGCTGCTCGTCGAATTCCTTCAGCGCCGGAGAATTGATCGGGTAGATGGTGATCCCCTCGCCCGGCGTCAGAATGCCGATGATGCGGTCCCCCGGCACGGCGCCGCTGCCAGGCGCGAAGCGCACCGGCAAATCGCCCTTCAATCCGCGGATCGGTATGGCCGAGTCCTTGGCCGCCTTGCCGCGCCGCGACGGTTTCTCGGCGTCCTTGGCCGGCTCGCTGCGGGTGCCCGGAACCTTGAATTTGAGCCCGATCGCCCGTTTCAGGCCGAACCAGCCCTCCTCGCGGTTGGGCGGGCCTATTTCCGCAGCCCGGCTATCCTTGTGATCGGGATAGACCGCATGCAGCACATGCTCGGACGGCATCTCGCCGCGGCCCACGGCGGCCAGCACTTCGCCGACGCTGGAGCGCGCCAGCCGGTTGAGCACGGCGGCCAGGCCATCTTCGGAAAAGGTTTTCCCGACGCGCTCGAAGGTCCGTTTGAGGATCTGGCGGCCGAGCCCGGCATATTGCTCGCGCACCGCCTCGCGGCTGGCGCGGCGGATCCGCGCCCTCGCCTTTCCGGTGACGGCAATGCTTTCCCAGGCCGCCGGCGGGGTCTGGGTCTTGGAACAGATGATCTCCACCTCGTCGCCATTGGCAAGTTCGCTGACCAGCGGCGAGATGCGGCCGTTGATCTTGCAGCCGACGCAGGTATTGCCGACGTCGGTATGGACCGCATAGGCGAAATCGATCGGCGTGGCGCCGCGCGGCAGGGCTATCAGCCGCCCCTTCGGGGTGAAACAGAAAACCTGATCCTGGAACAGCTCGAGCTTGGTGTGCTCGAGAAATTCTTCCGGGTTGTCGCCTTCTTCCAGAAGTTCAAGAAGGTGATGCAACCACTGGTAAGCATTAGTTTCCTGAACCAGCACACGGGTCGCCTTGCCATTGCCCCTGCCGCCGGCGCGCTTGCGCCCGCCGCCCTTGCCGTTGGCGGCCAGCGGCGCCTCCTGCGACCCGAAATCCTTGTAAAGCGAATGGGCGGCAATGCCATATTCGGCAATATTGTGCATCTCCTGGGTGCGGATCTGCAATTCGACGCGCTGGTGTCCCGGCCCGATCACCGTGGTATGCAATGAGCTGTAATCGTTGAGTTTCGGGGTCGAGATGTAGTCCTTGAAGCGCCCCGGAACCATCGGCCAGGTCATGTGGACGACACCGACGGCGCGGTAGCATTCCTCCTTGGTGGCGACGATGACGCGGAAGCCGTAGATGTCCGACAGCTGCTCGAAGGAGATCGACTTGCGCTCCATCTTGCGCCAGATCGAATAGGGCCGCTTTTCGCGCCCGCGCACCTTGGCCTCGATGCCGCTCTCGGCGAGGCGGCGGATCAGCTCGTCCTTGATCTGGTCGATGAAGCCCTGGTTGCGCTCGCGCACCGCGGCCAGCTTGCCGGACACCATGGGATAGCCCTCGGGCGACAATTCGCGGAAGGACAGGTCCTCCAGTTCCTCGCGAATGCCGTGCATGCCCATGCGCCCGGCCAGCGGCGCATAGATGTCCATGGTTTCTTCGGCGATGCGCTGGCGCTTCCTTTTCGGCATCGAGCCCAGCGTGCGCATATTGTGAAGGCGGTCGGCGAGCTTCACCAGCAGAATGCGGACGTCGTCGGAAATGGCGAGCAGGAGCTTGCGGAAATTTTCCGCCTGCTCGGCTTTCCGCGACACCAGGTCGAGCTTCTTGATCTTGGTCAGGCCCTCGACCAAGCGCCCGATTTCGTGGCCGAACAGGGCGTCTATCTCGTCGCGGGTGACGTCGGTATCTTCGATGGTGTCGTGAAGCAGCGCAGCGACGATGGTGGCGTCGTCGAGGCGCAGCTCCGTCAAAATTGCCGCAACTTCAAGAGGATGGGTGAAGAACAGATCGCCGGAGGCACGCTTCTGGCTGCCATGGGCCTTCATGGCATAGACATAGGCGCGGTTGAGCAACGCCTCGTTGACGGCGGGATTGTATTTGGCGACGCGCTCGACGAGTTCGTATTGGCGAATCATGATGCCTCCGCAATGAGATATGGAGGCGTCATGGTGGAGCGGCAAGCGCCAAACGAAGTCAGGCCCGCGGGCTGAACACTACCCGCGCGCGCATTGCGGCAAATACCCTGCAACGCGTCGGCAATGCCGGTGCTGTTAGCGGCCGCCCTTGCCGCCTTCTCCTTCGGCAGCAACAAGGCCCTCAAGCCCTTTCAGAAGATCTTCCTCGCTCATGCGATCGAATACCATTTCCGGCTCCGCGGCAGGCTCGGCATCGCCATGCTCGGCAATCGCAAGGGTTTCGGATTCCGGCTCGTCGACTTCAACATATTTTTGCAGGGAATGGATCAGATCCTCGCGCAGATCCTCGGGAACAATCGTCTCGCTGGCAATTTCGCGCAAGGCCACGACCGGGTTCTTGTCGTTGTCGCGATCGACCGAGATCGGTGCGCCGCTGGAAATGCAGCGCCCCCTGTGTGCCGCCAGCAGCACGAGGTCAAACCGGTTATCCACCTTGTCGATGCAGTCTTCGACTGTCACGCGCGCCATCGGGCAGCACCTCTCGATCACAATTGCTCGGAATTAGCCGCATATCTAGGACGCGGCAGGTTTTGAAGCAAGCCCTTATTCCCGCCTGCCTGGCGCCGCCCGCACTGGATGAAGGTTCAGTCGACGTAACGTAAGGCTGTTGTTATGATGCATGAACAATCCTTGTTCCTGGGCGTGGCAGATTATGGCGAAGGCAAACGGCCTCCCCAATGTGATTGCACAGGCGTCGGGCAGCACTCTCCCTCTGACCGAGGTGCTGGACCATTCCCGTTGCCCGGCCATGCTGACCGCGCCCGAGCTGGAGCGCCCGGAAATCCTGTTCGTAAACAAGGCTTTTTCCGCTGCCACCGGTTATGCGAACAGTGAGCTGGTGGGGATGCTGCCGGAATATCTTCTGGGCGCGTTGACGGACCAGGACCAGATTCAAAAAGCGCGGTCGGACTTGAGGGAAGGCGGACAGTTCCACGGCCCTATCCTCGCCTATGGCAAAGACGGCGAAACCATTCTTTTTGACGCCTACACTTCGCCGGTGCGGGACGAAGGCGGGCGGATCGAATGCTGGCTTTCGATTCTGCCGGTTCTTGAAAAAGGCGCCGCGGCATCGCTGTGGAAGAACCGGCAGGGCTTTGCCGAGGACGGTACGGGCGCCCTGGTGGTGCGGCAGATCGCCCGTGCGCAGGCAGTGCAACGCCAATTGTCCCGGCTGAAGCTCGACAGGCCGGCCGACCTCGCCAGGGCGTTTGAAATTCCCGCCGCCGTCGCCATTATCGACTCCAGCTTGCAGGTGCTGTTCGCCAGCCACCAGGCCGGCGCCGTGTTTGGCGACCAGGACGGGATCACGCTTAGCGGCAACAAGATTGAAATCGCTGACAAATCCGCCAGGCGGCAAATGGCCTGGTGCATTTCCAGGGCCTTGAGGCGCGCGGGCA
Organism: Rhodobiaceae bacterium; assembly: GCA_020441905.1. Classification (GTDB taxonomy): domain Bacteria; phylum Pseudomonadota; class Alphaproteobacteria; order Rhizobiales; family NORP267; genus JAGRLG01. The sequence continues at coordinate 35,091 of JAGRLG010000043.1, read as the reverse complement.
GCACATCGATTGCCCCTGGCGACGCGACGGCCGTTCCCCGCCCTTCCGGGGGCATGCCCTATATCGCGATTCTGAGCAATCTGCCGTGGCCGCATTTGCGCACCGGCACCGCCAAGAAGGACCGCGCCCTGCTCTATATCTTCGATCCGGCGCAGTCAGGCAGTAACGCCGAAATGCTGCAAAGCCTGTTCAGCCTGACCCACCAGGAAGCGGCGGTGGTCAACAAGATCGTGCAAGGCGAATCGCTGCTGTCGGCGGCCACGCAGTTGGGCATTTCGCGCAATACCGCACGCAATCACCTTCAACGCGCCTTTGAGAAGACCGGCGTCAACCGCCAGAGCCAGCTGGTGCGGCTGGTACTATCAAAAAGGTTTCGTCTCGGTTCCGCGGATGCCGAAAAAGCCTGAGCCGGCGCCATCCGCCTCGTCCTGAGCAGGCTGGCGATACGATTAGACATTGGTCGAATTCGTGTCGTTTTGGTACATCTGTATCAGGACAGATGCGATGGCCATCACTAAATGCCCCTTGTCGGCTTCGGCACGCGACGGCACCATTTCGTGCGGCGCGGATATTGAGGCGGTAGCCGGCCTTTTTTGGGCCTGACCAGCAATGGTCCTCAAGTTCAGGCCCCTGACTTGCCCGATATCGGGAGCGCGTTCTGTTGTGTTGCTCGCAACGGGCCCAGGTCGGCAACAATCCTTCCATGGGCTACGGATTTAACCCGGCGCCACATTTGGGAAACCGTGTTGCCGCAAACGGGATGGTGCCAGTCCGGCGCAATATCGAGCAGCGGCCTTATGACAAAGGGCCGGACATGAAGCTGTGGATGCGGGAGAATAAGGCTTCCCGCGGGCGCGATACATGGAGCAGGCACCGCTGAAACGGGCCGCAGCGCCGGGGCACGCCAACCCCTGATAATATCGTGATAGGCGAGGATATCGAGATCGAGCGGACGCGCCGACCAGCGCCGGCCCGCACGCCGTCCCGCTTCGCGCTCGACTTGCTTCAAGCGGCTCAGCAGCGCCAGAGGCGGCAGGTGAGTCGCCAGGCTGACGACCGCATTGACATAACGGCCCTGGCCGCCGCCAACGGGAGAAGTGGAATATACACGCGACGTCTTGACGACATACAACCTTTGGTTGTTTAGTTCGCATATCGATCTGATTAGAGACTCATGTGCGGTGCCCCATGGTCCCTCGAGGTTTGCACCAATACCGATCAATATCATGACGCCTCGCCAACTGCTGATAATGTGCTATTATTCCCTCAATATGGGAAAAACTTTACGGTAGGGAAAGTAAAGCGCAACTTAGAATTACTTTAAATGGTTTATTGCAGATCCCATAAACCGTTTATATATAAAATTGATTTTTTATATTTTCGAATAAATATGTATATTTTAACTATCCTTAGTATTGTTTGTTAATGGAGGACTTTTAGCTTAACGCGCCAAATCAAGGAATATGACAATGCCTACTATATTTGATTTTTACGCAACCGAACGGGTGGCGTTATTCATAGATGGCGCAAATTTGTATGCAACTTCGAAATCACTCGGCGTTGATATTGATTACAAGCGCTTGCTGAAGTTTTTCAGGTGAAGCTGCCATCTTCAAAGGGCCTGTTACTACACGGCTCTTGCCGAAGAACAAGAATACTCCTCTATCAGACCGCTGATCGACTGGCTCGATTACAACGGATACCGGATGGTTACCAAACCGACCAAGGAGTTTTTCGACTCCTCCGGGCGCCGCAAGGTCAAGGGCAACATGGATATCGAACTTGCCGTCGATGCCATGGAGATTGCCGACCACATAGATCACGCTGTCCTTTTTTCCGGCGACGGCGATTTCCGCTGCCTTGTTGAAGCACTGCAACGGCGCGGCAAGCGGGTCAGTGTGGTTTCGACCATTGCAACAGATCCGCCCATGGTAGCCGACGACCTGCGCCGTCAGGCCGATTATTTCGTTGAGCTCACCGATCTTTTGCCGGAAATTGGCCGCGACATGCCGGAAGGCTCCTCTTCCGGCGAACACCAGACCCCGAGGGCTGCGCTGCGTGCCAATGAAAAGATCGGACGCTGACCGGTTATCCGATGTCGCGCCCCCGCCCGATTGCCGCCTGTGCGGGCGGCTGGCGGCGTTTCGTGACGAGAATTCCAGATCCCGCCCTTCCTGGCACAATGGCCCGGTGCCGAGTTTCGGCGCCCCGGATGCCCGCTTCCTGATCGTCGGACTGGCGCCCGGCCTGCAAGGCGCGAACCGCACCGGACGGCCATTCACCGGCGACGCCGCCGGCGACCTTCTCTATGCAACCCTTTCCGGATTCGGATTTGCCAGCGGCAATTATGACGCGCGCAAGGACGACGGATTTGAACTGGTGGGCTGCCGCATAACCAATGCGGTGCGCTGCGTGCCGCCGCAGAACCGGCCGACGGGCGCGGAGGCGCGTAAATGCCGGGCCTTCCTCAGGTCGGAAATGGCGGGGCTTTCCAATTTGGCCGCGATCCTGGCCCTGGGGAGAATCGCCCATGACAATGTACTGGCGGCGCTCGATCTGCCCCGCGGCGCCTATGGATTCGCCCATGGCGCGCGCCACGATATTGCGCCGCGGCTGGCCATTTTCGATAGCTACCACTGCTCGCGCTACAACACCAATACCGGCCGGCTGACGGCGCAGATGTTCGGGCAGGTTTTTGACGATATCCGCAACCATTTGAACGCCAGCGCGCGCAGCTAGATGCCGCCAGAGACGCCGCCAGAGACGCCGCCAGAGATGCTACTGGCCAGATTTCATCCCTTGTCGCGCAGCAGCCGCGCTTTTTCGCGGTCCCAGCTGCGCTTTTTTTCGGTTTCGCGCTTGTCGTGCATCTTCTTGCCCCTGGCCATTGCCAGCTCGAGCTTGGCGATGCCGCGCTCATTGAAATAGAGCCGCAGGGGAACAAGCGTGATGCCCTCACGCTGCACGGCGCCAATCAGGCGCGCCGTTTCGCGCTTGTGAAGCAGCAACTTGCGGTGGCGCCGCTCTTCATGGTTGAAGCGGTTGGCCTGGCTATAGGCCTGGATCGAGGCATTGATGAGATACAGCTCATCACCCTGGGGGCTGGCGTAGGATTCGGCGATATTGGCCTTGCCGACGCGCAGCGACTTGACCTCGGTGCCGGCGAGCACCAGCCCGGCCTCGATGGTGTCGAGGATCTCATAATTGAAACGCGCCTTGCGGTTTTCAGCGATGATACGCCGCGGCGGGCTAGGCTTGGCCATCTGGCATCGCTTCGCGTCAAGCCTCCAGCAGCCCGGCCTGAACCATGGCGGCGCGAACCGCCTCCTTGGTCGCGTCGGATATCGGCGCCAGGGGCAGACGGGTGTCGGGCTGGCACAGGCCAAGCAGGTGGGCGGCGTATTTGACCGGCGCCGGATTGGACTCCAGGAACAGGCTGTCATGCAGGGGCATGAGCTGGTCCTGAAGCTTCAGCGCATCGCCAAAGCGCCCGTCCTGGCAGGCGGCCTGAAACTGCGCGCATAGCGCCGGCGCAATATTCGAGGTGACCGAAATGCAGCCGCGCCCGCCATGGGCGTTGAAGCCAAGGGCGGTGGCGTCCTCGCCGGAAAGCTGGATGAACTCCTCGCCCATCGCCGCGCGCTGCTGGCTGGTGCGGGCCAGATTGGCGGTGGCATCCTTGACCCCGACGATATTCTTGCAGTCGAAATAGAGCCGCGACATGGTGGCGACCGACATATCGATCACGCTGCGGCCGGGGATATTGTAGATGATGATCGGTATATCGACGGCTTCGGCGATGGCACGATAGTGTCGGTAGAGGCCTTCCTGGGTCGGCTTGTTGTAATAGGGGCAAACCACCAGCGCACCCGATGCCCCGGCGCGGCGGGCATGGGCCGTCAGCTCGATCGCCTCGGCGGTGGCGTTCGATCCGGTGCCGGCGATCACCGGAACGCGCCCCGCCGCCGTCTCGACACAGAGTTCGACGACACGCATGTGTTCTTCATGGGACAGCGTCGGCGATTCGCCCGTCGTACCGACCGGAACCAGACCATTGGTGCCCTGCCCTATCTGCCACTCGACCAGATTGGCGAATGCGTCTTCGTCGATCTTGCCATTGCTCATCGGGGTGATGAGGGCCGTGATCGATCCCTTGAACATCTTCTTTTTCTCCATGTCGGCGTGTCGTTTTGGCGTGCTGGCGCAGGCAATCGGCGCCCAACGGCGCCGATTGGCGCAGAGAATAGTCTCTTGCCCGGTGCTTCACAAGAAAACAGCGCGCGCCAAGCCAATCGCCGGTTCCCTTGGACAAGCCGGGGCTGTCCGCATTACCCTGTGCACCGGGCACTACCACAAAAGCGAAAGGCGTTGGACATGAAGCCAGCCGGCGACATGAAGCCGACGGCGGCGGGTGCGGAATTTTCGCGCCGCGCCGCACGCAGGATATTCGGAATTGCCATGGCGGTCGCGCTGCTGCCCGGCGAGGGCCAGGCCGCGCCGCGCAGCGACCCGCCAGCACCGACCCTGCGCCCCCAGCCAAAGGCCGCCGGCACCGCCACGGCGAAGAAACTGCCGGAAACCGCAAGCATTCCCATGCCGGTGTTGCGGCCCGACAGGACGGCGCCGAACACGACCGGCGCCGCCAGGGCACCCGGTTCCAAGCCGGGAGAAGCCGTGCCCGCCGCCGCCAAGCCGGCAGCCGCGCCTGGCGAACAGGCCGTGCCATTGCCGCCGATGCGCCCGGCAAACGCGCCGGTGCGCGAGAAGGTGCTGGCGGAGGATGAACTTGCCAACCTGTCGGGGGCGATCGAAAAGCTGCGCAAGAACGAATTCGACAATGCGCTCGCCCTCAAGGCCAAACTTTCGGACCCGGCGGCCAAGACGCTGTTCGACTGGTTCCATGTGCGCGACGTTTCGCTGCATGCCGGCTTCGAAAAGATCCTGGCATTCATGGACAGGCATCCGGACTGGCCGCATGACACCACGCTGCGCGCCCGGCTGGAGGCCGCGGCCTTTTTCGCCAGCCCGCCGGCAAGCGACGTCATCGCCGTATTCCGGCGCTATGAGCCGCGGACCGGTATCGGCATGGCGGTGCTGGCGCGGGCCCATCTGGCAAACGGCGATACGAAAAAGGCAGCGCACTGGGTTCGCAAGGCCTGGCGCGAGCACACGCTGACCGGCGGAGAAGAAAAACTCATCGGCGCCGAATTCGCCAAGCTGCTGCGCGACGAGGACCACAAGGCGCGGCTCGATTTCCTGCTTTACCGCGACTATTCGTCGGCCGCGGCGCGGATGGCCAAGCAAATCGGCGCAAAGGCGGTGGCGCTGGCCAATATGCGCCGAGCCGTTTCGGCGCGCGCGCGCAATGCCGGCAAGCTGCTGGACGGGCTCGACGCGGAAACGCGCAAGGATCCGGTTGCCCAGCTGAGCCGCATCCAGTGGCTGCGCCGCAGCGGCAAGGATGTCCTTGCCACCGGGCTGATGCTGGCGGCGCCGCGCACGGATGACAAGCTCGTCGATGGCTGGCAATGGTGGGAGGAACGGCGGGTCCTTACCCGCGAAATGCTGGACATGAACGACCCGAAATCGGCCTACCGGCTGGCGGCGGATCACGAAATCTCCCACAACGTGGCGCGGGCGGAGGCCAAATTCCTCGCCGGATGGATTGCCTTGCGCTATCTCGAAAAGCCAAAGGATGCGCTGGAACAGTTCAAGGCGCTGCGCGCCAGCGTGACGACGCCGATCAGCGTCGCCAGAGCGGAATACTGGCTGGGGCGGGCCGACGAAGCGCTTGGAAACAAGGAAACGGCGCAACGCCATTTCGAGGCGGCCTCGCGCTTTCCGACAACCTATTACGGCCAATTGGCCCATCTGCGCGTCAGCGGCACGGCGGTTTTGACGCTGCCACCCGATCCGCAGCCCACCCAGGCGGAGCGCAAGTGGTTTCGCGCCCAGCCGCAAATCCGCGCGGCGCTGATGCTCGAAGAAATGGGCGATTCGCGGATGGCGGGATCATTCTTGAGAAATTTCGCCGAGAACGCCAAGTCGCCAAGCCATATCGTGCTGGCGGGGGAACTCTCGGAGCAACTGGACATGATCAGTGTCGCCGTCCGGATCGGCAAGAACGCCAATAATGACGGCCACCCTGTCGCCCAGCTCGCCTTTCTGACCGGGGGCATTCCGCATTTCGAACCGGCCGGGGATCCGGTCGAGCCGGCCCTGCTCTATGCCATCGCCAGGCAGGAAAGCCTGTTTCATCCGCAAGCCCTCAGCCCGGCCGGCGCGCGCGGATTGATGCAATTGATGCCGGCGACCGCCAAGCGCACCGCCAAGCATATGTCCATTCCCTTCAGCACCGACCGGCTGACCGCCGACCCGTCCTATAACGCGCGCATCGGATCGGCCCATCTTGGCGAATTGCTGGCCGAATATAACGGCTCCTACATCATGACCATCGCCGCCTACAACGCCGGCGGGCGGCGCGTCGGCCAATGGGTCGCCGCCCATGGCGACCCGCGCAAACCCGGCGTCGATCCCATCGACTGGATCGAGCGCATCCCCTTCAGCGAAACCCGGAATTACGTCCAGCGCGTTCTGGAAAACCTGCAAGTCTACCGCGCGCGGCTCAATGGCGAGCGCCACCCGATCGAGCTGGCCGCCGATTTCGCGCGCGGGCGGTGACCGCCGGCCCGGCCGGCCGTATCGGCGCGCCCGCCCTGCCCTTTTCCTACCCTTGCGTACCCAGCGCCGGCGGCCTATGTCTGTGCACTTCCGGCTGAAACCAGGACACGGATCGCATGGCACGGGCGAAGAACAGGGCGGTTGGCGACGATATCGGCTGGCAGCCTCTTTCCTTCCGCTCGCGCGACGGCACCGCGCTTTATGCCCGCGAATACGGCCCGCGCGACAGCGCCCTCATGCCCTTGATCTGCCTGGCTGGATTGAGCCGGAATTCCAAGGATTTTCATGAATTAGCGTCGTTTATTAATTCACCTTCTCACGCCCCAAGGCGCATCCTCTGCCTCGATTATCGCGGCCGGGGAAAATCCGCCCGCGACAAGAACTGGCGCAATTACACGGTCCCGGCCGAGAAGTCGGACACTCTCGACATGATGGTGGCGGCGGGCATCGAACGGGCCTGCATTCTCGGCACCTCGCGCGGCGGCCTGATCGCCATGGCAATGGCGGCGGCGCGGCCGGGGGCGCTTGCCGGCGTCATTCTCAACGATATCGGGCCGGAGATCGAGGCGACCGGCATGGCCCGCATCATCTCCTATGTTGGCAAGATGCCGGCGCCAGCGGACTGGAAGGAAGCCGGGCGGATCCTGAAGGAAGCCTCGGCGGGCCAGTTTCCCAGGATGAGCGACGATGACTGGCAGGCGCAGGCGCGCAAGATCTTTACCGAGAGCAAGGGAAGGCTAGTTGCCGATTACGACCCGGCGCTGGCAAACGGCTTGGGCGAAATCGACCTGGCGCAGTCGTTGCCGACCATGTGGCCGCAATTCGGCGCCCTGGCCAGGGTCCCCGCCCTCGTCATAAGGGGAGAGAATTCGGACATATTGTCCGAAGCGACATTGGCGAGGATGGCGCAAAATCATTCCTCGCTGGAAACCCATGTGGTCCGCGATGCCGGCCACGCGCCCCTGCTCGCCGACGAGGCAAGCATGAAGCGGATTTTCGACTTCGTGCGCGCGCTCGACAATCACAACGGGTGACGGCAACAACGGGGGAAGGCAACAACGGGTGATTGCCGGATTTCGTCCGTTATTCCGCCCGCCCCTCGCTGCCTCGGCAAACAATCCTTGTCACCCCGGCGGAGGCCGGGGTCCAGTTGCGGCCTCTCGGCCCGTTAACCGCCGGGATCCGGATTCCGGCCTTGCCGGAATGACGCCGGGGAGCAAGGTCCGCGCCGGGATGACGAAAGCGATTTGGCGGCGAAAGCGAAGATATGACCGGCGCCACATCTTGAATTGAACCGAAACGCACAAAGAAAAACCCCGGTGGCGAACCACCGGGGTTTCCCCATCAATCTCAGTTAAGAGATGATTAGAAGGAGCGGCGAGCCGTAATGTGCGCACCCCAGGCGTCGTTGGTGACGCCACCGGTGTACAGACCACCAGCGCCAGCAACACCGGCCTGCATCTGGGCCCACATCACTTCGACGCCAAGGTCAAGCTGCGGAACCGGCGACCAGATCAGGTTGCCCCAAACCTGGAGGGATTCCTCGACACCGGCGAACGGGCCACCGACGAAGACGATGCCGTTCCAGTCGGCCTTGGTGTAGTTGGCACCAATGGTCGAACGCAGGGTCGGGCTCCAGAAGTGACGATAGCCACCGGCGACGAACCAGCCATCAACCTTGTTGACAGCACCGGTCGCGGTCAGGCCAACCGCCGGACGCGCGCCGCCCGTGCCGTAAGCCGTGGTCATGTAGCCGGTCGCACCCGAGCTGTAGCCAGCAACGAGGTGAACGGTGTCCTTGCCCATGTTCGGGACGTTCAGGACCAAGGCCAGCTGACCGGCCCAGCCCCAGGTCTGGCCAGACGGGCCAGTCGCGGTGACGCGATAGACGTTCTCATGCGCGGCGGCAGAGATCTGGAAACGGCCCCAGGCACCCTTGGCCGAAATGTTGGCGACGACGTCCGGAGCTTCGCTCGGAGCGACGTTACCAGCAGCGGCCATACCAATCTGGCCACCGAAGGTCGCATTGGTGAAGGCGTCGTGACGGGCCGGATCTTCAAGCGCGATCGAGACCGACACGCCGTTGCCCACATTGTGGGTGTAGCGCAGAACGGTGACGCGCAGCGGCATCTCGCCCGGGGGCGGGACAATGGCTGCGTCCGGGCCGAACATTTCCGGGCCGGCGCCAGCGAAGAAGGTCGACCAGGTCTTACCGAAGGTCACGTTGCCGACCTGCACGAAAGCGTGGCGCAGGTTGAAGGCACCGCCGGTGTTGACGTTGGCATCCTGCATGCGGCCTTCGATGAAGGCGCGGATGAGGCCCCACTCGGAAGCCGAGCGGATGTCAACATTCAGACGGCCTTCGGCGCCCATGAAGAAACGGTCATGGTTGCTGGTGGCATTGGTGGTGATGCCCATCGAGTTGAAGCCCTCGGGGCCCGCAACGTTGCTGGAGTTCACACCCATCCACGCCATCGCGTGGCCGCCGACCTTGAAGCAAACGTCGGAACCGGGATATTCGATGAAGCCAGCGGTATCGCAACGATAAACCGGCTCACGGCCCTTCGCCGCCATCGGGGCGTCGGCCGCCTGAGCAACTGTGCCAGCCGTGAGCAGCACCGCCGCTCCAGCCGAGCCCAGGAGCAAGCTCTTAAAAGTTTTCATATTGTTATCTCCTAGATTGGATGAAGCGCCCGGTACCTGAGATTTGCTCATATACGAGTTACTCAGCTTCCCTCTTCGGCTCCGGACACCCGCCCGTCCCCCATCTCGGTTTCAAGCGTGGGGTGACTTTAGCCACACAGACTCTGCCCTTTCAATAACAGAAAGCGGTTTCGCCCCCCCGGCGGGCACGATTTGAATCGCCGTGTGGCAAAAAGGACACGAAATCGGCATTCAAACCGGCCCCCTGCGCCAAGAATGGCTGTTTTTGGCCAGAGTCGCGGCTCGATAGGGCACCAAATCATCCTCACCAATGGAGGGAATCGCCGGCCAGGCAGCGATTGGCCAAGGCATCGAGCCGCCGCCCGGCGGCGGCGCGCCGGGGAGCAGCCCGCAAGGCGTTAACGGCGAATCGCGGCGGCGAATCGATGGCGCCCCGCTGCCTATGCCGGATGATGCGCAGGACGTCGGGCTTTGGGCCGGCAGGACCAATGGCGCCTGCCAATGGCAGGCAGCAGCCTGCCGAGGGGGCTGCCGGGGGTTGCCCGGGGGACTGCCGGGCAACCCCCGGCCGGTGCCACCCGAATTCCTATGCGCCTCCGTCAGATGCGCTTGTCGCGCCCGACCCAGAACTCCTCGCGCAGCAGATTCTTCTGGATCTTGCCGATGGGCGTTTTGGGGAAGTCGGAAACGAAGCGGACGAGGCGCGGGTGCTTGAACTTGGCCAGGCGCTTCCTGCAATGCTCCTGCACCCTTTCCTCGTCGAGCAAGGCGCCGTCCTTGAGAATGATGAAGGCCGCCGGAACCTCGCCCCAGGTATCGTCGGGGATGCCGAACACGGCGCACTCGCCGACCTCGGCCAGTTCATACAGTGCAACCTCGATTTCCTTGGGAAACAGGTTTTCGCCGCCGGAGATGATCATGTCCTTGGAGCGGTCGACCAGGGTGATGAAGCCGTCCTCGTCGATGGTGGCGAGATCGCCGGACCAGCCCCAGCCATCGCCGAGCTTGAAGAAATCGGCGGTCTGTTCCGGGTCGCCGTAATATTCGGTCATCAGATTGTCGCCGCGGCAGATGATTTCGCCGGTTTCGCCCGGCTTGACCGGCGTTCCGTCTGGGTGGACGACGCGGACATCCATATTGGTGGCCTGGCGGCCAACTGAACCCAGCTTCGCCGGCAGGTACCAATGGCGCAGGATGATGATGAGGCCCATTTCGGACTGGCCGTAATTCTGGGTGATCATCAGGTTGGGCAGCTGGCGCATCAGTTCCAGCTGCACCCAATCGGGCATCGGGGCGCCGGCGAAATTGCCCTTGGTCCAGCTTTTCAGCTTTTCGGCATCGAAGCAGGGATCCGACAGCAGCTTGGTGGCCTGGGTCGGAACCATGAAGGCGACCGAAACCTTGTGCTCGGCGGTCGCTTCGACAAAGGCTTCCGGCGACCATTTGGGCAGCAGCACGGAGGTGGCGCCGGCAATGATGGCGGGCTGGAAGGTGAGATGCAGCGCCGCGATATGATAAAACGGCGTCACCACGGCAACGATGTCGCGCTCGTCGATCATCTGGTCGATCATCGAGGTCATGGCGGTGGCGGCGCGGGCGCGGTGGGAGCACAGCACCCCCTTGGGGCGGCCGGTGGTGCCGCCGGTATAGGTCATGCAGAAGGGATCGTCCGGGTGCTGCTCGACCTTCGGCGCCTCGACCGGCTGATTGGAGATGAAGCTGTCAAAGCGAATGGCGTCGATGCCATCGGTGTCGCCAAATCCGATGACATGCTTGATCCGCGAGGTCATGGTCAGAAGTTCGCCGACGCGCTCGGAGAATTCGCCGTCGAAGATCAGAGCCTCGATATCGGTCTTTTCGGCGGCGTAGGCCAGTTCCTCGGCGGTGTAGAGCCCGGACAGGTTGTTGAGCACAAATCCGGTCCGGGCGGTGCCGAAAAAGGTGATGGCGTATTCCGGCAGGTTTCGCGACAGGATCGCGACCTTCGCCCCCTGCCCCAGCCCGAGCCCGAGCAGCGCATGCGCCAGCTGGTTCGATTTGGCCTCAAGCTCCTTGTAAAGGAGCGTCTGGTCGCCGCAAATAACAGCGGGTTTGTTCGGAAAGCGGTCAGCTGACCGACGCAACATATCGCCAGTTAACATTATGACTCCAGATCTGTATTCCTGTCCCCAGTATGGCGATGTTTGTTCAAATCGCCTTTGGCCGCAAGGCGCGCGAGCGCGGCTTGGCCAAAATTGCAAAGGGAACCCCAAAAAGTCCCGCGATCACCCCATTTTCGCTGCAAGTAAAGACATTGTGATTTTAATATGTGAAATATCGATTTACCCTCCAGCACCAGTTTAATGTCGACGAGCAACGCGCGGCACCAGGGCCGGCGCCTTGCCAGAGCGTAGCGGTCCGGATCAAGCCCAGGATCAAGCCTATGCCAAACCGGGGGGCGGACCGGGTTCTTGCCCGGCTCTTTGTGACACCGCGAATGATGGCCAGCAGACCGATTTCAAATTGCTACCCGGCTGGCGAAACCCGCCGGCCGCGCCTTGGCGGGGACCGAGCGGGCGGCGCTGGTACCTTGGGCCGGGCCACCTTGGGCAGGGGCACCTTGGGCGGGGGGACGGCAGCGCTGGCCCTGATCCTGGCCATGGCGGCATCCTGGCTTGTAGTGGTGGCGGCGCCGGCGCATGCCGGGCCGTGGCGGATCGAGGCGCTGGCACTGGAGGGGCCGCTGACCAGAATTCATCCCGGGAGCGACGCGGCGGGCCAGAAGCCCGCACTGCTCGCTGGCGGCAGATGGTTTGCGATTTCGGCCTGCGGCGAGAGCGTCTGCCTGGTTCCCGGCACGGCGCCGGACGAGCGGATTTCAGCGGCCGGAGGGCTTCCCGATGGCGCCGTGGCGCGAGGCACGGGCTTGGGCGTCGTGCGCGCCTGGTATGGCCAGCCGACGCGGCGCTACCGCCACGGCGTGCTCGGCGACGATATCGAGGCCGGGGCGCTGGCCGCCGCTTCGGCATCGGGCAAACGGCTCGACCATATCCTGGGCAGCGGCTACGTCTTTGAAGACATCACGCCGCGCCTCGCCGATCTCGATGGCGATGGCAAGGCCGAAATTGTCGCCATCCGCACCGATGTGACGGCCGGGGCGTCACTGGCGGTATATGGCGAGCGCGGCGGCAAATTGCGCCGGCTGGCGGCGACCGCGGCGATCGGACGCCCGAATCGCTGGCTCAACGTCGCGGGTATCGCCGATTTCGACGGCGACGGGCGGCCTGAAATCGCCATCGTCAAGACGCCGCATATCGGCGGCAAGCTGGAGTTCTGGTCCTATCGGAATGACGGGGGCGCAGGCCGGCTGGTGCGACGCGGCACGATGGCCGGCTTCTCCAATCATTTCATCGGCTCGCGCAACCTGTCGCTGTCCACCGTATTCGACGCCGATGGCGACGGCATCGCCGATCTTGCCGTGCCCGATACGGCACGGACGGCGCTGCGCCTGGTTTCCCTAAGGGAAGGCAAATTGTCGCAGACCGGGCTCATCGCCCTGCCCTCGCCGCTAACCCAGAATATCGCGCTAGTCCGGGGCCCGGGCGGACCAATACTGGTCTGCGGTCTCGCCAATGGGGCCCTGATCGCCATTTCCAAACGCTAGATCCTGCCCCGGTTTTACTACAGTACAATTCATTACTTATTGTAACATCCGGGTTCCGGCCCTAAGATCAATGCTGGCGAAGGGGGCGGTTGGCCGGAATAATCAACCATCCAGGTACCCGGCAGGGAGGCCGCCACCGCGCCGCGTGATCCCAAGCTCCACCAAGAGGGCGTCAGGGAACAAACATATATACTCCAGAGGGATAGAACATAACTCAGAGAAATTTATTCAGTCTTGGGCGCAGCCAACGGGAACGGGGAGCCGTGGCGATGCATTTGGGCGGGAAGACGCACCGCGTCAAAGCGGACGTGGCCATTATCGGCGGCGGCACCGCCGGACTGAACACGGCCATGGCGGCCGCGGAATGCGGCGCCAGCGTTCTCATCGTCGACAAGGCCCATATCCAGCGCTCCGGCGCCATCGCCGGCGGCATCGACCATTTCATGGCCTTTATGGAAACCGGCGAGAGCTGGGACACCCGCGAAGCCTATCTCGCTTATGTCGGCAAGGTGGCGCGCGGCGCCGCCAATCTGAGAATCCACGAGAAGGTGCTGTGCGACGAGCTGCCGGCGGCTATGGCGCGCATCGAGAAAATGGGGATCTCGCTGCGCCAGGAAGACGGCAGCTATCTGCGCACCCAGGCGCTGGGCCAGCCCGGCCCCTATTCGATCAATTTCAACGGCCAGCGGCTGAAGCCGGCCATGGCGCTGGAGGTCAAGCGCCGCAAATGCCGGGTGCTGAACCGGGTCCAGGTGACGAAACTGTGCCTGCACGAGGGCGAGATGGCCGGATTTTGCGGCTACGACATGCGCAATGGCGATTTCTACGAGATCCAGGCCAAGGCGACGGTGATCGCCACCGGCAACACCAACCGCATGTTCAAGAGCCAGACCGGCAATCCCTTCAACCTGTGGTACTGCCCGGCCAATACCGGCGATCTGCACCGCGCCGCCTTCGACGCCGGGGTGGAACTGGCCAATGTCGAATATGTGCGCATGACCATCGTGCCGAAAGGCTTTTCGGCCCCCGGCTTCAACGCCTTCTTCGGCATGGGCGGCAAGCTGGTCAACGGCCTCGGCGTGCCTTTCATGACCGACTACCACCCGCAAGGCGACGCCGCGCCGCGCAATGTCATGGTGTGGGCGGCGCTCACCGAAACCAAGGCCGGGCGCGGCCCGATCTATGTCGATGTGCGCCACCTGTCGGCATCGGATCTGGCCCATCTGTTCTCGACCCTGGGCATCGACAAGGACACGCTGCCCGAGTTCCTCATGGCCAAGGGCTATGCCCGCGAGGGCGCCATGATCGAGCTCACGGTATCCGAGCCGATGCAGGCGCGCCCGTCCGAGCAATGCGGCAGCGGCATCAAGATCGACGAAGCATGCGCCTCCAACGTGCCCGGCCTGTTCGCCGCCGGCGATGCCTCGGACCAGATGGGCTGCCTGCACATGTGTGTGGCGGGGGGCTTTTACGCCGGCAAGCAGGCGGCGAAATACGCCAGGGCGCGCAATCGCCTGCTGCCGCTGAAAGCAAAGGAACTCAGGCAGGAGCGCCTGCGGGTCTTTGCCCCGATGCAGCGGCAAAACGGCCTGGCGCCGGGTGAATTCGAAAACGTGGTGCGCATCATCACCACCGATCATTTCGGGCCGATAAAGAACGAGACAAGCCTGAAAGCGGGGATCGCCAAGCTCGACGCGCTGAACTCCTACCGCGACGAGCTGGCCGCCGGCGACCTGCACACGCTGATGCGCTGCCACGAGGCGGTCAATATCCACGCCGTGGCCAAGATCGTGGCCGAAACCTCGCTGGCGCGCACCGAGTCGCGCTTCAGCCCCTATCACCACCGCTCCGACTTTCCGGAATCCAGCGACGACTGGTGCGGGCTGGTTGTGGCACGGCGCGAGGGCGACAACGGTGTGGCGACACGTTTCGAAACCCTGCTTTACGACGCCTGAACGGGAGGAAATGCGCGCCATGTCCGCGGTGATCGACAAGGCAAGGTGCAATGGCTGCGAGTTGTGCGCGCTCTACTGCCCGCTCGATGTCATCTACATGGAAGACGGCGTCGCCGTGGTTCGATACCCCGATGAGTGCTGGTATTGCGGCGCCTGCCGGCAGGAATGCGCCAGGGACGCCGTCAGCTTCAAATTCACCCCGGCGATGCTGGGCATATGAGAATGGGCGCAACGATGACGACCGAACCTCGGGGGCCAATTCGGCAACATCGATAAGTCGCCATGTTTGAAAACACTATGTCCTGACCTGGATTGCCTTTCCTGGAGGCCGCCGATGAACATCAAGGGTTTCGAATATGATCGTTGCCCGGACTGCGGCCACGATACTTTTCTGGTGCCCAACAATCCGCCAAAGGACGACGACCTTGTCACCTGCCCCGACTGCGGCGCCGCAATAGCGCGCTACCGTGAGATACGCATGGCCATCAACGGCACCGTCAGGGTGACGAGGTGTGCCTTGCCGGGCACCATTTTACCGGACGAACTGGAGCGCCTCATCGACCGGCGCCGCGCGGCGAGGCAGGATTTAATTCAAGGCGCCCTCGCCGGCCCATCGGACCGCGAAAGAGGATAAATGCACCAGCGGCCTGTCGAGGCGGCCGCCCCATCCACCCTTTAGTGGCCGCAGCAGCCGGAGGAACTCCCGCTGCCATGGCCCTTGCTGACGGCGATCGCGCCGATGATGCCGCCAATCGCGGTCAGCACCGCCGCCGAGTTCTTGGCCGAGTGGGTGGCACCCCTGGCATATTCGCATCGCAGGCCCTGCTTTGTGCTGACGAGGCGTATGAACTTCTTGCCATAGAGCCGCCGGCACTCTTTGACCGCCGCCTCGCGCTGGGCCGCCGGGGTCAGGAAGCAATTGTAAGAGCCGTCGGCCCTGATCGTTCCCGCCTGGACATTGTCGCCATGTTTGGCGCGGCAGACGGCGTCGGCGACCTCCTTGGACGGCAGGCAGACATGGCGGCCGTCTTCGAGCACCTGGCCAGCGCGGTAGCCTTCTCCAAAGCGCTGGCGGCAATTGGCTTCGCGCAATGCTGCCAGCCTTGCCGGGTCCGGCCGTTCTGAAACCTCCGCGGCCGCCTTCTGGCAATCGGCGATGGCGGAGGACAGCCGCGCGCGCAGTGCCACCGCCCATGCCTGGGAGATGTCCGCCAATTCCCCGCGAAAGCCCTGCATCAGCTCGACATTGCAAGCGGAGATCGCGCCCTGCGCCTCGGCCGCCAATTCGCGAATCCCTGCCAAGCCATCGACCAGATCCTTCAGGCCACCTGCCAGCGCGGCGCAGGACGGGGCGCCGATGGCGGACAGCTTGTCGCGCGCCGCGCGCGCCGTTTCATACGCGGCGGCAATGTCGCCGGACTTGTAGCTTGCGGCCGCCGAGCGGGCCTGGCCGTGGATTGCCGACAACGCCTCGGCGCGGGCCAGCGCCTTGGCGAGCCCTGAATGCGACAGCGCGGCATAGCGTTCCTTGAGCGCCGCCAGCGGTGCGGCCTCGCAGGACTTGATGGCGGCGGCGGTTTCGGCAAGTGCGTCCTGCGTTTTGGCGTTCTTTTCCAGCGCGTTGTCCAGCCTTGTCGCAAGGTCGGGGCAATCCGGCGACCCGCCCAGGGCCGCCAGCCTCGCACGCGCGCCCTCAAGTCCCTCGCTCACCTTGTCGAAACGGCCGGCGACATAGTCCTTCTTTGCCACTTCATAGGCGGCATCGACGGCAGCCAGATCGCCGTTCACCCGCTCGAGCAGGGCGACATGGGCGGAAATTTCATCTCCGCCCTGCCCGGCCTTCGCCTTCAGGTCGGCGATCGCCGCGCGATTGGCGGAGACATCGCAACTGGCCGGAGCCAGGGCCTGCACTGGCTCTGTCTTGACATCGTCCGGCCCGACCTCGGCAAGCTCGATCATGGCCGATACCAGTTCGCCCTTCCGGAAGGCGTTGCAGACGTCGAGGACCTTGTAGCCCTTTCGCAACTTGACCTTTTCGTCGCGCACCGCCTGCATGAACTTGGAACACATATTGCGCGCGTGTTCCTCGTCCTTTTCGGCCTTGCCGGTCCACCAGTCGCGCGCCGCGTCCCAGGCTTCGAGGTTCATCCTGAAAAATCCGGTGGCGAAGCGGTTGATCTTCTGCCCGGTCTTGGTATTTGCCAGGATCCATTCCCCGCCGTGGCGGGTCAGGGTCCAGGTTCCAAGCGCCACCGCCGCGGTCGGCGAAGCCTCGGTGATGGCGCCGATAATGCCTGCCTCGGCCAGCCCCTTGGCAATTTTCTCAGCCCGGGTCAGCGCGGCATCGGCCTCTTCCGCCGACGTCGTCGGGTCGAGCGCAAGCATGATGTTCTTGTAGTAGTCGTTGAGCTGAAACGCGGCGCTGGCGACGTCGTAGGCGGCACCGAGACGTCCAACGACCTCCATCACCTTGGCGGCGCCGTCACCCAGCAGCTTGCGCATTCCAGCGCCTGGAACCGGGTCTGGGGCGCCCTTGATGCCTTTGGCCAACGCCTCGCCCAAGCCCGGCTTGCCGGCTGGAATGCGGCCGGACTTGGTACTGGCGGAAACGATGCTATCCACCATTTTCTGGCCGTCATTGGCGCGAATTCGCGCCAGCGCGCCAGCCCGACGCTCCGACGGCAGCCCCTCGATGATCTTCGCTATATCGTCGGCGGCGTTGGGATTGAAGGACGGGTTCTTGCGCGCCACCTGGCTCATGGTTTCGGCGATGTCTTCCATTGCGCCGAGACGGGACGCCGCCGCCGACGCATGGGCCTCCTTGGTCGCCAGCGCCGTTCCGGGACCGCGCGCGGACCCTTGCGCGGCGAGCGTATTGCCACGGCCGCGCGGCGGCAGGCCTTCCTGAGCCCGCAAATGATCGTCCAGCGCCTCGAGGCGGGAGATGTATTTCTGCTCCTGAGCCATGGTCCGGAACAGTTCGGCGCGATTGGCTGGATCGGAAAAATGGGACGGCCCCTTGGCCAGCATGTCATCGATATGGCCGCTCTTCTTGGCCGCAAAGTCGTTCATTTCCTCCATGTAACCGTTGACATGGGCCGGGCCGATCCTGCTCGCGTCCTTGGCCCTGCTTATCTTCTCGTATTCAGCGGCGAAGCGGTTCTTGTAGGCATCGTTGTTCATCTTGGCGATGTCGC
The DNA here is from genome assembly GCA_020441905.1 of Rhodobiaceae bacterium. GTDB lineage: Bacteria > Pseudomonadota > Alphaproteobacteria > Rhizobiales > NORP267 > JAGRLG01. The sequence continues at coordinate 16,951 of JAGRLG010000043.1, read as the reverse complement.
GGAAATCGGCCGGATCGGTGATGTGGCGCGGATCGGCCATGAAGTCGGTGTCAAGCTTGTTGTGCCAGTCGGTGCGTCCGGATTCGACGCCGTTATTGGCGAGGAACTCGTTGACGCGGCTGTTGTAGCCGCGCTGCATGTTGGCGATCTGCTTCTTGTCCTTGACCATAGTGATGTAGTCGGAATCGGTGCCGGGGCTGAATGACTTGGACGAGCTTTTTTGCACTGTGAAATCGGCGCCCGCGGCCCTGGCCGACTCTTGCGCGAAACGCTTGTTGAGATCGGCGAAGTCGCGCTGCGCGGCCTGGTAGGCGCGGTCCGTGATCTCGCCATTGAGACGGGCAGAATTTACACCGTCGTTGTTGGAAAAGAGCAATGCGCGGTCTGCATCACTGGCCTTGCCGGCGCTGATGCGCTCCAGCGCCTCGCGCACCGGCGGGGCAAGAATTTCCTGGGCAGCAACCGGAACCGGTATGCCGGCGGCTAGAAACGCAAAAATGACAAACAAATAAGACAATGCTTTCATGGAATTGCCCCCCCAATTCCTGATGCTGCCAAAAGCCGTTTTCCGACGTTGCGCAATTGAAAATAATAGCATGAGAGTGGATTGCGCAAGACACGCAATAGGTTGCAGGAGACGCCCGGGTTCAGCGCAAGCAGCGCGGCCGCGCGTGCCCTCAGTCGGCGATCTGCGCGGAGGCGCGATGGAATGCGAGGCTGCTGTGAGCGGAATAATGGCGGAGACGGGGGGATTCGAACCCCCGAGACGGGTTGACCCCGTCTAACGGTTTAGCAAACCGCCGCCTTCAGCCACTCGGCCACGTCTCCACAACGTCTGGCGGGTAACGCTGAAGCGGGATAGCCAATATTGAAGGGCGGCGCAAGGGCCGTGGTGCCGACCCGTTGCGCCGCCCAGACGCCTCCCGATTTTCGCCGGCTTTGCGCCGGTTCTGAAAGAGGGAGAATTTGCGGTCCGGGGCGCGGCAAACGCGCACTCCCGGCCCGAATTCAACAAATCCGGTTTGCGGGCCCGCCGCTAGTGCGTGCGCAGCCATTCGCGCGCGGCGCGCTGGGCCTCCGCGATCTGCGCCTCGCTCATTTCCTGGGCGATCTCGCGGCGATAGCGCAGGGCATGGACATGCCCCTTCATCGCCGCCAGGTTGAACCACTTGTGGGCGCTGACCAGGTCGGTCTCTCCATCCTCGCCGGCCGAATAGGCCATGCCAAGGCGCAGAAACGCCTCGCCGGATGCCGCAGGGTTGCGCCCCAGCGCCGCCTGCTCATATGCCATCGGATCAAATCGGGCCATTTTCCAACCCTCCTTCCCCGTCTTGCTAAAGCCGCGGCAACGGTTTCCGCCCGCTGGCCTGTCGCCAATAAATACCCGCGCCAATGCAGGTTTGATGACGTGAAGTCTGCCCGCCGGCGTTAAATCCGGGGTTAAGGGGAAGCCTTAACAAGTGCTGAGCAAGACCGTAAGCAAATGTAAATTTTACAAAGCTTTAGCCAAGGAAATTAGGGCGATCCGCCAAATTTTAGCAAAATCCGACGATCAATTGGCCGCGCCGCCGAAAGGCTTTGCTAACCAGCGCAAAAGAAGAGTCGGCAAGGGTGGTTAGAGCCCGGACCTGAAGCGGCCGCTCAGCGCGCGGTCTGGGTGAAAAGCAAATCAAAGGCCTTGGCATCCTTGACCATGTCTTCGATCGAACGGTGCTTTTCCTTGCCCAAGGCAATGCCGCGCCGTACAGCGGGGCGCGCCATCATGGTTTCGAACCAGCGTTTGACGTGGGGAAACTCGTCCAGGCTCTGGCCCTGGCGCTTATGCGGCTTGACCCAGCCGATACATGCCATGTCGGCGATCGAGTACCGCCCGGCGAGGAATTCCCGGTCCTTGAGGCGGCCGTTCATGACGCCGTAAAGGCGGTTGGTTTCATTGGTAAAGCGAGCGATGGCATAGTCGATCTTTTCGCGCGCGTAGTGGCGGAAATGATGGGCCTGGCCGCATACGGGGCCGAGATTCGCCATCTGCCAGAACAGCCATTGGTCGACCTCGACGCGCTCACGCATCCTTTTGGGATAGAATTTGCCTGTCTTGTTGCCAAGATATTGCAATATCGCGCCGGACTCGAAGATCGAAATCGGCCGCGCGCCAGGACCGTCGGGGTCGACGATTGCCGGCATGCGATTGTTGGGCGATGTTTTCAGGAAGGAGGGTTTGAACTGGTCGCCGCGCGTAAGATCGACATATCTGACCACATAGGGAAGCTTGCATTCCTCAAGCATGATGGCGATCTTCCAGCCATTGGGGGTCGGCCAATAATAGAGTTCGATCGGTTTTTCGCTCTTTGCCCTGGATTTGGCTGATATTGTCGGACGGCGCGATTCAACCATATTAAACTCCTGGGCAGACATATTTTAGGCACAAACGGCGGCATTCTTCTGCCCCGGCCGGCAAAAGTCCATAGCCAGCGCGAGTCGGCGCAGGCGCTTCGTACAACCCGGATGAGCATTTCGATGCAGTCAATCGCCTTTCTGGCCGTTCGGTTCATCGTCCTCGCCGCCCTCCTGCTGGGCTTCGGGACGGCCAATGGCGCCTTTGCCGAAACGGCCAAGGGCGAGCCTCCGGCCGAACAGGGCGAAACCAGGAGCCTGGTGCGCCTTGCCGCGCCTGGACCCTGGCCGGCAATCAGCGCCCTTGTCGCATTCGACGGCGCCATCTGGTTCGCCAATGGCGACCCGCTGATGCCGCTCAATGCCGCCGATATCTACCGCTACGATCCGGCAACCGGCATCGCCCGCCATGAACGCGGCCTGTTTACCCAGGGGGTCGGCCGGCCGGCGATCCACATGGGACGCCTCTACTGGCCCTTTGCCGACCCGCGCTCGAACGCCGCTCTTGGAGAATTCGCCGTCACCGACGGCACCAATTGGCAATGGCACATCATGAGCGACGCCATTTCTCTAAAAACCAGCGCCATGCAGAGCTGCGGCGGCAGCCTTCTGGCCGCCGGCTCGGGCTGGGAAGTGGCGCTCCAGGCCTCGCGCAACGGCTTCAAAGACTGGCGCGAAATCTATCGCATTCCCGGCGCCAAGGCCGGCGAGGGGCGGATTTCGGCCCTGGCGATGGTGGGCGAGCGCTGCGTCTTCGCCGTCAATGGCAGCGGGGCGGCGGACGCCGGGATATATGAATGGACGCCCGAGGGCGCCCGCCCCCTGCCCGGCTGGCCGGACGGCACCGGAGCATCGGACCTGGCGGCTTTCAACGGCGGGCTTGCCGCCCTCGACGACAGGGGGGAGACGCCGGTCCTCTGGTTTCATGACGGCAAGCACGCCAAGCGCCTTTCGCTGCCCGGCGAGGGCCGGTTGCAGTCCATCGCGGCTACCCCGCACGGCCTGATCGGCCTTACTACCGACAGCCAGGGCGGCGCGCTATGGTCCAGCGGCGACGGGCGCGAGTGGAAACGTTTGCAGGGTTTCTTGGGCGAGACACCCGTCGATCTGCTTTCCGTGGGCGAGGATATCTATGTCGGAACCCGCATCGCCGGCGGGCGGGGCGTGTTGTGGGGACCGAAGGCCGCCACCGTGCCCAGGCCGGGCGACCCGGCGGCCCCTTTGCCCAAACCGGAACATACGCCGATCTCCGAACAGGCGCTCGAGGCCAGCCTGCGCACGCTGGAGCCGACATTGAGCATGAAGTCGGACTATATGACCTTCCGCTCCGGCCTGTTCAACATCGCGCTTCCCGTCGCCATGACCCGCGAATACACGGTCGGGTTCTTTCTTGCCAAGCGGGCGCGCAGGGCGCTGCCTGGCGGCGAAATGACGACCTTCACCAATCATGTCTATTCCAACGAGCAATTGGCGCGCTGGCTGCTGGTCTATATGGCGGCGGTCAACGGCTATGGCCAAGTGCCGGTGGAGTGGCTGGCGCTGCCCTGGAGCGCCAAGCCGCGCGATACCGAAAAATACTTCGAAACGCTGGTGCTGGCGATATGGGCCGCCGCGCGCTTCGAGCAAAAAGACGTGGCGACCATTGAGGCGCTGATGGCGCTGCTCGACCGTGCCGGCGACCCGAACTGGATCCGCGGCGACGCCGTGGCATCGCTGACCGTATTGACCGGCCAGCATTTCGGCTATGACGCGCCGGCCTGGCGCGCCTGGTGGCAAGGCGCGCGGGCAACCTGGGCGCAGCCGAAACCCAACTAGGGCCAGGCGCGGCCGAGGCGCGCCGCGCGCCAAGTCAGTCCTTCCATCTGGTCAGTCCTTCCACTTGATGGAGCAGCCCATGGAGGCGAATTGCTGCGCCGGCCCTTCGCCGCGCTCGGCGATGCGGCCCATGGCATTGACGAGGTCGCGAGGCGCGCCCTCGGGCAGCGGGTCGGCGCGGCCGATGTCCAGCCGGCCGCGGTATTTCAGCTTCAGGTCCTTGTCGAAGCCGAAGAAGTCCGGCGTGCATACGGCGCCGTAGGCCCGCGCCACCTGCTGGCTCTCGTCATGCAGATAGGGGAAATTGAAGCCGCGCTCGGCCGCAAAGCGCCGCATGTTCTCAAACGAGTCTTCCGGGTAGGCGCCGGCGTCGTTGGAATTGATGGCAATGAAGGAAACGCCCAGTTCCTCCAGTTCCTCGACGTCCTCGACCAGCCGTTCGGTGATCGCCTTCACATAGGGGCAGTGGTTGCAAATAAAGGCGACCACGGTTCCTTTCTCCCCGGCAAGACTTCTCAGCGAGCCGGTCTTGCCATCGATGCCCGGCAGGGAAAAATCCGCTGCCTCCCAGCCCAGCTCGACTTCGGGTGTCTCCACAGCCATTTTGCGCCTCCAAGCGTCGGTGTCTTTCGCGGTTGTTGCCTTGAAGTTAGTGCGCCCGGCATGATTTCGCCACAGTCACCCGGCACTCCGGCGCAGCATTTTTGCCGCCCGCGCCTCGTCTCAGGCGCCATGAAATGCGATGATCGGCAGATGATTCGCCTGGCGCCAAGGTCCCGATGGCCGCGCCGGGACCACCCCATGACACGAAAACCGAATGGCAAAGACCGAAAGCCTCTTCGATTCACTTGATCCTCCCGCCAGGAACGGCGGCGCCGAGGCGCCAGCGCCGGTGGCGGGCGATTCCTACACGGCGCGGGATATCGAGGTTCTCGAGGGCCTGGAGCCGGTGCGCCGGCGGCCGGGCATGTATATCGGCGGCACGGACGAAAAGGCGCTGCACCACCTGTTCGCCGAGGTGATCGACAACGCGATGGACGAGGCGGTGGCCGGGCACGCCTCGTGGATCGCGGTGGAGCTGGGCGCCGACGGCTATCTGACGGTAACCGATAACGGGCGCGGCATTCCGGTCGATCCGCATCCGAAATTCAAGGACAAGTCGGCGCTCGAGGTCATCATGACCACGCTGCATGCCGGCGGCAAATTCAATTCCAAGGTCTATGAAACCTCCGGAGGGTTGCACGGCGTCGGCGTTTCGGTGGTCAACGCGCTGTCGGAGGATCTTGAAATCGAGGTGGCGCGTGGCCAGCAGCTCTATCGCCAGGCATTTGGCCGCGGGCAGCCCCGAGGCCCTCTGGAACATCTGGGGCCGGTGCACAACCGGCGCGGCACCAAGGTGCGCTTTCACCCCGACCCGGAGATCTTCGGCGCCGGGCGCTTTCGCCCCAAACAGCTGTTCCGGATGGCGCGCTCCAAGGCTTATCTGTTTGGCGGCGTCGAGATCCGCTGGACCTGCGCCAGCGAACTGATCGGCGAGAACGACAATGTTCCGGCCAGCGAAGTGCTGCATTTTCCCGGCGGCCTGCGCGATTTTCTGGGCAGCGAACTTTCCGGCAAGACGCTGGTGACGAACGACATGTTCGCCGGCTCGGCAAAAAAGCCGGGCGGCCACGGCTCGGTGGAATGGGCCGTTGCCTGGTTCAATGACGACGGCTTTGTCTCATCCTATTGCAACACCGTGCCGACGCCGGAGGGCGGCACGCATGAGGCCGGAATGCGGGCAGCGCTGCTGAAGGGTTTGCGCGCCTATGGCGAATTGGCCGGCAACAAGAAAATGGCCCAGGTCACCGCCGAGGACCTGATGGGAACCGCCGGGGCGATGCTTTCGGTCTTTATCCGCGAGCCGGAATTCCAGGGCCAGACCAAGGACCGCCTGGCCACGGTGGAAGCCTCGCGCATCGTCGAGCAGGCGATACGCGACCCCTTCGATCACTGGCTGGCGCAGAATCCGGCCCAGGCTGGCAAGCTGATCGACTGGATCGTCGACCGCGCCGAGGAGAGGCTCAAGCGGCGCCAGGAAAAGGAAGTCAGCCGCAAGGCGGCGACACGCAAGCTGCGCCTGCCGGGCAAGCTCGCCGATTGCACCCGCCAGGCAGCCGAGGGCACCGAAATATTCATCGTCGAGGGCGACTCGGCGGGCGGCTCGGCCAAGCAGGCGCGCAACCGCGCCACCCAGGCGGTGTTGCCGTTGCGCGGCAAGATCCTCAATGTCGCCAGCGCCGGCGGCGACAAGCTGAAGGCAAACCAGCAGCTGGCCGACCTGATGCAGGCGCTGGGCTGCGGCAGCGGCAAGCATTACCGGGAGGGCGACCTGCGCTACGACAAGGTCATCATTATGACCGACGCCGATGTCGACGGCGCCCACATCGCCTCGCTGCTCATCACCTATTTTTTCCGCGAGATGCCTCAGCTGATCCGCACCGGGCACCTCTATCTCGCGGTGCCCCCGCTCTACCGCATCAGCCAGGGCGGCAAGACGCTCTATGCCCGCGACGACGCCCACAAGGACCTGCTGATCGAGACGGAATTCTCCGGGCGCGGCAAGCTGGATATCGGGCGCTTCAAGGGCCTGGGCGAAATGATGCCGGCGCAGCTCAAGGAGACGACCATGGCCCCGGAGCACCGCACCTTGCTGCGGGTGGTGTTGCGCCAGGACGAGGAAGACGCCACCGCAGGAGCGGTGGACCGTCTTATGGGCAACAAGGCGGAAGCGCGCTTCGAGTTCATCCAGGAACGCGCCGAATTCGCCGATACGTCGGGCATAGACGTGTAGCGATGGCGGACCGATGCGCGGCGTTCTGATCTGGTTTCTGGCGCCGGCCATGGGCGGTCTCTACCTGTTCACCCTGGCCGGCATGCTGGCGCCTTACGCCCCATCCTTCGATCTCATCAATCATTTCCGCCTGCATATGCTGGAGGCCAGCATTGGCCTGCTGGTGCTGATTGCCTGGGCGCGGGCGCGGATATTGACCTGGTTGGCCGCCGCGCTGATCGTGCTCAACGGGGCATTGGCGGCACCGGCCTTCCTGAATGCGGCCAGCGGCGAAGAAACCGGCGGGGCAAGTCTCAAGATCGTTCTGGCCAATATACAAGGCCATGGCGGGCGCGATGCCGACATCGCCGATTTCCTGGCCCGCGAAGATCCGGACCTGGTGATCATGCTGGAGGCTGACCCGGTCGCCGAGCCAATGCTGACATCCCTGGGCGAGCGTTATCCCCACCGCATAGGCTGCATCGACAATCATCACTGCCGCATGGTTTTGCTGTCCAAGCTTGAGCTGAAGGAGCCTCGCGCGGCGGCGCGCACGGAGAACGGCCCGCCTTATATTGCCGCCGGCATGGCAGCGGGCGGGCAGTCCTTCACCTTTGTCGGCGTCCATCTCGCCCGCCCCTTCGACGGTCCGCGGAACCGCCAGGACATGGACGCGCTGACCGGCCTGCTGAAGCGCATGAGCGGCCCGCTGGTGGTGGCGGGGGACTTCAACGCCACGCCGTGGTCATGGCGCCTCTATCGCATGCAGGCCGCTAGCGGGCTGGAGCGCCATCGCACGCTCGGCGCCACCTGGCCAAACATCAAGCCCCTGTTCGCCCAATTGCTGATCGACCAGGTGCTGGTCAGCCCCGGAATTTCGGTGCTCGACGCCTATAGCGGCCCCGGCATCGGCTCCGACCACCTGCCCAGCGTGACCCGGATCGCGCTGCCGCCGGGCCACTAGCGCAGCCGGAAAAGCCCGGCGGCCGGCAAAAAACGCCCGGCCGCTTGCCGGCCGGGCACCAAGGTGCGTTGCTTCGTGTTTGCCCCCCGGCAATCCGGATTGTCGAGCGGGTTGCTCAGCCCGGCCCGCCAACATCCGGTCAGTCAAAACTGGCGGCCAATCGCGGCACGCACGCGAACTGATACGCTCGCCAAAAAGTCCCCGAAGGGTTGGGCGCCAAAAAATACCCGGAAGGGTTGGGCCGCGCCCGGCAAGGGCGCTCGCGCCAAGGGCGGCGGGACGGCCCCAGGCCGGCTGCCGGAGCGGATCAATGGTCTGTGCCATTTCGCGCTGCCGGCGCCAAAACCCTCTTCGCGGAGGCTCCTTCTCCGCAACTTGGGTTTACGTATATTAGACCTGTTCCAAACTGTTCGTTGTGGTCTTTGGGCAACAGCGCCGGGAATTCGGCTCGCAAGCAGCGCGAGGGCACGCGGCGGGCCGGAGCGCCATTAAGCTATCTGCCGATTTTCCTTACCAATTCGCGATAAACGTGCGACAAAGGCCCGGTTGAAAAGAAAGCTCGCCTCGGCTATGCGCATGGCGATGCTGAATTGGCCCCCGCGGCCCTGTACTGGCGCAGTACAGGCAGGGCGGGCGCGCTGGTCTTCCCGGAAGTCGCCGGGGGCCTTTATGAAACCCGAAAAGCAACTCGCAATTACATGACATTCAACGATCTCGGCCTGAGTGAGAAAGTGCTCGACGCTGTGCAGCAAGCGGGCTTTGAAAAGCCGACTCCGATTCAGGAGCAGGCGATCCCCGTAGCCCTACAAGGCCGCGACGTTCTCGGTATCGCCCAGACCGGCACCGGAAAGACCGGTGCCTTCGTGCTGCCGATGCTGACCCAGCTTGAAAAGGGACGCGCCCGCGCGCGCATGCCGCGCACGCTGATCATCGAACCGACGCGGGAGCTGGCGGCGCAGGTTGCCGACGCCTTCACCTCGCTTGGCCAGAACCACAAACTGACAATGGCGCTGCTGATCGGCGGCGTGTCGTTTGAGGACCAGGACCGCAAGCTGGGGCGCGGCGTCGATGTGCTCATCGCGACTCCGGGGCGCCTGCTCGACCATTTCGAGCGCGGCAAGCTGCTGATGAACGGCGTCGAGATCCTGGTCATCGACGAGGCCGACCGCATGCTCGACATGGGTTTCATTCCCGATGTGGAGCGGATCTGCAAACTGCTCCCTCCCCGCCGGCAGACCCTTTTCTTCTCGGCGACCATGCCTTCGGAAATCCAGCGCCTGGTGAATTCCTTCCTCAAGGACCCGGTGCGAATTGAAGTTGCCCGCCCGTCCAGCACCGCCGCCAATGTCCGCCAGGCCCTGGTGAAGGCAAGCTCCGAAGCAAAAGCCAAGCGCGAAACCCTGCGCGGCCTGATACGCGGCGCCGTGGAACTCAAGAACGCCATCGTCTTTTGCAATCGCAAACGCGATGTCGCCGTCGTCCACCGGTCGCTGGCCCGGCACGGCTTCAATGCCGGCGCCCTGCATGGCGACATGGACCAGCACGCGCGCATGGCGACGCTCGATTCCTTCCGCAATGGCGAGATCACGCTGCTGGTCGCCAGCGACGTCGCGGCACGCGGACTCGATATTCCCGAGGTCAGCCATATCTTCAATTTCGACGTGCCGACGCATGCCGAGGACTATGTCCATCGCATCGGCCGAACCGGAAGAGCCGGGCGTTCCGGAACCGCATGGACCCTAGTTACGCCCGCCGAGAGCAAATATGTCCGGGCCATCCAGTCGTTGATCGGCAACGACCTGCCATGGGAGGGCGCGGGCGGCGAACTGGCCGAGGAGGCGCCGCGGGGTGGACGCGGGCGCGGGCGCGCCAAGGACGCCCCGCATTCAAAAGGGCGCGACAGAGGCGGCAAGGCGGCACCGGCGAAGGAAGACCGCCGGGACAGCGCACCCCAAACCAGGAAAGCGCAGCTAAAGGAACCGGAGGCCGCGGCGGCCACCGACATGTCTGGCGATATCCGTCCCGAGATTGCCGCCGCGAGCGAATTCGAACGCCCGGCGCCGCGTGCCCAAAGCCGCCACCCCAAGCAGCGCGGAAACGAAAAGAGCGGTGCTGACACGGTTTTCGGCGAGAGCGAGTATGTTCCCGCATTTCTGCTCAGACCGACCCGCGCCTCGAGCAAATAGATCCCGCAGTTCGAGATTTTCCGGTATTTCCTGCCTTGGACGCCCGCGCGCAGCAAGTCGCGCGCGTTTTAGCTTAACCGTATTTTAAAAGCGCGAAGTCTAATCTCCTCGCTATTAAGGGGAGAATTTCGATTGCCGCGGTTCCTTACTGGCCCTTGTAGCCGGTTGATATTTTCAGACCCTGGCTGAATTTCAGGCATGCGCGCATACGGAGCGGACATTGATTAGGCATAGCGACTTTGAACGGACCATGAGCTACGCGGAGAAGGCGGTCGGCCATCTGAAGGCCAACCAGGTTCCCGCGAGCCCCCGCAATTACGAACTCTGGTACACCTATGTGTCGGGCTTCAACCGGGCGCTCAACCGCGCGCTCAACGAAGCGATCACGCGCTACGGTTCGGTACCGGAGAGCGTTTTGCAGGAGATCTATGAGCAGTTTCTCTCGCCCTCGCGCATCACCGACCGGGTGCAGGCTGTCGGCGATGATTTCCTCAAGGAATTCGAGCGCGTAATCGGCGCAATCGACGAGGCCAAGGGATCGACAAGCAGCTACGGCAAGACGCTGGAAAACGCGGCCCAATCGCTGGTTGGCGCCCATGACCGCGACCAGGTCAAGCGGGTCGCGCAGATGCTGATCTCCTCGACCAAGGAAATGGAAGCGCGCTCGAAGGCGCTCGAGGAGCAGCTTTCGGAGTCGCGCAAGCAGATCGACACCTTGCAGGAAAATCTTGAAGCGGTGCGCAGCGAAACCATCACCGATGCGCTTACCGGCATCGCCAATCGCAAGCATTTCGACGAGACGATCAAGAAGGCGATCAAGGAAGCGCGGGAAATCGAGGAACCGCTGACGCTGGTCCTCGGCGACATCGACCATTTCAAGAATTTCAACGACAGTTTTGGCCACCAGACCGGCGACCAGGTGCTTCGGCTGGTCGCCCATGCGCTGAAGACCAACGTCAAGGGCCGCGACCTCGCGGCGCGCTACGGCGGGGAAGAATTTGCCGTCATTCTGCCTCAGACAAATCTGCAGAATGCGGTCACCGTCGCCGACCAGATCCGCAAGACCATTCTGGCCAAGGAACTGGTCAAGAAATCGACCGGCGAAAGCCTGGGCACGATAACGATGTCTTTCGGCGCCGCTTCGCTGCGCCCCGACGACACGGTGGATTCGCTCATTGCCCGCGCCGACAAGTGCCTCTATGCGGCAAAGAAGGCCGGCCGCAACCAGGTCAAGTCTGAGGCCGACGCCGATATCGGCGACTTGAGCGACGTCGCCTGACCCGGCATCCGTCAACCGGACACCGAAACGCCATAGAAAACAGGCCGCGTCTTCCGGGCGCGGCCTTTTCTACTGCTCAGGCCAGCGCGCAGGTCGCCAGCAGGCCAAGCAAAATGAATATAAAGAACATCACCAGATAGGGCATGGCGGCCTCATTTGGCGCTCTTGCGCTTACGCGCCGGCCTTGCGGCAGCGGCATCGCGGGCAACCTTGAGGGCACGCACGGCCCAGGCCACCAGTTCGTCCTGATCGTCGCCAATCCGCTCTGGCACCTGCCAATAGGACAGGCTCATGGTGCGCCCCTTGGCCTCATAGGTGAAAGCCGCCATGCCTTCGGCCGCAAAATCATCCGCAAAGGCGTCGTCGGCCTTGAGGTAAAGCATGTCGTCGGCGATCAGGCCGAACATCAGATCGCCGCAAAAAACACCGCCGCCGCCAAACATCGGGCGCACGCGCACGCCGCCAACGGGGGAGAGAAGATCCTCGACATAGGCGGCATATTCGCGGTTCAGCGCCATGGCGGCCTCCCCTGGCCCCGCAAAAGGTTCAGCGCGCGCCGGGCGGCGCGGAAGGGGACGCGGCGGCCGGTTGCAGCGAAACGGATTCTCCGCAGCCGCAGGCGCCAACCTGGTTGGGGTTGTTGAAGACAAAACCGGAGGTCAGCTTGTCCTGCTTGAAATCCATTTCGGTGCCAAGGAGAAACAGCACCGCCCTGGGGTCGATGGCGAGGCGGACGCCCTTGTCCTCGACCACTTCATCGCCCGCTGCCGGGCTGGCGGCGACTTCCATGGTATAGGCCATGCCGGCGCAGCCGCTGTTCCTGACGCCGATACGCAGCGCCGCGTCGTCCCCACCCTTGCCGGCCAGCACCTCGCGCACGCGCGCGGCGGCGGCCTCGGTCAGCTTCATCACTTGCGGTGCCTGTTTCATCTGCATTGCCAAAAAAACTCCGCCTCCTTGCGAACTGCCGCGCGATGCGAACTGCCGCGCGATGCGAACTGCCGCGCCTTCCAACCTGCCGAGCGACGCGGCCTGCCGCGCGATGCGGCCCACCTCCGGCCTGGCGCCACCGCGCCAGATTAGAGTCATTAGCACCTGCCTAATGTGGGCGGAAGCGGGCGGAAATGCAATGTGCGGCGCGGCCGCTAGTGGCACGAAAACGAGTCTGCGACTACAGCGGTATAGAAAAAGTAGTCCGCGAATGTCCCGCTGGCGTCGATGCGGGCACCCGGTGCGCACTGCTTCGGCGGCCGGTTCCGGGTTTCGATGGTGTCGAGGTCGCAGCCGCCCACCGACACGTTATCCCTGATCCAGATGGTCCAGCCGTCAGTATCCTTTTCGACTTCGCCGATGACGGTCGACACCGAAACCGATGTGCCATCGACATCGTCGCAGGGGTCGGCAATCGCCGGTCCCGCCCAAGCCAGTGAAAAGAGAAACCCTGCCGCCAGACCCACTCTTCCGAAGCCGCGCATCCGCCCCTCCGAAATGGCAGCGCCAAAGACCGGAAAATATTTTACTCCCGCGCCAAAAAACCGACAATGGAATTGTTCAAAACATGTTGAGGGCGAACTGTGCTTCCTCCGACATGCGGTCCTTGGTCCAGAATGGCTCGAACACCATGTTGACCTTCACGTCCTGAACGCCCTGGACGGCGCCGACGGCATTTTGCACCCAGATCGGCATTTCGCCCGCCACCGGGCAGCCCGGCGCGGTCAGCGTCATGTCGATCTCGACATTGCGTTCTTCGCTGATGTCGATCTTGTAGATCAGTCCCAGTTCATAGATATCGACCGGAATTTCGGGGTCGTAAACCGACTTCAGGGCCTCGATGATCCCCTGGGTCATGCGGTCGATCTCGTCGGTGGTCAGGGCTCCCGCCGCCTTCGCGGGCGCGGCGCCACTGGAGTCGCTGGCGGCGCTGGCATCGGCGCCGGTCTTGGCTTCGGTTTCGGTCTGGTTGGTCATCTTGCTACTCACGGGTCTGAGGGTCTTAAGGGCACGCCGGCTAGAGAAAGAACTCGCGGGCCTTTATCAGCGCCGCCACCAGCGCGTCCGCTTCGGCCTTGGTATTATACATCGCAAATGAGGCACGGCAGGTCGAGGTCACGCCGAAGCGCGCCAGCAGCGGCTGGGTGCAATGGGTCCCTGCCCGCACCGCGACGCCGGAACGGTCGATGATGGTGCTGACGTCATGGGCGTGGGCGCCGGCAATCTCGAACGAGACGATCGAGCACTTGTTCCTCGCGGTGCCGAAAATGCGCACGCCTTCCACCTCGGCCATGCGCGCCTGGGCATAGGCCGTCAGCTCCATCTCATGGGCCATGATGGCATCGCGGCCGATGGACATGATGTAGTCCAGTGCCACGCCAAGGCCGATGGCCTGAACTATGGGGGGCGTGCCGGCCTCGAAACGGTGCGGGGTTTCGCCATAAGTCACCCAGTCCTGGGTGACATCGAGGATCATTTCGCCGCCGCCGAGGAAGGGCGGCATGGCGTTGAGCAGGTCCTTCTTGCCATAGAGCACGCCGATGCCCGAGGGGCCGTAGAGCTTGTGTCCGGTGGCGATATAGAAATCGCAATCCAGCGCCTGGACATCGACCGCCATGTGCACGCAAGCCTGGCTGCCATCGACGAGCACGGGAATGCCGCGGGCATGGGCCAGATCGATGACCTGCTTCACCGGCACGATGGTGCCGAGCGCGTTCGACATATGGGTGATGGCGACCATCTTGGTCCTGGGGCCAAGAAGCTTCTGGAATTCCTCGATGAGGAAATTGCCATCGTCATCGACCGGCGCCCATTTCAGCACCGCGCCCTGGCGCTCGCGCAGGAAATGCCATGGCACGATGTTGGAATGGTGCTCCATGATTGAAAGCACGATTTCGTCGCCCTCGCCGATATTGACGCGGCCGAAGCTCTGGGCGACCAGATTTATGGCCTCGGTGGCATTGCGGGTGAAGACGACCTCTTCGAGCGAGCCGGCATTGAAATATTTGCGCACGCTCTCGCGCGCATCCTCATATTTCTGGGTCGCGGTGTTGGACAGATAGTGCAGGCCGCGATGCACATTGGCGTATTCGTGCTCATAGGTGTGGCGCACCGCGTCAATGACGCAGCGCGGCTTTTGCGCCGAAGCTGCATTGTCGAGATAAACCAGCGGCTTGCCATAGACCTCGCGCGACAGGATGGGGAAGTCGGCGCGGATCTTCTCGACATCCAGCATGGGCGCCGCGGCCACTGTCTTCAGGGTCGATTCCACCGCCTACACCTCTTCTTCGGCGAGCCAGCGCTCGCCCATGCCGTGCAGAATGGCCAGCACATCCTCGTTGCGGACATGATCCATGGCATCGGCAATGAACGCCTGGATCAGCAATGCCTGGGCCTGCCTTGGCGGGATGCCGCGGGCGCGCAGATAGAACATCAGTTCCGGGTCCAGCTCGCCGGCGGTGGAGCCATGGGCGCACTGCACGTCGTCGGCATAGATCTCAAGCTGGGGCTTGGAGTCCATTTCAGCCTTGGGCGACAGCAGCAAGGCGCGGGACGACTGGCGCCCGTCTGTGCGCTGGGCGTGGGGCCGCACCAGAACCTGGCCCTGGAACACGCCGCGGGCCGAATCGTCGAGAACCGTCTTGTAGACCTGGCGGCTGGCGCAATCGGCCACCGCATGGTCGACGAACAGGGTGGCGTCGGAATGCTGGGTGCCGCGCAGCAGCAGCGCGCCATTGGCATCCAACGTGCCGCCTGGCCCGTCGAAGCGCACCTCGACCTGGTTGCGGGCCAGCGCCGCACCTGGCGACAGCGCGAAAGTGCGCAAGCATGCTCCGGCGCCAAGATGGGCGGCAAGAAGGGCAAGATGGGTTGCCTCCAGGCTCTCGTGCTGGAGTTTCACATGGTCGATTTCGGCCCGGTCGCCGACCAGGAACTCAATGACGCAGGTGGCCTGATAGTCGCCTTCGCCGCCATGGGTTTCCAGAATGGTGGCGTGGGCGCCCTCCTCGGCAATGACAAGGTGGCGGGTATGAACCGACATCGGCTCGTCGGCCTTGTTGACCAGCATGATGTGGATCGGCTGCCGGATGCGCGCGCCGGCCGCGATGCGGACGATGAAACCGTCTTCGGCAAAGGCGCCGTTGATGGAGGCGATGGTCGGGTCTTCATCGCGAATGGCGCTGCCGAGCTGGCGGCGCAGTGCCGGGTCGTCACGCCGCACCGCGTCGTGGAATGTCTCGATGGAAAGCCCCTCCTCGCTCTGGCCGTGCAGCGAAAGGTCGGAGCGGAAATGGCCGTTGACGAAGACGAGGCGGATGCCGGGCAGGACCTTGAAGGGGTCGTGCCCCATGTCCATGCACAGGGACTGCGCGGCGCTGCGGTCGGCCGCTGGATAGGCATCCGGCAAACGCCGGCGCAGATCGGTATAGTGCCAGGCCTCGACCTTGCGGGTCGGCAGGCCGAGTTTCTCGAGGCGGGCAAAATCGGCGCGGCGGCGCTGCTCCAGCCAGTCCGGCTCGCCGGTGCCGGCGCGGGCGGCAAATTGGCTGGCAAGCGCCTTTTCGGCGTCGCTGCTGGCCCGCTGCTTGACTTCAATGTTCATCGCATCAGATCCCGTCTGCTTCCTCAGGCCGCGCTTTCGATGATGTCGGCATAGCCGCTCTTCTCAAGCTCGAGCGCCAGGTCCTTGCCGCCGGAACGTACGATGCGGCCATTATAGAGGACATGCACCTTGTCCGGCACGATGTAGTCGAGCAGGCGCTGGTAATGGGTGATGACGAGCATGGCGCGGTCTGGACCGCGCAGGGCATTGACGCCTTCCGACACCACTTTCAGCGCGTCGATGTCGAGGCCGGAATCGGTCTCGTCGAGCACCGCGAGCTTGGGTTCGAGAACCGCCATCTGCAATATCTCGTTGCGCTTTTTCTCGCCGCCGGAAAAGCCGACATTGACCGAGCGCTTGAGCATGTCGGTGGTGACGCCGAGGCGCGCCGCCTTTTCCTTGACCATGCGCATGAAGTCGGGGGTCGAAAGCTCCTCCTCGCCGCGCGTCTTGCGCTGGGCGTTCACGGCATGGCGCAGGAAGGTCATGGTCGGCACGCCGGGAATTTCAATCGGGTACTGGAAGGCGAGAAAGACGCCGGCAGCGGCGCGCTCGTCGGGCTCCATGGCGAGCAGGTCGGCGCCGTCCAGAGTCGCCGAGCCACCGGTAACCTCGTAACCGTCGCGCCCCGAAAGCACGTAGGACAGCGTCGACTTGCCGGAACCATTGGGTCCCATGATGGCATGGACCTCGCCGGCGGGCACCTGCAGATTGATGCCCTTGAGGATTTCGCGTTCAGCAACACGGGCGTGAAGATTCTTGATTTCCAGCATTTTTTCTTCCGTTGTCTTCAAGTGTCGGACCGTCCTGCGGCCCAGAATGGGAAAACGGGCGGCGCGCGGCGCACCGCCACCGCGAAGCGAGGCTAGCCGACGCTGCCTTCGAGGCTGATGCCGACCAACTTTTGCGC
>JAGRLG010000042.1 GCA_020441905.1 Rhodobiaceae bacterium | reverse complement strand
GTGCCGAGCAGGCCGAGAAAAACGAGCAGGCCGATCAGATAGCGCGAAATATCGCGCGACTCGTCAAGCCGCATGGCGATCGAATCGAGGATCGAGCGCATGGCCAGCGCCGACAGGCTCATGCGCCCCATGCGGTCGCGCAGCATGGTTGCCATCGGCGCCAGCAGCACCGGCGGGCGCGACACTTCCAGCCCGGGATCGGCAACGCGGAAGCTGTTGACCCATTTCACTTCCGGAAAAAGGCGGACAACCATGCGGAAGGCAAAGGCGATGCCGATCAGCAGCACGCCGAAAATGAGCCCGTTTAGGCCCGGATTGGACATGAAGGCGGTGTGGACCTGGGGGTAGAGAATCGCGGCGATGAAGGCGGCGATGATCAGGAATATGATCATGCGCCACAGATAGGTCTGAGGGCCCGAAAGTCGATGAATGTCGGCGGCTGAGGTCATTGAGCGGGCGTTCCTGCGTTCATTCACAGATAGCGCGAAATCGGCCCAAACTGAACCGCTATTTCCCGGCGATAGTGTGACAGTGGATGAACAGGCGCGCCGCCGCGACGCGCAGGCGGCTCAGCGCGCGCCGGCGCCGGCTTTCTTCAGCAGCTTGAGCAGATCATTGTGGATCGCCTCGTTGCCGGCGACGACATCGCCGCTGGCCAGGACTTCGCTTTTGCCGGCGATGTCGGTGACATAGCCGCCGGCCTCGCGCACCAGCAGGGTGCCGGCGGCCAGATCCCAGGGGGCGAGGCCATGCTCGAAGAAGCCGTCGCAGCGCCCGGCGGCGACGAAGGCAAGGTCGAGGGCGGCGGAGCCGGTGCGGCGGATGCCGGCAACCTGGCCCATCACGGCGTGCAATTCGGCGAGGCCGAGATCATGGTCGCCGCGGCCGGAATGGGGAATGCCGCAGGTGATGACGCAATCGGCAAGGCGCGAGCGCGCCGCCACCCGTACCCGGCGGTCGTTGACGAAGGCGCCGGAGCCGCGCTCGGCGGTGAACAGTTCGTCGCTGACCGGATTGTAGACCAGCGCCGCCACCAGCTGCCCCTCGCGCTCCAGCGCGATCGAAATGGCAAAGAGCGGGAAGCCGTGAAGGAAATTGGTGGTGCCGTCGAGCGGGTCGATGATCCAGCGGTGGGTCTGGTCGGGGCCGGCGATCTCGCCCTGCTCCTCGACGAGGAAGGAATAACCGGGCCGGGCCCGCGACAGCTCGCCGACCAGGATCTTCTCGGCGCGGCGGTCGGCGGCGGAGACGAAGTCGTTCGGCCCCTTGAGCGAAACCTGGAGATTTTCGACCTCGCCGAAATCGCGCACCAATACGCGGCCCGCCTTGCGGGCCGCGGTGATCATGACATTGATGAGCGCGGAACGGGCCATCAGCCGGGTCAGTCGGCGCGGCGGATATAGGTGAGTTCGTTGGTATCGACGATGATGCGCTCGCCGACGGAGACGAAGGGCGGCACCATGACGCGCACGCCATTGTCGAGAATCGCCGGCTTGTTCGACGACGCCGCGGTCTGGCCCTTGACCACCGGCTCGGCCTCGACGACCTCGAGGACCACCTGGTCGGGCAGGTTGACGCCGATGGGGCGGCCCTCATGGCTTTCCACCGTCACGGTCATGCCGTCCTGAAGGAAGGCGGCGCGCTCGCCGATAAAATCGCGAGCGATCTCGAGCTGTTCGTAGCTGTCGGTGTCCATGAAGACCAGGTTCTCGTCCTGGGCATAGAGGAACTGGTAGTCCTTCTGCTCGAGGCGCACGCGCTCCACCGTTTCGGAGGCGCGGAAGCGTTCGTTGAGCTTGGTGCCGTCGATCAGGTTCTTGAGCTCGACCTGATTGAATGCGCCGCCCTTGCCTGGCTTCACTGCCTGCGTCTTGACCGCCATCCAGAGCCCGCCCTTGTGCTCGATGACGTTGCCGGGACGGATTTCATTGCCGTTGATCTTCATGTCGAACCATTTCGCGGATTGAAAGAGGTGTGTACCGGCGAGGGGATGCGAATCAAGCTGCCGCGGGAGCATATGCACCCCAAGCCGGCGCGGAACCTATCAGGTCTTTTCCGCCGCCGCACCGAAAAATCGCGGGCCGGTCAAGACAGCCCGGTCAAGACAGCTCGGTCAGGGCCGGGCGGGGCCGCCGGTGGTCCATTGCTCCTGAAGCCCCGCTTCGGGGAATGTGGCGGCCTGCTGAAACGCCTGGGCCTGCGCCTGGGCCGTCTTGCGGTCGTCTTGCGACAGTGTCGCCACATAACCATCGAGCCAGATGTCGCTGAGTCCGCCGGCACGGGCGATGAGGTGCCATTTTGCCGCCGCAACCGGATCAATGGCGACGCCGCGGCCATTGGCATAAAGCCTGGCGATGCGGTTCTGGGCCACCGGATTGCCTTTTTCGGCGGCGCGGCGGATCCATTCGGCGCCAAGTTCCTCGTTGGCAGCGACGCCGCGGCCCTTGAAAACCATGATGCCATAGTCGAGCTGGGCGTCGGCGACGCCCGCTTGCGCGGCGCGGCCGGTCCACAGCGCGGCGGCGACGGGGTCGGGGGCGGCGCCGGCGCCTTCGCCATAAAGGGTGCCGAGACTGTATTGCGCCTCGCCGTGGCCGCGCTCGGCGGCAAAGGTCAGATGCTCCAGCGCTTTTCGAAGATCGCGGGGGCGCAGCTCGCCCTCGATTTCGATCAGTCCGAGACGGTAATGGGCGCCGGCATGGCCCTGCGCCGCCGCCTTTTCAAAATACCCTGCGGCTTCGCGGCGCCGGTCCGGTTTGGCGCTCTTGTCGGCGGTCAGCAGGGCGCCGAGGGCAAACTGGGCCGCCGGGTCGCCCTGGGCGGCGGCGGCGCGGTACCATTTTTCGGCCAGTTTCAGATCGGTGGCGACGCCAAGCCCGCGCGAATGGAGTTCGCCCAGCAGGGTCTGGGCGGCGCGGTCGCCTTGTTCGGCGAGCGGCAATGCCTCGCGATAGGCGGTGAGGTAAAGGCCGCGCTGGTAGGCGGCATAGGCACGGTCTTCGGCCGCCGGTGCGTCCTTCTCGCCCGCCTGGGTAGTGGCGGCGGGCGCGACCTGGTCCGCGCCGGCCTTTTCCGCTGCGGCAAGCGGCGCCGCCGCCAGGGCGGCCAAGAGGGCAAGGCAGAGCGTGAGCGGGCTTGCGGCGGCGGTCATGCCAGGCGCTCCTCGCCGCCCATTGCCTGGGCCAGGTCGTTGAGGGCGGCGGCGGGACCGCGGGGGTCGTTCCAAACCAGATCGCGGACGGCAACGAAGTCGGCGCCCGCGGCTGCCAGCCGGGCGGCCTGCTCGAATTCGGTTGCCGGGGCGACGCAGGGAATCTGGAACATTTCGCTCCACCATTCGACCAGCGAGAGCAGTTGCAGCGAGGGCAGGGGCTTTGCCTGGTGCGGATTGGCGGAGCCGAAAAACACGTAGTCGGCGCCGGCTTCCCCGGCGAGCATGGCGCTGTGGCGATCGGCGATGTTCCCGGCGCCGAGCATGCGCTTGCCGCCCAGGCTTCGCTGCGCCGCGGCAATTTGCTTGGCATCGGCTTCCATGTGCAGGCCGTCGCCGCCGCACCTGGCGGCGCGCTCGGGCGTATCGGCGATCAACAGCGGCGATCCGCGGCTATGGGCCATGGCGACCAGAGCCTCCGAGACGCGTTGCCAGACAGACAGGTCGTCGTCGGCGAGCCACAACAACAGGGCGGCAACGGCCGGCGCCTCGAGAGCCTGCGCCAGTTGGCGCGCAAAGCTGTCCGGTTCGATGGCCGGCGGCAGGATAAGATAAAGCTCGGGTTGTGATTGCACCATCGAGAGCCAGAATCCGAATCAGAAGGCCGCGCGAAAATTCTTCCGCGCGGCCTCACCTTAACAGCGAATGCGGCAGTAGCAGGGCAGTCGTGAGGTCACGCCGCCTGTTTTTCGAGCGCGGCCTGCCACTCCCCGGTGGTGGCCAGAGAATTCATGCGCGCGCGGTGCGCGAAGGCGGCTTGCGCGGCGGTGGTATTCTCCGCCTTGCCGCTCCAGGCCTTCTGCGGTGCCGCCTGAAGGGCGCGGCCATAGGAGAAGGTGAGCGGCCAGGGCAGGCCGCCGATGGCGTTCATGGCCGACAGATGGGCGGTTGCTTCCTCGTCGCTCTGCCCGCCCGAAAGGAAGGCGATGCCGGCAACCGCGGCCGGGACGGTGCGCTTCAGGCAGGCGACCGTCTTTTCCGCCACTTCCTCGACACCGGCGCGGCTGGCGCACTTCTTGCCTGAGATGACCATGTTCGGCTTGAGCACCGAGCCTTCGAGACGCACGCGCTGGGTGAACAACTGGTCGTAAACGGCGTTGAGAACGGCCTCGGTGACCTCGAAGCAGCGGTCGATGTCGTGGCCGCCATCCATCAGGACTTCCGGCTCGACAATGGGGACGATGCCGGCTTCCTGGCACAGGCCGGCATAGCGCGCCAGGCCATGGGCATTGGCCTCGATGCAGCCGCGCGTCGGGATGCCGCCGGCGATGTCGATGACGGCGCGCCACTTGGCGAATCTGGCGCCAAGCTTGTGATATTCGGCTAGGCGCTCGCGCAGGCCGTCGAGGCCCTCGGTGACAAGCTCGCCGGGGTGGCCGGCCAGCGGCTTGGCGCCCATATCGACCTTGATGCCGGGCACGGCGCCCGAGGCGGCGATGATGTCGACCAGCGGGGTGCCGTCGGCGGCCTTCTGGCGGATCGTCTCGTCATAGAGAATGACGCCGGAAATGTGGTTGCGCATGGCGTCGCCGGTGCGGAACAGCAATTCGCGGTAGTCGCGGCGGCTGTCCTCGGTGGACTCCACGCCGATGGCGTCAAAGCGCTTCTTGATGGTGCCGGAACTCTCATCCGCTGCGAGAATGCCCTTGCCGCGCGCCACCATGGCGGCGGCGATATCGTCAAGCCTGTCAGTCATCTTCACTTCCCCTGAAATGAGCGGGCGCCGCGCGGACAGATCCGCAGGCGCGCCATTTGCGCTGAGTTATCCGGAACTTTTCATCAAAACTTTTACGCCAGGCAGCTCCTTGCCTTCAAGCCATTCGAGGAAGGCGCCGCCGGCGGTCGAGACATAGGAAAAGGCGTCAACCGCCCCGGCATGGGCGAGAGCAGCCACGGTATCGCCGCCGCCGGCAACCGAAACCAGCTTGCGGGCGGCGGTCAGCCCGGCGGCATGGCTGGCGACTTCATTGGTGCCGGCATCGAAGGGCGCGATCTCGAAGGCGCCGAGAGGGCCGTTCCAGACCAGGGTACGCGCCTTGTCGAGGCGGGCGCACAGGTCGGCGGCGCTTTGCGGGCCGATATCGAGGATCATGGCGTCATCGGGCACCGCGTCGATGGCGACGGTGCGGCTCGGCGCGTTCTTGGCGAACTCGCCGGCAATGACGGCATCGACGGGGAGGATGATCTCGCAGCCGTTCGACGCCGCCTCGGCCATGATGGCGCGGGCGGTATCGGCCAGGTCGTGCTCGCACAGCGACTTGCCGACCCTGATCCCGCTGGCGGCAAGAAAGGTATTGGCCATGCCGCCGCCGATGATGAGGCCGTCGACCTTTTTCGACAGGTTGCCGAGCAGGTCGAGCTTGGTCGAGATCTTGGCGCCGCCGACCAGGGCGAGCAGCGGGCGCTCGGGCGCGGTCAGGGCCTTGGCCAGGGCGTCGAGCTCGGCCTCCATGGCGCGCCCGGCGGCGCAGGGCAAAAGGCGCGCCACGCCCTCGGTCGAGGCATGGGCGCGGTGGGCGGCGGAAAAGGCGTCATTGACATAGAGATCGCCAAGAGCGGCCATCTTTTTTGCCAGGCCGGGGTCGTTCTTTTCCTCGCCGGGGTGAAAGCGCGTGTTCTCGAGGAGGATCACTTCGCCGGGCGTGGCCTCGGCAACCGCCTGTTCGGCGAGGTCATCGGCCCAGGTGGTGGGCACGAAAGTGACCATCTTGCCCAGCGCGAGGCAAAGCGGGCGCGCCACCGGGGCCAGCGAGAAATCCGGGTTCACCTTGCCCTTGGGGCGGCCGAAATGGGCGAGGATGACAACGATGGCGCCGCCGCCGAGAAGGGCCTTCAGGGTTGGCACCACGCGCTCGATGCGGGTGCTATCGGTAACCGCGCCGTCCTTGATGGGCACATTGAGGTCAAGGCGCACCAAAACCCGCTTGCCGGCAATATCGAGCTGATCGAGCGTGGTGAAACTCCTGCCCATGACCTTGGCGCCGTTCCGCAGGCTAGATCAATTTGCCCATGGCAATGGCGGTGTCGGCCATGCGGTTGGAGAAGCCCCACTCGTTGTCGTACCAGGACAGGACGCGGACGAGATTGCCGTCCATGACCTTGGTCTGCTGGGTGGCGAAGGTCGAGGAGGCCGGGTCGTGATTGAAATCCATCGAAACCAGCGGACCATCGGTATAGCACAGGATGCCGTTCAGACGGTTGGAGCCCGCGGCGGCGCGAATGGCGTCATTGACTTCGTCGACGCTGGTGGCGCGATTGGTCACCAGCTTGAGATCGACCATCGACACATTCGGCGTCGGCACGCGCACGGCGACGCCATCGAGCTTGCCATCGAGTTCCGGCAGCACCAGGCCGACGGCGCGGGCGGCGCCGGTCGAGGTCGGGATCATCGACATCGCCGCGGCCCGGGCGCGGTAGAGGTCGGAATGCATGGTATCCAGCGTCGGCTGGTCGCCGGTATAGGCATGCACCGTGGTCATGAAGCCCTTGTCGATGCCAATGGCGTCATTGATGACCTTGGCGACCGGAGCCAGGCAGTTGGTGGTGCAGGAGGCGTTGGAAACGACGACGTGATCGCGGGTCAGCTTGTCGTCATTGACGCCGAAGACGACGGTGAGATCGGCATTGGAGGCGGGGGCGGAAATCAGCACCCGCTTGGCGCCGGCGGCAAGATGGGCCGAGGCTTTTTCCTTGGAGGCGAAAATGCCGGTGCATTCCAGCGCGATATCGACGTTCAGCTCCTTCCAGGGCAGCTTGGCGGGGTCGCGCTCGGCGGTGACGCGGATCGACTTGCCGGCGATCTTGAGGTTGTCGCCATCGACCTCGACCTTGTGCGGAAAGCGGCCATGGACGCTGTCATATTGCAGCAGGTGGGCATTGGTCGCCACCGGCCCGAGATCGTTAATGCCAACAACCTGGATGTCGCTGCGGCCCGATTCCATGATGCCGCGCAGGACCAGCCGGCCGATGCGGCCAAATCCATTGATAGCAACGCGCAGTGTCATCACAGTATCCTTTCCGTTTTCGTGATCCGGCCCGGCGGTGCCAGTGTCCTGGCCAGGGCCGGCTGTCTTTAATCGGTGTTGTTCTTTTGCCCGTCTTTGGCGTCGCGGTCCATGAGACGGGCGCGCGCCGCCGCCACCACCGCCTCGGCGGTAATGCCGTAATGGCGGTAGAGGTCTTCATATGGAGCACTGGCGCCGAAGCCGTCAATGCCGATGGCGGCGCCGTCTTCTCCGATATAGCGGTCCCAGCCGTAAGTGCTTCCGGCCTCGACCGAAATGCGGATCGTGTCCGGGTCGATGACGCTGTTGCGGTAATCCTGGCTCTGGGCGGCGAACAACTCCTGGCAGGGCATGGAAACCACCGTCGCCGGAATGCCCTCGCGCTCGAGGATTTCGCGCGCCTGTACCGCCAGCTGAACTTCCGATCCGGTGGCGATCAGGGTCACCCTGGCGTCCTGCGAGGCCGGAACGAGAGTATAGGCGCCCAGCGAACAGGGGTTCTTCTCGGCATGATTGGTGCGCAGCGTGGGCAGGTTCTGGCGCGTCAGGGCCAGAATGCTCGGACCGTCGGTCCGCTCCAGCGCCAGCTGCCAGCATTCGGCGGTTTCCACCGCGTCGGCGGGCCGCATCACCCAAACGCCGGGCATGGCGCGCAGCGAGGCCAGGTGCTCGACCGGCTGATGGGTTGGCCCGTCCTCGCCAAGACCGATGGAATCATGGGTCATGACATAGATGACGCGCTGGTGCATCAGCGCCGACAGGCGGATCGAGGGCCGGCAATAATCGGTAAAGACGAGGAAGGTTCCCGAATAGGGAATGATGCCGCCATGAAGGGCCATGCCGTTCATCGCCGCCGCCATGCCATGTTCGCGCACGCCGTAGTGGATGAAACGGCCGGAGAAATCCTCCGGGGTGATCGGCGCCGTGTCCTTGGTGCGGGTGTTGTTGGACCCGGTGAGGTCGGCCGAACCGCCAATGGTTTCCGGCACCGCGGCATTGATTACCGTCAGCGCGTTTTCCGACGCCTTGCGGGTGGCCACCGACTTGGCCTCGGCGATGACCTGCTTCTTGAAGGCGACGATGACGTCATTGAAGTTGGACGGCAGGTCGCCGCGCATGCGGCGCTCGAATTCGCCGCGGATGTCCGCGCTTGCGGCTTCAAGGCGCTTTTCCCAGGCCTTGCGCATCTTGACGCCGCGCAGGCCGGCGATGCGCCAGCTGTCGCGGATATCGCTGGGGACCTCGAAAGGCTTGCCCTTCCAGCCCAGGGCCGCCTTGGCGAGCTTGGCTTCCTCGCTGCCGAGCGGTGCGCCGTGGGCGCCGGAGGTGCCCTGACGGTTGGGAGCGCCGAAGCCGATGGTGGTGCGGCAGGCGATCAGGGTCGGACGTTCGGCGTGCTGGGCCTCCTCGAGAGCCCGGCACACGGCGGCCATGTCGTGGCCGTCGACGCGGCTGGCGTTCCATCCGGCGGCGCGGAAGCGCTCCAGCTGGTCGCCGGTTTCGGTCAGCGAAACCGGGCCGTCGATGCAGATGCCGTTGTCGTCGAACAGCACGATGAGTTTCGACAATCTGAGATGGCCGGCCAGCGAGATCGCCTCGTGGCTGATGCCTTCCATGAGATCGCCGTCGCCGGCCAGCACATAGGTGCGGTGGCCGACCAGATCGTCGCCGAATTTCGCCGCCAGGTGGCGCTCGGCGATCGCCATGCCGACGGCATTGGCGATGCCCTGGCCGAGCGGGCCGGTGGTGGTTTCGATGCCGGCGGCGGCGCCGAATTCGGGGTGGCCGGCGGCGCGCGAATCGAGCTGGCGGAAACGCTTGATGTCGTCGAGCGTCATCTCCTCATAGCCGAGCAGATGCAGCAGGGCGTAGAGCAGCATGGAGCCATGGCCGGCGGAGAGCACGAAGCGGTCGCGGTCGGGCCAGTCGGGCGCGGTGGGATCGAATTTGAGGAACTTCGCGAACAGCACCGTGGCGAAGTCGGCGGCGCCGAGCGGCAGGCCGGGATGGCCCGAATTCGCCGCCTCGATGCCGTCGATGGCAAGGGCGCGAATGGCGTTGGCCATGGCTTGCAGCTTGTCGCGGTCGATCTCGGGCGCGATGGAAGCGGCTTTGGGAGACTTGCTGGCAGCAGCGGTCTTTGGCTGAGGTGCTGATGGCATGGAGCGAGATGAAAACTCGGTTGTGAGAAAACGGCCCGTCACGGCCCGGTATCCGCCTCATCGCGGCGGCCCACAAATACCATCTGAACTAGGCGAGTCAACGAATCAGATGGCGGCATGGCCGCGCGGGCTTCGCGGCAACTGCGGCAGTTTGGCGCCTTGCTTTGAGCCTGCTCTAACCGGATTGCGCTAACCGCTTGCCGAGCATAGACTTTCGTATGCGGTTGCAGGCCGGGGGGGCGATTTGCCGGCCGAGGCCGCTGTGGACAACAGGGGGGAAAGCGCGATGAGCGAAGACGGATCTGTCGAATCCGGGGTCCGCCGGCTGAACGCTGCCATGGATGCGCTTGAAATCGCCATAGGGCGCAGGCGGGCCAGCGGCGAGGCGCTCGGCGATTTGAAAAGCGAATTGCATGCCATAACCGAGGACCGGTCGCGCCTGGCACAGGATCTCGACCAGGTGAAACAGCGTGCCGCGGTGCTGGACCGAACCAACCAGGATGTGGCGGCGCGGCTGCAATCGGCGATTGGCACGGTGCGCGCGCTGCTTGGCGAAAACGCCCGCTAGAGGGCGGTTTTTGGCGCCGTTCTGGCCGCAAGACAGGGGGGAGAGGAAAAATGGCGGAGGTAACCGTCACCATCAATGGCCGTACCTACAAGATGTCGTGCGACGAAGGGCAGGAGAAGCACCTGCTCGGGCTTGCCGAACAGGTTTCCGGCTATGTCGACGAGATGCAGAAAAGCGTTGGCCAGGTCGGCGATACGCGGCTGCTGCTGATGGCCGCGATCATGGTCGCCGACGAACTTGGCGAGGCGAAGCGGCGCATGGTGGCGCTGGAAGCGGATATCGAGCATCTGAAGGGCGCCCGCGAGGCTGCCGCGACGAGGTTTCAGGACAGCCAGAATTCGATCACGCGGACGCTGGACGCGGCGGCAAAGCGGATTGAAACCATGGCCGAGAGTCTCAACGGCGGCTGAAATCACGTTGGCGGCGGCCAGAGCCGCAATCGGCAGCGCGCGGCCGGCAGCGCGCGGCTTTGCCGATTCGCCCGGCCGCGGCCAGCCGATCAATTCCTGTTTCAGGACAAATCTAGCAGTGGACAATTTACCGCCGCCGCCTAGATTGAAACCGGCGGTGCTGCCCGGTGCGTCAGGAGATATCTAATCCCCGGGCCCTTACCGATCCTGAAGGGAGCTGTCCCTGGCTTGGCCCGTGGGCCTTGCCAAACGGCGCCCACCTACGTTGCTAGGTGTCCCGGGATCGAAAACTCCAACGGCCGGTGTGGCCCGCCATGATCCCTTCGATGGGGTGCCTGGCGCTGCCGGCGCCGCATCCTGCTCCTCCTGCTGCCGCTGGAGGAATGAATTCCCGGAGCGCAATGTCGATCGGCGAAGAAAAGAAGCGCCTGAGAACCGTGGCCGGGCAACGCCGCGACCGGGTCGGGGCCGGCAGCCGCGCGGCGATGTTCGCGAATGCCGATCTCGGCTTCCTTTCGCTTTCGGCGCCGGCGGTGGTTTCCGGCTTTCACTCCGTCGGGTCGGAAGCCGAGTGCATTGCGCTGCTGGCGCGCTTTGCCGCGGCCGGACACCTGACCTGCCTGCCGGTGGTGGAACGCGGCAAGCCCCTGGTGTTCCGGGCCTGGAAACCGGGCGAGGCGCTCAGTCGCGGTGTCCTCGACATTCCGGTGCCGCGGGACGACGCGCCGGTGGTCGAGCCCGATGTGCTGCTGGTGCCCCTGCTGGCCTTTGACCGCGCCGGCTACCGGCTGGGCTATGGCGGCGGCTACTACGACCGCACGCTGGCGGCGCTGCGGGCAAAAAAGCGCATCCTTGCCGTGGGGCTGGCCTTTGCGGTCCAGGAAGTGGCACAAGTGCCACATGAGGATTTCGATGAAAGGCTCGATTTCGTGCTGACGGAACAAGGCGTAATTGAAATGGCGGGCCGATAGATGCGCCTGTTGTGTGTCGGCGATGTCGTCGGGCGCTCCGGGCGCCGGGTGGTGCAGGAGCATTTGCCGCGCCTGATCGAGGATCTGAAGATCGATTTCGTCGTTCTCAACGGCGAGAACGCCGCCGGAGGTTTCGGCATCACCGAGACGATATGCGGCGAGTTGCTGGACATGGGCGCCGATGTGGTGACCACCGGCAACCATGTCTGGGACCAGCGCGAGGCCCTCGTTTTCATCGAGCGCCAGCACCGGCTCCTGCGCCCGCTCAATTATCCTGCCGGCACGCCGGGCCGGGGCGCCAATGTCTTCACGGCGAAGAATGGTGCCCGGGTGCTGGTGATGAATGCCATGGGACGCATTTTCATGGATGCCATGGACGATCCCTTCGCTGCCATCGAGAAGGAACTGGAAAGCTGCCGGCTGGGCCACGAGGTCGATGCCGTCATCGTCGACTTTCACGCCGAGGCGACGTCGGAAAAGCTGGCGCTGGCGCATTTCCTCGACGGGCGGGTGAGCGCCCTGTTCGGCACCCACACCCATATTCCGACCGCCGACCATCAGGTGCTCGCCGGCGGCAGCGCCTATATGAGCGATCTGGGCATGTGCGGCGACTACGATTCGGTCATCGGCATGGACAAGGAAGAGCCGTTGCGCCGCTTCCTGACCAAGATTCCCTCGGGCCGCTTCGAGGCGGCCTCCGGCGAGGCGACCTTTTCGGCGCTGGCGGTCGAAATCGACGATGCAAGCGGGCTTGCCGGCGCGGCGGCGCCGGTGCGCATCGGCGGGCGGCTGGCGCCGGCGCTGCCGGCATTCTGGAGCGCCTGAAACGCGCTTTCTTTCGCAATCTGGATTTTCTTATCCCGGCTGCTTATAAGGGCGTCCAGACAGGCGCGCGCGCCAGCATGGCGGCGGGCGCGGCGATTTCAGAAGGCGGCTGTGGCCGCGGGATTTCGGTAAAAACAGCAGAGAAGACGGGCAATGGCCGGGCATTCACAGTTCAAGAACATCATGCACCGCAAGGGGCGCCAGGACGCGGCGCGCGCCAAGCTGTTCTCCAAGCTGGCCAAGGAAATCACCGTGGCGGCGAAGATGGGCGATCCCAACCCGGAAACCAATTCGCGGCTGCGGCTGGCGGTGCAGAACGCCCGCGCTCAATCTATGCCCAAGGACAATATCGAGCGCGCGATCAAGAAGAGCACGGGCGGCGACGCCGACAATTACGAAGAGATCCGTTATGAGGGCTACGGGCCGGGCGGGGTCGCGGTCATTGTCGAGGCGCTGAGCGACAACCGCAACCGCACGGCAAGCGCGGTGCGGGCGGCCTTTTCCAAGAATGGCGGGTCGCTGGGCGAAACCGGCAGCGTCGCCTTCATGTTCGACCGCGTCGGCCAGGTGCGCTTTCCGCTCACCGCGGGCGACGCCGAGAAGGTGCTGGAAGCGGCGATCGAGGCCGGTGCCGAGGATGCCGCCAGCGATGACGAGGCCCATGTCGTGACCTGCGCTTTCGAGGATCTGGGCGCGGTTGCCGAAGCCCTTCAGGCCGCCCTTGGCGAAGCCGAGGAAGTCAAGACGGTGTGGCGGCCGCAGAACCCGGTGCCGGTGGACGAGGACAAGGCGGGCACGCTGATGAAGCTGCTGGACGCCCTCGACGACGACGATGATGTCCAGAACGTCTATTCCAACTTCGAGGTTTCCGACGAGGTCATGGCGCGGCTGACCGCGGAATAGGCGGCACAAACAGGCGCTGTTCACCTTTTCTTCCTGCGTTAAGCATTTCGCGCTAATTCTAGGGGCGCCATGACGCGCCCGATTCGCATTCTCGGAATTGACCCAGGCCTCCGCCGCACCGGCTGGGGCGCGATCTGCTGCGAAGGCAACCGGCTGTCCTTTCTGGGCAGCGGCACCGTGACCTCCAACGACACCGGCTCGCTGGCCGAAAGGCTGCTGGAGTTGCATGGCGGCCTGGCGCGGGTGCTGACACAGTGGCGCCCGGACGAGGCGGCGGTGGAGCAGACCTTCGTCAATGTCAATGCGGCGGCGACGCTGAAGCTGGGGCATGCGCGGGCGATCGCGCTGCTGGTGCCCGCGGCGGCGGGTCTGGCGGTCGCCGAATATGCCCCCAATGCGGTCAAGAAAGCGGTGGTCGGCGCCGGCCATGCCGACAAGCGGCAGATCCGCAAGATGGTGCAAGTGCTGCTGCCGACGGCGGATTTTTCCGGCGATGATGCCGCCGACGCCCTGGCGATCGCCATCACCCATGCCCATCAGCGCCGCGCGCCGGCGCTGGCGGCGCTGGCCGCCCTGGCGGGCTGAGGCGGGGGAAGCGGCCATGATCGGCAAACTCAAGGGGGTCCTTGATTCATATGGCACCGACTGGGCCATCATCGATGTCGGCGGCGTCGGCTACCTGCTGTCCTGCTCGGCGCGCACGCTGGGCGCGCTGCCGCGCATCGGCGAGGCGGCAAGCGTGCTGGTCGAAACCTTCGTGCGCGAGGACATGATCCGCCTGTTCGGCTTTTCCTCCGAGGCCGAGCGCGACTGGTTCCGCCTGCTGTGCACGGTGCAGGGGGTCGGCACCAAGGTGGCGCTGGCCATCCTGTCGACGCTTTCGATCAGCGACCTGGCAAGCGCCATCGCCCTCGGCGACAAGGCGATGATCGCGCGCAGCCCCGGCGTCGGGCCAAAGGTGGCGCTGCGTATTTGCAGCGAGTTGAAGGACAAGGGGCCGGCGAATTCCGGCGGCCTGGTGCCGGGCAATGTCAGCGGCCTTGCCGCCGCCTTCGAGGGCGCCGCCGCCGACGCGGTGTCGGCTCTGGTCAATCTTGGCTATGGTCAAGGCCAGGCCGCCGCCGCCGTGGCCAGCGCCGGGCGGGCGCGCGGCGAGGGCGCGGGGGCGGAGGAACTGATCCGCCTCGGGCTTAAGGAGCTGGCGCGATGAACGAGAGCGGGGCGGAGCGGCTGATCGACGCCCTGGCGCAGGGCGAGGACGGATCCGAGCGCCACATGCGGCCGCAATGCCTTGACGATTTCGTCGGCCAGGCCCAAGCGCGGGCCAATCTGAAAGTGTTCATCGATGCCGCGCGCGGGCGCGGCGAGGCGCTCGACCATGTGCTGTTTGTCGGCCCTCCCGGCCTTGGCAAGACGACGCTGGCGCAGATCGTGGCGCGCGAGCTTGGCGTCGGCTTTCGCGCCACCTCCGGCCCGGTGATCGCGCGGGCCGGTGACCTTGCGGCGCTGCTGACCAATCTGGAAGAGCGCGACGTGCTGTTCATAGACGAGATCCACCGCCTCAGCCCGGCGGTGGAGGAGATCCTCTATCCTGCGATGGAGGATTACCAGCTTGACCTCATCATCGGCGAGGGGCCGGCGGCGCGCTCGGTGCGCATCGACCTGGCCAGATTCACCCTGGTCGGGGCGACGACGCGCTCGGGGCTGCTGACG
Organism: Rhodobiaceae bacterium; assembly: GCA_020441905.1. GTDB lineage: Bacteria > Pseudomonadota > Alphaproteobacteria > Rhizobiales > NORP267 > JAGRLG01. The sequence continues at coordinate 47,059 of JAGRLG010000042.1, read as the reverse complement.
ACCCCCTTGCGCGACCGTTTCGGCATTCCGGTGCGGCTCAATTTCTACTCCACCGAGGAGTTGGAAGGCATCGTGCGGCGCGGCGCCCGCGTGCTTGCCATGGACTTGAGCGAGGATGGCGCGCACGAGATCGCGCGGCGCGCCAGAGGCACGCCGCGCGTCGCGGGACGCCTGCTGCGCCGGGTGCGCGATTTCGCCGCCGCAGATGGCGGCGGCGCCATCGACGCGAGCGCCGCCGACCGGGCCTTGCGGCGCCTCGAAGTGGACGCGCTGGGCCTCGATGCCATGGACCATCGCTATCTTTGCTGCATCGCCGACAAGTTCGCAGGCGGGCCGGTCGGCGCCGATACCATCGCCGCCGCCCTCAACGAGCAGCGCGACACAATCGAGGAAATCATCGAGCCCTATCTGATCCAGCAGGGCTTCGTGCAACGCACGCCGCGCGGGCGGGTGCTGACGGGAGCGGCGTTCGGCCATCTCGGGCTGGCCCCGCCCGCTGGCGCCATCGCGGCGCAAGGCGCGCTGTTCGACGAGGCCGGGGATGAGTGAGCGCTGGCCCGACCTGGCCGGGCGGCTGGCGGAGGGGCGGCATGTGCTCCCCGTCCGGGTCTATTACGAGGACACCGATTTTTCCGGCATTGTCTATCACGCCAGCTATTTGCGCTTTTGCGAGCGCGGCCGCTCGGACTTCCTGCGCCTGGCCGGGGCTCATCACACAGAATTGCTTGGCGGCGCCGGCGGCGCCGGCGGGGGCGGCGAGGCGCTGGCCTTCGCCGTGCGCCATATGGTGATCGACTTCCTCAAACCGGCGCGCATCGACGACCTGCTTGAGGTGAAAACGGCGCTGGGCGAGATCTCGGGGGCGAGCCTGACCCTCGACCAGCAGGTGGAACGCGACGGAAAAGCGCTGTTTACCGCCAAAGTGCGGGTGGTGCTGGTCAATGGGCAGGGCCGGCCGCGGCGCCTGCCGGGCTGGGTCAGGCAGAAACTGGCGCCCGGACCTGGCCGGTAAATACAACCAAAGGGACGGCTTTGGCGGGCGCCTTGGCGCCGCGGGCGCTCTATTGACACAAAGCGGTCATGCGCAGGGCATCTTTACGCTCTATTAAGCGTGTTCGGGCGACAAGGCATAAAGGTCCGAAATGGCAACGAAAATGGCATGTAAGCGCCTTAGTTTAGACATTTTTGACCGTAAATTCTCGCGTGGGTCGCGAGAGGACCGGGGGCTGTTGGCGGCTGCAATGCGCCAGGGTGCGAGCCAGATGCGGCGAAAGCGCAGTTCCCGCCTTGCCAAAACGGCGGCGATTGCCGCCCCGCGGCCGTTTTTTTCAGCCAGCAAACGACGAGGCCAAGTCGATGCCCTCTAATGCCGGGGATCTTGCTCAAGTCGCGCTTTCGGCGCCGATCGGGGATTTTTCCTTTCTAGCTTTGTTTCTTCAGGCCCATTTCGTGGTCAAGCTGGTCATGGCCGGCCTGACCCTGGCTTCGGTATGGTGCTGGTCGATCATTTTTGAGAAACTGTTGGTGCTGCGGCGCGCCGACCGCCAGACCGACCGTTTCGAGCAGACTTTCTGGTCGGGACAGTCGCTGGAGGAGCTCTATCAGTCGCTGGTCCACAAGCCGACCAGCTCGATGGCGGCGCTGTTCGTGGCGGCAATGCGCGAATGGAAGCGCAGCCATGAGGGCGGGGCGCGGCCGCTGGCCAGCCTGCAGATGCGGATCGAAAAGGTGATGGATGTCACCATTACCCGCGAAATGGACCGCCTCGAGCGGCGGCTGCTTTTTCTCGCCACCGTCGGCTCGACAGCGCCCTTTATCGGCCTGTTCGGCACCGTCTGGGGCATCATGACCAGCTTCCAGGCAATCGCGGCAAGCAAGAACACCAATCTGGCGGTGGTGGCCCCGGGCATCGCCGAGGCTCTGTTCGCCACCGCGCTGGGGCTGCTGGCGGCGATTCCCGCGGTCATATTCTATAACAAGTTCTCGCATCAGCTGGCGCGCCTGGGATCGCGCCTGGAAGGGTTCGCGGACGAATTTTCGGCTATCCTGTCGCGCCAGATCGACGAGCGGGGCTAGGCCATGGGTGCGGGGACGGTGCAGGGCAATGGCGGCGGACGGCGCAAGCGCAAACGCTATGCGCCGATGTCCGAGATCAATGTCACGCCGCTGGTCGACGTCATGCTGGTGCTGCTGATCGTGTTCATGGTCACCGCGCCGCTGCTGACCGTCGGCGTGCCCATCGACCTGCCCGAGACCAAGGCGCAGCAACTCCAGGGCGAAAAGGAACCGCTGACCATCACCGTCGATGTCAAGGGCAAGATCTTCGTTCAGGACACCGAGATCGTCCTCGACGAGGTGGTCGCCAAGCTGCTGGCGATTTCGGCCAATGGCTATGAGGAGCGCATCTATGTGCGCGGCGATCGCGGCGTCGACTATGGCACGGTGATGAAGGTCATGGGCGCGGTCAGCGCGGCGGGTTTCCGGCGCATCGCGCTGGTAACCGAGCTCGACGAGTCGAGCTGACGGGGGAGCGTGGTGCGCACATATCTCGTCATATCCGCGATCGGGCATCTGGCGGTGATCGGCTGGGCATCGTTCAGCTTTCCCTCCGCCAAGCCTTTCGAGGTCGAGCCGATCAAGGCGCTGCCGGTCGAGTTTATCTCGGCCACCGACCTGACGCGGCTGAAGGCGGGCGAGCGCAAGCCGGCCAAGCCGGTTCCCGAGGCGGTGGTGAAAAAGGCCGAGGCCGACAAGCCGGGCGAGGACGACAGCAAGAAGGCGAGCAAGCAGGTGGCGTCCCTGCCGCCGCCGCCGCCGCCAAAACCGGAACCCGCCAAGGCGGCAGCGCCGGCGCCGGCGCCGCCACGGCCGCAAAAAAGCGCCAGCGAAGACGCCGCCGAGCCCAAGCCGGAGCCGGTGCCAGCCAAGGAGGCGAAGAAGGACGAGGCGAGCAAGGCGGAAAAGGACCAGCCGGTCAAGGACGTGCCGGTGCCGACGATCCGCCCCCGGCACAGCCCGGCGCCCGCGGCCAAGGCCGAGGAGAAAAAAGAAGAGAAGTTCGATCCGAGCCGCATCGCCGCCCTGCTCGACAAGGCGCCCAACCAGGCGGCGCCGGCCGCGCGCAGCGAAGAGACGGCGGCGCATAGCAGCGCCGGCGATCCGCGCGGACTAGATGACCGCATGAGCATCAGCGAGCTTGACGCGCTGCGGATGCAGGTGTCGCGGTGCTGGAGTCCTCCGGTTGGGGTGCGCGGCGCGAGCGACCTTGCGGTACGGCTGCGCCTGGCGCTCAATGCCGACGGTACGCTGTCGCGCCCGCCTGAGGTCTTGACGACAGGCTCGGGTCTTGCCTTTCTGGCTGCCGCCGACAGCGCGCGGCGCGCCGTTCTGCGCTGCCAGCCCTACGAATTGCCGTCGGACAAATATGAGGCCTGGCGGGATATCAATATGAATTTCGATCCGCGCCAGATGCTCGGCGGATGATGAATGATGAGAATTGCAGGTTGCATGTGTGAGTTCGGGACCATTTCGCGCCGCCGCGCCGGCTCGGGTGCGGGCACGGGTGTTCTGCGTCCATTGCTGGCGGCCCTGGTCCTCGCCGCCGCATTGGTGCTGCCGCGTCCGGCGGCGGCGCTGATCGAGATCGACATCACCCAGGGCAATATCCAGCCATTGCCGATTGCGGCGCCCCAGTTCATTGGCGCCAATGCCGAAGACGCGGCGCTGGGTGCCGATATCACCAATGTCATCCAGGGCAACCTGATCCGCTCCGGGCTGTTTGCCATGGTCGATCCGCGCGCCTTTATCGAAAAGATCGACAATATCGACCGCACGCCGCGATTTGGCGACTGGCGCATCATCAATGCCCAAGCGCTGGTCACCGGCCAGGTCTCACGCCAAGGCAATGGCCGCCTCAAGGTCGAGTTCCGCCTGTGGGATGTCCTCGCCGGCCAGCAGATGGCGGGCCAGCAATTCGTCACCACGCCGGACAACTGGCGCCGCGTCGCCCATGTCATCACCGATGCGATCTACCAGCGCCTGACCGGCGAGAGCGGCTATTTCGATACCCGCATCGTCTATATCGACGAGACCGGACCGAAGGACCAGCGCATCAAGCGGCTGGCGATCATGGACCAGGACGGCGCCAACCGCCGCTATCTGACCAATGGCACCGATCTGGTGCTCACCCCGCGCTTTTCGCCGACCAGCCAGGAAGTGACCTACATGTCCTATGGCAGCGGGGAGGAGCCGCGGGTCTATCTGTTCAATATCGAAACCGGCCAGCGCGAGCTGGTCTGGGACCACCAGGGTATGACTTTCAGTCCGCGCTTTTCGCCCGACGGGCAGAAGATCATCATGAGCCTGCAAAGTGGCGGCAATTCCAATATCTACACCATGGACCTGCGCAGCCGGGCGACGACGCGCCTGACCAACACGGCGGCGATCGATACCGCGCCGTCCTATTCGCCGGACGGGCGCCAGATCGCCTTCGAATCGGATCGCGGCGGCAGCCAGCAGATCTATGTCATGAACGCCGATGGCTCGGACCAGAAGCGGATCTCTTTCGGCGAAGGCAGCTATTCGACCCCGGTGTGGTCGCCGCGCGGCGATCTCATCGCCTTTACCAAGCGCGCCGGCGGGCGTTTCCTGATCGGCGTCATACGGCCCGACGGGTCTGGAGAACGTATCCTGACCGAGGGTTATCACAATGAGGGACCGACCTGGGCGCCCAATGGCCGGGTGCTGATGTTCTTTCGCGATGTTCGCGATTCCAATGGCGGGCCGAAGCTTTGGTCGGTCGATCTGACCGGATATAACGAACGCCAGATCGACACGCCCTCTTTCGCGTCCGATCCGGCCTGGTCGCCCCTGATCAACTAGGGATGCCGGAACCGGTGGCGCGGAGAGGTAGATAGAATTCCGCCTTTCAGGCCGTTGACACGGCCTAGAAGGTGCAAATCAGTTCAATCGCCGGGAGCAAGCCCGACAAGACCTGGCGAGAGGCTCACATCAGTCGGGAAGGAGAATTCAAGATGCGGAAGATCGGGAACATCAGGCGGGCGGTGTCCCATGCCGTGATGATCGCGGCGCTGGTGGCCCTTGCCGCCTGTTCGAATACCAAGAACCCACTGGAAAGCGGCGCGCCGGCGGTGCCCGGCTCGACCCAGGATTTCGTCGTCAATGCCGGGGACCGGGTGTTTTTCACCACAGACAGCGCGGAATTGACCCCGCAGGCGCGCGAGACGCTGGAAAAGCAGGTGCTGTGGCTGAAGAAATACGCCCATTACGCAATCCGGATCGAGGGCCATGCCGATGAGCGCGGCACTCGGGAATACAATATCGCGCTGGGCGCGCGCCGGGCCACCACGGTGCGCAATTATCTGGTTGGCCAGGGCATCGATGCGGGCCGCCTCAAGACCCTTTCCTATGGCAAGGAACGTCCGGTGGCGGTATGCGACGACATTTCCTGCTGGTCGCAGAACCGGCGGGCGGTGACGGTTATCAGCGGCCAGGGCGCCAGCTAGGCGCGCGCCAAACCTTGGCCGGTTTCCAGGCCAGACCGGCGGCACGGCTGCAAACGACGAGAGGCGGGACATGAGTTTGGGGAAAAATTGGGCTTCAAGATGGCTGGCCCTTGCCGGGGTGGGCCTCCTGCTGGCCGGGTTTCTGGGCGCCGGAACGGCGCTCGCTCAGCCCTTCCAGACCGGACCTTTGCCACCGGCCGGAATAGGCGGGGCGCAGGGATCGGCCGAGTCCCAGCTTCTGCTTCGCCTCGACCAGTTGGAGAGCCAGGTGCGCAGCCTGACCGGCCAGGTCGAAGAATACCAGCACCGTATCGACCAGCTGGAAGGGCGCCTGCAACGCTTCCAGGAAGATACCGAATACCGCTTCCAGCAACCGGGCGCGGCGCCGCCGCCGGGCCCCGTTGCGTCGGGCGCGGAGCCGCGCGGCGGTGCGCCGCTGAATCTGCCCAGCGCCGAGGGTGCCGGTCCGCGTTTTGCCACGCCGCCGGTTGCCTCCCGCGAGACGGAAAGCCAGCAGCAGCCCGGCTATGGCGGCTTGCGGCCATTGGGCGCGCCCGACCGGCAGTTTCCGCCCGCTTCCGGCGGTCCGCTGGATATCAGCCCGGGTGCGCGCGGCGGCAGCGGCGATCCCTTGGCCGCACAGCCGGCCGGTCCTGGTCCTGGTCCTGGTCCTGGCCTCGGTTCTTCCTCCGGCCTTGGCGCCGGCAGTTCGGCCCAGGCCGCCCTTGGCAATGTCAACGATGCCCAGGGCGCCTATGACGTTGCCTATGCCTTCATCCTGCAACGCGATTACCAGTCGGCCGGGGAAGCCTTCAGCGAATTCCTGCAACGCTATCCGGGCGACAAGCTGGCCGGGAACGCGCAATATTGGCTTGGCGAGAGCCATTACGCGCGCGGCCAGTACCGCGAGGCGGCGGACGCCTTCCTGAACGGCTATACGAAGTACAAGGGCGGCGGCAAGGCGCCCGACAGCCTGCTCAAACTCGGCATGTCGTTGCAGGCCTTGGGGCAGAAACCGGCCGCCTGCGCCAGCTTCGCCGAATTCGGCAAGCAATTTCCCGATGCATCCGGCACGATGAAGAACCGGATCCGAGCGGAGCAGAAAGGTGCCGGCTGCTGAGGCAAAAGGGCCAGTGATTTCGGCGAACGAGCGGGACCGCCTGCTGGCGCCGTTCGCAGGGCGCGCAAAGATCGCGCTGGCGGTATCGGGCGGCGCGGATTCGATGGCGCTGATGCTGTTGTTCGCGCGCTGGCGCGCCGGGTTGCCGGGCGGGGCGCCGGCCATTCATGTCTTTACGGTCGATCATGGCCTGCGCGCGGCGTCGGGGGCGGAAGCCGAACAGGTCGCGCGCTGGGCGGCGGCACTGAAACTCATCCACCACACCTTGCGCTGGCAGGGCGAAAAGCCGGGGCGCAATGTCCAGGCGCTGGCGCGGCGCGCGCGCTACCGCCTGCTGGCGGAAGCCTGCCACGGCGCCGGGATCGGCGTGCTCGTCACCGCCCATCACCTGGAGGACCAGGCCGAAACCTTGTTGTTGCGGCTGGCGCGCGGCTCGGGCGTCGACGGCCTGGCGGCGATGGCGCACCAGGGCGAACTTTTCGGCCTCACCATTGCCCGCCCCCTGCTGGACATGCCTCGAGCGCGGCTGCGCGCCAGCCTCAAGGACGCCGGACAGGACTGGATCGAGGATCCCAGCAACGACGATGCGCGCTATGCCAGGGTGCGCATGCGTGCCCTGTCGGCGGCGCTGGGCGCGGAAGGGCTTTCGCCGCGCCGCCTCGCCGATACCGCCAGGCAGATGCGCCGGGCGCGCGCGGCGCTGGACGCGGCGGCGGACGAATTGGCGGCGCGGGCGGGGCGTCTTGACGCGGCGGGCTATTGCACGCTGGAGCTTGCGCCGTTCTTGGCCGCGCCGGAAGAGACCGGGCTGCGGCTGCTGGCGCGCATTCTGATGGCGGTGGGCGGGCAAGGCTACCGCCCGCGTCTTGAACGCCTTGAGCGGCTTTATCGCCAACTGGCCACGGGCAAGGGGGCGGCGACGCTCGCGGGCTGCCGCATTCTCGCCGAGGGCGGACGGGCGCTGGTCTGGCGCGAGGCGGGACGCGCCGCGCCGCTCGCCCTCAGCCTCGAGCCGGGCACGAGCGCGCTGTGGGATGGCCGTTTCAAGGTGTCGGCCTCGCGGCGCCTCCGCGCGCCGGTCGAGGTGCGCGCGCTGGGCGCGGAGGGCTGGCGCGACGTGCGCCGGAGCGGCCCCTATCCCGGCATGCCGGGACGCGTCGGCCCAAGCTGCATTTCGTTCTGGCGCGGCGGCGAATTGCTGGCGGCGCCCCATGCCATGGCGCCGGGCGGCGCCGGCGAGCCGTTGCGGGCCGATTTTGTCGGCGTCATTGCCGGTGCCGGAAGCGGCAAAAACACACAATTCCCGCCCGGATTAACAAAATCCTGAATGGAATTGGGATATCAGCCTTCCGGTCAACTTGGCATGGGCCGATGCGAGACCTATGTTAGAGCCATGACAGCAGGTGGCCGCGCCTGAAAGGGGGCGGGCGCGGGCAGCAAGCGTGCCGCCAAGAGTGCCAGTTGCAAAAGGCGCTTGTTGCCGGAGCGAACCGGCGGGATAGGAAACAATATGAATTCGAATTTTCGCAATTTCGCCCTCTGGGTCATTATCGCGGTTTCCCTGGTCGCCCTGTACCAGCTGTTCCAGAGTCCGGGGCCGCGCCGCGCCACGATGGATATCCCGTTCTCGCAGTTCCGCGCCGAGGTCGATGGCGGCAATATCGGCGATGTGGTGATTTCGGGCCAGCAGATCAGCGGCCGCTTCAAGAATGGCGGCCTGTTCCAGACCTATGCCCCTCCCGGCACCTCCTTTGTCGACCAGCTCTACGACAAGGGCGTCAACATCACCGCCAAGCCCGACACCGAGGACGTGCCGTCGCTGGCGGGCCTGCTGATTTCCTGGTTCCCAATGCTGCTCATCATCGGCGTGTGGATCTTCTTCTGGCGCCAGATGCAGGGCGCTGGCGGCAAGGCGATGGGCTTCGGCAAGTCGAAGGCCAAGCTTCTGACCGAGGCCCATGGCCGCGTCACTTTCGAAGATGTGGCCGGGGTTGACGAAGCCAAGGACGACCTTCAGGAGATCGTGGAGTTCCTGAAAGATCCGCAGAAGTTCCAGCGCCTCGGCGGGCGGATCCCCAAGGGCGCGCTGCTGGTCGGGCCTCCGGGCACCGGCAAGACGCTTCTGGCGCGGGCCATTGCTGGCGAGGCCAATGTGCCCTTTTTCACCATTTCCGGTTCCGACTTCGTCGAGATGTTTGTCGGCGTCGGCGCCAGCCGCGTGCGCGATATGTTCGAGCAGGCCAAGAAGAATGCGCCCTGCATCATCTTCATTGACGAAATCGACGCCGTCGGCCGCCATCGCGGCGCCGGCCTTGGCGGCGGCAATGACGAGCGCGAGCAGACGCTGAACCAGCTGCTGGTGGAAATGGACGGTTTTGAAGCCAATGAAGGCATCATTCTGATCGCCGCCACCAACCGGCCCGACGTGCTCGACCCGGCGCTGCTCAGGCCCGGCCGTTTCGACCGCCAGGTGGTGGTGCCGAACCCGGACATCATCGGCCGCGAGAAGATCCTGAAAGTGCATGTGCGCAAGGTTCCGCTGGCGCCCGATGTCGACCTCAAGACGACGGCGCGCGGCACCCCCGGCTTTTCCGGCGCCGACCTGGCCAATCTGGTCAACGAGGCGGCGCTGCTGGCGGCGCGCCGCTCCAAGCGGATGGTGACGCAGGCCGAATTCGAGGATGCCAAGGACAAGGTGATGATGGGCTCCGAACGCCGCTCGCTGGTGATGAGCGAGGAGGAAAAACGCCTCACCGCCTATCACGAGGGCGGGCACGCGCTGGTGGCGCTGCATCAGCCGAACTCCGATCCGGTGCACAAGGCGACCATCATTCCGCGCGGCCGGGCGCTTGGCATGGTGATGCGCCTGCCCGAGCGCGACCAGATTTCGCTGACCCGCGGCAAGCTGAAGGCGGACCTCGCGGTGGCGATGGGCGGCCGGGTTGCCGAGGAACTGATCTTCGGTGAGGAAAAGGTGACCTCCGGCGCCTCGCAGGACATCAAGATGGCGACCAAGATGGCGCGCGCCATGGCAACCCAGTTCGGCATGAGCGAAAAGCTCGGGCCGCTGGCCTATGGCGACAACGAGGAGGAAGTGTTCCTCGGACATTCCGTGGCGCGGACGCAGAACGTCTCCAACGACACCCAGAAGCTGGTGGACGAGGAAGTGAAGCGTTTCGTCGACGAAGGCTATGCCACGGCCAACCGCATTCTGACCGACCATATCGACCAGTTGCACATCGTCGCCTCGGGCCTGCTCGAATATGAGACGCTGAGCGGCGACGAGATCCGCGGCCTGCTCGACGGCAAGGCGCCGGTGCGCGAAGATCTGGACGACGCGCCCAAGGGCGGGCGGGCCTCGGCGGTTCCGACCGCCGGAAAGGGCCGCGCGCGGGACAAGAAGGATCCGGACGCGGGCGGCATGGAGCCGCAGCCGCAGTCCTGACCAGGTCGAGCCGAAGCATTAGCGCCGCCGGTCCTTGAGGGGCCGGCGGCGTTTGTACATCGATCCACGGGCATTGGCGCATGAGCACCGGTCTTTACCTGCATCCAGTCGGCCTTGTCGCGGGCGCGGCGGCCATAGAGCTAAAGGCCCTGGGCGCGGCCCTGGCGCTGGCCGGAGGTCCGCTGGCCTTCACCGGGGCTTTCGTCATCGAAGGCAGGCCGGGCAAGGCACGGAGCCGTTTTGTGACGGCTTCCGCCCTTGCCGGCATCCGCGACGGCGATGTGGCGGCGCTGGTTGCCCGTGTCCGTGCCCCGCGTGCGCCCTTTGCCGGGATCGACATGGGCGCGGCGCGGCTGATGGGCATCGTCAATCTGACGCCGGACAGTTTTTCCGATGGAGGGCGGCTGGCCGATGCGGCGGCGGGAGAGGCCCATGGCAGGGCGCTGGCGGCGGCGGGCGCCGAAATTCTCGACCTTGGCGGCGAATCGACCCGGCCTGGTTCCGAAGAGGTACCACTCGAGGAAGAACGGGCGCGGGTGATGCCGGTGCTGACGCGGCTTGCCGGCTGCGGCGCGGTCCTTTCGGTCGATACGCGCAAGGCCGCCCTGATGGGCGAGGCGGCGGCGGCGGGCGCGGCCATCATCAATGACGTTTCGGCACTGACCCATGAGGCGCCGAGTGCGGCCACGGTGGCGGCCGGCGGCGCCAGCGTGATCCTGATGCATATGCGCGGCGATCCCAAGACGATGCAGGAGGCGCCGGCCTATCTGGATGTCATGCTGGAGGTTTATGACGAACTGGCGGACCGGCTCGGCGCGGCGCGTGCGGCCGGAATCGGGGTAGGGAAACTTGCCGTCGATCCGGGCATCGGGTTCGCCAAGAGTTTCGAGCACAATCTGGACGTCATGCGGCGCCTGGCCATGCTCCACGGCCTTGGCGTTCCGCTTGTCGTCGGGGCCTCGCGCAAGGGCTTCGTCGGCCATTTCACCGGCGAGCGCGAGGCGGCGCGGCGCGTGCCCGGTTCGGTCGCCATGGCCCTTGCGGCGGCCGCCCAGGGGGCCCAGATATTACGGGTTCACGATGTCGCCGAAACCAGCGCCGCGCTCAGCGCGTGGCAACATGCCACGGGTATTGCCGAAAAAGCGGAAAGCGCCGGAATGGCGGGCAAGCAGGGCGCTACTGTAAGAGTTGCTCATAATATTTGAACATTTTAGGGCCATATTGGCAGTTACAATGACAAACAAGAGTCCTTACACAGTGAGCCTGTTGACAGGACGGGGGCAGATCAGGCCATGACACGGAAGTTCTTCGGAACAGACGGAATACGCGGCCGCGCCAACAGCGCGCCGATGACCGCGGAAATCGCGATGAAAGTGGGCATGGCCGCCGGCCTGGTGTTTCGCCGCGGCGAGCACCGCCATCGCGTCGTTATCGGCAAGGATACGCGCCTGTCGGGCTACATGATCGAATCGGCGCTGGTGGCCGGGCTGGCATCGGTCGGCGTCGATGTGTTCCTGATGGGACCGATGCCGACGCCTTCGGTGGCGATGCTGACGCGTTCGCTGCGGGCCGATCTCGGCATCATGATCTCGGCCTCGCACAACCCCTATCACGACAATGGCATCAAGCTGTTCGGTCCCGACGGCTACAAGCTGTCCGACGAGGTGGAGCGCGAAATCGAGGCGCTGATGGATAGCGACCTGTCGCGCGACTATGCGGCGCCGGCGGCCCTTGGCCGGGCCAAGCGCGTCGATGGCGTCCAGGACCGCTATATCGAATTCGCCAAGCGCACCTTTCCGCGCCACCTGCGCCTCGACGGCCTCAGGGTGGCGGTCGATTGCGCCAATGGCGCGGCCTACAAGGTGGCGCCGGCGGCCTTGTGGGAACTGGGCGCCGAGGTGGTGTCGATCGGTGTCGAGCCCAACGGTTTCAATATCAACGAGGATTGCGGCTCGACGGCGCCCGAGGCGCTGTGCCGCAAGGTCCACGAGGTGCGCGCCGATATCGGCATTGCGCTGGACGGCGACGCCGACCGTGTGATCATTGTCGATGAACTGGGGCGGGTGATCGATGGCGACCAGCTGATGGCGGCAATCGCCGAATCCTGGTCTTCGAGCGGGCGCCTGGCCGCTGGCGGTATCGTCGCCACCATCATGTCCAATCTTGGGCTGGAGCGCTATTTGAAGGATATCGGCCTGACCCTGGAGCGCACCCCGGTGGGCGACCGCTATGTGCTCGAGCATATGCGCACCCACGGGTTCAATGTTGGCGGCGAACAGTCGGGCCACATGATCCTGTCCGATTTCGCCACCACCGGCGACGGCCTGGTGGCGGCCTTGCAGATCCTGGCGGTGGTTGCCGAGCAGGGGCGCCCGGTGAGCGAGGTGTGCAGCCGGTTCGATCCGCTGCCCCAGGTGTTGCGCAATGTGCGGCTCAATGGCGGCAAGCCGCTCGACAACGCCGCGGTCAAGAAGGTCATCGAGGACGGCAAGCTGCGCCTTGGCGATCAGGGCCGGCTGGTGATCCGGCTGTCGGGCACCGAGCCCTTGATCCGCGTCATGGGCGAGGGCGACGACCAGCATCTGGTGGCGGATGTGGTCGGCGAAATCGTCAGCGCGATCGAGCACGCCGCCTGATTTTCACAAGACCCTGTTTTCCATCCCGTTCTCTTGCCGTGCCGCGAGGCGGCTTTGGCGGGCGCGGCTGCGCGCGCCCAGATGTTCGCCGACGGCGATACCGGCGAGGATGAGGGCAAAGCCCAGGGCGGTATTCCATGCCAGCTTTTCGCCGAGGAACAGCATGCCCGCCAGCAGTGCCCAGGCCGGGATCAGGTAATTGGAGTTGGCGACAAAGCCGGCGCCGGCGCGGTCGAGCAGGCGGAACAGGATCAGCGTGCCTGCCGCGGTGGGAAATAGGCCGAGGGCGACGGTCGCAACGAGGCCGCTGGCGGTGGCATCGGCCAATCCGTGCGGCGCCAGCGTCGCCGCCAGGATCAGCGCCGCGACCGCCGACAGCAGCAGGACCGAGGCGGCGCGGGTGACGACACCCATGGGCGGCATGCGCCGCGCCGTGACCGCCTGGGTGGCATAGGAAAATGCCGCGATGAGGACCGCGATTTCGGCGAGCAGGGTGACGCCGGAGCCCGACAGCTCGGTCAGCGCCCGCGGCCCGATAAGGACGATGACGCCGGCAAAGCCGGTGGCGACGCCGATGGTCTTGAAGCGGTTCATCGGCTCGTCGGGGAGCAGGAAATGGCCGAGCAGGATGACGACGATGGGCACCGAGCCGATGAGAATGCCGGCGAGGCCCGAGTCGATATGGACCGTTCCCCAGGTAATGAGGAAGAAGGGCAGGACATTGCCGGTGGTCGCCAGCCAGGCGAACCAGCCCCAGGCGCGCGCCTCGCGCGGCAGTTTCTGACCCCGCGCCAGGGCCAGAGCGCAAAGTATCACGGCGCCGAGGGAAAGACGCAGCGCGACCACCCAGATCGGCGAAATCGAGACAACCGCCACCCTGGACAAGCCAAAGGACGATCCCCAGACGGCAACGAGCGCGGCAAGGAGCAGCCAGTCGCCGGGTGAGCGCTTCAGGGTCATGGGTCCATTTCCAGGCAGGATCATGTGTGCCGTCGCACATTAGCGACATCGCAACTGCCCGTCGATGCTGCTTTTTCAGCGATTTACCGGCCCGACAAGCCAAAAAACGTAGTTAAGCTTCCTTTAAATTGTTTGCTCCATTCTTAGCGATGAATTCGATGGCTCTGGCGGAATGAACTGCTGAGCGAGTGCAAGAGTGAAGAGTATTTGCGATGAAAACTCTGAGGAAAATCTTTGCCATTGCCGCCTGCCTGGCCGCAACGGTTCAGGTCGCGGCCGCAGCCGATGCTCCGCAGATCGTCGAGATCGATCATATAGCCCCCGGCCCCGCCGGCGGCTGGTATCTTCGCGGTGACATCGGTTATGTCATTGCCACCGATCCCAAGGCCACCTATGGCGGCACGGCGGTCAATTTCGTCAATGAGGCGCTGAAGCCGACCTGGATGATCGGTGCCGGTGTCGGCTACCAGTTCAATCCCTGGTTCCGCGCCGACCTGACGGTCGACTACCGCTTCGCCAGCAAGTTCACCGGCAACACGGTGTGCGGCGGCTGCGGTCTCTCGGTCGAGCGCCAGAAGTTGAGCACCACCACCTTCCTGGTCAATGCCTATGTCGATATCGCCACCTGGCAGGGCTTCACGCCCTATGTCGGCGTCGGCGCCGGTGTCGCCTATCACTGGCTGCACGATCTGATCGGCTTCAACCCGGGCGGCGGCGTGACCATCGTTCCCGATGGCGGCACCTGGACCTGGGCGGCGGCGGCGATGACCGGCGTCAGCTTCCCGGTCGGGGAAAACATGCTGATCGATGCCGGCTACCGCTATCTGTGGCTGGGCAATGCCAAGTCGGGCGCCGACGGTATCGGCAACCGGGTCGAATATAGCGGCCTTTCCAATCACGAATTGCGCATCGGCGGGCGGCGCACCTTCTAGGTCCAGCCCACCCGTCTGCTACCGGATATGCGGCGGCCGCCCGGCCGCCGCATATTTTTTTGCGGTCAAAAGCGCCAGGCCGGTTTGAAATCATTGACTTTGCAGTGGCGGAGGCGTAGCAGCGTCCGTGGGACACCCCTCCCCAACGAGGGGCCTCTATCTGGAAGGGTAGGCTCACATGACGCATGAACGTCCGGCGGTGCGGCCGGTCAATCCGCACTTTTCTTCCGGTCCCTGTGCCAAACGGCCGGGATGGTCTCTCGAAAACCTCAAAGAAGCCGTGGTCGGGCGCTCGCATCGCTCAAGCCTTGGCAAGGCGCGCCTCAAGCTCGCCATCGACCTGACGCGCGAAGTGCTCGGCGTGCCGGACGACTATCGCATCGGCATCGTGCCGGCCTCCGATACCGGGGCGGTGGAAATGGCGATGTGGTCGCTGCTGGGCGCCCGCGGCGTCGACATGCTGGCCTGGGAAAGCTTCGGTTCGGGCTGGGTTTCCGACGTCATCAAGCAGCTCAAGCTGCCGGATGTGCGCAACATGACCGCCGACTACGGCACCCTGCCGGACCTTGCCGCCGTTGATTTCGACCGCGATGTCGTCTTCACCTGGAACGGCACCACCTCTGGGGTGCGGGTGCCCAATGGCGACTGGATCGCGGCGGATCGCGCCGGGCTGACCATTTGCGATGCTACCTCGGCCGCCTTCGCCCAGGATCTGGCCTGGGACAAGCTCGATGTCGTCACCTATTCCTGGCAGAAGGCGCTG
This sequence comes from Rhodobiaceae bacterium, assembly GCA_020441905.1. GTDB lineage: Bacteria > Pseudomonadota > Alphaproteobacteria > Rhizobiales > NORP267 > JAGRLG01. The sequence goes on along the minus strand of JAGRLG010000042.1, from coordinate 31,678 downwards.
GGCGGAGAAGCCGCCCACGGCATGCTGATCCTCGGCCCGCGGGCGGTGGAGCGGCTGGAAAGCTACAGTCCGGCCTGGCCGATGCCCAAGATCTTCCGCATGACCAAGGGCGGCAAACTGATCGAGGGCATCTTCAAGGGCGAAACCATCAACACGCCGTCCATGCTGTGCGTCGAGGACTATATCGACGCCCTGCAATGGGCGCGCTCGCTGGGCGGGGCCAAGGCGCTCCAGGCCCGCGCCGACGCCAATCTCGCCGTGGTCGCCAAATGGGTCGCGGAAACGCCATGGGCCGACTTTCTCGCCCGCGACGAGGCCAGCCGCTCCAATACTTCCGTGTGCCTGGTGTTCAGCGATCCGGAGGTGGCCCGGCTTTCCGCCGATGAGCAGACGGCTTTCGCCAAAGCGATGGTCAAGAAGCTGGAAAGCGAAGGCGTCGCCTATGACATCGGCGCCTATCGCGATGCCCCTCCGGGGCTGCGCATCTGGTGCGGCGGAACGGTGGAGAAGCAGGACGTCGCGGCGCTGCTGCCGTGGCTCGACTGGGCTTTTGGCGAAACCCTGGCCGGCTAGCGGCGCGCGGGCCCTCGCGGCCCATTCTTCAGACATTCAAGGTCAATGCGGCGCCGGCCACGGACCCGGCGGCGCTTAGAAAAAGGAACCCGACAGATGGCTCCCAAGGTCCTAATTTCAGACAAGCTCTCCGCCGCCGCGGTCGACATCTTCAAGCGGCGCGGCGTCGAGGTCGATGTCAAGACCGGCCTTTCCAAGGAAGAACTGATCGAGATCATCGGCCAGTATGATGGCCTCGCCATTCGCTCCGCCACCAAGGTCACGGAAAAGGTGCTGGAGGCGGCGGCCAACCTGAAAGTGATCGGCCGCGCCGGCATCGGCGTCGACAATGTCGATGTCCCTGCCGCCTCGGCCAAGGGCATCATCGTCATGAACACGCCCTTCGGCAATTCGATCACGACGGCGGAGCATGCCATCGCCCTGATGATGGCGCTGGCGCGCCAGATCCCGGCCGCCGACGCCTCGACCCAGGCGGGCAAGTGGGAAAAGTCGAAATTCATGGGCGTCGAGATCACGGCCAAGACGCTGGGCATCATCGGCTGCGGCAATATCGGTTCCATCGTCGCCGACAAGGCGCTGGGGCTGGGCATGAAGGTGATCGCCTTCGATCCTTTCCTGTCCGCCGAGCGATCCAAGGAACTGGGGGTGGAGAAGGTCGAACTCGATGCCTTGTTCGCGCGCGCCGACTTCATCTCGCTGCATACGCCGCTGACCGACAAGACGCGCAATATCATTTCCGCCGAGGCGCTGAAGAAGATGAAGCCGGACGCGCGGCTCATCAACTGCGCGCGCGGCGGGCTGGTCGACGAGGCGGCGGTGCGCGCCGCCCTGGAGGAGGGGCGCCTTGCGGGCGCGGCCTTCGATGTTTTCTCCGAGGAGCCGGCCAAGGACAATGTGCTGTTCGGCGTGCCGGGGGTCATCTGCACGCCCCATCTTGGCGCATCGACCAGCGAGGCGCAGGAAAATGTCGCCCTCCAGGTTGCCGAGCAGATGGCGGATTACCTGCTGGACGGCGCAGTGACCAATGCCATCAACACACCCTCGATCTCGGCGGAAGAAGCGCCGCAGCTCACCCCCTTTTGCAGACTGGCCGAGCAGCTTGGTCTGTTTGCCGGCCAGCTCACCGAAACCGGCATCCAGGCCGTGCGGGTGGAGTATGACGGCTATGTCGGCGACATGAACACCAAGCCGCTGACGGCGGCGGCGCTGGCCGGCCTGCTGCGCCCGCTGCTCCATGACGTCAACATGGTCAGCGCGCCCATCCTGGCCAAGGAGCGCGGCATAAAGGTGGAGGAAATGCGCCGGCCGCAGGAGGGCGCCTATGAAACCTATATGCGTCTCGTCGTCGTCACAGACCGCCAGGAACGCTCGGTGGCGGGGACCGTCTTTTCAGACGGAAGGCCGCGCCTGATTCAGGTCAAGGGCATCAACATGGAAGCCGAATTGGGTCCGCATATGCTCTACATCACCAATGACGACCAGCCCGGTTTCATTGGCAGGCTGGGAACCTTGCTGGGCGACGCAAATGTCAATATCGCCACCTTCAATCTCGGTCGCGAGGCGCGCGGCGGCAATGCCATCTCGCTGATCGAGGTCGATCAGCCGGTGGATCAGGCGATACTGGAGAAGGTGGCGGCGCTGCCCCATGTCAAGCAGGTCAAGCAACTGACCTTCTAGCCGGGCAGGTCCAGGCTGGCCCTGACACGTGCTGGCTGGCCCTGACTCGTGCTGGCGCCGGAATTCAGCCTTGTGAGGAGGCGGCGCGCCTGTCGCGCCGCCGGTTGGTGAGGGCGATGCCCGACATCACGACGGCGAAGCCGAAGATGTGATAAAAGCGCAACTGTTCGCCCAGAATCGCCACCGCCATGAACGAGCCGATGACCGGTACGAGATGGAACAGCGGTGCGATGCGGTTGCCGCCGGCAAGCTCGATCGCCCGGTTGTAGCAGGCATAGGCGATGACCGAGGGGAACAGGGCGACATAGAAGATCGCGCCGCCGGCGCGCCAGCTCCAGACGATGTCGCGGCCCGAGGCCAGTTCCGCGACCCAGAACGGCGACAGGATGACGAAGCCGGCGAGGAAGGTGGCGGCGAGAAAGCTCAACCAGTGGATGCCCGGTTTGTAGCGCAGCAGCACCGTATAGATGCCCCAGGTGACGAAGGCGATCAGGATCCAGATATCGCCCTTGTTGAGCGAGAGGGCGAGCAACACGTCGAGATCGCCGCGAACCACGACATAGCAGACGCCGAACAGCGAGACGGCGACGCCCAGCACCTGGAATAGCGTCGGGCGCTCGCGAAACAGCATGAAAGTGAGGATGGCGATGATGATCGGCATGCTCGACTGGAACAGCATGGCATTCATCGCCACGGTATATTGCAGGCCGGTATAGGCCAGGGTGTTGAAGCAGGTGATGCCGAAGAAGGCGAATGCCAGCATGGGGCGCCAGTGGCGGCGGATGGCGGCCATGTCCTTCTTCAGATGCGGCCAGGCAAAGGGCAGAAGGACGAGAAAGGCGCCGCCCCAGCGGAACATTGCCAGCGTCACCGGGGGTACATCCTGATAGACGCCGCGGGCGGCGACGAAATTTCCGGCCCAGCAGATCATGGTGATGGTGGCGAGGAGCAGAGGGCGGTCATAGGCCCAGGACCACAGCCTGCCGAGCGGATTTTGCATTGCATGTTTCCCGATGCGTATCGGCGCTAGGTATCCGCAATGGGGCGCCGTGTAAAGGCGTCGGGCGGCAGCGCCAATATGCGATCGCGGGCGTTTTCAATCGGTGCGGATTATGGCACAAGTGCCGCTGGCCCCGGCCATCAGGCGGGGGCCTATTGTTGTGAAGCGCGTGACAGGGGACGCTTTGGATGGCCAATGTGGTGGTTGTCGGCTCGCAGTGGGGCGACGAGGGTAAAGGCAAGATCGTCGATTGGTTGTCGGAGCGCGCCGATGTCGTGGTGCGCTTCCAGGGCGGGCACAATGCCGGCCACACCCTTGTCATCGACGGCAAGACCTACAAGCTGAGCCTGCTGCCCTCCGGCGTGGTTCGCCCCGGCAAGCTGGCGGTCATCGGCAATGGCGTTGTGCTCGACCCCTATGCGCTGGTCAGCGAGATCGAGCGCCTCGCCGAACTCGGCGTGGCGGTTTCGAGGGACAATCTGCGCATCGCCGACAATGCCTGCCTCATCCTTTCGCTGCACCGCGATCTTGACGCGCTGCGCGAAGCCTCGACCCAGAGCACCCATATCGGAACCACCAAGCGGGGCATCGGACCGGCCTATGAGGACAAGGTCGGGCGGCGGGCGATCCGGGTCATGGATCTGGCCAGCCTCGAGACGCTGAAGGGCAAGGTGGAGCGCATGCTGGTCCACCACAACGCGCTGCGCCGCGGCCTTGGCGAGCCGGAAATCGAGGCGCAGGCCGTTTACGAGGAACTGGTGGCGGTGGCCGGCAAGGTGCTGCCCTATATGGATTCGGTCTGGTCGCTGCTCGATTCCCAGCGCCGCGCCGGTGCCCGCATCCTGTTCGAAGGCGCGCAGGGAACCATGCTCGACATCGACCACGGCACCTATCCCTTCGTGACCTCGTCCAATACCGTGGCCGGGCAGGCGGCGGCGGGGTGCGGCGTCGGGCCGCGCGCCATCAATTATGTGCTGGGCATCACAAAGGCCTATACCACGCGCGTTGGCGAGGGGCCTTTCCCGACCGAGCAGGCCAACGAGATCGGCGAGCTTCTGGGCAGCCGGGGCAAGGAATTCGGCGTCGTGACCGGGCGCAAGCGGCGTTGCGGCTGGTTCGATGCGGTGATGGTGCGCCAGGCGGTGCGGACCAGCGGCATCGACGGCATCGCGCTGACCAAGCTCGATATTCTCGACGGTCTTGACGAAATCAAGGTGGCGGTCGGCTATAGGCTCGATGGCGAGGAGATCGACCGGTTGCCGGCTTCGCAGGGGCGCCAGGCGCGGGTTGAGCCAATCTACGAGACGCTGCCGGGCTGGAAGGAAAGCACCGCCGGCGCGCGCAGCTGGGCCGACTTGCCGGCCGAGGCGGTGAAATATGCCCGCCGGCTGGAGGAATTGATCGGCGCCCCGGTGGCCATGCTTTCCACAAGCCCCGAGCGCGACGATACTATACTGGTTCACGACCCGTTCGAGGACTGAGCGTAACCATAATGAGGATTGACAGGCGCGGCGGCGGGCTGGTGTCCTGCATTGGGAAAGATGGCTGACTTTTATACCATTTTGCGCGACGCGATCGGCGAGGCCGGCAGTCAGGACAGTGACAGCCGTCACGTCCTGTATTCGCGCGCCCGCGCTGCCCTTCAGGCCCAGATCGACGGTCTTGCCGAGCCCTTGAGCGGCGAGCAGCGGGCGGCCCAGCTGGCCCAGCTCGACGAGGCGGTGCGCCGCCTCGAGGATGACTACGCGCAAGGGGAAAAAGCTGGCGAAGATGCTGGCAAAGATACTGGCGAAGATGCTGGCGAGCCCGTGGCGGCCAAAGCTGATAGGCCGGCGCCCTTGACGGCGGAAAAGCCGGGGGCGGAAGCCGCGCGTCCGCACGCCGGGGAGGGCAAGGGAGAGGAAAAACCTGCCCATACGACGCGGCATATCGCGCCGCCGCGCCGCGAGGCGCCGTCCGGCAGGGGCGGCGGCCGCCGCGTTGCCGGTGTCGTGCTGGCGGCTGTCGTGCTTGGCGCCGCGGGAGCGGCGATCTGGCGCTGGCAGGATGTCGAGCCGGTGCTGACCAGGACTGTGGACGCGGCCCGGGTCGCGCTGGGAATGGGCGGGGAGACGGGGGCGGGCCAAATGCCGGCGCCGGGTCCGGCAACCGCGGAAGGCGGCGGCAGGGCTTCCGATACCGGCGCCGCCGATAGCGGTAAACGCATGATGTTCCCGGTTGGCGAAAGCCAGGGCGCGGCGCAAGGCGCGCCGGCAGCGGCGGACGGCCCCGAAAAGGCGGCGGCGGAGCCAACCCCGGCATCCGATAGCACGGCAAGCGAACCGCCGGCGCCTGAGGCCCAGGCGCAATCCAATGCGCTATCAAATCCGCAATCCAATCCGCAATCCAATCCGCAATCCAATCCGCAGGCCGATACGCCAGCTGATAAGCAGGCCGATACGCAATCCGAGCCGCAGGCCGAGTCGGCGGCGGCAGGTCCGGCGCCCGGCGAGGGCGCCGAGCCCGGCAAGGCCGATGACGAGGACGGCGCCGCGCGCGCCGGGGACACGCCCCAGGGCGGGGACGCGAAATCGGAGGAGCGCCTTGCCGCCAAGGACCAGGACCGCATCGCGCCGGCGGGTCCCGCGGCGGAACGCGCCTATATGATCATCGAGCAAAGCGGGGCTGGCGCCGACGATCTGCGCTTCGCCGGTTCGACGCGGTGGAGCCTGAAGGGCAGCGGCGCGAATGCGGTTCTGAGCGCCGAGGTCCGCATTCCGGAACGCTCGGCGGCTATCGTCTTCACCATGAGGCGCAATGACGATCCGTCGCTCCCGGCGAGCCACATGGTCGATATCAACTATCAGGCGTCGGAAGACGAGGACGGGCCGATCATCAATGTTCCCGGCTTCATGGTCCGGGTCGAGGACAGCGAAACTCCGGTGCCGGTGCGTTCGGCCGGCGCGCTCATCATGCCGGGTCAATATCTGCTCGGGCTGTCGGGCGGCGAGGAGGACAGGATCCACAATCTGACCCTGCTGAAGACGGGGCAGTGGCTGGAAATCCCGGCGATGTTCAAGAGCCGGCGCCGCCTCGTGCTGGTGGTCGAAATGGGCCGCAGCGGCAGCGCCGCCATGCGCCAGGCGCTGGACGAATGGAGCGCGGCGCCCGCCGCCGCGCCGCAGGAAAAAGCGGGCCAGTAGCACGAAAAGCACCGGTTGCGGGCGCGATACCCCTTGCCGCCACCGCCGGGGTGCACCATTGTAATCGAGATTGTTTCCGGGGGGTGTGCCCGTCAACGGCACTGAGACGGCTTCGGGAGGGAAGAAGCCGAACCCTTAGAACCTGATCCGGGTCATGCCGGCGAAGGAACAGGAACCCGTTTCCCAGCTCCGAGCCTGCCCGGATCCCTCGTCTCTCATTTGAGTTTAGGAGATCCAGAATATGAACAAACATCTCTCCCGCCCCGATATCATGGTGCCGAAGGTGACCGTCGGCGCCATCGCCGGATCGAAAAAGGTCTATGTGGCGGCGCCGGAGGCGGAGGATGTGCGTGTTCCGGTGCGCGAGATCGCGCTCGGGTCCACATCGGGCGAAGCGCCGGTGCGGGTCTATGACACGACCGGACCCTATACCGATGACGAACCGCATATCGATGTCGAGAAGGGGCTGGAGCAGCGCCGCCGCGCCTGGGTGCTGGAGCGGGGCGGCGTCGAGGAATACCGGGGCCGGGAGATCCGCCCCGAGGACAATGGCGGGGCCAGCGGCGAGATGCTGGCGCGGGCCTTTCCCTCGCCGCGCCGGCCGATGCGCGGCCTTGCCGGAAAGATGGTGACCCAGCTTGAATTCGCCCGGGCCGGTGTGATCACAAAGGAAATGATCTATGTCGCGGCGCGCGAGAATGTCGGCCGCCGCCAGGCGGTGGACAATGCCGCGGCCAAGGTCGCCGAGGGCGAGAGCTTCGGCGCCGCAATCCCCGAATTCATCACGCCTGAATTCGTGCGCCGGGAGATCGCCGCCGGGCGCGCCATCATTCCCGCCAATATCAATCACGGCGAATTGGAGCCGATGATCATCGGCCGCAATTTCCTGGTCAAGATCAATGCCAATATCGGCAATTCGGCGGTCACCTCTTCGGTTGAAGAGGAGGTCGACAAGATGGTGTGGGCGATCCGCTGGGGCGCCGACACGGTGATGGACCTGTCCACCGGGCGCAACATCCACAATACCCGCGAGTGGATATTGCGCAATTCGCCGGCGCCCATCGGCACGGTGCCGATCTATCAGGCGCTGGAAAAATGCGACGGCGATCCGGTGAAACTGACCTGGGAACTTTACCGCGACACCCTGATCGAGCAGTGCGAGCAGGGGGTGGACTATTTCACCATCCATGCCGGGGTACGGCTGGGCTATATCCATCTCACCGCCAACCGCGTCACCGGCATTGTTTCGCGCGGTGGCTCGATCATGGCCAAGTGGTGCCTCTATCACCACAAGGAGAGCTTCCTTTACGAGCATTTTTCTGAAATCTGCGACATCATGCGGGCCTATGACGTGTCGTTCTCGCTGGGCGACGGCTTGCGCCCCGGCTCGATCGCCGATGCCAATGACGCGGCCCAGTTCGCCGAGCTGGAAACGCTGGGCGAGCTGACGAAAATCGCCTGGGACAAGGGCTGCCAGGTCATGATCGAAGGTCCCGGCCATGTGCCGATGCACAAGATCAAGATCAACATGGAAAAGCAGCTTGAGGAATGCGGCGAGGCGCCGTTCTACACGCTGGGGCCGCTCACCACCGACATCGCACCGGGCTACGACCACATCACCAGCGGCATCGGCGCGGCGATGATCGGCTGGTTCGGCTGCGCCATGCTGTGCTACGTGACGCCGAAAGAGCATCTCGGGCTGCCCAACCGCGACGACGTCAAGACCGGCGTCATCACCTACAAGATCGCCGCCCATGCCGCCGACCTCGCCAAGGGTCACCCGGCGGCGCAGCTGCGCGACGACGCGCTTTCCCGGGCGCGCTTCGATTTCCGCTGGGAGGACCAGTTCAACCTGTCGCTGGACCCCGACACGGCCCATGCCTTCCATGACGAGACGCTGCCCAAGGACGCCCACAAGGTGGCCCATTTCTGCTCGATGTGCGGGCCGAAATTCTGCTCGATGAAGATCACCCAGGACGTGCGCGACTATGCCGCCACGCTCAATGACAAGGAGCAGGGCATGGACGAGATGAAGGCCAAGTTCCGCGAGATGGGGAGCAAGGTCTATGTCGATGCCGAGGCGGTGAAGGAGAGCAACAAGGGGCTTTGAGGGGCGAGGGGGGCGCCGCGCCTCCCCCCGATACCGTCATGCCCGCGCAGGCGGGAGTCCATTGGCCTTGGCGTTGATCCAAAGCGCTTGCCGACAGGCTAATCGGCCCCGTTTTCAAGGGGGGCGGCGTCCCGGTTCAAGTCTGCCTAGCGCACCGTGATCGCCAGCCCGTTCAAATCTGCGCTGACGATGGCGCCCACCGAACGGCCAGTGAGGGTGAGCACCGCGCCCTTGGTATTGGTGAGGACGATGGCCTGCGCGCCGGCGCCAAGCGCGGCGCCGGCATTGCCCGCGGCATAGACGCCGGAGACATCCGAGGCGCGGCGGATATTGCTTACGGTGCCGCGGAAGCGCGTCTCGGAAGCGCCGAAGGTGATGCCATAGCTGATGCCGCCGATCGAAAGCGCGTATCTCTTGCCCTGAAAGGTCAGCGTGCCGTCGCCCCCCGAACCTCCGATGACGAATCCGGCCTTGATGACGCGGAAGTTGACGGTGCCGCTCTCGGCCTGGGCGGCGGACGAAAATACCGCGCCCGCGAGCGCGACCAGTGCAATGAGGGCTGCGCGAATTGCGGATGAAGCTCGCATGGCGTTTCTCCTTCAACGGTGTTGAGTCGCTAACCGGTGAGCATAGCGCAAGATACTGCGCGGTCCGCATCCCGCCTATATGCATTTTGCGTTTGCGTGGTCCAACGCAACTTGTCGTCATTCCGGCGCAGGCTTAGAATCCGGAACTGAGGCAGCAACATACCGGGATGCCGCAGCTGGACTGCGGCCTTCGCCGGGGTGACGGCTAGTCGCTTGGCACAGTTGCATCAACCAACTTCGTCATTGCCGCGAAAGCGGGGAATCCATTGGCAACTGCCTACCAGAATATGCGCAAGAAGAAGATTGTGCTCATGGTCAGGCCGGTGATGATGACGATGATGCGCACGATCCGGCGTCCCAGCACGCGGGCCAGCGAGGCGCCGGCGAATCCGCCGGCGACGGAGGCGAGCGCCATCATCAGCGCCTCCGGCCAGCGGATGATGCCGGCAATGGCGAAGGTCGCCACCGAGATCGCCGAAATGACGAAGGACATGCCGCTTTTCAGCCCGTTCATGGTGTGCATGTCGCGCATGCCCCAGAGCGAGAACAGCGACAGCAGGATGATCCCCAGACCGCCATTGAAATAGCCGCCATAGGTGGAAACCAGCAGCGCGCCGAGCGCGCCTTGCGGCTTGACCGATTTGCCGGAAGCTTGGGTCCACGCCCGGATCCTGTCCTGAAAGGCGAAGGTGATGGTGGCGATCAGGAGCAGGAAGGGCACGATGGCCGAGAACACCCGGTTTGACGAGATCAGCAGCGCCAGCGAGCCGACAAGGCCGCCCGCCAGCATGATCAGCGCGATGCGGACAAGGTCGCGGCGGCCAAGGCTGGCCAGCTCGCGGCGAAATCCCGCGGCTGCGCTGGCATAGCCGGGAAAGACGGCCACGGTGCTGGTGGCATTGGCGACGACAGGGGGCACGCCGACATAGACCAGGGCGGGAAAGGTGAGAAAGGTGCCGCCGCCGGCAATGGAATTGAGGATGCCGGCCAGAAATGCCGCCGCCACCAGGATCAGGTTTTCCGCCATTGAGCCATTCTCCCGGCGCGAGGCATCGGCGCCATTGCGGCGACCGGCCGAACTGCTGTAGCCGCTCTTTCGGCGCCTGTCACCCTTGCGCCGGTCAGTGACGGCGCGCCGGGCGACGGCGCCCGAACGGTGGAATTTACTTCTTTTTTGACGCCATGGGCACTTGCCCCGGGCTGAAACGGTATGCAAAATCAATAGTCTTGATCGGAATTCTTTTAGTTATAATATATAGCAATCAGCCGCGCCTTTCCCTTGCCGCGCGCGGCGGTTTTTCGAGAACAGCGGTGCATATCCAAAGGAGTTGAGTGATGTTTCTGCAGATTGGCGATCCCGCCCCGGATTTCGAGGCCGAAACCACCCAGGGCAAGATCCGGTTCCATCAGTGGATCGGCGATTCCTGGTGCGTGCTGTTTTCGCACCCCAAGGATTTTACGCCCGTATGCACCACCGAGCTTGGCTATATGGCGCGGCTGAAGCCGGAATTCGACAAGCGCAATGTCAAGATCATCGGGCTGTCGATCGATGCCGTCGACAACCATGCCGAATGGGCCAAGGATATCGAGGAAACGCAGGGCTTCAAGCCGGATTATCCGATGATCGGCGACGACAATCTCAATGTCGCCCGCCTCTACGGCATGATCCATCCCCAGGCGCAGGGTCCGGCCAGCGGGCGCAGCGCCATCGACAACCAGACCGTGCGCACCGTTTTTGTCATCGGGCCGGACAAGAAGATCAAGCTTACCCTGGCCTATCCGATGAGCACCGGGCGCAATTTCGACGAGATCCTGCGGGTCATAGATTCGATCCAGCTGACCGCCAAGCATCAGGTGGCGACGCCGGTCAACTGGAAGCAGGGCGAGGATGTGATTATTGCGGGTTCCGTCAGCGACGAGGACGCCAGGAAGAAATATCCGCAAGGGTGGAAAGCACCCAAGCCCTATATCCGGATTATTCCTTCACCTGAGGGCTGATAGGTCTTTCTTCGCAGTTGCAGTATTGAATCCGGCCGGGCCCTGCAACCTTGGCGCGGCCGGATTTTCTTTGGCACTTGAGCCGGAATATTGCGTCTCCACCTTGCCCGCCCGGCATATTTGGTGCGATTATCGCACCTGCAAATTCCGACATTCCGCAGACAAGAAAATAAGCCCGTATCCCCGGCTTGGGGGGCGAAGGCGTATGCCGCAAGAGCATGCACACGGAGGAAACAATGCATTTGCAAATTGGCGACAGAGCTCCCGATTTCAAAGCCGATACGACCCAGGGGCCCATCAGTTTTCATAAATGGATGGGCAATTCCTGGTGCATCCTGTTCTCGCACCCGAAGGACTTCACGCCGGTCTGCACCACCGAACTCGGTCACATGGCCCGGCTGAAGCACGAGTTCGACAAGCGCAATGTCAGAATATTGGGCCATTCGGTCGACCCGGTCGCGTTCCACATCGAGTGGGCCAAGGATATCGAGGAATCCCAAGGCTTTGCGCCCAATTTCCCGATTGTCGGCGATCCCGATCTCGTCGTCGCAAGGCGCTATGGAATGATCCCGCGCGCGGCGAAGGGGAAGGTGAGAGATCGCACGGCAAGGGACAATCAGAGCGTGCGCACCATGTTCATCATCGGCCCGGACAAGAAGATCAAGGCGATGCTCACCTATCCGATGAGCACCGGGCGCAATTTCGACGAGGTCCTGCGGGTGGTCGATTCGCTGCAATTGACGGCCGCCTATCAGGTGGCAACGCCGGCGAACTGGAAACAGGGCGAGGATGTCATCATCATCGGGGCGCTCAGCGACGTCGAGGCAAAGGCCAGATTTCCGCAAGGATGGAACGCGCCCAAGCCCTATATCCGGATTGTCCATGCACCCCATTGAGGGGCGCGGGCGATTTCACATGCCCCGCATATGCGCGCTTGGCCGGCCGGCAAGGCTGGCCAGGGCCAGTTGACACTTTTGAAGGGCATTTCATCTAAACTTGCGCCATGGCCAGTGTCGGGCGAGCAACCTCGCCGGGAAGTGACGGGGGGCCAATGCGCGAAAAAGAGCTGCGTCTTGCTGTGGTGCTCACCGGCGGAGTTTCGCTGGCGGTGTTCATGCACGGCGTCAGCCGCGAACTTGCCAAGCTGACGCGGGCTTCCAAAGTCCTGCACTCCCACGATACAAGCCCAACCGGGCCTGCCACCTCCTATGCTTCGCTGAACGACGATCCCAAGCGCGAGAGCGACACCGAGGAAGTCTATTTCGAGCTGTTGCAGGCGTTGCTTCCCGAAATCGACCTGCGCGTCGTCATCGACGTCATCGCCGGGTCTTCGGCCGGCGGCGTCAATGGCGTCATGCTGGCCCGCGCCCTGGCCCACGACCTGCCGCTGGATGCCCACCGGGCGATGTGGCTCAAGCATGCCGACGCCATGGAACTGATGGACCGCAAGGCGGCGGCGACGCGCTGGAGCAAGATCTACCTTGAGCCGCTGACCCGGCTGCTGTTCTCGACCTGGTGGAAGCCCATCGGCGCCGATTTGGAAACGCGCACCAAGCTCGCCCTGTTCCTGCGCTCGCGCTGGTTCAAGCCGCCTTTTTCCGGCGAGCGGTTCTCGGGGTGGATGCTCGATGCCTGCGAGAAAATGGAGAATGGGCGCGGCGATGCCCATTCCCTGATGCCCGACGGCCATGCGCTGGATCTGTTTGTCAGCCTTACCGATTTTCACGGCCATGACCGGGCGGTGCGGCTCTACGACCCCGGACGTATCATCGAAACCGAACACCAGCACCACCTCCACTTCTCCTATTTGCGCGGAGTCGATGGCGCGGCGCGCAGCGAGTTCGGCCGCGACAATGTTCCCGGTCTTGTCTTTGCGGCGCGGGCGACAGCCTCCTTTCCCGGCGCCTTCCGCCCGGCGACGATCGAGGAAATGGACAAGGTGCTGGCGGCACGCGGGCAGGTGTGGCCGGCGCGCCGGCGTTTCATCGAAGGCAAGTTCCGCGCCATCGCGCGCTCGGGGCGCGACGTCGAGCAAGCCGCCTTCATCGATGGCAGCACGGTCAATGACAAGCCATTTGCCGCCGTCATCGGCGCGCTTTCGGGGCGGCCGGCCCATCGCCAGGTGTCGCGGCGCCTGGTCTTTGTCGATCCCGACCCGGCGACGGGCAAGAAAAGGGTCGAGGGCGTGCCCGGCATGTTTCGCACCATGCTGGCGGCAATGGTGGAGATTCCGGCCAATGAACCGGTGCGCGAGGAACTGGAGCGGCTGGAGAAGATCAACGCCCGTATCCGCATAGCGCGCCGGGTCATCGACCTTGCCCGCCCCCAGGTGGCGCAGCAGGTCGAGAAGATTATCGGACCGCGCACGACGCGCCGCCCGACCATGCGCAAGGTGGCGCGCTGGCGCGAATCCGCCAATGAGCGGGCGGTTCGCAATTCCGGTTTCGCTTTCGAGAGCTATTTCCGCCTCAAGATCCTCAATGTCGTCGGCCATGTGCAGCGGCTGCTCAACGAGCTTGCCGGCGGCGGGGTGAGAAATGTCGATGAGGACAAGATCGAAACGCGGCTCAACGCCTGGGCCCAGGGCGCGCTGGATGCGATCCGCCAGGACGGCAATGGAGTGCGCACCCGCGACATAGAGTTCCTGCGCCGGTTCGACGTCGATTTCAGGGTGCGGCGGCTGCGCTTTGTCATTCGCCGCCTCAACGAGCTGTATCATTCCGGCGCCGGCGGGATTGGCGATGCGGCGCGAAAATCGGAAGACCTCGACCGGGTCAAGGTGCTGCTCTACGCCCATCTTGAGAATATCCGCAGGCGCTGGGACGGCGCCTTTTACGGCCCCGAACTGGCCGCTGCGGTGGCGGCGCTGGAGCGGGAGGAGAGCGCGACCTCGGCAATCGGCGAGGTGATGGACCAGCTTGGCCAGCAAATGGATGTTGCCCGCCTCGATGAAGAGGTGGACGAGATCTTCGCCACCGCGGCGGTGGAGTTCCTCGATCGCGAGGCCCGCCATGAGTTGATCACCGCCTATGTCGGCTTCTCGTTCTTCGACGTTCTGAGCTATCCCATGCTCCAGGGCGAGGATCTGGGCGAACTCGACGAAATCCTGATCCATCGCATCAGCCCCGCCGATGCGCGCGCCTTGCAGGCGGCGGATGGCGAAGTCACGCTCAAGGGACTCAGCCTTCGCCATTTCGGCGCTTTCTTCAATCGCCGCTATCGCGAACACGACTATCTGTGGGGCCGGCTGACCGCCGCCGACAGGCTGGTCGATGTGGTGCTGGATGCCGCCTGCGGGGCCGCCATTCCCAAGGAGATCGATGCCGGCGCCATCAAGGCCAGGCTTTTTGCCAGGATCCTCAAGGCGGAAGCTCCGTTTCTCAACGCCGATTCCACCCTGTTGGACAAAGTGCGGGCCAAGGTCCTGGGCGGCGGCGCGGCCTGAAACCTTTTATCGCTGCGTGGCCGAGCGCCTTGCGATCAGCCATTGGGCGGCGCGGGCGAGAAGGAAGATGGCCAGCAGGATACCGGCCACCACCGCCACCCAGTTGAGCCAGCTCATGGTTCCGGCCTTGGCGCCCATCGTCGAGAAGGTTATCGCCGCGGGCAGCATGCCGATGGCCGAAATCCAGTTGAACGGCCACCAGCGCATGGCGATCAGGCCGGCGGTGTAATTGACGGCGAAGAACGGAAAAAGCGGAATGAGGCGCGCGGTCATCAGGGCGAGCGGGCCGGCGCGGGCGCTCCAGCCGGAGACGCGTTCATAGTGATCGCTCGATAGCAGCAGGCCGATGGCGTGGCGGCCGACGGCTCTTGCGGCGGCAAAGGCGATATTGGCGCCGATCATACCGCCGCTCCAGGACAGCACGCTGCCCCATACCGCGCCATAGACGGCGCCATTGGCCATGGCCGCCGCCTCGCCGGGAAACATGGTCAGCGCCGCCAGGATCATGGTCAGCAGCGACAGGGCGATGCCCCAGGGGCCAAGGGCCCGCATCTTGGCGGTGAAGCAGGCAAAGACGCGCTCCCCGCCGCAATCGAGAAAGGCCGGTTCGCTGTAGCTGAGGAGCAGGGGCAGGGAGAAAGCGGCCAGCAATACGCCAAGGCCGAGGATGAGCGGGATCCATGTCCCGCCGCCGAAGCGGCGGGTGGCGGTCGAGGCGCCCGGTGCCTGCTTTTCCATGGGGCCGATTGTAGAGCATTTTCGCGGCGGCGCGGCGTTCTAAACGGCCAAGGGCATTGCACCGGCATGGCGGCGCCTGCATGCTTCGGCCACTGACGAATCGGAACGTTTTCGGGAGGGCCGCCTTGTGATCGATCTTTACAGCTGGACGACGCCGAATGGGCGCAAGATCTCGATCATGCTGGAAGAGACCGGGCTGGCCTATCAGGTTCACACGGTCGATATCTCGGCCGGTGAACAGTTTGCCCCCGAATTCCTGGCCATCAGCCCCAACAACAAGATTCCGGCGATTGTCGACACCGACAATGGGCGCCACCTGATGGAATCAGGCGCCATCCTATTCTATCTCGCCAAGAAGACCGGAAAACTGCTGCCGGTGGACGAAGACGGTTACTGGCAGGTCATGGAATGGGTGATGTGGCAGATGGGCGGCTTCGGGCCGATGCTGGGCCAGGCCCACCACTTCCTCAAGTTCAATGTGGGCAAGGCGCCCTATGCCGAGGAGCGCTACGGTGCCGAGGCAAGGCGTCTTTACGGCGTGCTCGACAAGCGCCTGGAGAGCCGCGCCTTCGTCGCCGGGGACTATTCGATCGCGGATATCGCGATATGGCCCTGGGCGGCGCGCTTCGAATGGCAGGGCATCGATCTTGGCGACTTCCCCAATGTCAAACGCTGGTATCTGGAGATCGCGGCCCGGCCGGCGGTGCAGCGCGGCTATCACGTGCCGAAATACACGACCGATATTCCGATGCCCTCGTGACCCCGATGCCTCGTGACCCCGATGCCTCGTGACCATGAAACGCGGCTTGCCGCGGCGGCGCCCTGGCTGCCCGGTCAGGCGGTGCCGGCGTCGCGTGCGGCGGCAGCCTTGGTGACCGCGGCCTGAACCTTTTCGAAGGCGCGAACCTCGATCTGGCGAATGCGTTCGCGGCTGACGCCGAATTCCTCGCTGAGATTTTCAAGGGTCAGCGGTTCGTCGGACAGGCGGCGGGCCTCGAAAATCCGCCGCTCGCGCTCGTTCAGCTTGGCGACCGCCTTGACCAGCATGGCGCGGCGCTCGTCCAACTCCTCGTTTTCGACAAAGCGGGTTTCCTGGTTGTCCTCTTCGTCAACCAGCCAGTCCTGCCATTCGCCGCCGTCGATATCGGCCTTCAGCGGCGCGTTGAGCGAAGCGTCCCCGCCGAGACGGCGATTCATGGAAATCACGTCGTCCTCGCTGACCGAAAGCCGGCGCGCGATTTCCTTCACATGCTCGGGGCGAAGCTCGCCTTCCTCGAGCGCCGAAATCTGTCCCTTGACCTTGCGCAGGTTGAAGAACAGCTTTTTCTGGCTGGCCGTGGTGCCGAGTTTGACCAGGCTCCACGAGCGCAGGATATATTCCTGGATCGCGGCCCGGATCCACCACATGGCATAAGTGGCGAGGCGGAAGCCGCGCTCCGGCTCGAAGCGCTTGACCGCCTGCATGAGGCCGACATTGCCTTCCGAGATCACCTCGGCGATCGGCAGGCCGTAGCCGCGATAGCCCATGGCGATCTTGGCCACCAGGCGCAGGTGGCTGGTCACCAGCTTGTGGGCGGCGGCGCGGTCGTTCTTTTCGCGCCAGTCCTTGGCCAAAGTGTATTCCTCTTTCGGCTCCAGCATCGGGAACTTGCGAATCTCGTCGAGATAGCGCGAAAGCCCGCCTTCGGGAGTCAGCACTGGCAATGAGGTCTGAGCCATGGGGTTTCCCGTCCTGAAGTCTGCGCCGCGATAGGGACGCCCCCAAACGCTCCGCCCCGGCAAGTTGGGCGCAACGCGGAACGTCCGTCAACCGAACGTCCCCTATATAGTATATCAATTGCGGCAAAAAAGAGCGTTTGCCAGCTGCCGCGAGCATGGCCTAGCCCAGATCCAGCGCCTCCATGAGCGCGCGCATATCGGCTGGTGGCGGACTTTCAAAATGCATGGGCTCGCCGCTGGCCGGATGGACGAAGCCCAGAATATTGGCGTGAAGGGCCTGGCGGCCAAGCGCGCTCAGGGCCTCTTGCGCCGGCGCCGGCAGCCGGTTGGCGCGCGATCTGAAGCCGGCGCCATAGAGCGGGTCGCCAAGCAGGGGGTGGCCGATATGGGCCATGTGGACCCGGATCTGGTGGGTGCGCCCTGTCTCCAGGCGGCACCGAACCAGCGCCGCCAGATCGACATGGCTTTTGAGCACGCCGTAGTGGGTGAGCGCGTGGCGGCCGCCGCTTGCTGCCACGGCGCGCTTGAGGCGGTCGCGGGCGGAGCGGGCGAGCGGGGCATCGATGCTGCCGGTGCGCGGGCGCGGCACGCCCCAGCAAATTGCCAGGTAGGAGCGTTCCAGGGCGCCGTCGCGGCCATGGGCGGCAAACTGGGCGGCCAGGTGCTGGTGGGCGCGATCGGTCTTGGCGACGACGAGCAGGCCGCTGGTGTCCTTGTCGAGGCGGTGGACGATGCCGGGGCGGCGCACCCCGCCGATGCCGGACAGGCTGTCGCCGCAATGGGCGATCAGGGCGTTGACGAGGGTTCCGGTGCGGTTGCCCGCGGCGGGGTGGACGACAAGGCCCGCCGGCTTGTCGATGACAATGAGTTCGGCGTCTTCATGGATAATCGCCAGCGCAATGGCTTCGCCCTCGGGAGTGTCCGGCTCAGGTGCGGGAACGAGGAGTTCGATGATGTCCCCTTCGTTGACCCGGATACTGGCCTCGCCTAATGTCGCGCCCGCCCGTACCACATGGCCCTGGCGGATCAGCGCCTGAAGCCTGGAGCGGCTCATCGCGGCCATGCGGGCGGCGAGAAACCGGTCGAGGCGCTGAAGGGCGTCGGGGGCTTCGACCGTGAAACAGTGGCGCTGGGGGAATTGAGTGCTCATGGCCGATACCGATCAGTCCGCTGGAGTCGCGCAGGATGTGGCGGAACAAGCGCCGCCTTCCCATCGCGGGCTGAAGACCGCCGTCTGGGTGATGGGCATTCTGCTGGTTGCCGGCTTCATCGTCGTTTTTTCGACGATCATCTACCGGTCGGTCAAGCTCGGCTCGCAGGATGGCGCGGCGGCGCCGGTTTCCAGGCGCGGATTCGAACCTGTCGAAGCGGCCCTGGCGCCCGGTGCCGTCCTTGAAGCCGTGGTCGTCGATGGCGACCGGCTGGCGGCGACGACACGGCTTGCCAATGGCGGAGGCAGCGAAATCATCCTCTTCGATATTCGCCGCGGCCAGGAACTGGGCCGTATTCGCCTGAGTCAGCCCTAAAGGGGTCTGGGCGCAGGGGTCTGGGCGCAGGCGGCGGGCGAGATTGAACTTGATCGCCGCCCCACAATACAGCTATAGGGTGGGCCTCAAAGCGCGGCCCCCATCGTCTAGCGGTCTAGGACGCTGGCCTCTCACGCCGGAAACAGGGGTTCGAGTCCCCTTGGGGGCGCCATTCTTTCGCTCATGGCCGTTTCGCTGATGGCAGTTTCGCTGCTCCCGTCGCCTTCCGCGGGGGGGTGGCGGTCCGGCTGGTCGGGGCGCGGCGCCAATCCGATCAGTCCTTGCTGAACCGCCGGCTTCCACTGGCGTTGCCGGGCCTTGCCGCGCGTTCCTGTATGAAGAGCGGGGCCATGGTCAGCGCCATCGCCGACAGCCACCAGTCCTGCCAGGCGCCATGGCTGACGCTCCACGCGACGAGCAGGGCCGTAGCCAGCGCGAAGGCGGGCGGGCGGTTGTGGCCGAACCGGCCAATGGCGAGGCTCATCGCCACTATGACACCGCCGGCAATGAGGAACCCGGTGATGCCGAGATTGGCCAGGACCTGAATCGGCAGGCTGTGGGGGTGGGTCCACCGCGCGGCGGCGCCAGCTTCAAATGTGTTGCCGGCGAGGGGCACGAAGCGTTCGGTGCCGAGGCCCCAGCCCAGGATGGGGCGCTGTAGCGCGGCGCCGAGAAAGCTGGCCCAGATCTCCTGACGCGCCAGCGCGCTGGCGGAAACCATCAGCGGCCTCAGCCAAGTGTCCATTGCTGCCTCGAGCGGGCCGCGCAGCGGTATCACCAGCAGTGGAAAGGCGACGTAGATCAGCGGCGGCACCAGCGCCGAGAGACGGCCGCAATAGCGCTCGAGAAATGTGAACAGGGCAAGCAGAAGCACAAAAGCGACAACGAACAGCTTGCTGGTTTCGCTGCGGGACAACAACGCAACGAGGGCAACGAGGGCGAACAGCGCCCAGGCGCTCCGCCGGCGCTGGCGGGCGCCGATTGCCAGCGCCACCGCGCTGGCGGCAAAGGTGCAGGTGATGAGGATGCCGCGGTTGAACGGCGAAGGTTTGTGATCGTTGAGCAGCAGCAGGCGCAGATTGAAGATCTGGAAAAGGGCGAGCAGCAATATTGCCGAGGCGATGGCGATGCCAAGATACATCATCCGCCGCGCAAGCTCGGCGTCATGCGCCGCGCAATTGCGGTGCCACAACAGCGAAAGCCCCAGCACGCCGGTGATATGGGCCGAAAAACGCGCTGTCTCTGCGGGCCAGGGCGACCAAAGCAGGGAGAGCCAGGCCAGAGCTATGAAGATCAGAGCCAGTGTGAGCGCGGGATTGCCCGGCACCGAGCCGGCGATGGCGCGCAATTCGCCGATCGGCTTGGCCGCCGCGCCGGTGCCGGCGAGTAGCAGCACGGTGGCAAGGGCCAGGAAGGTGGTCGCGGTGCCGCCGGAGAAAACCGCGAATACGGGAAGCGCGGCATAGGCGGTGAAATAGGCGCCGCGCGTCAGGGCGCCAGCCGCCCTCTTCTTGTCGAATGTCATTTCCAGTGCCAGGTCCCCCCGCCGCCCCGGCGGCCGGTGCGGCAAATGCTCAAAAGCCATCCGCCATCGGACCGGCCCCCCAGGGCCGCGGGCAGATTACCGGTCCCAACCAAATGGATCTTCGCCCCGGCGCCAAGACGCATGAAGCGCAACCCATGGTGTTCCAACATCCGCGCGTGCCAACCCATGCCGCTGGCCCGAGCCTGCTGGCGGCGCGGCTAGGGCCTCGTTTCGGATGCCGGCGCAAAGGCGCGGATGCGTTCCATCAGTGTCGGATCGGGCGCCACCTTGCGGCCCCAGCGCCGGGTCTTGAGCGGCGCCTTTTCTTCCACCGGCTCCGATTTCAGTCTGTCGAGAATCGCCTTGCCATTGTCGCCGCTGGCGGCGGCATGGATAACCATCGCGGTGATATCGGCTATCCGCGTGCGCAGTTCGGCGGCGATGGCGCGGCGGCCAAGGTTCTTCTGTTCCAAATCGCGTCGCAGTTCCTCGAGCCTGGCGCCAAGGGCAACCGCCGAACGGCTGGCGCTGGCACGTTCCTTGTCGCGGCCGCGCAGCTTCTTGCGCAATTCGTCGCGCTCGTTGCCGAGATCCCCGATACGGGCCTTCAGGCTTTCGACCTCGTGGATGCGGGAGGATAGCTCTTCGCGGGCAAGTTCCAGTTCCTTGCCGAGGCGGGCTTCGTCCGCCGTTGCGGCCGGTGCGGCTTGGCCGGGCTCCGCGGTCGCGGGGTCTTCGCCGCCGCCGGCAACGGCAAAAGCCTTTTCGCGCGCCGCGCGCGAAATCGAACCCAGTCCTGCAACGCCTTCGCCGCCGGCGCGCTGCATGGCGTCCTCGGCGTTGCGGCGGCGTTCCTGATCGGTGGCGATGACCGTTTTCAGGGCAGCGATCTCCACGGTCTGCTCATTGACGCGCACGCCCGCCTCATGGGCCATGGAGCGCAGCGCCTGCAATTCTCCCGATTGCTCGATCAGCCGTTCATTGGCGGTCTTGAGCGAGCGCAGATGGGTGCG
This sequence comes from Rhodobiaceae bacterium, assembly GCA_020441905.1. GTDB lineage: Bacteria > Pseudomonadota > Alphaproteobacteria > Rhizobiales > NORP267 > JAGRLG01. The sequence goes on along the minus strand of JAGRLG010000042.1, from coordinate 10,585 downwards.
CGCCTCGGTTTCGGCGCGAAGGAGCTTTTCGCGCAGTTGTTCGTTTTCCCGCGACACTTCGCCCAGGTTTCGCGTCGCGGACATCGCCTCGCCGCTGCGCGACTGGGCAATCTCGGTCTTGCGCGTCGCCTCGGCCTGAGCCGATACCAGATCGGCCCGCATGGCATCGACCGATTTTTCCAGACGCCGGATTTCAAGAGCATATTCGGCGCGCAAGCGATCCTTGTCGGCCTGGATTTCGGCGACCGAAAGGGGAGTCTGGCTGCGGATGCGCAGTTCCGTCAGCTGCCGGGCGCGCTGCCACAGCACCGGAACCATGAGCAGCGCCAGCAAACTTGCCGCCAGGAAGCCCGCGGCAATCAGCATGACAGTCTCAAGCATGGGGCGGTACTCTCACACGGGGGTTGCGCATGGCGCCATTGTTTCCAAAACCGTCGCCGCTGGCAACGCGCCACTTGCGTTTGGCGAGAAGATGGCGCTTGACCAGATGATGGGGCCGCAGCGGCGGGCCGACATCCGCCTACGGGCCCGTGTCCGCCCTAGAAGGGGTTCCAGGTCGGCTTGCGGGTAAATTTGAGATAACCGACATTGATGCCGAGGCGCGCCCCGACCCCGGCCCGGATCGGCGCCACCACGACCTGCTGGCGCGACATCACGGTTACGCCGAAGCCGCCGACCAGATAAGCGGCCCCTGCCGCTCCGACATAGCGGTGATAGATCTCATCGACCGAATTGAGGTTGTAGACGAGAATCATGGTCTTGGCGCCGTCGGCGCCGAAATCCCAGCCGAGCGACGGCCCTTGCCAATAGACCCTGTGCGTTCCGGCATTGCGCGTGCGCAGGTCGCCCTCACCATAGCGCAGACCGCCAACGATGGCGCCGCCGGCCTCTTCGCCCAGAATATAGCCATTGGGGCGGCCATAGCGCGAGAACAGACCTTCTATGGCGGTGGCCAGACCCTGGGAAACATGGCCGAAAAACCGGTGGCCGGCGGAGATGATTTCCTCGGAAGTGAAGGTGTCGTCCCGCGCCTGTTCGCCGACCGGCCGGCTCGGCTGCTGGGCCATCGCCGGCTGCCCGCCGAAAAACACGGGGCCGAGGGTGATCATTGCGAGCAACGCGATAAGACTGCGCAGTGTCATGGGGCTTGTCCTCTTGCGTGGCCGTAGGGGCAGAGAATCAGTTGCCGTTAGCATGTCCTGTTTTCCATTTATTGGGGAAATTTTGCAATGTATGGACATCGAAGTGGTTGGGGACGGGTTGGTTGGGGCGCGTTGGATATTCGAGGCAGGCTGCATGAGGACTGTGACCGCGGCGTGGCGGAAAAAGTGGCGGATTGCGGCATTGGCGATGCTGTTGGCGCCGATGTTATGGGCTGGCCTGCCCTCCGCCGGCGCCGGAGAGGCGCGCGAGGTCTATTGGAGCGATCCGCAGACCGGGCTTGCCATCGGCGGCTATGATCCGCTGTCCTATTTCGTCGACAAGACGCCGCGCATGGGCCGCCCGGAACACCAATTGAGCTGGCAGGGCGTGGTCTGGCAATTCGAGAACGAAGGCAATCTCGCCGCGTTCCGCGATACGCCGCATATCTATGCGCCGCGTTTTGGCGGCTATAGCGCGCCAGCGCTTGCGCGGGACATTGCCGTTGCCGGCAGTCCGCTGATCTGGGATATCCACCGCGAACGGCTCTATCTGTTCTATTCTCCCGCCCACAGGTTCATCTGGCGCCAGGATCCCGTCGGCATGGCCGCGCAGGCCGAGAGCCATTGGCCCGGGGTCGCCCGCACCATCGCGCGCTAGACCCCGTCCCCCGCGAAGCCTGTGCCGGGCTGGGACAGGGCGCCGCCGCCGCGCCGGCGGCGCAGCGGGGGATGTTTCGCATTGCGACAAAATCCGCGCCCTTTGCAGGCGGATGGCGCTGGCATGGCGATTGCAAATCTCATGGCCGTCACAGGTATCGCCAGCGGCGGGTGCGCTTCTTCCCACCTGCCGCCGGCACCGCAACAGGCCGACAGGAATGGCCGGCGAGACGTCGCCGCCAGTGGCTTCGGCCCGCGCCGCCTGAAAACCGGGGAGGTTTTCGGGCGGCCTTTTTTATCCGCCGGCCGCCGGCGGCTTTCCCCTGGCGATAAAAGGCGGGTTGCGAAAGCCCTGGCCGGCCTTGCCATAGCGAAGCGGGGTGTCGTCGATGTTGAGCACGGCGCCGCCGGCCGCTTCCAGCACCGCCTGGCCGGCAGCGGTATCCCACTCCATGGTCGGGCCGAACCGGGGGTAGAGATCAGCCTTGCCGCTGGCGAGCCAGCAGAATTTGAGCGACGAGCCGATGCAGGTGATTTCGGTGGCGGCAATCTCGCGCAGGTAGTTTTCGGTGCCGATATCGCGGTGGGATCGGCTGGCCAGCGCGCACAGCCCGTCGCGCCGTGGCGGGCGCGCCGAAATGGGCCGCCAGCGGGCGCGGCTTGCCGCTTCCGCGTCAGCGTCCGGTGCCGATGCTTCGAAGGCCCCGCGCGCGCCATCGCCGACAAACAACAGGCCGGATGCCGGCGCCAGCACCGCGCCCAGCACCGGCCGGCCATTCTCGATCAGCGCGATATTGACGGTATATTCGCCATTGCCGGCGATGAACTCGCGGGTGCCGTCGAGCGGGTCGACCAGGAAAAAGCGCTGCGGGGCGCTCTTTGGCAGGCCGGAGGCGGAGTCTTCCTCGGAAATGATCTCGATGTGCGGCGCCAGGGCGCGCAAGCGGGCGAGAATGATTTCCTCGGCCCTGGCATCGGCCTCGGTGACCGGCGAGCGGTCGCCCTTTTCGGCGATGTGGAACCCGGACCGCTCGATATCCAGAATGGCGCGCCCCGCGGCCAGGGCGGCACTGGCGATATCGCTGATCATGTCTGGCATCGGCGGCACGGACCCGAATGGCAAGGACAGGGGGCTTATCCGGAGCGGTGCCACGAGGCTAAATCACATAAATGCCTGATCGACAACCGCCTTCGCTACGGGCGGGGGCAGGCGGGGGCAGGCGGGGGCAGGCGAGGGCGGGCGCGCGCCGGCCGCGCCGATGAAGGGGCCAAGCGGGGACTTGATCCGAACCCTGCCCTTCGGCAAAGTTCTCGCACAGGCGATTCGCATTCCTCCGGGGGCCATGAGCGATATTTTCCAGATTTCGGCGCTTGATCTTGCTGCCTATCTTTGCAGCAGGGTTTGCCATGACGTGATCAGCCCGGTGGGCGCCATCACCAATGGACTTGAGGTGCTGGAGGAGGAAGACGACGATGACATGCGCGGCTTCGCCATGGATCTCATCAAGAAGAGCGCGACCCAGGCCTCGGCAAAGCTGCAATTCGCCCGCATAGCCTTCGGCGCCGCCGGTTCCGCCGGGGCGGAGATCGACCTGGCCGACGCCGAAGCGGTGACCAGCAATTTCCTCGCCGGTTCGAAAGTGGAACTGGCCTGGAGCGCGCCGCGCGCCATGATGCCCAAGAACCACGTCAAACTCCTGCTCAACCTTGTCCTGACGGCGCAACATGCCATTCCCCGGGGCGGCCGCTTTTCGGTCACCGTGGGCGAGGATGTCAGCCAGCCGCGCTTCGATCTGCGCTGCGAGGGCGAGGGCGCCCGCATTCCCGCCCAGGCGGCCGGCTTCTTCTCCGGCCAGCACGACGGCACGCCGGTCGACGCACACTCGATCCAGCCTTTTTATGCCGCCCTGGTGGCCCGGGAAACCGGCATGGGCGTGACCATGACGCTGGACGGCACGGTGGTTTCCATCCTGGCATCGCCGGCCGCCTGACCGGACCTGGTCCGGACCGCCCCGGCACGCCTTTTGAGCGCGCCGCGTCCTTCAGCCAATCTTAACCGTTTGAAACCAGAATTCGCCTGTGACCCGGTCATTTGCCGGCGTTGCGCACGCCCTTTTTTTAGCGTCAGCAAACAGGTTTCCATATGGATGACTTATTGAGGGAATTCCTCACTGAGACGGCAGAAAGCCTCGATGTCGTCGATGTCGAGCTGGTCAAGCTCGAGCGCGACCCAAATAATGCCGGGATTCTGGGAAATATCTTTCGCCTGGTTCATACCATAAAGGGCACGTGCGGCTTTCTCGGGCTGCCGCGCCTGGCCTCGCTGGCCCATGCCGGCGAAACGCTTATGGGCAAATTCCGCGATGGCGCGCCGGTGACGCCGCCCGCGGTGACGCTGATCCTGGCTTCGATCGACCGGCTCAAGGAAATCCTCGCCGATCTGGAGGCCAATGAAAAGGAGCCCGATGGCGACGACAACGACCTGATAGAGCGTCTGGAAGAGATGGCGCGGCAGGTCGCCAGCGGCGAATCCGGAGCCGACGCTGACGCCGCGCAGATTGACGCCGACATGGCCGCGATCCAGGTGCTGGAGCGCGAATTGAAACCGGGCGAAGTATCGCTTGAGGATCTGGAGCGCGCCTTCCAGGAGGCCGAAGGGCCTGCGGGCTTCGACCCGATATCGGCGCTGGAAGCCGCCGCCGCCGCGGTGCGCGCCGACGCCGGGCCGACCAAGGCGCAGGCCACCGGCAAGGCGCAGGCCTCCGGCAAGGCGCAGTTGGGCGAACCGGCGGCGCCGCCTGCCGAAGCGGCCAAGGCCGAAACCAAGGCGCCGCTGGCAGTGTCCTCCCCGGCATCGGAAACCGGGGAGCGCAAGGAATCGACGGTCAAGAACCAGTCGATCAGGGTCAATGTCGATGCGCTGGAGCATCTCATGACCATGGTCAGCGAACTGGTGCTGACCCGCAACCAGCTGCTCGAGATTGCCCGCCGCAACGAGGAGAGCGAATTCAAGGTGCCCTTGCAGCGCCTGTCGAATGTCACCGCCGAGTTGCAGGAAGGGGTGATGAAGACGCGCATGCAGCCGATCGGCAATGCGTGGCAGAAGCTGCCGCGCATCGTGCGCGACCTGGCTCAGGATCTGGACAAGAAGATCGAGCTGGAAATGCACGGCGCCGACACCGAGCTCGACCGCCAGGTGCTGGAGCTGATCAAGGATCCGCTGACCCATATGGTGCGCAACTCCGCCGATCACGGCCTGGAGGCGACCGCCGACCGCATTGCCGCCGGCAAGCCGGAAACGGGACGGGTTACCTTGAGCGCCTATCACGAGGGCGGCCACATCATCATCTCGATTGCGGATGACGGGCGCGGGCTGAACATCGCCAAGATCAAGGAAAAGGCGATTCGCTCCGGCCTGGCCAGCGAAGCCGAACTCGATCTGATGTCGGATTCCCAGATCCACAAACTGATTTTCCATCCCGGCTTTTCAACCGCCACCCAGGTCACCAGCGTTTCCGGGCGCGGCGTCGGCATGGATGTGGTGCGGACCAATATCGAACTCATCGGCGGTTCGGTGGAACTCAAATCGGCCGAAGGCGTCGGCTCGACTTTCACGATCAAGATCCCGCTCACCCTGGCCATCGTCTCGGCCCTGATCGTGGAGGCCGGCGGCCACCGTTTCGCGGTGCCCCAATTGTCGGTGGTCGAACTGGTCCGCGCGCAGTTCAATTCCGAACACCGCATCGAAATGATCAAGGACACACCGGTGCTGCGGCTGCGCAACAAGCTGCTGCCGCTCATTCACCTGTCGCGCCTGCTCAAGCTGGAGGACGGCAGCGGCGAGGGCGCCGGCGCGGTGAACGAGGCCGCCGGCGACGAGAACAGCTTCATTGTCGTCTCTCAGGTCGGTTCGCAGAGCTTCGGCATCGTCGTCGACCGCGTGTTTCACACCGAGGAAATCGTGGTCAAGCCGATGTCGACCATGCTGCGCAACATCACGATGTTCTCCGGCAACACGATTCTCGGCGATGGCAGCGTCATCATGATTATCGATCCCAACGGCATCGTGCAGGCCATCGGCGGCGATGTCGGCACCCATGTCGAGGTCCATGAAGAGGATGCCATCGGGTCGGCCGACTCGGAGCGCAAGGTGTCGATGCTGCTGTTCCGGGCCGGAACCCGCGAGCCCAAGGCGGTCGCCCTGTCGCTGATCACGCGGCTGGAGGAGATCGATGTCGAAAAGATCGAGCTTTCGAACGGGCGCTACATGGTTCAATACCGCGGCGGGCTGATGCCGCTGGTGTTCATCGACCCGGCCTCCAAGCCGCCGGAACAGGGCACCCAGCCGCTGCTGGTATTCACCGAAGACGGGCGCTCGATGGGACTGGCGGTCGACGAGATCGTCGACATCATCGAGGACTTCCTCAATATCGAGGTATCGGCCGACAAGCCGGGCGTGCTCGGCTCCGCCATCATCAAGGAACGGGCCACCGAAATCGTCGATATCGGCTATTACCTGCCCCAGGCTTTCGCCGACTGGTTCGACCGCGGCGAGCGCAGCCCCAACCGGATGCTGCCGCGCCTGCTGCTTGTCGATGACAGCGCTTTCTTCCGCAATATGCTGACGCCGGTATTGAAGGCCGGCGGCTATTCGGTGACCACGGCGGCGTCGGCAAAGGCGGCGCTTGACCTGCGAAGCCGCGGCGCCAAGTTCGATGTCATCGTTTCCGATATCGAGATGCCGGACATGAACGGGTTCGAATTCGCCGAGGAGGTGAACTCGGGCGGGGCGTGGCAGAACGTGCCGATCATCGCGCTGTCGTCCTATTGCGTTCCGGAGGCGATCGAGCGCGGCCGCGAGGCCGGATTCCACGACTATGTCGCCAAGTTCGACCGCGAGGGACTGATCCTGTCCCTGCGCCAGTCACGGGCGGAAATGGGAGAAGCGGCATGAGCGCCGAGGAAATGAAGGAAGAGGCCCAGGAAAGCGCAACGGTCGAATATGTCACCGTGCTGATCGGCGAGCAGCTTTTCGGCCTGCCGATCAATCGGGTCCAGGATGTGTTCATGCCTGAAACGATTACCCAGGTTCCGCTGTCGCCGCCGGAAATCGCGGGGGTGCTGAACCTTCGCGGGCGCATCGTGACGGTGATCGACATGCGCCGCCGCCTGCGGCTGCCCAGGGCGGAGGATGCGGGCCAGCCGATGGCGGTCGGCATCGAATACAAGGGCGAATCCTATGGTCTGCTTATCGACCAGGTTGGCGAAGTGCTTCGCCTTCCGGTGGATGGGCTTGAAAAGAATCCGGGAAATCTGGATCGCCGCTGGGCAATGGTGTCGGGCGGGGTGCAGCGACTGGACGGGCGCCTGCTCGTGGTCCTCGACGTGGACCAAGTGCTTGAAATGGGGTCTGAACCAGCAGTGGCGGCCTGATCGGACCGGCCAGCCAGCTTTGGAGAACTGAAACATGAAATCATGCCTGGTAGTTGATGACAGTGCAGTGATCCGGAAGGTCGCACGGCGAATTCTGGAAGATCTCGATTTCACGATCGAAGAGGCCGAGGACGGCAAGGTGGCGCTCGCCAAATGCCGCGATTCAATGCCCGACGCGGTGCTTCTCGACTGGAACATGCCGGTTATGGACGGCATGCAATTCCTGCTTGCCCTGCGCAAGGCGGAAGGCGGCGACAAGCCGAAAGTCGTGTTCTGTACCACCGAGAACGATCTGGATCACATCATGAAGGCGATCCGGTCGGGCGCCAATGAATACATCATGAAGCCTTTCGACCGCGAGATCGTCGAAGCCAAATTCCAGGAAGTCGGCCTGCTGTAAGGACGCAAGTAATTAGCATGCAACATATGCGTCCGCCCCGGGTGCCAGCGAGCGAAGGATCCGTTCGCCCGATCCGGGCCATGGTAGTCGACGATTCCTCCATCATTCGCAATCTGGTCACCAGGTGGCTGAATGAGGCGCCGGGAATCATAGTGGTGTCGAGCCAGCGCAATGGCGCGGGCGCCTTGCGCGATCTGGAAGCCTCGCGCCCCGACGTCGTGGTTCTCGATGTCGAAATGCCGGAGATGGACGGCATCACGGCGTTGCCGAAGTTGCTGGAAATGCGCCCTGATCTTGCTGTCATCATGGCGTCCGGCCTGACCAAGCGAAATGCGGACATCTCCTTGCGCTCGCTGGAACTGGGGGCCAGGGACTATGTACCGAAACCGGAAGGCACGGGCGATGATGGCGGCGTTGCGGAATTTCAGCGCGAGCTGATTGAAAAGATCAGGCTCTATGCGCCCGAGCAGCAGGCCAACCCGGTGCATCCGGCTCCGCCGGTGCCGGCCATTGCGCTCAAAACACCCGGTTCGGCGACCTATCAGCTTCGCCCCTTCAACAAGGTCCGTCCGAGGGTTCTGGCCATTGGCAGCTCGACGGGCGGTCCGCAGGCGCTCTACCGGCTGCTGGAAAGCGTCAAGGACGAGATCCGCGAGGTTCCGGTCCTGGTCACGCAGCATATGCCGCCGAATTTCACCGTCATCCTGGCCAATCATCTGGGCAAGGTAACCGGCTGTCCGGCGCTTGAGGGCACGCACGGCGAAGTACTGAAAGCGGGAACCATCTATGTCGCGCCGGGTGGCAAGCACATGCTGGTGGAGACCAAGGGCGGGCAGCCGGCGATCGCCATTTCGGACGCGCCGCCGGTGAATTTCTGCAAGCCGGCAGTCGATCCGATGTTCGAGAGCGTCACCGGCGTCTATGGCGGCTCCGTGCTGGGCGTGGTGCTCACCGGCATGGGGCGCGATGGCGCCGACGGCGCGCTGGCCATAGCCAATGCCGGCGGCAATGTCCTGGCGCAGGACGAGGCGAGTTCGGTGGTCTGGGGCATGCCCGGCGCGACGGCCCGTGCCGGCGCCTGCGCCGGCGTGCTGGCGCTGGAGGAAATGGGGGCGACAATTGCCCGTATTCTCAGGGGGCAGATGCGATGACCCCCGGCGGCTATGAATATTTGCGCGGTATGCTGCATGAAAAGTCCGGCCTCGCCCTGACGGGCGACAAGCAGTATCTCATTGAAAGCAGGCTCATTCCGGTCGCCCGCCGCCACGGCCATGCCGGGCTCGACGAACTGGTGCGGGCGGCGCGCAATCCGGGGTCGGAGGCGCTGCGCGCCGACATCGTCGAGGCGATGACGACCAATGAAACTTTCTTCTTCCGCGACAAGACGCCGTTTGAACATTTCGACAATCTGATCCTTCCCGCCCTGCTCAAGGCGCGCTCCAACCGGCGCCGCCTGCGGATCTGGTGCGCGGCCGCATCGACGGGCCAGGAACCCTATTCGCTGGCGATGATGCTGGATCAGAATGCCCACAAGCTGGCAGGGTGGAATATCGAGATCCTGGCCACCGATATCTCGATCGAGGTGCTGGAGAAGGCCAAGGCCGGGCTCTACACCCAGTTCGAGGTGCAGCGGGGATTGCCGATCAACTATCTGATGAAATATTTCAAGCAGGTCGGGGATATGTGGCAGATTGCGCCGACGATCCGCCAGAAGGTCAAGTTCGCGCCGTTCAACCTGCTGGCCGACTATGCGGCGCTGGGCAGTTTTGACGTTGTCTTTTGCCGCAACGTGCTGATCTATTTCGATACCGAAACGAAACGCGATGTGCTAGCCCGCATGGCCGGTTCGCTGGCTCCCGACGGCTATCTGCTGCTTGGCGCCGCCGAGACCATGCTTGGCGTTTCGGAAAGATTCGAAGGTGTGGCCGGCTATCGTGGCGTTCATGCCCTGAAGGGGCAGGGCGATCAAGCCGCCGCTGCGCCGGCGCGCCAGCAGCCGTTTCAGGCGGAGGCCGGCGCGGGTCGCCTGCGGGCGGTCTAGGCCAGCCGCGGCGGACATTCGATGACGAAGCGCGAGGGCGGGGCAAGTACCCGCCCTCTTGTTGTTTCCGCCGGATTTCTGCCAGAGCCATGAAGCGGCGCGTGGCGGCGCCAACAAGATAGCCCGCAGACGTGACGGCGCCAACAAGAAAGCCCGCGGACGTGGCGCCGCGGGCTTGAAAACTGGTTGCCGGCCGCTATGCCGGAGCGAAGCGGCCCGATGTCTGGCGGCCCACTGTCGGGCGGCCCGATGTCAGGCGGCCCGATGTCAGGCGGTATGGTGTCAGGCCGAAGCCTTCAGTCGTTCGTCGTCCTCGTCGATGTCGCGCAGCACATAGCCGCGGCCCCACACGGTCTCGATATAGTGCTTGCCGCCGGTTGCCGCCGCCAGTTTCTTGCGCAGCTTGCAGATGAAGACGTCGATGATCTTCAACTCCGGCTCGTCCATGCCGCCATAAAGGTGGTTGAGGAACATTTCCTTGGTCAGGGTGGTGCCCTTGCGCAAGGAGAGCAGCTCCAGCATCTGATATTCCTTGCCGGTCAGATGCACCCGCTGGCCATTCACTTCCACCGTCTTGGTGTCGAGATTGACTTTCAGGTCGCCGGTGGAGATGACCGACTGGGCATGGCCCTTGGAGCGGCGGACAATGGCATGTATCCGCGCGACCAGTTCGTCCTTGTGAAACGGCTTGGTCAGATAGTCGTCGGCGCCGAACCCCAGTCCGCGAACCTTGTCTTCGATGCCCGCCATGCCCGAAAGAATCAGAATCGGAGTCGACACCTTGGCCAGGCGAAGCGTCTTCAGAACCTCGTAGCCGCTCATGTCCGGCAGGTTGAGGTCGAGAAGTATGATGTCGTAATCATAGAGCTTGCCGAGATCGACACCTTCCTCGCCGAGGTCGGTGGTGTAGAC
>JAGRLG010000041.1 GCA_020441905.1 Rhodobiaceae bacterium | reverse complement strand
TCGGGCAGCAGCAGGGCGAACGGCTCGTTGCCGACGAGGTTGCGCGCGCACCACACCGCATGGCCAAGGCCGAGCGGCTCCTGCTGGCGCGTGAAGCTGGCCTGGCCGGGGCCGGGCAGCTCGGCGGTCAGCTTTTCAAGCTCGGCCTGCTTGCCCCGGCTGCGCAGCGTTTCCTCCAGCTCGACCTGGCGGTCGAAATGGTCCTCGATGACCGACTTGTTGCGCCCGGTGACGAAGATGAACTGCTCGATACCGGCCTCTCGGGCCTCATCGACGACATGCTGGATCACCGGGCGATCGACCACGGTGAGCATTTCCTTCGGCATCGCCCGCGTCGCGGGAAGAAACCGCGTGCCCAGACCGGCAACCGGAAAAACCGCCTTTTTGATCGCCCTGCTCATGTGCCCCGCCCGCGAAAGTAACTGCACCTAAACCTTTATCGGCTAGAGCTGGAATTTGAAAGAGTATGCGTAAAAGGAGGGCGGCATGGCTGTCCTGGTTACCGGCGGCGCCGGCTATATCGGCAGTCACATGGTCTGCGAGCTCACCGATCGCGGCGAGGAAACCCATGTTGTCGACGATCTGTCGACCGGTTTCCGCTGGGCGGTGGCGCCAAAAGCCAGGCTGACCGTGGGCGATATCGCCGACGAGGCGCTGGTCGGCGCTCTGATCGACAAGCACCGCATCGACGCCATCATCCATTTCGCCGGCTCGATCGTGGTGCCGGATTCGATCACCGACCCGCTCGGCTACTATCTCAACAACACCGTGCGCTCGCGTGCGCTGCTGGCCACCGCGATCCGCCACAAGGTCAGGCACTTCATCTTCTCCTCCACCGCCGCCGTCTATGGCATTCCCGCCATGAGCCCGGTTTACGAGGACACGCCGCTGGCGCCGATCTCGCCCTATGGCTCGTCGAAAATGATGACCGAGATCATGCTGCGTGACACCGCCGCCGCCCACAAGCTCGGCTATGCCGCATTGCGCTATTTCAATGTCGCCGGCGCCGACCCCGAGGGGCGTACCGGCCAGTCGACGCCGCGCGCCACCCATCTCATCAAGGTCGCCGCTCAGGCCGCTCTCGGCCAGCGTCCTCATCTGGAGATCTTCGGCACCGATTACGGAACCCCGGACGGCACCTGCATCCGGGACTATATCCATGTCTCGGACCTGGTCCGCGCCCACTCCGCCGCTCTCGACCACTTGCGCAAGGGCGGGGAAAACCTGACCGTCAATTGCGGCTATGGCCGCGGCTATTCGGTGCGCGAAGTCATCGCCGCGGTGAAAAAGGCGTCCGGCAAGGATTTCAAGGTCAAGGAAGCGGGCCGCCGCGACGGCGACCCGCCGGAACTTGTGGCGGGGAACCGCCGCATTCTCAAGGCCATCAAATGGCGCCCGCGCTACGACAACCTCGATTTCATCGTCGAAACGGCGCTGGAATGGGAGCGCCGGCTGGCCAAGCACCAGGCGGCCTGACGGCCGCGCCGTAGAACCGCCAACTGCCCCAGTGCCGCCAGCATCAGGGCCGCCATCATCAGGGCCGCCAGCGTCAGGGCCGCCAGCGCCGGTGCATCCAAAGCCACTGGCCGGGGTTTTCGCGCACCCAGCCCTCGACGATCCCGTTGACCTTGCGCATCGTCTGCTCGACATCGACCGCGCCGCCCTTGTCGCGCGGCAGATCGATCGGCCCCACCAGTTCGAGGCGGATACGCCCTCCTGGCAAGCGCACCGAGCGCGCGCCATAGACGTCGCAGTCGAAACGGCGCGCCAGCTTGCCAAGAGACGGGTTGGTCTTGGCCGGATGGCCGAAAAAGGGCAGCGACAGCCCGCGATGGAAGCGCTGGTCGACGAGAACGCCGATATTGCCGCCGCGCCCGAGCACGCCGCTTAGCGCCAGGAGAGCGCCGGAGCGCGATTCCACCAGCGATCCCATCATCGAGCCGCGCAGCCGGTCGAGCTTGCGCCCCAGAATCGCATTGTTGAGCGGACGGAACAGCACCGAGACATCAAGGCCGAAGCGCGCGGCGCAGACCCCCAGCAGCTCCCAATTGGCGCTGTGAATGGTGAACATGATGCAGGGCTTGCCGCCGTCGCGGATCCTGATGAAATTTTCCGCCCCAACCGCCTCGATGCGCCCGCTATTGGGGTTTTCGGGGTCGTAGTCGAAAACACGGTCGACAAAGACGAACTCCGCAGCCATGCGCCCCAGGCTGTCCCAGGCGTCGGACAGAATCCTGGCCCGTTCGCCCTCGCTGAGGTCCGGCAGCGCCAGGGCGATGTTCTTGGCGCCGACACGGTGGGCCGGCAGCCAGGGGCCGAGCGTGCGCGCCGCGAAGGCCAGGGCATTGATCGCGGTATCGGTCGGCAGCAGTCGTATCAGCCAGACCAGGCCGATTATGATGCCAGCCACGAGCCAGTCGCCGGCATCGCGAAGGCGCCGTTTGGCGACAAGCAGAAACCTTATGGGCAAATTGCCGCTCACTAGAGTTTCATCACGATCTTGCCGAAGACATCGCGCCCTTCGAGGCGCGCCAGTCCGTCTTCGATCGTCTCCATGGTGATCTGCGCATCGATCACCGGCTTGACCGAACCGTCGGCCATCTTGGCCATGCTCTCGGCAAGGTTGGCGACGGTGCAGCCGAAACTGCCGAAGATGCGATATTGCTGCTGGAACAGCTGCATCAGGTTGATTTCGGCCATGATGCCGGTGGTGGAGCCGCAAGTGACGAGCCGCCCGCCGCGTTTCAGCGAGAACAGGCTGCCGGCCCAGGTATCGACCCCGGTATGCTCGAACACGACATCGACGCCGCGTTTCTTCGTCAGTTTGCGCACCACGCCTTCGAAGCGCTCCTCGCGGTAATTGATGACATGGTCGGCGCCGAGCGCCCTGGCCTTTTCCGCCTTTTCGGCGCTGCCGACGGTGGTGATGACCTTTGCGCCGATGGCCTTGGCCATGAGGATGGCGATCGAGCCAATGCCGCTGCCGCCCGCCTGCACCAGCACCGTTTCGCCCGGCTTGAGCTGGGCATTGTCGAACAGCATGTGCTGCACGGTGCCGAAGGTGATCGGCGCGCAGGCGGCCTGAACGACGTCAACGCCGGCCGGCGCTCGCACGCAAAGCCGCGCCTTCATGTTCACCAGATCCTGGGCAAAGCCGTCGATGTGAAAGCCGTGAACGCCGGAGACGTTCTCGCACAGATTGTCCCGCCCCTCGGCGCAGGCCGGGCATGTGCCGCAGGTTTCGGCGCCATAGAGCGCGACCACCTGGCCAACGCCAAGCCCGCTCACGCCCTCGCCCAGCGCGGTGATCGTTCCGGCCGCTTCGGCGCCTACCACCAGCGGCAGCTTGCGCCGCGCGAAGGCCATGCCGCGCCAGCCCCAGACATCGATATGGTTGAGCGCCACCGCGCCAACCGCAACCTGCACCTCGCCGTGGCCGGGCGGCGGCGGCGGCGGCACATCGCGGATCTCGAGTTTTCGCTCTTCGATAAGCTGCAAGGCTCTCATGGATGACGGTCCGGATCTGGATGAGGGCTGCCGAAAAAAGGCGGGCCGCAAGGGAAAACTGTCTCGCGGCCGGCGGCAAACGGCCGGCCGGCAGCCCTTAATAGCCGATGGCGGCATCGCATGCCATGCCCGCGATGGCAGGAGACTGCGGCCTCAGGCCGGCTCGGCCGCCAGCACCAGGCACAGATTCTGGCCGCCAAAGCCGAAGGAATTGGACATGACCGTTGCCACGCTGGCGTCGCGCGCCACATTTGGCACCACGTCGAGTGGAATCGCCGGGTCGGGGACATTATAGTTGATGGTTGGCGGAATACGGCCGGTGCGCATGGTCAGGATCGAAAACACCGCCTCGACCGCGCCGGCGGCGGTCAGCGAATGGCCGATCATCGACTTGTTGGAACTGACCGGGATCGAGGTCAGCGCATCGCCCAGCACCGTAGACAAGCCAAGATATTCCATCTTGTCGTTTTCCGGCGTGCCGGTGCCATGGGCATTGACGTAGTCGATCTCGTCCGGCGCCAGCCCGGCATCGTCCATCGCCCGCTCGATGGCGCCGATAATCGAGGACCCGTCCGGCTTGGAGCGGGTGCGGTGGAAATCGTCGGCCCGCTCGCCGCAGCCGCGCAGCACGGCGAGGATTTCGGCGCCCCGCGCGCGGGCATGGTCCAGCGTTTCCAGCACCAGGGCGCCCGCCCCTTCGGCGACGACGAAACCGTCGCGGTCGGCCGAAAACGGCTTGGCGGCGGCTTCCGGCGGATTGTTGCTGGTCGAAAGCGCCGACAGAAGCGAAAAGCGGATCACCGCCTCGGCATGAACCGAACCGTCGCTGCCAACACACAGCGCGGCGGCGCAATCGCCGCGGCGTAGCGCCTCAAGGCCAAGCTGGATCGCGCTGGCGCCCGAGGCGCAGGCGGTGGACAGCGATACCGGCCCGCCGCGCGTGCCGAATTTCTCGGCAATGCGCTCGGCCGGCCAGCCGAAGGTGGACAGTTCATGATAGCGCCGGTAGTCGCCGCTGCGCGCTCCGGCGAAAAGGCGCGCATAGCCGGTGCCACCGCCGGCCTTGCCGGCCTCGTAAAGCTCGAAGCGCTGCGGCCAGTCGACCTCGACCGGCGGCACCGCCATGAACAGCGGCCCCGGAAAATTGCCCGCCGATCCGATCTTCGCCTGCGCCACCGCCTCCTCGACCGCAAGCACGGCGAAACGCTCGGTCAGGAGCGGCGCCGAGATCGGCACGTCTTTCAGGAAATCGACGGTGCCGCCGATGGTGGTGCGCAAGCCCTCGGTGGGAAAGCGGGTGATCTGGTGGATACCGGACTTGCCCGCCGTCAGCGCCGCCCAGTTGTCTTGCCTGCCCGCCCCCAGCGAGGTCACGACGCCAACTCCCGTCACCACGATGACGGGGCGGCCCTTATGATCGAGATTTGCGTCACTCATACCTGTTCCATCCCGCTCCTCGCCAGCAGCCTCAATCGCAGATCCGGCGCAGCCATTGGGCGCCGTCGGCCCGGTCAGTCATCCGCCGCGATAACAGCCAGCGACTCGCCGCGCCAATGGCCCCAGCCGGTAACCGCGATCCTGTCCGGCGCCGTGACGGCAGGTTTTTCAAAACCGGACTCATCGAAGGGCCGGTAAAATGTCTTTTCCTTCAGCGCCGCCGCCGCCAGCGCGACGCAGGCCGGTACCTGCGCCTCCAGGCCATGGCCGATCATGGTGGCGCAGCCGCGCACATAGACTTCCCGGCGCGCCGACAGCTCATCGATCATCGCCCGCTCCAGCGCCAGCGCCCCGGCCGCGCCCGAGGCGCCCGACAAAAGGCCGATGGGCGCGTCGCCCGCCAGTTCCTCCAGCCGGGCCGTCTGGCGCGCCGCCCGTGCCCGCAACGCCGAAGCGTCCTCGCGCGATCCGCGGTCGGCCACCACGTCCTCGAGCCGGGCATAGATGCGCGCGCCGCGCTTTTGCGCATGTTCGCGCGCCTCGATAACCAGGAAAGCGCCCATCGAGCCGCAGACAAGGCCGCCCCTGCCGCCGCCGCGCTGCCACACCGGCGGCACTTCGCTGCCCTCCAGCAGATAGTCGCCACAGGCGAAATAGAGCAGCATGTCGGGCCGTCCGGCGCTATAGGCGCCGCCAACGAGAAATACATCGCCCTGGCCGGCGCCGATCTGGCGCATTGCCGTTTGCAGGGCCATGGCGCCCGCCAGTTCCTCGCCCATGAAGCTGCGCGAGGAGCCGGTGACGTGATGGACGATGGAAATATTGCCGGCCAGAAGATTGGTGAGCTGGGCCAGGAACAGTGTCGGCCTGAGGTCGCTCATCAGCCGCTCATTGAGGAAGGCGTCGCGATCACCGGCGTTCGCCATCCCTTCGAGAATGGCGCCGTCGACCTCCGGGTCGCGCTCGCCGCCGCCGGCGGCGACAATGAGGCCCGCCTCGCTCAGCACCGCCTCGTTGCCCGCCAACCCGGCATCGGCAAGCGCCAGCCCGGCGGCATAGGTGCCGTAGCGCTGCCAGGTTTCCATCTGGCGCTGGTCGCGCTTGGGAATTTGCAGGCTGAGATCGACCTCCACCAGGGGATGAAACGGATAGGGCGCGAAGCTCTCGGCATCGATGCCAGGTTGCGGAAGTGCCTCGCCGGTGAGCAGGCGCACATGGTCCGCCACCCCTTCGGCCAGCGGCGAGATCAGCCCGATGCCGGTAATGACCGCGTCGCGCGGCGAGCGTGTCGCCATGTCAGTGGACCTCCGCCGGCAGACCGATCCTGTCCGCCTGTTCACGCATCATCTGTTCAAGTTCGGGTGCTGGAAACGGCATCGTCTTGAATGTCAGGCTGGCATCGCAAACCTTCTTGCCGGCAATCAGGATCTTCGCCGAAGTGACCGAAAACCCCGAGCCGCCGTGAACCAGCGAAGCTTCTATATCGAGCTCGGCCTCCGGCTCGACGAAGGTGCGCAATTTGCCTTCCTTGATACCGACCAGAAAGGGCATCCGCGACAGCGAATTGAGGCCAAGGATCAGGCAGCCCGATGCCTGGGCCATGGTTTCGACCAGCAGCACGCCCGGCATGATCGGATAGCCAGGAAAATGGCCCTCGAAGATCGGGCTTTTGACCGGCACGCGGGAGCGTGCCGTCAACTTCGCAGCATCGCGGTCGAAGGCGGTCACCCTGTCGATCATCTGGAAATATTCGAGGCGCATCGACCGGCGATAAGTCCTTGTGGGTCGGGGACGGTTAACTTCCAACCGGGTTCGTCAGATCAGCCCTTTTCCCCGACCAGCTTGTCGATACGCTGGCAGAGCTTCTCCAGAACGAAGTAGTCATCCGCAGAGGCGAGACCCTTGTTGACCTCTTCCGTCCAGGCTTCGAGCGGAATCTTGATCCCGAAGCTCTTGTCGATGGCGAATACGATGTCGAGGAAATCGAGGCTGTCGATCCCCAGATCGTCGATCGTATGGCTTTTCGGAGTGATCTCTTCAAGCGGAATTTCGCTCGTATCCGAAATGATCGCCGCGACTTTTTCGAAGGTTGACGACATAAAGCGACTGACCTCTTTTGCATAGACAATGAACTGACCGCCCCACCCGCGCAGCCGGTATCGTCCGCGCGTGAGGCATGCCCAAGAGCGGCTATCTTTAACGCACTAAACCGGCATGGTCCATATGCCCGATGCACCTGCCGGAACGCGGCGACAAAGGCGCAGCAAGGCGCCCGCAGAGTCCGGCGGGCGGCACACCGGAGATCAATGGGTGGCGAGCACCTGGGAAATCTCTTCCTTGAGCCTGCGCGCCACCCCCTTGCCGGTGCCATCGCCGGAAAGGGCCGGATCGACCACCCGTTCGACCAGGTCGCGATAGGTGGTTACGGCGCGGCGATGGGTATCGCCATAGCCCTTGACGATTCGGGCCAGATCCGCGACCTCGCGGGCCAGCGCCGGGTCGCGCGCCTGGGCGCGCTCAACCAGCTTGAGCCAGCCTTCGATCTGCGCCTGCTCCTCGGCAAAGCGCAGCGTGCGCCGGCGCCAGAAGCGCATCCTGGCCAGCAGCCACACCCGCAGGAAGCCCGATATCGAGGTCGTCTTGACCTTCATGCCGATATTGTAGCCCCGCTTCTCCGGCGCCCTGGCCGCCCAGGCCAGCAAACGGCGCCCCAGCGCCGGCGGCAGCAGGTCGGCCAGTTCGGGTATGCCAGGCTTGAAAAAGTCGACCACCTCGAAGGGTTCCGTGCCGTCGATGCCGATCTCGGACCGGATGCGTGAAAAGCGCTCGGGCCGGACCTTGAGCTGGGCGACGCGGATGATGTCCTCATAGCTCATGCGTACCGCCAGATGGCGTGCCAGCTCGCGTAGCAGCGGCCCCGATTCCATGAAGGGCTGCAAGCGGTCGAGGTAAAGCCGGGCATAGTCGACGTCCTGATAATCGATCAGGCGGCCGACGCCGATACGCACGACATCGCGCGCCCCTTCCGGCATCCCCGCCACGCGGGCCGCCAGCGGGTCGGCCGCCATGGGCCTTGGCGCGCGTTTGGGATCGCCGGCCTGCGGCGCCTCGCGTTCCCCGGTGGCGATGGCAAATCCCGCTTCGAAGCCGCGCAGATTGGCAGCGCTGCCGGCCGTGCCCTGCATCGCTTCAAGATAATTTTCCTTCGAGATCGGCAGCAGCTCGAGGCCGGCCATGGCGCCCAGCATGACCGAATTGACGATGGTGCCGACTTGCTGGCGGGTTTCCGCCATGTCGAACAGGAAGCGCTCCTTGCTGCATTTTTCCAACGAGCGCATCATGGTGTCGGCATTGGCGGTGCCGTCGCCCCTGGCCGATTTTTCCGGCACCGTCAGCACGCGGTGGGTCGAAGCCAGGAGGAAGGTGCGGTCCGGCGTCACGAAGCCGCGCTCGACCATGCGCGCCGCCTCCAGGAGCTCGCTCGCCACCACCACATCGACACCGCCCTCGACCGGCATCAGGGCAAAGACCGGCGCGGCGCCCTTCTTGTCGCGCTTGCCGATCTCGACATAATAGGTCGTGGCGCCGGTGCGCTGGGCCACTCCCGGCACCGAGGTCGCCTGCACCGCATGGCCTTGCGCCTGCGCCGCCGCCACCACCCAGCCGGAAAGGACGCCGCCGCCCTCGCCGCCCAGCGCCGCGATCAACAGCCGGGTCACCGCGCTCATGCCGCCACCTTCGACAGGCTGGAGATGACGGTTTGGCGAAGGCGATGAACCATGGTTTCGAGCTTTCCGGGATTGTAGATCCGCTTGGCGCGGTAGAAGGACGGGCACAGCACCGCGGCATGGGCCATCTCGCCGCACAATCCGCAGGCCACGCAGTCCTGGTTGACATGGGCCACCGGCTCGCTGCGCAGCGGGTCGGGGTTGGGCTTGGTGGTCAGCGACGGGCATCCCGACAGGCGCACGCAGGGGTGGTCGTTGACGCAGACCTCGTCATCGACGCCGAATTTCTCCTGCTCGGCCCTCGAGCCTTCCTTCAACAGCCGCGCCCGCTCGGCCTTGATGCCGCGCTGGCGCACCAGCATGCATTCGCCGTCGGCAATGATGACCTTCAGCCCCTTTTCGGCCGTGGTCAGCGCCTGCTTGAGGGTGTGCACCATCTTCTCGACCGAATAGGTGCGCACCGTGCGCAGCCATTTGACGCCGACGGCCTTCAGCGTTGTCTCGATATCGGCATCCAGCTTGTCGCCCACCACCGGCGCGAAATGGGCTGACGACATATGGTCCTGCTGCCCGGTGGCCGAGGTGTAGCCGTTCTGCATGATGACCAGCACGCCGTCGCCCTTGTTGAACAGATTGCTCATGACGCCCGATTGCAGGCCGTTATGCCAGAAGCCGCCATCGCCCATGACGGCGATCGAACGGCGCTGCTGGGTCGGCGCCACCGCCGCCATCGAGGCCAGGGACATGCCGTAGCCCATGATCGAATTGCCGAGCGAGAACGGCGCGAAGGTGGCGAAGGAATGACAGCCGATATCGCTTGAGACGTGAACCTTGCCGAGATCGCGCTCCGCCAGCTTGATGGCGCCGAACACCGGGCGCTCGGGGCAGCCGGTGCAAAACCCCGGCGGGCGCGGCAGGACCGGGCCGCCCAGCGCCTTGGCGCCGATGGCCAGCGCCTCTTCCACCTTCTTGACGTGGCGGCCGGCGCCCGCCAGCGCGAGCCCCTTCTTCTTGTGGGCGCCGAGAAAGGCGGCCACGCCTTTCGCCACCACCTGCCCGTTATACTCGCCCGCCTCGGGCAGGAAATCCTTGCCGCAGACCTCGATCTTGAGCTTGGCCCTGGTCACGATCTTTAGAATCTGCTGCTCGAGAAACTCCGGCGTGCCCTCCTCGATCACCAGCACCGCATCCTTGCCGCGGCAGAAATCCTCGATCTCGTCGCCGACCAGCGGGTTGGTGACATTGAGAACCAGGAGGTCGAGCGCCGAATTGCCGTAGTCGTCGGCCAGCCCGAGTTCGCAGAGCTGGCGCATGACGGTGTTGTAAAGCCCGCCTTGGAGAATCAGGCCGAGCGGGGCGTTCCTGGTCCCCTTGAACACCTCGTTGAGCTTGTGCTTGCGGATATAGTCCTGCGCCGCCGGCCGCCGGTCGCTCACCTTGGCATGTTCGTGAACGAAGGTGGACGGCGGATGGGCTAGGCGGTCATAGCTGAACGCCGCCGGCTCGGCCAGCTTGTGGATGCCGCCAATCTTGGGCTTGACGTTGTCGCGGGCAACGAACTCGCCCTGGACGTGACAGGCGCGAATGCGCAGCTGCATCATCACCGGCGTATTTGACGCCTCCGACAAGGCGAAGCCGTGTTCTACCATATCGACCATCGAGGTCAGGTTGGGTCTTGGGTCGACCAGCCACATCGAGGATTTGAGCGCCACCGCCAGGCTGCGTTCCTGGATGATGCTGGAGCCCTCGCCGTAATCCTCGCCGATGATGATCAGCGCCCCGCCCTTCACGCCGCCCGAGGCGAGATGGGACAGCGCGTCGGACGCGACATTGGTCCCTACGATCGACTTCCAGGTCACCGCGCCGCGCATCGGATAGACCTGCGAGGCACCGAGCATGGCCGCCGCCGACGCCTCGTTGCTGCAGGCTTCGACATGGACGCCCAGCTCTTCCATGTAGCTCTTGGCCGACACCAGCACGTCGAGCAGATGGGACACCGGCGCGCCCTGGTAGCCGCCGACATAACTGACCCCGGATTGCAGCAGGCCCTTGGTGATGGCAAGGATGCCCTCGCCCCTGAACACCTCGCCCTTACCGGCGCTCAAGAGCTTGATTTCTTCACTGAAGCTGCGTTCCATATTACCTGTGCACTCCTGTTGGCCTGTCTGGTGCCACCCCTGTCAGCCAAGAATTCCTGTTCCGAAAACCACGCCTTTGGCGCCCCTTATGCAGCGGCGCGTCCGTAAAGCTCTATTTCGATTTCCCTTGCCGCCTGGCGCAGCCGCTCCAGCGCCCGCTCCACCACGGCATCATTGAGGCGCGATGTCGGGCCGAAGACCGATAGTCCGGCAAGAAGCGCGTTGTTGCGGCCCATAAGCGGGATCGCGACCGCCTTCAGTCCGTCCTCGCGTTCGCCGTCATTGATGGCAAAGCCGTCCTTGCGCACCTGGTCGAGGTCGCGCCTGAGCGCCTCGCGGCTGGTAATGGTCTTCGGCGTATAGGCTTTCAGCTCGACCTCATCAAGGTAGCGCTCCAGATCCGCCGGCGGCAAATGGGCCAGCCAGACCTTGCCATTGGCGACGCAATAGGCCGGCATGCGCGTGCCCGGACGGATATGGACCGACAACGTGCGCCCGGCCTTGGCTATAGCAACGCAGGACACCATGTTCGATTCCATCACCGTCGCCATCGAGGCTTCCTTGATGTCGCGGCTGACCCCATCCAGCGCCGGTTTGGCCACCCGTGCCAGGCAATTGCCGACAACGACCCGGCTGCCAAGATCGGCGAAGAGAAAGCCCAGCCGGTAGGTGCCGCGGGTTTCGGCGACGATTGCTCCAACCGATTCCAGCGAGCGCAGGAAACGGTGCGCGGTGACCGCATTCAGGCCCAACTCCCTCGCCACGTCGCCCGCGGTGACCTGGGAGCGGCGCTCGGTAAACATCTCGAGGATGGCGAATGCGCGTGCGACTGAATTGTTGAGTTGTGTGGCCACGGCCCGTTCCTGCCCCAATGGATCGAGAGAGTTCCGGAACTGTACACCGTGCCGCCGCCGCCCGCATCCGGGGCGGCATTCCCTGTTCCTGCGGCGATATTCGCAGCCCCGGCTGGTATCGTCAATGCTTTTTTGAAACCTATATTTCAATATATGAAATATCACCCATTTGACGCAAAAAAACGCCCGGCCGAAAGGCCGGGCGCTTGTGCAGGCAACTCATGCCGTCGCGCTAGTTTCCAAGCAGTCTCGGCAGGAAAAGGATGATCGACGGGAACGCCACCAGCAGCGACACGCGAACGATCTCGGAGGCAAAGAACGGCAGCACGCCCTTGAAGGTTTCCGACATCGGCACGTCCTTGGCAATGGAATGGATAACGAAGACGTTCATTCCCACAGGGGGCGTTATCAATCCCAACTCCACCACCACCAGGGCGATGATACCGAACCAGATCTTCATGTCCTCGATCGACATGCCGTAGTCGAGCCCTTCCAGTACCGGCCAGAAGAACGGAATGGCCAGAATGATCATGGACAGCGAATCCATGAGGCATCCGAGGAAGATCAGGGCAATCAGCAGCAGCACCAGAATGACCATCGGCGAAAGGCCGCTGCCCTGGATGGCTTCCGCCGCCGCGATCGGCACGCCGCCGCGCGACATGAAGATCTTCAGCAATTCGGCGCCCAGCAGGATGAGAAAGATCATCGCCGTCGTCTGGCAGGTTTCCAGCAGCGCGGACTTCATCCCCGCCCAGTTCAGCTGCTTGCGGACGATGCCGAATACCCAGACCAGCACGGCGCCGACGGCGGCAGCCGGTGTCGGGTTGAAAAAGCCGAGATAGATGCCTCCGATCACCACCGCGAATACGGTGGCCACCGGCAGGATGGCAACCGTCGCCTCCATCAGCTCCTTGCTGCTGACCGCCCTGCCCTTCGGCGCCGCGCTCGGTTTGACGGTGACGAAAATGGTGACGGTGAGCATGAAAAGCAGCATCGCCAGAATGCCGGGAATGAACGCCGCCATGAACATGGTGACGATATTGGCTTCGACGATGATGGCATAGATGATCAGCACCACCGAAGGCGGAATGAGAATCCCGAGGGTGCCGCCTGCCGCCAGGGTACCGGTGGCAAGCGCCGGCGAATATTTCAGCCGCCGCAATTCCGGATAGGCCACCTGCCCCATGGTCGAGGCCGTTGCCAGCGACGAGCCGCACACCGAGCCGAAGCCGGCGCAGGCGGCAATGGCCGCCATCGCAACGCCGCCCTTGAAGCGTCCGAGCCAGGCGTTGGCCGCCGTGAACAGATCCCGGCTAAGCCCCGCCCTGGTGGCGATATTGCCCATCAGCACGAACATCGGCACCACCGACAGGTCGTAGATGGAGAACTGCGAGTAGGCGAGATCCTTGAGCTGGGACAGGACGATATCGACGCCCGACAGCAGCGGAACCCCGACCAGCCCCACCAGGATCATCGCATAGGCGATCGGGATCCGCAGTGCGATAAGTGCGATTAGAAAGGCAAGGCCGGCAAGGCCAATAGCAAAATCGATGAACATGTAAGGTCAACGCCCCCCCGCAAGACCGCAAACAAGAATACTACGTCCGGCTTTCGCGGAACTCGTGCCAGGCTTCCCCGGTGGTTACCAGAGAGGCCACCAAAAGCAGAACAAGAGACATCAGCATCGGAATGAAAGCGGTCCAGATCGGAAAGCCGATGATGCCCGTGACCTCGTTGTAGGAGCGCAGGTCGAGCATGCCCTCGGACATCCGCCAAATGAGGAGGATCGAGAACAACAGCGCTATGGCGGAACTGGCCAGAACCATGATCGCGCTGAACCGTCGCCCGGCCCGTGCAGTGAAAATATCGACCGTGACGTTGGCCCCTGTGAGCTGCGTATAGGGCAGGAACATGAACACTGCGACCGCGACGCCGATTTCGGTCATTTCGAAATCGCCGGGCACCTGGGTGCCGACGGTCGCCGTCAGCGTCACGCTGATAACCGTCATGATCGCCAGGGCACAGAGTACGAAGCCGCCTCCCAGTGCCCACCAGCGGATGAGGGTGCGGACGGGGCCCTCAGGCCCCGTCCGTCCGTCGTCCGTAAAATTGGATGGTTTCTCCATGGTCTGTCACAAAAAGAGGCTTACATGCCTTCTTTGCTGTGCTTGGCAATGGCCTCGCGGGCAGCCGCGACCAGCGCCTTGCCGTCGATGCCCTTGGCCGTGACTTCCTCGACCCAGCGATTGACCACCGGCTCCAGCGCGGTGCGGAACTTTTCGAGCTCGGCGCCGGCGATGACGATGTGCTCATTGCCGTGATCGACCGCCATCTTGATGCCCGGCTTTTCGGAATCGGTCCAGATCTGGCCGATTTCCTTCCACCAGTCGAGACCCGCGTTCTTGTCGATGACCGCCTTCAGGTCGTCCGGCAGCTTGGCATAGGAGTCCTTGTTCATGGCGATCATGAACGTGGTGGTGCCGAAGCGCGTGTTGTTCTCGCCTTCGATCTGGTACTTGGTCAGCTCATGGATCTTCAGCGGCGGGATGATTTCCCACGGAATGAAGGCGCCATCAACGACCTTCTTCGACAGCGCCTGCGGCAGTTCCGGCACCGGCATGGCGACCGGGTTGGCGCCCAGCGCCTCGATGATCCAGCCCCCGGTGCGGGTCGGGATACGCAGCTTCAGGCCCTTCAGGTCTTCCACGGTGTGGATCGGCTTGTCGACGGTGTGAATGGCCTGGCCGGCATTGACATGCAGGGCGATGACTTTGACGTCCTTGAAGTCCTCGGCGATCATGCCGTTCTGCAGCAGGTCATACATCGCCATGTTGGTGGCGATCGGGTTGTTGGTGTGCACGAAGGGCAGGTCGAAAACCTCCGAGCGCGGGAAACGGCCCGGCGTGTAGCCCAGCACGGTCCAGACGAAATCGACGACGCCGTCATTCACCTGGTTGACGAGCTGCGGCGGCTTGCCGCCAAGCGACATCGAGGGGAACACCTCGATGGCGATGCGCCCGCCCGAGTCCTTCATGACCCGCTCCGTCCACGGAACGATCATCTTGGTATGGGCCGGCGACTTCGGACCCAGCAGATGGTGGAACTTGAAATTGAATTCCGCTGCCATCGACGTGCTGGCGGCGGCGAAACTCAGCACGGCACCGGCCGCGCCCGCCAACAGCAACTTGCTAAAACGCTTCATGAAAAATCCTCCCTTTGCGGCCCATTGGCCGAACTCCGCGGAAACCAAATGACTTGGGAATTCCGGCAGGGTCATCAATTCCCCCGACCGGCTTCCTCCCGCCCGTCTTGCCGCCTGCGGCGAAACGGGCTTGTCGGCATGCGGGTCTCCGCGACCCCGCACAACCTCGATTCCAAGGCGCCTTCAGGTTCAGGCGCCTACCCTCAAACCGGTCCGGCTGCGTCCTTGGTCGATTAGACGAAAGACCATCATTCCATTCCGGCGCCCCGCAGATAGCGGGAAACGGGTGACTCTTGCAAGTGCCTTACGGCAAGTCAAACGCAAAATCCGCCGTTCAATTCAATCACATGGGGCGTCAAACCCGGCACATCCGCCACCGATATCCGAGGCCCTGCCCTTTACGTCAGGTTGCCCGTTGCCCATCCGGTATAATATTGATCTATAACCTTTTTCCAGAGGTTATAGCGGTCCCGTCCGCCGGTCTTTTTTCTGTTTGGCGACCCCTACGGCGCCCGGGGGAAACCCGCTCTCGGGCGTTAATCACGCCGATCAAATTATTCTGTTAACGGGGACTGCGACAATTCAGCACCATAACAGTTTTGATCTATATCAATATGTTTTTTCCCGGCCGGATCGTCCCATCTGCGATTCTCCGGCAAGCCCTTGGCGCCGCCGCATCCTTGCCGCCCGCGACCATCCGGCAGATGCGCTCCCTTGCTTGCCATGCAGGTCCCGGCCGCCAGTCCCCAGCGTTTTCAGCGGCAACGCGGATCCGTCATGTTCTGGAAATAGAGACTGGATCGCTTGTCGTGATAGCGGCAGTTCGGTGCCGGCTGGCGCGGCGCCGGCGTCCGCTGCTCTGCGCTGCCGCAATGCTGCTGGCTGGTTCCCGGCCGATGATGGCAATTGCTGGGCTGGCCGCCGCCGCCGTTGCTCCTGCCGCTATTGATGGCGCCGATCACGCCCTGGATCACCGCCGCCGCCGCCGCCGCCGAATTATTGGGGTTGTGCTGCGGTCCGGTCTGGTACTCGCACAGATACTGGCCGTTGCGCTTGATCAGGCGGATGAAGCGGGCGCCGTATTGGCGGCGGCAATTGTCGAGCGCCGCCTGCTGCTGCGCCGCGCCGCTCAGGCTGCAGTCGAAGGCGCCATTTGCCTTAATTTTGCCGGCCACATAATTGCCGCCATATTTGCTGCGGCAGACGTCGTTGGCTGCCGAGCGCGTCGGCACGCAATAATAGACGCCCTTGCTGTTCGCCTTGCCGGCATAATAGCCATCGCCATAGCGCTGCTTGCAATCGGCGGTATTGGCCGAAGCGATCTCTTCTGCCGTCGGCCCCTTGACGCAGCTGGTCTTGTCGTCGTTCCAGATATTGCCTTTCGAACAGGTACATTGCGGGTTGGCGCTGCCGACGCTGTCGCGAACGGCAACCGAAAGCGGACCGAAGCTGCGGGTGCAGCTCGCATCCGCCGCCGCCACCTCGCGATCGCCCTCGCGCTTTTCGCAGTCGGAACGTGCCGCATCTATCTTCTGCACCGCGCGGACCGCTGCCGGATTGGAGGTCGAAGACAATTTCCCCTTCCAGCTGTCCATCGCTTGCACGTCGCAGGCGGCGACCGCCGCGTTGGCGGCATCGATGGCATCGCGCAGCCTCGTCACCTTGTCGAGGCCCGAGGCAATGCGCCCGGCAAGATCGGCGCATACCCCTGCCCCCGCCGAGCGCAGCCTCGCCTGGGCCAGACGCAGGTCGGATTCGGCGCTGGCGAGATCTCCGCCGGCGAACGAGGCTTTTGCCGACTCATATCTTTCGTTGGCGGCAATAATCAGTCCCGCCTTGCCGGCCAGTTCCTTCAATTCGGCGTGGGAGGAACCGCCTATCTCGGCCTGCACCTTGCGCAAGGCAGCGATATCGCAGGCCGCCACCGCGCCGCGCGCCCGCGCCAGCACGTCTTCCAGCTTGTCGGTCTTGTCCAGTCCGGCGGCTACCCTGGCCGATAGGTCGGGGCAGGGTGGATTGCCGCCAAGGGCGTCGATCTCCGCCTTGGCCTTGTTCAGATTGGCCCTCGTTCCAGCGGTGTCGCCGGCCTGGAACGTCGCCTTGGCCTGTTCATAGGCGCCGTGGGCGGCCCGAACCCGCGCCGCCACTTTCTCGAACTCCGCCAGCTGGGCCTTTTCGTCGGCGCCGCCGCCCTGCGCTGCGCTCCGCAACTTCGCCAGTTGCTCGTCATTCTTGCCCGGCTCGCAGCTCGCATTTACCGCGACCGGAGTCTTGAGCCAGGTGTCGTTGAAGGCGGTGATGGCGGCCGCAACGCAGCCCTGCATGCGCGCCAGCGCCGCCGCCGCTTCCTGCTTCATCGCGTCGGGATCCAGATCCGTTCCCGCCTGGGCGCCCGCGCCGCTATTCGCCGCCGCCTCGCCGGCCGGGCACTGGCCCTGCAATTCGGCCAGCTTGGCCCGCAACTGCGCCGGGTCGTGGCTCAGTTCAAGCTTGCGCAGCCGCCACGGGGTCGAGGACAGCACGCCCGTTCCCCCGGAAGGATCGACATCGCGCACATTCCAGGATTGGTCGGTATCATCCTTGCACACTTCATCGCCGCCATAGCGGTCTTCAAGTTCCGCCAGGGTGTCGCGCGCCGACCGGGCGACCGGCGCCTCGGCCAGCACCCGCAGACATTCGCGCGCCTTCTTGTTCATGTCCGAGGTTATCGGCACCAGCCGCGCAATGCGGATCCTTGCATTATTCATCGCCTCATAGGCGGGGTTGAAGCGGCTGTCGCGCAAAGTGGTGAAACGCCCGTTCAGGGTATCGATCTCGCCCGCCAATGCCGCCAGTTCGTCGATCACCTTCCGGCGTTTGTCGCCGCCGCCGGAAACCGGCTGGTCCTTGCCGCCGGTCAGCGTCTTGAGTTCGTCGGCGGCGGACGACATTTCTTTCGCTGCCGCTTCCACCGCACGCGCCGATTTCAGCGCCTCGTCGAGGCGAGCGCGCGCGCTTTCCTTGTCCTTTGCATTGCGGATTTCCTCCGCCGCCGCGCAGACCGCATCGAGATCGCTCGTCAAAGGCCCCTTGGCCGCCGCGATCCGCGCCGCCGCCGCCTTGATCTTGGATGCATTGTCAGCCACCGGGGGCGCCTTGCCGGCGACACAGGCGGAAACGTCGACAGCATTGAGCCGGTCAAACAGGCGCGTCGAGGTTACAGAAAGGTTCAAACCTTCGGCAAGCGCGGCGCGGGCCTTGGCGCGCTCGCTGTCATAGGCCCGGCAAGCCTCCTGCGTGCCGTCGGAGTTCTTGCGGATACGGTCGAGATCGCTCTGGATCGAGGCCATGACCTTGTCCAGTGCCTGCTCGATAGCCCGTATTTCTTCCTCAAGCTTGTCCCACTGGCGCTCGTTGAGCTTCGCCGCCGCCAGTTCGGTGAAGCGGTTTTCCGCCGCATTGCCGGCGATGGTGGCAACATTGGCCATCACCTGCTCGAGCCCCGAAAGCTCGGGAACCATCTTGCTTTGCAACTCCTTCTGGCGCGCCTCCACCCGGGCCTTGATCCATTCGATCGGATTGGAGGAATTCCTCAGCCCCTTGCGCTGGGCTTCGAGGAATTCGCGCTGCGCCTGGCCTTCCGGCAGGCCGATGCTGCGCGCCTGGTTGCCGAATTCGAACATCGAGGACAGCCGCGACGTCGTCAGGCATTCATGGAACCTGTCATAGGCGGCTTCGGTATTGCCGTTGAACTGCTCATAGGCCGCGTTGTAGCGGCGGATACACTCGCCATCCGACAGGCTCGATTGCTCGCGGATATATTTGTCCGACCACTTGATCAGCTCGATCTCGGCATCGACAAGCTTGAGATAGGCGTCGCCCGGCGTCATGCCGAAGGCGCTCGGCACCTCGCCGGTGCTGCTCACCGCCCAGTTGATGACGCCCTTTGCGACCTCCCGGCCCTTCGCCGCGACCTCCTTCTTGTATTCGTCCTTGAGCGTGCTCCATGCGGTTTCATGGTCGCCGCGCGCCAGCGCCCGCATCACGTTCGCCGCCGTTCCCGAACGCTTGACCGCCGCCTCCCACACCGCCTTGGAGTCGGAATAACCCATCTCCTCGAGGGCATCGGCGACAACGACGGAAAAGCCCTGGGCGCCCCAGTCGGCGGCCTTGTCCATCACCGTGGCATAGTCGCCGCCGGCCAGTGCCCCGGCCGCCTCGGCGAAGGATTTGGGATCGTTAAGGACGGCGTTCTTCAGCGCGTCCTTGTATTTGGCGCCGAGTTTGGCGGCAACGCCCGGCTTGGCCGCCTTGGCCTTGGCCGTCTCTTCGTCGATGATCTCGCTCAAGGATTTGGGATTGCGCGTATAGGGAACCGCCTTGCCGCCCGCCGAGCGGTCGTAATCCCGCTCCGACTGGATAATGGCATCGCGCTCCAGGCGGTCGCGCACCAGGATCTTGCGGTTGAGCTCATTGAGCTTGTCCTGCGCTTCCTTGGCGGCTCGCGAGGTGGCGATCTTCACGCGCTCGCCATTGAGCTCCTTGATCAGCTCTTGCAGAACTTCCTGCTGCTGCTTGCCGTTCAGCGCCGCCCACACCGTGCCCGAAACCCAGCCCGGCTTGGCGGGGCCGGAAGGAGTGGTGGCCTGCTTGTTCAGCGCCTGCACCGCGGCGGCGAATGTCGAATAGGCGCCGGGCGCCGCCGGGCAGGCTTCCGCCGCCTGCGCGCCGCGCGTCCCGTCGTGCCAGGCGAGGAGAGAAAGGATGCAAAAAAGCATGATGACAGTCGCCTGTACCAGCCTTGCCATGTGCTTGTTCCTTTCTGCTTGGTGCCTCACCACCACTGTTTCTTGCTAGTCCAGCGTATCGAGATCTCCCAGTGCACCGCCGCCGGCGGGCCGGACCGCCGGCGCCACGACAGCGCCCGCGCCGGCATCCACCGCACCGACAATCCGCCCCTCCTTGCGCGACTTGCGCAGCAGGTCCAGCAGTTCCACGGTCACATCGCCATTGGGATTAAGGCCCACGCGCTCCTGAAAGGCGCGCAGTGCCCGGCGTGTCTTTGACCCCATCTTGCCGTCCACCGGCCCCGGATCGAAGCCGAGATCCGCCAGCGCGCCCTGGATCTCCGCCGGATCATAGGGATCCAGCTTCATTCGCTTGAGATTAGTCTTTGCCAGTTCGTTACCCAGCTCCGCCGCCTCGCGAAGCAGTTCCACGCCGCGCGCCTTGTTTTTTGCCAGCCCGCCGCGCCCGTCGATATACATCATGCCCAGGTTGTTGAGCGCATAGGGCTCTTTTTGCTCCGCCGCCTTTTCGTACCACTGCACGGCCTGGATCTCGTTCTTTGCCACGCCGTGGCCATTGACCAGCGAATAGCCCATCCGCGTCTGTGCCAGGGAATAGCCTTGTTCCGCCGAGCGCCTGTTCCAGTCCGCCGCCTTGACCGGGTCCTTGGGCACGCCGCGCCCCTCACGATAGAGATTTCCCATATTGTATTGGGCGATGCGGTTGCCCTGGTTCGCCGACGCCAGATACCAGCGCAGCGTCTGCTCCTCGTCTTTTTCAAGACCTTGGCCGGTGCCATACATGAAGCCCAGTTGAAGCTGGGCAAAATCGTCGCCGGCCTCGGCCGCGCGTATCGTGTCGCTGATGCGCCCGCCCAGGGTCACTTCTACTTCGATGCCTTGCAAATCGCGCAGCAGCGTCAGCGCCACCGTGGTCCCCGGCTTGCTCCCGGAAATCGCCTTCACCAGGTCGCCGACCGGCCCCACCTTTTTGCCGTCGAGCGCAAGGATGATATCGCCAGCCTTGAGTCCCGCCGCGGCGCCGCGGCCATAGCTCAGGACACTGACGATGGAAATGCCGCGCTCCTGGCCGGCAACCGCCAGCTGGTCCGGCTTGAGAGTGGCCTCGCGCAGCTCGACGCCGATCCAGCCGCCCTCGCCGGGCCGGAATTGCTCGGCCTTCGCCTCGGCCGGAGGCGCTGGCGTTGTTTTTTCCGCAGTTGCCCCGCCGCTTGGCTCTGGTTGCGCCGCTCCGGCCTTGCCCGCGCGCAACGCCTGGATCGCGGCATAGGCTTCAGGAACATGGGCGCCGGTGGGGAATGAGCGGATATAGGTTTCCAGCAGAACGGCGTTGCCGCTGTCCTTGACCTGCTGCCAGAGCTGTTCTTCGAAATCGTTTGCTTGGGCGAGAATGACCACCCCCGAGGATTTCTCGGGCGCCATCGCCGCCGCCGGTGCCCCGGTCATCGCCGCCGCCAGCAACGCCGCGGTCCCTATTTTCCATATACTCCCGCAGTTCCCGCGCGGGTCCTTCGACATCTTCCCCATCAGCGGCACCTTTTTTTGTCGTCAACTATTTTTGCCTTGCAACACTCTAGCACGGAGTTGACATATTGACAGCGCGAGCGAATTTTCCCTTTCGTTCCGCCTGACCGCATATCGGCCGCCTGACCGCATTTCGGCCGCATGGGCGGGGCTGGCCCGACGGCCCGCCCGACAATGGGGGCTGCCATTTCATTGCCGCAATCACATCCCGGCGCCGGTCGCAATCTGAAAGCCATGACCGCGACCCTCACCCTCGCCTCGGCGGGCGGCGGCCTGGCCAGTCTCACCCCGATGCCGCTGCCCTGGCTGCTCGGCGCCCAGCTGGCGGTCTGCTGCGCCGCCGTCGCCGGCTGGCGCTTTTTCGGCGCCCCGCCGCAATGGCCCGAAAGATCCCGCCTTCTGTTCATGCCCGTGCTGGGGGTCATGATCGGGGGGTCGTTTTCCGCCGAGCTGCTCGGCCAGATCCCCGGCTGGTGGCCAAGCGTGCTCGCCCTGTTCGCCTTTCTGATTGTCGCCCACTGGGCGGTCTTCCTGCTCTATCGCCGGCTCGGCCCCTACGACACCGCCACCGCCTTTTACGCCGCCGCCCCCGGCGGCTTCATTGAATCGGTGATCCTCGGCGGCGAGGCCGGCGGCAACCCTTCCATCATCGCCGCCCAGCAATTCTCCCGCCTGCTGGTTGCCGTATTCCTGATTCCGGTCGCCTTTACGCTGGTTCTGGGCGAAGCGGTGGGCAGCGCATCGGGGGCAAGCTTCGCACGCGCCGGAGCGCGGCTCGACTGGCCCGACATCGCCATGCTGACGGCGGCGGCGGTCATCGGCGGCTTTCTCGGCCGCAGGCTGAAGCTGCCCGCCGGTATCCTCTCCGGCCCGGCTTTTCTCGCCGCCGCCCTTCACATATCCGGGCTGACCGATGCCCAGCCGCCCAATCTGCTGGTCAATATCACCCAGCTCGTCGTCGGCATCACCTTGGGCGTGCGCTTTGTCGGCATGGCCAAGACCGCCATCTTGCGCGCCATCTGGCTCTCCACCCTAGGCGTCAGTATCATGCTGGTGATTGCCGCCGCCTTCGCGCTGGCCGTCGCCGGCCTGTCAGGCACCGGCTTTCCGGCGCTGATCCTTGCCTTTGCGCCCGGCGGCCTGGCGGAAATGAGCCTGATCGCGCTCTCGCTCCACCTGCCGGTGGCCTTTGTCACCATCCACCACCTGCTGCGCATCACCTTCGCGCTCACGGTGGTGCCGTTTCAATACCGCCGCATCGTCACCCGCCTGTTTCCAGACAGGGACGCCAAGGGCGGCTAGCGGGCGCCGCGCGCCTCGCGGATCGCCCGCCACACCCGGTCCGGTGTTGCCGGCATGTCGATATGGCGCACGCCAAGTTCCGATACCGCGTCTATGATCGCATTCATCACCACCGGGAGGGCGCCGACGGTTCCCGCTTCGCCAGCGCCCTTGGCGCCGAGCGGATTGCATTTCGACGGCTGGGGATTGGTCAGCACATTGATCGACGGCAGGTCGCCGGCCCGCGGCATGCGGTAATCCATGAAGGATCCGGTCAGCATCTGTCCGCTTCCCGGCTCGTAGATGATGGCCTCGCCCAGCGCCTGGCCCAGCCCTTGCGCGATGCCGCCATGGATCTGACCCTTGACCAGCATCGGATTGACCACGGTGCCGACATCGTCGACCACGGTATAGCGCGTGATCTCCACCTCGCCGGTTTCCGGATCGACCTCGGCCTCGCAGACATGGCAGCCATTGGGAAAAGTGGCGGCATCCGGCGCCACCATGCCTGAAACATCGAGCTTTCCCGGTTCCTTCGCCGCCAGCTCGTGCAGGGTAATGGCGCGGTCGGTGCCCTTGACGCGAAAGGCGCCGCCGGAAAACTCGACATCGTCGCCCGCCACTTCCAGGTGCCCGGCGGCAAGATCGCTGCCCTTCTCGATGATCTGTGCCGCCAGATTGGCGACCACCGCGCCGCCATGGCCCACGGTGCGCGAGCCGAAGGTGCCGAAACCCTGCGGCACCGCATCGGTATCGGCGGTCACAAAGGCAAGCCGGTCGGCATCCAGTCCCAGCATGTCGCCGGCGATCTGGCGGAACGTCGTGATATGGCCCATGCCGGAATCGGAAAACCCCATCGACAGCGTGGCGTCGCCCTTGTCATCGAAACTGAAGGCGCCGAATTCCGGCATCGGCTTCTGATAGGGCCCGCCGGCAATCTCGATGGCATTGATGATGCCGGCGCCGAGCAGCCTGCCGCGCGATCGTGCCTCGTTCCGCCGCGCCTCCAGCCCCTTCCAGTCGGCAGCCTCAAGCGCCATGTCCATATTGCGCGGAAAATCGCCCGAGTCGTAATTGAAGACGAGGCCGGTCTGGAACGGCATCTGGTCGGGGGTGATCAGGTTGCGCTGGCGCAACTTTACCCGGTCGATCCCCATTTCCAGCGCCGCGATATCGATGATGCGCTCCAGCGCGTAAGTCGCTTCCGGGCGCCCGGCGCCGCGATAGGGCGCGATGGGCTGGGCATTGATGAGAACGCCGGTGACCTCGGCATGGATATGCGGCGTGCGGTAGACCCCGGCCAGGCCGCCGAGATGCACGGTGAAGGGTATGGCGGAACTGGGGCCGACATAGGCGCCGATGCCGCCCAGTGTCCTGATGCGCAGGGCGGTGAACAGCCCTTCCCTGTCCAGCGCCAGTTCCACGGTCGAGACATTGTCGCGGCCCTGGTAGTCGGACAGGAAGGATTCGCCCCGGCTCGCCATCCAGCGCACCGGGCGCTTGAGCCGCCGCGCGGCCCACACCGTCAGCCCGGCCTCGCGGCTGGCATTGTTCTTCATGCCGAAGGAGCCGCCGACATCGGGGGAAATCACCCGCAAATGATCCGCCGGGATCCCGAGCACGTCTTCCGCCAACGCGGCGCGGGTGCGCTGCGGCTGCTGGGTGCCGAGCCACAGCGTGGTGCGCCCGTTCTCAAGGTCCGGAACGGCGATGGCGCCACGCGGCTCCATGGCCACCGCGGTGACGCGAGTGACGCGGAAATCGAGCTTCGCGACATGATGGGCGCGGGCGAAGGCGGCATCGGTGGCAGCCCTGTCGCCCTGCTCGAAGACAAAGGCGATATTGTCCGGCGCGTCGGGCCACAGCGCCGGGGCGCCCTCGGCCACCGCCTCGACGACGTCGGTCACCGCCTCTCCCGGCTCGTAGTCGACGAAGACGGCCTCGGCGGCATCTTCCGCCTGCGCCAGCGTTTCGGCGACGACGACAGCCACCGGATCGCCGGCAAAACGCACATCCCCGACCGCCAGCAGCGCCATGCGCGTTTCGGCCATGTCGCGCCCGCCGGGCCGCTTGTGCCGGATCACCGGCTTCAGGTCGCCGAGGCCGTCGGCCTCCATATCCTCCGCGGTGAGCACCGCCAGCACGCCGGACATGGCGCGGGCATCGGCGGTGTCATAGCCGGTGATCCTTGCCGCCGCATAAGGCGAGCGCACCACCACCAGATGGGCCGCGCCGTCGACATGAATATCGCCGGTATACCTGCCCTGCCCCTGCACCAGCGCTGCGTCTTCGTCGCGCGGGCAGGACTGCCCCAGCATGCGTATGGTCATGGTCGGGAAAACCCTTCCTGTTGCTGGCGCGGCGAGGCGTCCCGGGCCGGTAATGCGATTCAATCCCGCCAGATGAGAAACCGCCGGCGCGATTGCGTCAAGCGCCGGCGGCTCATGTCATTGCATCCTGTTGCCTAGAGGCAGGCCGGCGCCGCATTGCCGGCGAGCCGTTCCAGAAGCGCCGGCGAACCCTGCACGGCGCTGCGCTGCATGTAGAAGCGCAGGCCCCTGAGGCCGCCGAGTTCCTCGCCGTCCCCGGCCCGCCCCGGCCCGCCATGGACGCAGTGCGCAAGGGCATATTGATGGCCGGTATGGTTCTTGCCGACGCTTTCGTCGACCACCATCAGCCGGCCATGTGAGGGCGCGATGCCGACCGCCGTTTGAGCGGCGAAATCGGCATCGTTGGAAAACAGGCTGATCGCCAGCGAACCGCCGCCGCGATTGGCCAGCGCGATGGCATGGGCCTGGTCGCGATAGGGAATCAGCGTTGCCACCGGCCCGAAGACCTCGATTTCATGCACTGCCCGCGCGCCGTCGGGATCGCCGCATTCCAGCAGCGTCGGCGCCACGAAACAGCCCTTGTCGAGATCGCCGCCCTGGATGCGCTCCGGCAGCCCGCCGCCGGTGATCACCCTGGCGTCGCTCTTCAGCCGCTCCAGGCCATCGAACGCCGATTTCTGCTGCGACTTGGACACCAGCGGCCCCATGCGCACGCCCTCGACCGCCGGATCGCCAATGACGATGTTGTCGAGCTTGGCGGCGACCGCCTCGCGCACGTCCTTCAGCCGCTCCGCCGGCACCATGATGCGGCGGATATTGGTGCACATCTGCCCCGCCTTGACGCTGAACGCGCTGACCAGTTCGCGCACCAGCAGGTCGAACACCGCGTCGCCCGGCCTGGCATCGGGGCCGAGAATGGTGCCGTTGACGCTGTCGGCCTCGACGTTGAAGCGTGGCGCCGCGATCAGGATATTGGGGTGGCGGCGCAGGGTATGCGCGGTGGCGGCCGAGCCGGTGAAAGCCAGCCCGTCAAAGGCGGTCAGCCCTTCCAGCAGGCCGTCGCCGTTTCCACAGACCAGCGAAATGGCGCCATTGGGCAAAACCCCGGCCTCGACGACGTCGCGCACCATCTGGCACGACAGCCAGGCGGTGGCGCTGGCGGGCTTGGACAGCGCGGGAACGCCGGCCAGCAGCGATACCGCGATCTTTTCCCAAACACCCCAGGCGGGAAAATTGAAGGCATTGATGTGCAGGCCGGCGCCGGGGCGCGTGGTCCAGATATGGCCGGCCCGGAATACATCCTCCTTGGCCAGCTGGACGGTGCCCTGCTCCATGATGCTATGGGTATCGCCCAGTTCCTTGCCATAGCGGGCATAGACCTTGAGGGTGGCGATGGCGCCGTCGATATCGACAGAGGCGTCAAAGGCGGTATTGCCGGAATTGCGCCGCGCGATTTCCATATAGGCATCGCGGTTGGCGCCCAGCGTATCGGCAATGGCGCGGATCAGGGCGCCACGCTCGGCAAAGGTCAGCGCCCGCAGCGCCGGTCCGCCGACATCGCGCGCATAGGCCAGCGCCGCCGCGCCGTCGATGCCGGTGCCGTCGACATGGCCCAGCAATTCGCCATTGACCGGATCGGCGAAGGGGCGCCCGGCGCCGCTACCCGCATGCCAGCGGCCCTCGACATAGCTTTCAAGTTTCATGTGTTCTCCTGCGTGACTTGCCGGATCGCTCCGGTTCTCGCCGCCGGAAAAGGCGGCGGTTCCAAGTTTTTAATTCGACTTAGGAAAAGGTGAGTACGGCAAATATGACCGGAAGCGGAGCGATTACAAGGCCCCAGGGGGCATATAGTGCCACCCTTTGCGCCGCCGCCGCATTGCCGCCGGCGGCCCGGCGCATGAATACGTGCATGGCGCCGACATAAACGGTGACCAGCGCCACCGCCGCCATCTTCACCACAAACAGCGGACTGGCCGTCTGGCCGGCAAAATCCCCGCTCCACACCAGGGCCAAACCAGTGACGATGAGCAGGCTGACGCCGGCCTTGGACAGCATATTGCCGGTGCGCCCGGCCTTCATCAGAAAGGGCTTGGCGTCCACCCCATCCATCTTCAGGAAGGCAGGGCGCAGAACGGCCATGAAGAACGGCGCCCCGCCGCCGATCGCCAGGCCGAGAAAATGCAGGATCAGCAATAATTTGGTCATTGCGGCAAACCTCCCAGCCGGTCGCGGGCGAACAGCCGGAACGCGGCGGCTGCCGGCCGGCTCGCATCATCATCGGCCGCATTGGCACAAGCGTCAAACGCCGCTGCCGCGATGGCTGGATGGAAACTCAGGATCCCGAGGCAAGCGCGCCCTCCAGCTCGCCGAAGCGTTCCCGCCCGATCTGAGCCATGACGTTCCTGGTTTCTTCAAGAAGGATTTCGGCGACATGGTCGCCGCCGCCCGGCCCCAGCGCCGCGACGCCATAGTGAAAGGCGCGGCCCAGCAGCACGAAATCGGCTCCCAGCGCCAGCGCCCGCACGATATCGAGGCCGCAGCGCACCCCGCTATCGACCATCAGCGCCATCTCATCGCCGACCGCCTTGCGGATATCCGCCAGCGCCTCGACAGGTGCCGGCGCCGCATCGAGCTGGCGCCCGCCATGATTGGACAGCAGCAACCCGTCTACGCCCGCCGCCTTGGCCTGCAACGCATCGGCAACGCTCATCACGCCCTTGAGCACCATCGGGCCTTTCCAGTAGGTCCGCAGCCGGTCGAGATAAGCCCAGTCGAGCACCGAATGCACCTGATCGTGGACATAGGCGGCAACGCTCGCCAGGTCGCGCGCCGGGGCGTAAGTCTCCATGGTCTTGAAGCGCGGCTGGCCGTGGCGCAGCGTCGCCAGCGTCCAGGCCGGCTTTTGCGCCGCCTGCCAGGCCAGGCGCGGCGACACCCCCGGCGGCATGGTGATTCCGGCCCGGCGCATGCGCTCGCGCCGGCTCGGCACCGGCACATCCACCGTCACCAGCAAAACGGAAAATCCGCTTCGTTCGGCCCGCGCCAGCAGGTCGACGGCGACCGTTTCGTCGCGCGGCGTATAAAGCTGGAACCAGCCCATGCCGCCCGCGGCTTCGCCGATCCGCTCAATCGTCTCCCCGCCCACCGTGCTCAATGTATAGGGAAGGGAAAAGCGGCTGGCGGTCTGCGCCAGGGCGCGTTCGGCGCCGGGCCAGATCAGCGAGGCAAGGCCCACCGGCGCGATACCGAAGGGCGCGCCATAGCTCTTGCCGAAAAGACTTGCCGTCAGATCCGGTTCAAGGGCGCCGCGCAGATAGCGCGGCTCCAGTGCGATCCTGCCGAAGGCGGCGCGGTTGCGCGCCAGGCATTCCTCGGTGCCGGTTCCCGCATCGAGATATTCGAAGGCAAAATGCGGCAGCCGCGCCCGCGCCTTCGCCCGCAAGTCCTCCACCATCGGATAGCGCCGCATCCAGTCCATTCGCTCCAGCCCCTTTTCCCGCCCGTTTTCCCGCGCGAACTTGCCATGCCGGAAAAGCTCTGACACTAAGAATTTCAGTCGCGTGGCCGGTTTAGGCCGGCTCGTCCGGCAAATCCGGGGACTGACAAAAGGAGGGCGCGGCGGAAAAACCGCCGCGCCCCTCGCAATTTCCTGGCCCGCCTCGCGGCGGTGTGTCTCGGGTAACGGCTACTGCCCGTTGCCCCCGTTGCCCCCGTTGCCCCCGTTGCCTTTGAAATAGCCCTCTTCGTGGGCCAGCTTGTATCCGAGCGCCTGATAGAGCTTGGCGACGGCAGCATCGGCGCCGGCAGGCAACTGATGCGCGATGCCGCGATGGCAGTCGATGCAGGTCCCTCCGGATTCCAGCGCTTTTTGATGCAGGTTGGATGCCCGGCCCTCCTGGGTCGACAGATCCATCGACTTGAAGTCATGGCAGTTCCGGCATTCGCGCGAATCTGTCCGCTTCATGCCCTTCCACACATTGGTCGCCAGTTCCAGCCGCTTGGCCTTGAACTTCTCCGGCGTGCTCACCGAGCCGAGGAAGTGATGATAAAGCTCGTTGGTCGCCTGCACCTTGCGCAGAACCTTGTGCACCCAGTCCTTGGGCACATGGCAATCCGGGCAGGTGGCGCGCACCCCGGTGCGGTTCGAGTAATGCGGTGTGGTGCGGTATTCGACGAAGACATTCTGCTCCATTTCGTGGCACGAGATGCAGAAGCCTTCGGTATTGGTCAGCTCCATCGCCCAGTTGAAGCCGCCCCATCCGGCCACGCCGAGCGCAATGCCGACGACGAGCAGCGTTCCCGATGCCACCGCCACCGCCGGGCGGCGCAGCCATCTCCACATTCGACCCAGCGCCCCGGGAGCTTTTCCCTGTTCAGACATGGTGTCCATGATTTCCCCCTAGGCCTATTTGAAGGCTCCGCCGACTTCGCGGGCGTTCTTGAAAGCGTTTGGAACCAGCGGTTCGGCATCCGCTTGCGGCACATGGCACTGGGTGCAGAACCAGCGTGCACGTGACACTTCGTCGGTCGGCTCGCCATCGCGCGTCGCATAGTGGGTTTCCGACACCTTGGGCGCATTGAATTGTGCGTTTTGCGGCCAGGCATGGCAGCTCAGGCACTTGTTGAAATCCTTGTTGACCTGGTAGCCATCCACGCGGTGCGGAATGAGCGGCGGTTGCTGGCGATAGGCGCGGCCAAATCCTGCGGTCGGCTTGGCCTGGCCGACCGTGGCCGAGGCCGGGCCGGTCTCGTCGACCGCTATTTCGCCGCGCAGGGAGGTCACCGGCCCGGCGTTCTGCGCCACGGTTTGGGCAAGTGTCGGCACCAGTGCCTGGCCCGCCAGCAATGCGCCGGCCAATGCCAGCCATAACAAGACCCTGTTCCTCATTTCGAAACTCCTCTTTAGCAAGGCCCGGCCGCGCCTTTAGCCCCGTGCGGCCGTTCCAGCCCGTCATTAAACCGGTGGGTGAAGTGAAATACGTTCTCCGAACAGACATCCATGCAGCGGCCGCAGTTGAGGCAGGCGCCGGACAGGATCAGCGGCCCGGTCCCAGTGCGCTCGCCGCGCAAGGCGGGCGAAATGACCTGGGGTTCCGGACACACCGCAAAACAGTCGAGGCAATCGTCGCAACGCGCCCGTGCGTCGGCGGTAACGCGGGTGAGCGAGATCTCGCCAATGGCGCCGTAAAAAGCGCCGACCGGGCACAGATGTCCGCACCAGCCATGGTGCGCGACAAACAGGTCGAACAGGAAGATCGCCAGCGCCAGAACCAGCCCGAACCCAGTGCCGAAGACCAGCGCGCGGTGCAGCGCCGTCACCGGGTTTATCAATTCCCAGGCTAGCGAGCCGGTTGCCGCCGATGCCGCGACAATGGCAATGGCGATCCAGTAGCGCAGCCGGCGGTCCGGCGCCTGGCCCTTGGGCAGGCCGAGCCTTGTGCGCGCCCAAGCCGCCAGGTCGGTGACCGGATTGAGCGGGCAGACAAAGGCGCAATAGGTCCGCCCGCCGACCAGCAGATAGGCAACGAGCACGATCAGGGCGCCGATGATCACGCTGCTTTCAAGCATATGGCCGGCGGCCAGGCTCTGCAGGGCGATGAAGGGATCGCTCAAGGGAAGAACATCCAGCGTCAGGCTGGATGCCAGCGTGCCTTTGGTGATCCAGACGCCGAACAAGGGCCCGCTCAGGAACAGGGCAAGGAAGAAGAGTTGCGATGCCCGCCGCGCAATCAGAAAACGGTTGGCGCGCAGGAACCCGCCCTGAAGGCGCGCCCTCTGCCCGGCATATTTGCGCGCGCTCATGACCCGCCCCCCGGCAACCGGTCCGGCAGATCGATGATTCCGGGCACCAGCGCCTCGCCGGCCTTTTCCTTTTCTTCCCATCCGAACAGATAGTGGCCGTCATGGGCGCCGCTCGCCAGGCGCAGCGGCACCACCTTGATCGCCGCCTCCTCCAGAACGCAGGCGCGCTCGCATTTTCCGCACCCCGTGCAGGCATCGCCGTGAACCACCGGCTCGAGGATGGCATGTTTGCCGGTGCGCTCGTTATGCCGCCGCTCCAGGGTGATGGCCTCATCGATCAGCGGACAGATGCGATAGCAGACATCGCAGCGCAACCCCTTGAGATTAAGGCAGGTTTCGCGATTGACGATCATCGCCACGCCCATCTTGGCCTTGGTGATGTCACTCAGGCCCTTGTCCAGCGCGCCGGTCGGGCAGGCGGCGACGCAAGGGATGTCCTCGCACATTTCGCAGGGAATTTTGCGGGCGACGAAATAGGGCGTGCCATGGGCCGGACCATCGCCAAGATCGGCCAGGTCCAGAATATCATAGGGGCAGTCGCGCACGCACAGGCCGCAGCGCACGCAGGCGGAAAGGAAATCCTTCTCGCCCAGCGCGCCCGGCGGGCGCAGCGCCTGGGCCGGCAGGGCCACCGACTGGCGCGCCAGCGCAGCGAGCCCGACGCCGGCCATCGCCGCCGCGCAGCCGAGCTTGAGGCCGTCGATGAGAACATCGCGGCGGCTCCGGGTCTTGGGTGCGGGCATGGTCATGGCGTCTATGCCGGGTTCAATTCGGGGAAATCGCCCGGCGGGGAATCAGGGACCCCCCGCCGGGCGGTCGCACGGCCGTCAGGCCGCCTCGACCTTGCAGGCGCACTTCTTGAAGTCCGTCTCCTTGGAGATCGGGCAGGTTGCGTCGAGCGTCAGCTTGTTGACGAGCTGGCTTTCGTCAAACCAGGGGATGAACACCACGCCTTTCGGCGGCTTGTTGCGCCCCCGCGTTTCGACGCGGGTGACGAGCTCGCCGCGACGGGTGGACAATTTCACCGACTGGCCGCGATTGAAGCCCTTATCCTTGGCGTCATCCGGATGCATGAAGACCACCGCATTGGGGAATGAGCGGTGCAGTTCCGGCACGCGGCGCGTCATCGACCCGGAATGCCAGTGCTCCAGCACGCGCCCCGTCACCAGCCACAGGTCGAAGTCCTTG
This sequence comes from Rhodobiaceae bacterium, assembly GCA_020441905.1. Taxonomy (GTDB): domain Bacteria; phylum Pseudomonadota; class Alphaproteobacteria; order Rhizobiales; family NORP267; genus JAGRLG01. Next base: position 10,405 of record JAGRLG010000041.1, on the reverse strand, counting down.
TCCGGGCTTTCCGCCGGCGGCTCGTAGGGCGCGAAAATGATGCGCGCCTTGCCGTCCGGGCGGCCATAGAACTTCACATCCTCGCCAGCCTTGACATAGGGGTCATAGCCCTCGCGGAAGCGCCACAGCGTCTCCTTGCCGTCGACCACCGGCCAGCGCAGGCCGCGGGCCTGGTGATAGGTGTCGAACTCGGCCAGGTCATGAGCCTTGCCGCGCCCGAAGCTGGCATATTCCTCGAACAGTCCCTTCTGGATATAGAAGCCGAAATGCTCCGCCTCGGCATTGTCGAAGCCTTCCGCCTTTTCCGAAAGCGGGAATTTGTCGACCTGGCCATTGGCAAACAGAACATCATAGAGCGTCTTGCCGCGATACTCCGGCGCCTTGTCGACAATCTCCTTGGGCCAAACCTCTTCGACCTTGAAATATTTGGAGAATTCGACGACCTGCCACATGTCGGACTGGGCCTCGCCAGGCGCCTTGACCTGCTGGCGCCAGAACTGGGTGCGCCGCTCGGCATTGCCATAGGCGCCTTCCTTCTCCATCCACATCGCGGTGGGCAGGATAAGGTCGGCGGCCAGTGCCGTCACCGTCGGATAAGGATCGGACACGACGATGAAATTGTCCGGGTTGCGATAGCCCGGATAGGTTTCCTCGTTCATGTTCGGCGCGGCTTGCATGTTGTTGTTGCACTGCACCCAGTAGGCGTTGATCTTGCCATCCTTCAGCAGCCGGTTCTGCAACACCGCATGGGCGCCAACCCAATCCGGGATCGCGCCTTCCGGCAGTTTCCAGATCTTTTCGGCGATGGCGCGATGCTTCTCGTTGGCGACCACCAGGTCTGCCGGCAGGCGATGGGCAAAGGTGCCGACCTCGCGCGCCGTGCCGCAGGCCGAGGGCTGGCCGGTGAGGGAGAACGGACCGTTGCCGGGCTCGGAGATTTTGCCCACCAGCAGATGCACGTTGTACATCAGCCCGTTGACCCAGGAGCCGCGGGTATGCTGGTTGAAGCCCATGGTCCAGTAGGACACGACCTTCTTGTTGGGGTCGGCATAGAGCTTGGCCAGCCGTTCCAGCTTCTCCGGCTCGACGCCTGAAAGCTTGGAGACATATTCGAGCGTGTAGGGCTCGAGCAGCTTCTTGTATTCATCCAGGGAGATGCCGTCGATCTTGCCGTGCTTGTTCTCGTGGGATGGATTGGCCGCCTTTTTCTCCAGCTCGTGGCTGGGGCGCAGGCCATAGCCGATGTCTTCCGCGGTGCGGTTGAAGGTGGTGTGCTTGTTGACGAAATCCCAGTTCACCGCATCGTTGTCGATGATGTATTTGGCGATGTAGTTGAGGATCGCCAGATCGGTCTGCGGCGTGAAGACCATGCCATTGTCGGCCAGGTCGAAGCAGCGATGCTCGAAGGTGGAGAGCACATGCACCTCGCAGCCCTCCTTGGTCAGCCGCGTATCGGTGAGGCGCGACCACAGGATGGGGTGCATCTCCGCCATGTTGGAGCCCCACAGCACGAAGGCATCGGCATGCTCCAGATCGTCGTAGCAGCCCATCGGCTCGTCGATGCCGAAGGCGCGGATGAAGCCGGCCACCGCCGAGGCCATGCAATGGCGCGCATTGGGGTCGATATTGTTCGAGAGCAGCCCGGCCTTCATGAACTTGGAGGCGGCGTAGCCCTCCCACACCGTCCACTGGCCCGAGCCGAACATGCCGACGCCCCTCGGCCCCTTATCCTTCAAGGCCGCCTTGAACTTGTCGGCCATGGTGGTGAAGGCCTCATCCCAGGACACCGGCTCGAAGTCGCCGTTCTTGTCATAGGCGCCGTTCTTCTTGCGCAGCAGCGGCTGGGTCAGGCGATCCTGGCCATACATGATCTTGGCCAGGAAATAGCCCTTGATGCAGTTCAGGCCGCGGTTGACCGGGGCATCGGGGTCGCCCTGGGTCGCCACGACCCGGCCGGCCTTGGTTCCGACCAGAACGCCGCAACCTGTGCCGCAGAATCGGCACACGCCCTTGTCCCAGCGAATATCGCGGTCGGCCGTGGCCGCCTTGGTGATTTCCGGTGCCACCGTGGCGCCGGCCGCCGCCGCGGTTGCCGCGACGGCGCTGGCTTTCATAAAATCGCGCCGGTTCTGTTTCAGCATGGCTGGTTCTCCGCAATGTTGCCGCCGACCTCGATATCCGGGTCGAACTCCTGATAGACAAGCGCCGCCGCGACCACGCCGGGCAGGGCATTGACCTGCGCCAGCGCATCGACCGCGCTTGAGTTTTCACAATCTTCAACCGTGACGATGAGCCGTGCGCCTTTGGCACGGCCATGGGCCTCGACGCCTGGGATCTTCGCCAGGCCGCTTTCGACCGCCTCGAGGCTATCCGGCCGCACATGCACAAGCACGCCGCAGACATTCATCTCTGCCCCTCCAATACTGGTTGATACTGATTGGCCCCGACCCGCACCGCGAGCGCCTGAACCGGGCACGGCGCCACGCAGGCGCCACAGCCGGTGCATGTCCGCTCGTTAATAACCACGCGCGTTGCACCGCAAGGCCGCCGACAGAAGACAATGGCAGCCGCTTCGCAGGCGCTTTCGCAGGCGCGGCATGCGACGCCCTTGTGTTCGAGGCAGTTTTCCGCGACCAGCGCCTTGGCGTCCCAGGGCGCGCGCGCCGCGCGCTGCTGGTAAAAAGCGCCTCGGCCGCAACTTTGCGCGCAGGCATCGCAGAATGTGCAGCCCCCGGAGGCGAAATCCACCTCGGCGAAACCGAGGCTGTCGATGCGCACGATACCTTCCGGGCATGCCTTGACGCAGTCGGAGCAGCCGTTGCATGCCTCGACGAATTCAGCCTCAGGAAGAGCGAAGGGGGGCCTTAGCGGCTCCGGCCGTCCGGCAAGTCTGCGAAAGAAGGACCGTCGGTCCATGACGGGTATCCCATGTGACCGCTGCAACTACATTGCTGAATGTTTCACGATGAGGCTGCCTTGTCTTGACCACGGTCAAACCCGGCGGTTCCCTTTCCGGCTAGTGCGGCGCCCCGATTTCAGTTGCGGCGCACGCCCTGGCGGGCCGTACAGCGCACCGCCAACAGCATGTCAACCTGCTGAATTATTTGGTCTATTTCTGGCACCTGGCACGCTCCAAATGCGCGGGACTTGCCCGCAGCCATGCCGCGCTGGACCTCAAGGCATTTTGCCGCATGCCCATCAGCCTGCGCAATTCATGACACCCCGGCGGAGGGTGGCGGATGGTGGCGGACAGCGGCGAAGTGTTTCACTTTTCTTTTCGAGGCCCCCGGCTTGCTTCGGCTGCCCCCGCCGTTCTTTTGGAGTCCGCCGGCTCACTACCGGAATCCAATAGACGCTTAAAGCGGCTTTCGCCTCCGCCACTCCCGTCACACCGCCGCACCTGTCATCGCCGCACCTGTCACCACTGCCGTGTCACCGCTGCCATGTCATCGCTTTACGGGGCAGCAATTGCGGTCAAAAAGAAGCGATGGAAAAACCGTCAAATTTCGCTGATTTCCTTGAAAAAAAAGCAAAATCCAAGTAGTATTTTCTGAATTGGTGCAGCGATTTTGGGCTGGATTTCCCAGCAGGGGATATTTTTCTATTCAGGTTGCGTTGCCGGCGGAGTTGACGACATGTATTTGGAAGTCATCGACAAGTTGGAAGCGCTCTCCAAATTGAAAGAAAACTGGGAGCGCGTTTACGATCAGGATCCCGACAGTCACTTTTTCATTTCCTTCAGCTGGCTGAGCAGTTGGCTCGATGGCGACACCACGCGCTGGTTCGTTCTCGCCGCCAAGACCGACGCCGGAGCCAGCGACTATGTAGCCTTCTTTCCCCTGCGCATGCGCGCCAAGATCAGCAAGGACTTCAGTTTCCACAATGAGCTCGCCATGGCCGGACGCGGCCTGTCGGACTATACCGGGCTGCTGAGCCTGCCCGAATATGAAGACCAGGCCATCGCCGCCTTTGCCGGGCATTTGAAAAAGCTCAACTGGTCCCGGTTCAATGTCGACTACATGCGCGCTTCGGAAAGCCGCAAGGCCAAATTTCTGTCCTGCTTCTCGTCAAAGAATTTCGAATTCAAGCACATTCCCAGCATCAACAAGCGCGACAACATCAACAACGATATCTGCCCCTTCATCACCCTGCCGGAAAGTTTCGATGAGTATCTCGCCACCTTGAGTTCCAATACCCGGCAGAAGATCCGCCGCTTCATGCGCATGGTGGAAAATTCCGACGAGTTCCGCATCACCCTGCCCGATGCCGACACCGTCGACCGCGATATCGGCATCCTGCTCGACTTCTGGCGCGTCAAATGGGGCTCGCGCAAGGGCAACCGCCTCAACGGCATTTTGAATACCAATCGCGAGATGCTGAAACGGAGCTTCGAGAACGACGCGCTGTTCCTGCCCACCCTGTGGAAGGGCGAGAGGCCGCTGAGCACATTGGGAACCTTTATCGACCACCGCAAGAAGGCCATGCTCTTTTTCATCGCCGGGCGCGACGAAACATTCAGCGAAGCTCCGCCGCCGGGCCTCGTCCTGCATGGCTGGAGCATCCGTTACGCCATCGAGAATGGCTTTAAGACCTATGATTTCCTGCGCGGCAACGAAAAGTACAAATACTCATTCTGCTCCGAGGAAGAGGTGGTCAAGCAGATCATCGTCAGCACCCGCAACGGCAAGAATTTGGGTGATCGCCTCGACCCGCATTCGATTCCCTTCTTCCTGCGCCGGGCAACGAAAATGCATGAAGCCGGAAAGCTCGTCGAGGCCGAGCGCGGCTACAAGCAGGTGTTGCAATCGGAGCCGAAATTGGCGGCGGCGCTGTATTGCTATGGCCAGCTGATGGCGGCCAAGGGCAATCACGCCGCGGCGGCGAAGACGTTCAAGACCCTGGTGGGCGTGCGGCCAAATGCGCCCAAGGCCTGGCTTCGCCTCGGCAAGGCGCTGGAAGCGCGAAAGCGCTTTGCCGATGCCGCCGACGCCTATCGCGAAATCACGAAACAGCGGCCGAATTCACGAAGCGCCCACAGGAAGCTCGGCGAAACCCTGCTGAAGCTCGGGCGGTTTGACGAGGCCACCGCCGCTTTCAATTCGGCGCTCGCCTCCAAGCCCGGCGCCACCCCGTCCGCCGTTCAGTCCATGATCCAGGCGGCGGCGCGCGACTAGCGTTTTTCCCTTCACCGTATCTGAACAAGACCCGCCCGCCGGGGCACAATGAGCGCCCCCTCATAATGCGCGCGCCCTGCGGTTTCCGGCAGGGCGCCCGGGTGCGGGTAAGGCTGTGAGCCGGAAGGCTGGTGGGGCGAGCCGGTCAGGACTCGCGGAAAGCCCGTGTCATGCTGTCCCGGATCGGCTTGGTCAGATATTCGAGGAAAGTGCGCTCCGCGGTCTTGATATAGACCTCGGCGGGCATGCCGGGCGTGGGCACGAATTGGGGTATTTTGGTGACGTCGTCCGGCGTCAAACGGACCCGAACAAGATAGATGCCCTTGCGTTCGGACACCCGCATCGATTCATCCTCGACCGAATCCGCCGAGACATAGACCACCTCGCCGGCGACCATCGGCGTGATACGCCGGTTGAGCGCGGTCAGACGCACATTGGCCTTCTGCCCCAATTTGACGCTGTCGATATCCTTGGGCTGCACGCTGGCCTCGATAATCAATTCCTCGCGGATCGGCAGCAATTCCATGATGCTCTTGCCCGCCTCGATGACGCCGCCCGAGGTGTGATATCTCAGCTTGACGACAATGCCGGGGACCGGCGCGGCGATGTTCACCCGTTCAACGACCGCGCGGGCGGAGCGAATACGTTCGCGCACATCGTTCAGTTCCGCCGACACCGCCGGCATCTGTTCGATGACCGTTTTGAGCGCCGCATTGCGCACGCCATTCATCTGCTCTTTCATGCCGGCCACGCGTTCGCGCGCGTCGCCAATCTCGCCGATAAGCCGCCCCACCTCGCCATGCAGGTTCGCCTGGGCGCGCTGCAAGGCCAGCACCTCCGGCTTGCGGATCAGCCCCCGGTCAAACAATTCCTGCTTGGACTTGAGCTCCTCGGCGAAGATGTCGAGCTGCTCGCGGACATATTTCAACTGGGTCTTGCCACCCTCGATGCGCTGCTCCAAAGCCTCCAGAGCTTCCTGCAAGGTGGCGACATTGCTCTTGACCGCATTGCGGCGCGTTTTCAGCGACTGGCGCTCGGTTTCCAGAATTTCAGCAATATTGGGGTCGTCGGCCCGCTCGAGCAGGGCCGGCGGAAAGGCAATTTCATCGCTTTCCTCAAGTTCGGCCTTGAGCCGCGTCTCGATGGCGCTGGCGCGCGCCTCGCGCAGCAACAGCCTTTGCAACTCGGCCTCGGACGATGTCGCATCGAGCCGGATCAGGACCTGGCCCTGCTCGACGACATCGCCTTCCTTGACCAGGATTTCGCTGATCACGCCGCCTTCGAAATGCTGCACGATCTTGTTCTCGCCGGTGGCCACGAAAGAACCGGACGCCACCACCGCGCCGGCAATCAGCGCCGTGCTGGCCCAGCCGCCAAACCCGAAGACGCTGACCGCAATCATGACGAAACCGAATATCGTGAACATGCGAGCCGAACGAGGTATGCCGGCATACCATTCGTTGCTGTCTTGAACCGCTGCCATTCTTGCCTTCTCCCTCAATTGCGGCGCCTGCCGGGCAGGCCCTCGGCCTGGGTCTTGCGCGGCTATTCGAGCAACGGCACTTCGCCGTTTGGCGGAGTACCGGCGGGCGAACGCTGCGGCAGGATCATCGGCATGATTTCATCGCGTTTTCCCAGCGCCTGAACGGTGCCGTTCTTGAGCACCATGATCTTGTCGACGCTCTTGAGCAGCGACGGCCGCTGGGTAATCGCAACCACGGTGATTTCCTTGTCCTTGGCCGATTTCAGCGCCTTGGCCAGCGCCCGTTCGCCCGGCGTATCGAGGTTGGAATTGGGCTCGTCGAGCACCACCAGCCGGGGATTGTCGAAGAAGGCGCGGGCCAGGCCGATGCGCTGCTTTTGCCCTCCCGAAAGCGGGCTGCCATCCATCGCCACCTGGGTTTCGTAGCCTTGCGGAAATTCCGAGATCATCGAATGCACATCCGCCATTTCCGCCGCTTCGAAAATGGCGGCATCGGTGGTGTCGGTGCGCATGCGGGCGATATTGGCCTTGATCGAGGCCGGGAACAGCTGAACGTCCTGCGGCAGATAGCCTACGCTCTCGCCGAACTGGCGCGGATCCCAGTTACGCAAATCCATCATGTCGAGACGGACATTTCCCGCCGTGGGAAAGATCGATCCCACCAGCATCTTGCCGAGGGTCGATTTGCCGGTACCAGAAGCGCCGACGATGGCCATCGACTCGCCCGGCTGCAATTCGAATGAAACGCCGTTGAGGATGACTCTCTTGTTGGGTGGCGGCACATAGAGCACACGCTCGACAATGAGATGGCCGCGCGGCCGCGGCAGCCTCAACCGCTCGAAATTGAGCGGCGAATTGTGCAAGAGCGCCCTGATCCGGGCATAGGAGGAGCGCGCCTGGACAAAACTGCGCCACCCCTCGATGGTGCCTTCGATCGGCGCCAGCGCGCGGCTGCCGACAATCGAGGCGGCGATGATCATGCCGCCGGTCACCTCGCCAGAAATGGCCAGAAAGGCGCCATAGCCGAGGATCGCGATTTGGGTGCACAGACGCAGGAACTTGGAGCAACTGGCCATGATGATGTTGCGGTCCTGGGCGTCGACCTGGGAGATGAGGGATTGCGCCGTTTCCTTGCCCCAGATCAGCACCCCTTCCGGGATCATGCCCATGGCGTTCATGACTTGGGCATTGCGCGCCATCGCGTCGGCCTGAAGATTGGCCCGGGTGGCAAAGGCGTTGGCACGCCCGAACGGCACCGCCGTAAGCCGCTGGTTAAGGCCGGCTATGGTCAGCAGGATAATGCTGGCGCCAAGAACGATGAAGCCAAGCTTGGGATGGACGAGGAATACCGCGAGCAGGAAAACCGGCGCGATCGGCGCATCGAACATCGTCAGCAACACCGGGCCGGTCACGAAACTGCGCAGATGCTGCAGATCGCCGAGCATCTGGAATTCCCGGCTTGACCCGTTCTGCGACGCCTTGGCCGCCGCCGCCAGAACCGGCGCCCCGAGCTTTGCCTCCAGTTCCACCGCGGTACGCATCAGGATGAAGCGCCGCGCCATGTCGAGCACGACATGCATCAGCAGCGCGCCGATCACGATGATGGTCAGCATGATCAGGGTGTCGTAACTGCGGCTGGTCAGCACCCGGTCCGAAATATTGAACAGATAGACCGGGATAGAGAGGACCAGCAGGTTCACGATGAACGAGAAGATGGCAACCGTGATCAGATTGCGCCGGCACGCCGCAAGGCCCGTGCCGAGGACCTGGCGGAAATCGGTATCGGCAAACCGGGTTGCCACCTGGGGCCTGACCTCGTCGCCCTTGCCGCCGCTGGCGCCACTGCTGCCATTGGTTCCATTGGTTCCATTGGCGCCGCGGTTACCGCCATTCGCCCCATTGCCGCCGCTGGCACCATTGCCGCCATTGGCGGCTGCCTGTGCGCCGGCTGTTCCATTGGCGCCGGCTGTTCCATTGGCGCCATTCGCCACTCCTGATGCCGAAGCCCCGCTGGATGACCCGCCCGATGCGCCATTGCTCGCGCTGGCCCCGTTGCTCGCGCTGGCCCCGTTGCTCGCGCGGCCCCCACTGCTCGGGCGGCCCCCACTGCTCGGGCGCCCCCCACTGCTCGGGCGGCCCCCACTGCTCGGGCGGCCATTGGCTGCGGCGCCATTGCCGTTTCCTCCAGCGCCATTGGCGGAGGCGGACTTTGCGTCGGGTTTGTTGGTTTCAGACGGCGATTGGGAAGCTTCCTCGGCCTTCGCGCCCCTCCGGGCACGGTTTCGCTTGTTCTTTTCGTTTCCCGTTTCATCGACCATTTGGCTTCGTCCCATTGTTGCGCACTGCTCAATCGCCCCCTGGGCGCGATTGGACTTGTTTTCCGCCTTCAGGTGAGAATGTTCCCCAACAGATCCTGATTGAGGTCGACATAGCCGCCGCCCTCCTCGACATCGTTCGGCTCTTCGCAGACGTCAGGGCCGGTGAAGGCGACCAGTTCACTGGCCAGTTCGTCGGGATTTCCGAAGACGATCTCGTCATCGTCCGAGATCACGATCTCGGCCTGGATCAGCATTTCATCCGCGTAATAGGCGCCGCCGACATAGGTTTCGGCGAGGGCCCCGGCATCGAGAATGGCCGCCAGATTGACCAGCGCATTGCCGCCGGTTGAAACGCTCTGGGTAAATCCATCTTCGCCGGCGGCGAAATTGCCCGGCAGATACTGGATGGCAAGATCTGAATCGAGGATATGGTTGAACTGCGAGATGACGGAGATGTCGTACATGTCGCCGGTGATGAAGAGCACATTGAAGGTCGGATCGCCGAAATTGGGCAAACCCAGGCCCCATTCCGGATCCAGCGTCGTCGAGCCACCGGACAGCAGCGTTATGAGGTCCATCCAATGATCGTCGAGCTCGCCGAATTCGGAGGAGCCGACATGTTCGATATAGGCATCGTTGAGCAGCCAGTTGCCGCCGGTTGAGACCGCCTTGGCGGCGCCTTCTTCGCCCTCTCCCGCCTCGCCGGCCTTGCCCTGGCCGCCGCCTACCGCCTTCACCACGTCGTTGTCGTAAAGGATATTGGTCTGGTAGATCAGATTGGCCTGGTGGTAGTCACCAAGGACGATGACCAGATCATAGGTCTTGGCCAGGCTTAGGAAATTGATGAAATTGCCCTGCTCGTTGCTGCCGGCCACGAGCTGGTAGTTGGATTCCAGATTGGCCTGCACCGCAATGTCATTGTCCACCAGCCAGTTCTGCTGCTGGAGGGAATGGACATTGTAGAAGTCGCCCTCGAAAACCTCGACGAACCAGTCCATCCCGGCGAAGAAGTCCTGGCCCTCTTCAAGCTCGATATCGTCGAAGGACGTCCCGGTCTGATAGAAGCTGGCGACGTTATAGGCCTGGTTGCCATGGCTCTCGATGGCGTCATAGCCGCCGCCGGCATAGGCGATCCTGTCGGAATCGGACCAGATATTGGTCTGGACGATGGCATCGGTGCTGAAATAGTCGCCGCCGACGAACAGCGTTCCCATCGTCAGGCCGATATCGCTGATGAGCGCGGCATTGACGGCCAAATTGTCGCCCATTGACGCGATCTGGCCCGGGATCGAGGTGTCATATTCGGTTTCGACCCGCTCCGGGGTTTCCGGCAGTTCCGCGCCTTCCTCCTGCAAAACGCCGTTGACATAGTCCCCCGAGGCGATTTCGCCGCCATGGGGGTGGTGTTCCTGTGCCCAGGCGTCGTCATG
>JAGRLG010000040.1 GCA_020441905.1 Rhodobiaceae bacterium | reverse complement strand
TTGCCGTCGGGCGGCGCCACCACGCTGGTCGACCAGGCCATGACATGATCGCCGGAAAACAGCGCGCCTTCCTGATTGAGCGCAAATGCCATGTGGTTCGAGGTATGGCCGGGGGTGAAGACGCATTCGAGGGCAAAGCCCTCGCCCTCGATCACTTCGCCGTGGCCGACCCGGATGTCGGGGTCGAATTCCATGTCGCCGCCGGCGTCCAGCGCCGGCGATCCTGAGGGGGCGGCGCCGATGCCGGCGCCATGGCGGCCCTGTGCATAGACGGGTGCGCCGGTGCGCTTCTTCAGCAGCCGGGCGCCTGGCGAATGGTCCTTGTGGGTATGGGTGACCAGAATATGGCTGACCCGCTCATTCCTGGCGGCGAGGACGCGCAGCAGGGCGTCGATATGGCTTTCATCGTCGGGTCCAGGATCGATCACCGCGACCTCGCCATGGCCGACGATATAGCTGCACGTGCCCATGAAGGTGAAATGGCTTGGATTAGGCGCCACGATGCGGCGCACCAGCGGGCTCAGGCGGTCGGCGACACCATGGGTGATGTCGAAATCGGTGTTGAAGTCGATGCTGTCGGTCATGTGGTTCCTGCGCTGATCGCCAGGCCTTGCTGGCCTTTATGACCGGCTTTTCATGGCAATGGATAGCATGCCTCAGCCCCTTGTCGAGACGCTTCCCGCGTTTCCCGCCGGCGGGCAGCCCGAAGGGGATATCGGCCGGCTGGCGCCGCTTCCGCTCCCGAAGCGTTTGCGCCTGTTTGCGCCACGGTTGCCCAGGTCTTGCGGGCGCCGGCAGTGCGCAACATCATCGCTGAACGAAGAGCCGCAATGATCTGCGCTTCATGAGGGGCATAAAATTTGCGCTCGCGCTCGCCTTGTCCATTCAGTCCTGCCGCAAGTCGGCAAGGATTTCATCGGGCAAAAGGGATTTGACCGCATCCGTGACCCTGCTTGCCGTACCGATCTCGTCAGGGCGCGCGTCTTTTGTCACCCGCCCCGCCCGTCATATTCACGACGGCAACAGTGCAGGAAGAGGGTGATCATTCTTGACCTATATGTTCGTTTAGGCAGTTAGTGTGCGGCTAGCATCGGGGAACGGATCATTTGCGGCGTCAAATATTGGGCAAGATGGAGGGGAGGATGGACATTCGATTGCTGATCGACAATCAGGCCGTGGAAGCGAGTGGGCGGGCCCTCGCCGAGCGGCGCGATCCGGTAACCGGCGAAGTCGCCACCACTTTTGCCGCGGCCTCGCCGGAGGATGGCGTAAGGGCGGTCAAATCGGCGGCCAGGGCGCTCGGCGGCTGGTCCAGGACCGGCCCGAATGAGCGGCGCGACATTCTGCTCAAAGCCGCGACCCTCCTGGAACAAAGGGCCGAGCAGTTCGTCGCGACAATGATCTCCGAGACGGGCGCATCGATGCCGTGGGTCCGTTTCAATGTAAGGCTCGCGGCCGGCATGTTGCGGGAAGCGGCGTCACTGACCACCCATGTCAAGGGTGAGATCATTCCAGCCGACAAGCCGGGCGCCTATTCCTTCGCCTTCCGTCGTCCTGTCGGCGTCGTGTTGTCCATCGTGCCGTGGAATGCGCCGATCATTCTGGCGGTTCGCGCATTCGGCACGGCGCTTGCCTGCGGCAATACGGTCATCCTCAAGGCTTCCGAGAACAGTCCTGGCACGCAATACCTGCTGGCCCAGGCCATGATCGACTCAGGGCTTCCCGCGGGGGTGCTGAACTTCATTAGCCATACACGCGAAGACGCGCCCAAGGTCGTCGAGGCGATGATCGCATGCGAAGAAGTGCGCCGCGTCAACTTCACCGGTTCGACCGCCACCGGGCGCATCATCGCTCAGATGGGGGCGAAATACCTCAAGCCGGTGCTTTTGGAGCTGGGCGGGAAGGCGCCCCTGCTGGTGCTGGAAGATGCGGACATTGACAATGCGGTGCGTGCCGCGGCGTTCGGGGCCTACATGCATCAGGGGCAGATCTGCATGTCGACCGAGCGTGTCGTGCTCGACAACAGAATTGCCGACGAATTTGCCGCCAAGATGAAAACGAAGGTCGAGAGCCTGAGAGCGGGCAATCCCCATGGCTCGAATGTTCCCCTCGGCGCCCTCATCAGCAAGGACGCCGCCGCGAGGGTGGAGGGACTGATAGCCGACGCGATCGAGAAGGGGGCGGCCGCGCTTGTGCGCGGCACCCATGACGGCGCGGTCATGCAGCCCAGCCTTCTCGATCATGTGACGCCGGAGATGAGGATCTATTACGAGGAATCCTTTGGTCCCGTGACCTGCCTTGTGCGGGTCAAGGATGTCGAGGAAGCGATCGCGGTTGCCAACGACACGGAATATGGCCTGAAGGCCGCCATTTTCTCGGGAAATGTAAAATCGGCACTCGAGATCGCCGGCCGGCTTGAGTTCGGCTGCTGCCACATCAACGGCCCCACGGTATATGACGAGGCGCAGATGCCGCTGGGCGGCATGAAGGCCTCGGGCTATGGCCGTTTCGGCGGTCACGCCGGTATCAACGAATTCACCGAAGTGCATTGGGTGTCAATCGAGGACCCCAACCAGGAATATCCGATCTAGCGATTCCGGCAGAGCACGGTTTTCCGCCGTTTTTTGATGGGGGGGTGCGGGCGCATTTCCGGGCGCAGGCAAGCTCCCCTTCGATGGGGCAGCTCGCTAAGGTGTTTGAATATCTCGGGAAAAATGGTCGGAGTGGCAGGATTTGAACCTGCGACCCCCTCGTCCCGAACGAGGTGCGCTACCAGACTGCGCCACACTCCGACTGGTGCCTTGCGGGCGGCGTGGTTATAGCGGGGCTGGCGGTATCCCGCAAGCGCCTGAATTCCCGATGGCTGCCCTTTTTGCCGGTCATTGCAGCCGCGCCAGCGAGCCGATATATCAGCGGGGCGGAACGCGACTCGCAGCGGCTGCAATTGGGGCGTAGCCAAGCGGTAAGGCAACGGGCTTTGGTCCCGTCATCCCAGGTTCGAATCCTGGCGCCCCAGCCAGTCCCGGCCCGCCGCTCCGCCGGCGCATCGGAATGCAGCGCCGGGCGCGCAGGCGCTTGGGGGCACAGGCGCTTGGGGGCACAGGCGCTTGGGGGCACAGGCGCTTGGGGGCACAGGGGCCGGGGGCACAGGGGGAGGTGATCTTTGCGCACATTGATTGTCATCCCCGCCCGCCATGGCTCGACGCGCCTTCCCGGCAAGCCCCTGCTCCGCCTCAATGGCCGCAGCCTGCTGGAGCGCGTGGTGCGCATCGCCGCGCAGGCCGGCGCCGCCGCTGGCGCCGCCCATCTGGTCGCCACCGATAGCGAGGAAATCCTGGACCATTGCCGCGCCATCGGCGTCGATGCGGTGATGACGGCGCCCCAGCTTGCCTCCGGCACCGACCGCGCCCTGGCCGCCCTTGAGGCCAGCGGGCAGGAGGCCGATTTCATCATCAATTTGCAGGGCGATGCGCCATTCACCCCGCCGCACCACGTTGCCGCCCTGATCGAGGCCGCTGGCGCACAGGATGGCGATCTGTTCACGCCGGTCATTGCGCTGAGCTGGCCGGCGCTCGACGAGTTGCGCGCCCACAAGCAGAAGGCGCCTTTTTCCGGAACGACCTGCCTGCGTTCGGCGGACGGGCGCGCCTACTGGTTCTCCAAGACCATCGTTCCGGCGATCCGCGGCGAGGCGGATCTGCGGCGCCAGAGCGGCCTGTCGCCGGTCTTCCGCCATATCGGCCTTTACGGCTACCGCCTCGATGCGCTCAAGCGCTTTGCCGCCCTGCCGCCCGGCCACTACGAAAGGCTGGAGGGGCTGGAGCAACTGCGTTTCCTTGAAAACGGCATGAGCGTGCGCGCCGTCGAGGTGGCGCCGCCGCGCCTGTCGATGTCGGGCATCGACACTCCGGCCGATCTCGAACTGGCCGAAAAGCTGATCGCCCGCCACGGCGACCCGTTCGATGCCCCGGCCAGCGGCGAGGGCGGCGACGGCGGCGAGGGCGGGGCGCCGTGACCCGGCTTGTCATCGCCCGCCATGGCAATACCTTCGCTCCGGGCGACATTGTCACCCGCGTCGGCGGGCGCACCGACCTGCCGCTGGTCGCCTCGGGGCGCGCGCAAGGAGAGGCGCTGGGGCGCCATTTCGCCGCCCTTGGCATCTCCTTTGCCGCCGCCTTCTGCTCGCCCCTGGCCCGCACCCGGCAAAGCGCCGAACTGATCCTGGCGCAGACCGGCAACGATATCGAACCGGCCAGCGAAGCCTTTCTTACCGAGATCGATTACGGCCCGGACGAGAATCGCCCCGAGGACGAGGTGCGGGCACGGCTCGGCGAAGCGGCACTCCTCGCCTGGGACGGCGCGGGCGAGGTGCCGGAGGGCTGGCTGGTCGATCCGCCGGCGCTGGTTGCCGCCTGGGCGGCGTTCTTTGCCCGCATCGCCGCCGGCTACCCGGACGCCGATGTCCTTGTCGTCACCAGCAACGGCATTGCCCGCTTCGCGCTTGCCGCCTGTGCCGGCGCCGCCGCCGCCGCGCCGCTCAAGCTGCGCACCGGAGCCTATGGTGAAATCCAGGTTTCGCCAGGTGGGGGTGCGCGGCTGGTGAATTGGGATATCCGCCCGGCCCCCGCGCCCGGCGCCTGATGCCGGGCACAAAAACGGCCCCCGCCGTCTCGGGCAGGGGCCGCGGCAATTCTTGCGTGGTTCCGGTGTCCTAGAGCACTAGGCCGCCGCTCGCCAGCAGCACTTCGCCGCTGATGTAGTCTGATTCAGGAATGCAGAACAGGTAGACCGCGTTGGCGGCGTCCTGCGGCGTGCCGGCCCGGCCCAGCGGGATCATCTTGGTCAGCGTGTCCTGGAAGCCGGCGGGAACGCCCATCTTCACGCTCTTCTCGCCGATCGAGTGGTCGAACGGCTTGTCGGTGAATTCCTCGGTCATACGGGTCTGGATGAGGCCGAAGGCGACGCAGTTGACATTGACCTGATAGCGGCCCCATTCCTTGGCCAGGGTCTTGGTCATGCCGAACAGCGCCGATTTGCCCGAGGCATAGCCGACCTGGCCGGCATTGCCGAAAAGCGCCGCGATCGAGGCGATATTGACCACCTTGCGGTTATGGGTCTTGCCCGCCGCCTGCTCCTTCTTGGCCATGTCGCGGATCGGATCGGCCGCCGCGCGCAGGATGCGGAAGGGGGCGCGGACATGAATGTCGAGCATGGCGTCGAACTGCTCGTCGGTCGCCTTCTGGATCACCGTGTCCCAGGAATAGCCGGCATTGTTGACGATGATGTCGAGGCCGTTGAACTTTTCCATGGCGGTGCCGACGAAGGTTTCGGCAAAGCCCTTGGCGGTCACGTCGCCATCGACGATCGCCGCCTGCGACCCCGCCTTCTTGACCAGGGCGGCGGTTTCTTCCAGCACTTCGCGGTCGATATCGTTGATGACCACGCGGGCGCCGTCGCCGGCCAGTTTAAGCGCGATCTCGCGTCCAATGCCGCGCCCCGCTCCGGTGACCAGCGCCACCCTGCCTTGAAGTTTCGTCATCTGGTGCCTCTTTTCCTTTTTCCCGCGGCCGGACCGCCGACGGTATCTTCGCTATCAACAATCGCCCCTGCGGCGCGCCGGGCGCATAATCATATAGCGGGGAAGTGGGTTCAACAGATAAATCAAATATCGCTATTAATAATAGAGCTATAAAAATACGGAATAACAGAAGTAACAATAGCGAATGATAAGTAGATATATCATGCAATATTTGGTGGCAAAATATTAATGAAGATGAAGCCACGGCCGCGGTAGCTGATCCGGATAGCGGAGATTTTCGCGCTCCGCCGCGCCGTGCCGGGCGTTCACTTCGCCGCTTGCCTGCATCGCCGGCAAAACCTAACCTCGCCAATCGTACAGCAGGGATCCCGAGTTCAGGGGCGCAAATGAAGCCAGCCAATGCCACCTTTGCCGAACTGGGAACCACCGTGTTCGAGGTCATGTCGAAGCTTGCCGTCGACCACGAGGCGATCAATCTGGGGCAGGGGTTTCCCGATACCGACGGGCCGGAGGATGTGCGCCGCGTCGCCGCCGATGCCGCCATCAGAGGGCCGAACCAGTATCCGCGCATGATGGGCATCGACGAGTTGCGCCAGGCCGTCGCCGCCCATGAAAAGCGCTTCTACGGCCTCGACATCGACTGGCAAAGCGAGGTGCTGGTGACATCGGGGGCCACCGAGGCGCTGGCCGATTGTCTGCTCGGCCTCATCGAGCCGGGCGATGAGGTGGTGCTGATCGAGCCGCTTTATGACAGCTATCTGCCGATCGTGCGGCGCGCAGGCGGCATACCGCGCCTGGTGCGGGTAACGCCGCCGGACTGGAAACTCGACGCCAAGGCGCTGGCCGACGCGTTTTGCGAAAACACCAAGCTGGTGTTGCTAAACAATCCCCTCAATCCGGCGGCCAAGGTCTTCTCGAGCGAGGAATTGCAGCTCATCGCCGACCTGGCAATCCGGCACGACGCCTATGCCGTCTGCGACGAAGTCTATGAGCATCTTGTCTTCGATGGCCGCCCGCACCAGCCGCTGATGACCTTTCCCGGCATGCGCGAGCGCTGTCTCAAGATCGGCTCGGCGGGCAAGACCTTTTCCCTGACGGGGTGGAAGGTGGGCTATATCACCGCCGCCGCCCAGTTGCTGGCGCCTGTGGCCAAGACACATCAGTTCATCACCTTCACCACGCCGCCCAACCTCCAGCGCGCGGTGGCCTTCGGCCTGGCCAAGGACGATGCCTATTATCGGGGCCTCGCTGCCGGCATGGAGGCCAAGCGCGACCGCCTGGCCGGCGGCCTAGCCGCCCTTGGATTCAAGGTGATGCACAGCGCCGGCACCTATTTCATCACCGTCGATGTGCGACCGCTGGGTCTTGGCAATGACGATGTCGAGGTCTGCCGCAAGCTGACCACCGAGGCCGGCGTGGCGGCGATCCCGGTCAGCGCCTTTTACGCCGCCGACGCGCCGCGCCATTTCCTGCGGTTTTGCTTCTGCAAGAGCGATGAGGTGCTCGACGAGGCGCTGCGGCGCCTGTCGGCCTTCCTCCACGGCTAGCAAGCGCGGTTGCGGACCGGCCTAGCTCACATGGTTGCGCTCGACCGCGATGCCCGGAATCTGCGCCGCGCCTTCGCGCGCAAGGTCGCCGGTGGCCGTTTCCAGCCATTTCATGCCGACAATCGCTCCGGCCCGCGAGCGCGAGATCAGATTGTCGGATATCAGCGCCTTGCCGGCGCCGGGGGCCACCGAGACGGCGATGCCGATCTGCGCGTCGCGCACCACATTGCCGGTCGCCGAGACATCGCGCAGCGCTTCGCCCCAGCCCAGCCAGATCCCGGCCCGCGGCGCCCCTTCGACCACATTGTTGGCCAGCACCGTGTCGGCCTCTACGCCGATGCCGATGCCGCGCCCGCGATGGTCGTCGCTCTCCGCCTGCGGCGACAGGTTGCGGACAATATTCCCGCTGCACACCGCCAGCCTTCCGCCATGGTCGAAATTGGTGATCGAAATCCCCCCCGCCGCCTGGTCGACGATATTGTTGGCGATCACCGCGCCCTGGATTCCCGATTCGGCATGGAGCGCCACGCCGCCGAGTCCGGTGCAGGAATTGCCGAGGATCTGGCAATTTGATCCGGCGCTGGCGCGCACCGCAGAGGCGGCGCAGTTCGAGATCCGGTTGTTGGATATATTGACCGAGGCGGCGCGGAATATGACCACGCCATTTCCGTTCTGGCCGCCGCCGCCGTCCCGCGCCTCGATATTGCCGATCCGGTTATGGGCGATGATGGTGCCGTCGTCGCCCGCCTTGGAGCGCCAGATCTGGATGGCGTTGTTGCCGCAGTCGTGAATCTGGTTTCCGGTGATTTCCAGCCCCTGGGCGTCGAGCGAAAACAGCGCGCTGTCGGCACATGCCGCCAGTTCGCAAGAGGCGACGTGCCCGGCGCAATATTCCAGCACCAGCCCGGAGCGCAGGCTGTCGGCGATGGTGCAGGACTCAACCGCAACTCCGGCCACCGAGCGCAAATGAACCAGCCCCGGCGTGCCGCTGGTCAGCCGGTTGCCGGCGCCCGCGATGGTCAGCCCATAGAGGGTGACAAGACGCGCGCCTTCGCTGAAAAGCATGTTGTCGCCGCCGGCAAAAAGCAGCTGGCTGGCGCCGGGCACACCGGCAAGATAGGCGCCGTCCGGCAGCCTGATATTGCTGACGAGGTAGCGGCCGGGGGGGAGGAAGAGCGGCAGGGCGCGCCGCGCCGCTTCGTTGATGGCGGCCTGGAGGGCGGGGCTCTGATTGTCCGCCGCCCCTGGCCTCAAGCCGAAATGGGTGGCGTCGAGGGCGCCGCCGGAAATGGTCGCGCCGCGCGCGCCGGATGGCCTGGCGGCGGCGGGTCCGGCAGCGCCGATGCTGGCACCGACGCCGATGCCGACGGAACCAAGAGCGAGAAAATTGCGACGGTCAATGGACATGAGGCGCCTCCTGGAGCAGGAGACTGCAAGCGGCATACCAGAATTTTGGCGCAAATCTGTGCCGTTTTCGCACATCTGACGGCAGGAAGCGGCCGGTTGTGCCGTTTTCGCGGCGGCTAGCCGTCGAGCAGGGTGAATATCTCTTCGGTGGCCGCCGCGGCATCGAGACGGCCGGCGGCAACCGCGGCCTCGATCTGCCCGACCCGCTCCCGGGTGGAGGATGTGGCGCTGAGGCGTTCCTTCAGCCGGTCCTCGACCATCGCCCACATCCAGCGCACCTGCTGGCCGGCGCGGCGCCGTTCAAGTTCGCCATTGGCCCGCAGCGTGTCCCGGTGCTCGCATATCCTGGCCCACAAATCGTTAAGGCCGATATTGTCCTTGCCCGAGATCGTGACCACCGGCGGCGCCCAGGAAGCTGAAACCGGGGTCAGGATGCGCAGCGCGGCGAGATATTCCGCCGCCGCCATTTTGGCCCGGTGCACATTGTCGCCATCGGCCTTGTTGACGGCAATCATGTCGGCAATCTCGACCACGCCCTTCTTGATGCCCTGCAATTCGTCGCCGGCCCCCGGCAGCATCAGCACCAGGAAGAAATCGACCATGTCGGCGACCGTGACCTCCGACTGGCCGATGCCGACGGTTTCGACGAGAATGACGTCAAACCCGGCGGCCTCGCAGAGCAGCATCGTCTCGCGGGTCTTGTTGGCGACCCCGCCAAGCGTGCCGGCCGACGGCGAGGGCCGGATAAAGGCATTTGGCTCTGCGGACAGCAGCGCCATGCGCGTCTTGTCGGCGAGGATCGAGCCGCCGCTTCGGGTCGACGACGGATCGACCGCCAGAACGGCCACCTTGTGCCCGGCCCGCGTCAGGTTGCAGCCCAACTGGTCGATGGTGGTCGATTTGCCGACGCCGGGCACCCCGGTGATGCCGACCCGGTGGGCCTTGCCGGTATCGGGCAGCAGCAGTTGCAGCAACTCGCGGGCCATGGCGCGGTGCTGCGGCTTCCTCGATTCTATGACGGTGATCGCGCGCGCCAGCACCGCGCGCTCGCCGGCGCGGATTCGCCGGGCCATCTCCTCGACCTGCATTTCCTGCCGGGCTTTGCCCCCGCCCGCTGCCGGATCCAGCATCTTGGCTTCCTGATCGGGGTCCATGCGCAATTGAGCACGAACCCTAGTCCAATCGTCTGCGCCCGTCACCCGGCGGGCGCTTCCCAGATCATGCGCACCAGCCGCGCCCTGGCAAGCCGCGCCGCGTCCGGCAGCCGGCCTTCCGGCCAGTCATAGTCGTCCGGCGCGTAGATATAGGTCAGCGAATGGGCCTCGTTGATGCAGAGCGCCATGCGGCTCCATTCGCCCCGTCCCGGCGTGCAGGACAGCTTCGACCCGCCGCTTTCGCCATAGGTCATGCCGATGCGTTCGCCATTCGGACCCGCCGCCTCCTGGCCGACAAGATGGATGCGCCGGATCGTGCCGCCGGTGCCCCCGCCCTCGAACTGCGCCTGCTGCAAGCCGCCGGAAAAAGCGCCGAGAAGCCATTTCAGATGTCCCTCGCTCATCGTCTTGACGGTCTGGAAGGAAAATCCGGGCAGTGCGTTAGCAAGCGCCTTTTGCGAATAGGGCGTATCGGCGCCGACCGCGCCAAGCCCGGTCGCGGTGAGGGCGATGACAGGCGCCGAGTTGAGTTGGCCAAGGGTGTCGGCGCCCGCCAGCCCGGCGCCGCTAGTGCCAAGGCCGGCTCCGCCCGCGCATCCGCCAAGCAGAACAGCGGCAATCGCGGCGGCGCCCCCCCGCGTCCGCCAAAAGCTCATTGCGCCGCCGCCTTGGGCTCGTGGCCGAGGCGGGCATTGAGTTCCTTGAGCAGGGATTCGGCGGCCTCGGCGATTACCGTGCCGGGCGGGAAGATGGCGCTCGCGCCCGCTTCCATCAGCGCCGCGTAGTCGTGGGGCGGTATGACCCCGCCGACCACGATCATGATGTCGTCGCGCCCCTGCGCTTCCAGCGCCTGCCTCAGCGCCGGCACCAGCGCCAGGTGCCCGGCGGCGAGCGAGGAGGCGCCGATAATATGGACGTCGTTCTCCACCGCCTGGCGCGCCGCTTCCTCCGGGGTCTGGAACAGCGGACCGATATCGACGTCGAAACCGAGATCGGCAAAGGCCGAGGCGATCACTTTCTGGCCACGGTCATGGCCGTCCTGGCCCATTTTCGCCACCAGGATGCGCGGCCTGCGGCCCTCGTCGGCCTCGAACTGGTCGACCAGCTTCTGTATCCGCTTGACGGGATCGCTCATCGATCCGAACTCCCGCTTGTAGACGCCTGAAATGGCCTGGGTGCGCGCCTGGTGGCGGCCGAAGACCTTTTCCATGGCATCGGAGATCTCTCCCACCGTGGCCTTGGCGCGCGCCGCCGCCACCGACAGCTCCAGCAGGTTGCCGCCGCCTTGCGCGCCAGCGGTCAGCGCCGCCAGCGCCGCCTGCGTCGCCCGCTCGTCGCGTTCGGCGCGCAGGCGCTTCAGCTTTTCGATCTGGCTGGCGCGCACCTTGGAGTTATCGACTCTGAGGACATCGATTTCCGCTTCCCAGGACGGGCGGTACTTGTTGACCCCGACCACGGTCTGGTGGCCGGAATCGATGCGCGCCTGGGTGCGCGCCGCCGCTTCCTCGATACGCATCTTCGGGACGCCGGCCTCGATCGCCTTGGCCATACCGCCCAGCTCGTCGATCTCGCCGATATGGGCCAGCGCCTTGCGCGCCAGGTCCCCGGTCAGCTTCTCGACATAATAGCTGCCGCCCCACGGGTCGATGACCGCCGTCGTTCCCGATTCCTGCTGAAGAAGCAATTGGGTATTGCGGGCGATGCGGGCGGAGAAATCAGTCGGCAGGGCCAGTGCCTCGTCCAGCGAATTGGTGTGCAGCGACTGGGTGTGCCCCTGGGTCGCCGCCATCGCCTCGATGCAGGTGCGCGCCACATTGTTGTAGACATCCTGCGCCGTCAGGCTCCAGCCGGAAGTCTGGCTATGGGTGCGCAGCGATAGCGAACGCTCCTTCTTGGGCGCGAAGTTCTTCTTCATCAGATTGGCCCACAGCAGCCGCGCCGCGCGCAGCTTGGCCACTTCCATGAAGAAGTTCATGCCGATCGCCCAGAAGAAGGACAGCCGCGGCGCGAAACTGTCGACATCCATGCCGGCCTTGATGCCGGTGCGCACATATTCGATGCCGTCGGCCAGCGTATAGGCGAGTTCCAGGTCCGCCGTCGCGCCCGCTTCCTGCATGTGGTAGCCGGAAATCGAGATCGAGTTGAATTTCGGCATGTTCTGCGAGGTAAAGGCAAAGATGTCGGAAATGATGCGCATCGAGGGCGCCGGCGGATAGATATAGGTATTGCGGACCATGAACTCTTTCAGGATGTCGTTCTGAATGGTTCCGGTCAGCTTTTCGGGCGCCACGCCCTGTTCCTCGGCCGCAACGATGAACAGCGCCAAAACCGGCAGCACGGCGCCGTTCATGGTCATCGACACGCTCATCTGGTCGAGCGGAATGCCGTCGAACAGGGTGCGCATGTCATAGATCGAATCGATGGCGACGCCCGCCATGCCGACATCGCCGAACACCCGCTCATTGTCCGAATCATAGCCGCGATGGGTGGCCAGGTCGAAGGCGATGGACAGGCCCTTCTGGCCGGCGGCGAGGTTGCGCCGGTAAAATGCGTTCGAATCCTCGGCCGTCGAAAAGCCGGCATATTGCCGGATCGTCCAGGGCTGCTGGGTATACATGGTCGGATAGGGGCCGCGTAAGTAAGGCGCCATGCCGGGCCAGGTATCGAGAAAATCGAGCCCCGCCAGATCGTCCGGGCCGTATGCCGGTTTGACCTCGATGCCTTCCGGCGTCACCCAGGGGTCGCCACCGCTGACCGGCGCGGCCGCCGGGTCACGAAATTCGATCTTGGAGAAATCAGGTATGCGGCTCATGACGCATCTCCGGCGGTTTCTTCGCCGGCGTCGGCGGCGGCGCTCAGCAGCGCGTGTTCAAGGGCGTCGATAACGTCGCATCCGGCATAGACGAAGTGTCCGACACCGGCGGCCTCGAGCATTTCCCTGGCCGCTCCCGGCTTGCCGGCCATGAAGATCTCCGCGGCCCCGGCGTCGCGCAGCGCCCCCGCGATCGCTCCTGCCGCCTCGCCATAGGCTTCGTCGCTGCCGCACAGGCAGGCGATCGGCGTTGCGGCTTGCCTGAAGGCCCGCGCCGTCTCGGCGCTGTCCGTTGTTTCCGGGCCTTTGGCGGCGGCAAGACCGGCCACCGCGAACAGGTTCTCGGTCCAGCCCGCCCGCGCCGAACGCG
This sequence comes from Rhodobiaceae bacterium, assembly GCA_020441905.1. GTDB lineage: Bacteria > Pseudomonadota > Alphaproteobacteria > Rhizobiales > NORP267 > JAGRLG01. The sequence continues at coordinate 84,298 of JAGRLG010000040.1, read as the reverse complement.
AAGCGCCCGCGCCAAGATAGGCGATGAAGATTTTCGGCCGCGTCCCGGTGCGCCGCAACGCCGCCTCGCTGACGCCGCGCACCTTTTCGTATGGCTCGGACAGGCGCGCGCGGGACAGCGAGCGGTCGATTTCCAGCTTGATCTGCGCCCGTGCCCGCGCCATGTCGGTGAGGGTGCTGCCTGATTTCGCCGCCGCCACCAGGGCGCTGAACAACTGGCCCGCGCCCGGCTCGGGAAGAAGAAGATGCAATTGCGAGCCGGCAATATCGTCGCGATGGGCTTCCATCACATGCACCGGCTTTTCCGCCAGGTCGGCGAAGGAGCTGGTCCCGGTGATCATGTCCTTGCGCCGCCGCAACCGTTCGCCGCGCTCCGCCTGCACCTTGGCCACCATGTCCTGAATGATCCCGGCCTGAAGGCCGGCGAGCACGCCGCCGGCGCTCTCGATCCGGCCGATTATTTCCCATGCCTCGCGCGCCAGCGCGTCGGTCAGAGCCTCGATGGCGCCCGAGCCGGCCGCCGGGTCGGCGACCTTGTAGAGATTGGATTCCTCGAGCAGGACCGTTTGTGTATTGCGGGCGATCCGCCGCGCAAAGGCATCCGGCATGCCGATGGCGGTGGTGAAGGGCAGCACGGTGATCGAATCGGCGCCGCCAATGCCGGCGGCAAAGGTCGCGACCGTACCGCGCAGGATATTCACATGCGGATCATGGGCGGTCAGCATCCGCCATGATGTCTCGGCATGGACATGCACCGGCGCCGCATCGACGCCGAGCACCTCGAGCACCCGCGCCCAGATGACCCGCAGCGCCCGGAACTTGGCGATGGTGAGGTTCTGGTTGGCGTCAGCGGTCAGGGTGAAGCTGAGATGGGCAACGGCTTCGTCGAGGTCCATGCCCTCGGCTTCCATCCGCCGCAGATAGGTCAGCGCGCTGGCAACCACCAGCGCCAGTTCCTGGGCCTCAGAAGCGCCACCGGCGCTCCAGGCCCGGCCGTCCGCCGTCAGCGAGCACAGGTTGAAGCCTTCCGCCTTCATGCCCTGCGCGCAGTCATAGACCCGTTTCAGCAGCGGCTCGAGCGGCGCGATGATGCGGCCGCGCAGGGCGAGGTCGCCGAGCGGATCGAGGCCGAACTGGACCGTGAAGCTGGCCGGGTCGATACCCCGTTCCTCCGCCAGCGCGGGAAGCAGGGCCGCCACATGCCGGTTGTCGTGGCCGGCGTCGATGCGCAGCAAGGTCCGGTCCAGCGGAACCGAGCGCAGCACCTGCGCCAGGTCGGCGGCGCTTTCCACCGTCACACCGGCGCCGAGGGCGTGGGGGCTGGCGGCGAACACCAGTTCGATGCCGTTGGCGCCGCCTTCGATGTCGGCGCGGATCAGCGCGCTTGCCTCGTGAAGGTCCGGATGCTCCACGCGCTGCACCACGCGCCATGGCCCGGCCCGGCCCGACACCGGGCGCGCGCCGAGCCCTTTGGCGGGCGGGTATAGCGGCTGTATGGGTATTCCGTCGCTGGAACGGGCAACCAGCGTCTTGTCGAAATCGGCGCCCTTGAGCGCTGTCTCCACCAGACGCCGCCAGTCCTGTTCGCTGGCGGATTCGAATTCGCTGTTCAGTTTCGTCGCAACATCACTCAAGGCAGGTCATCCCGAAGGCAGATTCACTGTGCCGATAAACAGCACAATGACGTCTCCTGTCCAGCCCTGGAAGGAGTACCGCGACAATTGGGATCCGGCAATGACCTAAGGGAAATTCGCGCTTCCCGCGCGGACCCGGCGCTCGGAGCCGCGCGGATGAGTGCGGTCCCGCCCCCGGCCTAATAGGTCATGACTGGCTTCAGGGTCTTGGCCTCGGCGACCCATTTGGCCACCGATTTCAGGCCCGGAACCAGACGCACCAGTTTTTTCTTGGCGTTGGCTTCCTTGAGCGACTGGGCGAGGTTTTCCGGCTTGCGGTTGCGCAGTTCCTTCACCGTATCGACACCGGCGGCTTCCAGGAGCTCGGAATATTCTTCCGCCACGCCCTTGATCCGCATCAGGTCGGCCATGTTGCACCATTTGAGGATCTTGCCTTCGTCGATCCCGGATTCCGCGGCCAGCGCCTTGCGCCCCTTGGGCGAAGCGCCGCGCTCCAGCAACTGGTCCGTTCGATTGACGCCAATGGCCTTCAGTTTCTTGGTGAACGTCGGCCCGATGCCTTCGATGTCGATGATCTGGTAGCCCATCTTGAGGCCCCCTCCGTTTTTCTGTGTGTGGAAAGTAATATCAAAGAACTTCCTACTCAAACGCAACGCTCAAATAAACTGGCTGAGGCCCGGTATGGAGGCAACGATGTTATTGACCGTTTCTTCCCCGGCCTTTTCCCTGGCGTATTTGATTGTTTCCTTGGTGACATCCTGAACCTGGGACAGGTCGAGGCCGGCTTCGGTCATTTCATTGGCCGCCGCCATGGCGCCCATCATGCCGCCGAAGCTGCCGCCGCCGCCCTGGGCTTCGAGAAACTCGCGGGCGCCGGGCAGGGCATCGAGCAGTGCGCCAACCTTGTCGCCGGGCGCCGCCTCGCTGAGAAACTGCATGATGATGCCGACAGCCTTCATCGCCAGGTCCTGATCGATCCCCACATTCTTCGCAATCCTGGCAATGAGTTCCTGCATCTTGGCGTCCTTTATTGGAATTGGTGTTCTTCCCATTTTGCCTTGGCGCGTGCACTTTACAAGCGCACAAAGGTAAGATGGACAAAAGAGCCGCAATTTGATGCATCGGTGATGCTCGAAAAGCGGAGAATTTTTTCTCCATTGCCGCCAGGGCAGGAAAAACGGATGGGAGGATAGCGGTGAAAATGCTTGAAGAGGGCAAGGTCTATGTCGGCACCAGCACCAAGCCGGAATATCTCTCGCTCAAGCTCGCCAATCGCCATGGCCTGATCACAGGCGCCACGGGCACCGGCAAGACGGTCAGCCTGCAGATCCTCGCCGAGGGTTTTTCCGCCGCCGGCGTGCCGGTGTTCTGCGCCGATGTGAAGGGCGATTTGTCGGGCATCGCCGCCAAGGGCGAGGCCAAGGACTTCCTCCTCAAGCGCGCCCAGCAGATCGGTTTTGGCGACGAATATGCGTTCCAGACCTTCCCCGCCATGTTCTGGGACCTGTTTGGCGCCAAGGGCCACCCCATCCGCACCACCATTTCCGAAATGGGGCCGCTGCTGCTGTCGCGCCTCATGGATCTCAACGACACCCAGGAAGGCGTTCTGAACATCGCCTTCCGCATTGCCGACGACGAGGGGCTGTTGCTGCTCGATTTGAAGGACCTGCGTGCCCTTCTGGTCAATGTCGCCGAGCGCGCCGACGAGATAACCGCCGAATACGGTAATATTTCCAAGGCTTCGATCGGCGCCATCCAGCGCCAGCTTCTGGTGCTCGAGCAGCAGGGCGGCGACCGCTTTTTCGGCGAGCCGGCCTTCAAGATCACCGACCTGATGCGCACCGACCTTGATGGGCGCGGCTACATCAATGTACTCGCCGCCGACCAGCTGATGTCCTCGCCCCGGCTCTACGCCACCTCATTGCTGTGGATGATGTCGGAGCTGTTCGAGGAACTGCCCGAGGTCGGCGACCCGGAAAAGCCGAAACTGGTCTTTTTCTTTGACGAGGCCCATCTGCTGTTCGACGAGGCGCCGCGCGCCCTTCTCGACAAGGTCGAGCAGGTGGTGCGGCTCATCCGCTCCAAGGGCGTCGGCATCTACTTTGTCACCCAGAACCCGCTCGACGTCCCGGACCCCGTGCTGGCCCAGCTCGGAAACCGGGTGCAGCATGCCCTGCGCGCCTATAGCCCGCGCGAGCAGAAGGCCGTGCGCACGGCGGCCGAAACCTTCCGGCCCAACCCCGAACTCGATATCGCCCGCGTCATCATGGAGCTTGGCGTCGGTGAGGCGCTGGTTTCGACCCTCGAGGGCAAGGGCATACCCTCGGTGGTCCAGCGCACCCTGATCCGCCCGCCGTCATCGCGCCTCGGTCCGCTCGACGAGGGCGAGCGCAAGGCGGTGATCGCCCGCAGTCCGGTGCTCGGCCTCTACGACGAAACCGTCGACCGCGAATCGGCCTATGAAGTGCTCAAGAAACGGGCCAGCGACATGGCCGAGCGCGAGGAACAGCAGCAACAGGCCGAACAGCGGCAGGATGGCGGCGAACCGGGCGCCGGCGCGCGGCGCACCGCCAGCGGCTTCGAACTGCCCGATTTCGGCTCCTCGCGGGGATCCCGGCGCAGCGCACCGCCGCCGCGGCAGCCGAGCCGGCGCACCACATCCTCCTCCTCCCGCCGCCAGTCCACCGGCGAAGCGCTGGTCAAGTCGGTGGTCCGCACCGTGGGCTCACAGCTTGGCCGTGCCCTGGTGCGCGGGATTCTGGGCAGTATCAAGAAGGGGTTCTAGCGGGTCTGGCGCGTGCTGGCGCGGTAGACGGTCAGGCCGCTTCGCGCGCCTGTCCGCCGCCATTGCCGTCCCCTTCGCCGCTCTCGTCCTTGGCCCGGTCGCTCCCGGCCAATTTCATGACCTTGGGAAGCGTGAAGGAGAATTTGACCGGGCCGTCGCCATTCGCGGGCAAATCGATCCGCCCGCCGCATTGGTGGATGAGCTGCACCATGGCGCCCCGGCACAGCGTGATCTCGCCATTGCCGCTGATGTCGGAGGGATCCTTGGGCGTGGAGCCTTCCGGGATCATTTCGGTGAAGTCGAAGCGCACCATGTTGGACTCGGTCACCGCCAGCACCTTGATCTCCGAGTCGGTATAGCTGCTGACGAAGTCGGCGTAGCTGAGTGCCTGGCGGAACAGGATGGTCACGCGTTTGCGGTGGCCCGAAAGCTGTGGCAGCCGGTTGTACAGCACGCGGCGCGCGCGCCCCACCGAGGCATAGACCTTGGCCCAGGCAATGATGATCGCGTCGGCGCGGACGATGCCGATATCGCCCTGCGAGATTTCCTCGTCGGTATCGAGCATGCTCAGGCAGGATTCCAGCATGATGCGCAGGCGGATGGCGCGCTGCTCGGCGACGATCCGGCGCTGGGTTGCCTTTTCGCTATGGGTGACCAGCTGGGCGATGCGCGGCATCGCCACATTCATTTCCAAGAATTGCGCCAGATATCGCCGCACCGAGCCGTCCATGCGATAGGTGACATTGCCGATGCAAACCATATGGCGCAGCCCGGTCGGCGTCAGCACCTGGCCTTCATCGAGAAACGGACCGTCGATCAGTGCCGATTCGACGGTGACCGGTTCCTGGCTGGTGGCGCCCTTGAGAATCAGGAAGGCGTGGTCCTGCGCAGCAAGTTCCTCAAGGTCGGCCGCGTCGAACATCTCCAGCGCCGCCTGGTTGGCGAAACTCAGTTCGCCGTTGTTGCGGTAGGCAACGGTCGCCACCGGAGCGTTTGAGATAACCTCATGGGCGGTGTGCAGGGTGTCGTTGTAGTTCTTCGATGCACCCGCGAGCAGCATGTTGACCGCCTTGGCAAGGTCGTTGAGCTCGTCCTTGCGCTTCCAGCGGATCATGAAGGTGTCGGCGATATCCAGATCGTTGACGCCGCGCATGATGGCGCTGCGGATCCGCGTCAGCGGCCGGAACAGGATCGGGTAGAGGGCCAGGAAAAGCCCGGTGCTGGTCAGGATGACGATATTGACCACGGTGACGCCGGTCTGGAGCACGACGCCTAGCACGGTGCCGTAATAGGGCTCCAGCGCCACCCGCACCGTCATGGCATGGGCGAAGCGGATTTCTTCCGCCGGAACATAAAGATCGAGATATTTGCGGTCGGCGGAAACCTTGGAGGAAAAGTCTTCGCGCCGCGCTTCCAGAACCGTGATGTCCGGCGCCTCGCCGACGCTGGCCAGCGGTTCGCCCGCGGTGTCCTCGATACGCGCGCCAACGACATGGGCGGCCTCGGCCAGGCGCTCGACAACGGCGACTTCGGTTTCCAGCGTGGGAAAGGCGCGCGGATCCACCGCCGCCTTCAGCATCATGCGGACCTGCGCCTCCGTGCGCGCAGGGACCCGTGCCGTTTCCATCACATAGGACGCCGAGAGCCAGGCGATTTCAACCAGCACAAGGCTGACCATGACCGCCAGGATCATCTGGCCGACCAGCCTGAACTGCGGCCTTTTCTGTTGTCCGGCTTTGTTCCTGGCGCTCATTGGTCAGGTCTGGTCCCGCTGCGGCGCAGGCCGCGAAAATTCTTCTCTTTTCGCGGCAGATCGGTGCCCCGGAAAATCCTGCAAAGCCGATATGCGGGGGTGAATATCCGTCAACTCCCTCTACCGGCTTCGCGCCCCTCAACTCCTGGCGCCGGCTCACCCTGGGGCAGGCCGCGCGCAGTCCCGTCCCCGACACTCCGCGAGAATGATTAAGGAAGCTTTGCCTTGGCTAGAAAACCGTTGATTCTTGCGCCCTTTGGCGACTTCGCGCTAGACCATCAACAGGCGGGATTCATGCCGCCGGGTCCGAAGGCGAGGAGACATATGGTCGACAGGATTCTTGCCGCCGCCGAAAGCGGCCTTGAAAGCAGCCTCGGGCGCCTCTTCGCCCTGCTGCGCATACCCAGCGTATCGACCGACCCGGAATTCGCCAGCCGCTGCAACGAGGCCGCCATGTGGTGCGCCGAAGCGCTTGGCGATGTTGGGTTCGACGCCAAAGTGCACCCGACAAGCGGCCATCCCATGGTGGTGGCACATGGCGGCCCGCCGGCCGGCGCCGGAATGCCGCATCTGCTGTTTTACGGCCACTACGACGTTCAGCCGCCCGATCCTCTGGACCAGTGGCGCGCGCCCCCTTTCGAGCCGCGCATCGAAAAGGACGAGCGCGGCGAGGATATCATTCTTGCCCGGGGGGCCTCGGACGACAAAGGCCAGCTGATGACCTTCATCGAAGCCTGCCGCGCCTGGAAATCGGCCGGCGGCGGCCTGCCCCTGCCCATCACCGTTCTGCTCGAAGGCGAAGAGGAATGCGGCAGCCCCAGCCTCGAGCCTTTCCTGGAGGCCCATGCCGGCGAGCTGAAGGCCGACGTGGCGCTGGTCTGCGATACCGCGATGTGGAACGCCAGGACACCCGCCATTACATCCATGCTGCGCGGGCTGATGCTGGAGGAGGTCGTGATCTCGGCGGTCAGCCGCGATTTGCACTCGGGCATGTTCGGCGGCCCGGCGCGCAACCCGATCCATGTTCTGGCCCGCATCCTCGCCTCTCTGCACGACGATGGCGGCCGGGTGCAGCTTCCCGGTTTCTATGACGGCGTTGCCGAGCTGCCGGACGAGATACGCCGCCAATGGGACGCGCTTGGCCTCGACGAGGCCGCCTATCTGGGCGAGATCGGCCTCTCGCAGCCGGCGGGCGAAACGGGCCGCAGCGTGCTGGAACAGCTCTGGGCGCGGCCGACCTGCGATGTAAACGGCATCATCGGCGGCTATACAGGCAAGGGCACCAAGACCGTCATCCCGGCGAAAGCCTCGGCCAAGGTGTCCTTCCGCCTCGTCGGCAGGCAGGATCCGCGTGCCATCGCCGAGACCTTCCGGGCATTCGTGCGCGAACGCCTGCCGGCCGACTGCTCGGCGGAATTTATCCGCCATGGCGGCGATCCGGCGATCGCCTTCAATCTTGGCGGCCCCTATTTCGAGGCCGCGCGCAAGGGGCTGGCGGGCGAATTCGGCACCGACGCCGCATTGATCGGCTGCGGCGGCTCGATCCCCATTGTCGGCAGTTTCAAGCGCCGCCTCGGCCTCGATTCGCTGCTGATCGGCTTTGCACTGGATGACGACCGCATCCATTCGCCCAACGAAAAATACGATGTGGCGAGTTTTCGCCACGGCATCCGCAGCTGGATCCGGATCCTTGGCGAAATGCGCCAGCTTGAGGGAGGCGGATCGTGAAACTGGTTCGATATGGCGAGCGCGATCACGAAAAACCGGGTCTGATCGATGCCACCGGCGCCATTCGCGACCTGTCGGGCGAAGTGGAGGATATCGCCGCCTCCGCGCTGTCGCCGCAGGCCTTGAAGCGCCTCGCCGCCCTCGATGCCTCGGCGCTGCCGCTGGTTTCCGGCAAGCCGCGCCTTGGCCCCTGTGTCGGCAAGGTGTCGAAATTGCTGGCTATCGGCCTTAATTATGCCGACCACGCCAGGGAGGCCGGCATCGCGCCGCCGGCGGAGCCGGTGCTGTTCATGAAGGCGGTTTCGGCGATTTGCGGCCCTAATGACGACACCATCCGCCCGCGCGACTCGAACCGGCTCGATCATGAGGTCGAGCTTGGTGTCGTCATCGGCACCAGGGCCTCCTATGTCGAGGAGTCGAGGGCACTCGATTACGTCGCCGGATATTGTCTCGCCAACGACATTTCAGAGCGCGGGTTCCAGCTCGAGCGCGGCGGCGGCCAGTGGGACAAGGGCAAGGGATGCGACACCTTCGCGCCCCTCGGCCCCTGGCTGGTGACCCGCGACGAGATCGCCGATCCGCAGAATCTCTCGCTCTATCTCGACGTCAATGGTGAGCGCCGCCAGACCGGCAATACCGCCAACATGATTTTTCCCGTCGCCCATATCGTCGCCTATCTGAGCTGTTTCCTCACCCTGATGCCGGGCGACGTCATTCTCACCGGCACCCCGCCCGGTGTCGGACTTGGCATGAAGCCGCCGCGGTTTCTGAATCCTGGCGACGAAGTGCGTCTTGGCATCGCCGGACTTGGCGAGCAGCATCAGCGGATCATTGCCTGGCCGGGTTGACGGCGGCATGGCCGGTCGATTGGAGAAACACGTGGCCGAATGGTCGAAGAGCTGGACCTGGATCGAGGGCGAATGGCGGGCCGGCAACCCGGCAATCGCCGGCCCGCGCACACATGGGCTGTGGCTCGGCTCGGTGGCTTTTGACGGCGCCAGGGCCTTTGAGGGGGTGACCCCGGACCTCGACCTGCATTGTGCCCGCGTCAACCGCTCGGCGTTGGCACTGGGCCTGCGCCCCATGCATTCGCCTCGGGAAATATGCGATCTGGTGGCCGACGGCCTGTCGCGTTTCGCCGCCGATGCCGAACTCTACATCCGGCCCATGTACTGGGCCGAGGAGGGCGGTTTCTTCGCCGTCGCGCCGTTGCCCGAATCGACCAGGTTCTGCCTGTGTATCTATGAGTCGCCGATGCCGGAGCCGACGGGGTTTTCCATCACCTTGTCGAGCCGCCGCCGTCCGGCGCCGGACATGGCGCCCACCGACGCCAAGGCCGCCTGCCTTTACCCCAATTCCGCCAGAGCCCTTACCGAAGCCAGGGACAAGGGCTTCGACAACGCGCTGGTGGCGGACTGGCAGGGCAATATCGCCGAATTGGCGACCGCCAACGTTTTTCTCGCCAGGGATGGCGAGGTCCACACCCCCGTTCCCAATGGCAGCTTCCTCGATGGCATCACCCGCCAACGGGTCATTGCATTGCTGCGCGCTGCCGGTGTCGCGGTCCATGAGCGCGCGCTGACTTTCGAGGACTTCCTGTCCTGCGACGAGATTTTTGCCTCCGGCAACTACACCAAGGTTTCGCCCGTCACCCGCATCGAGGCCCGCGAGATCCAGCCCGGTCCGCTCTATCGCAAGGCCCGCGAACTCTATTGGGCATTCGCCCATGGCAAATAGCCCGGCCGCTTCGCTGGCCTCGCGTTCCGGGCCGGTCTGGAAAGGCGTTCCATGGCCCTGAAAACCCGCCTTACCGAACGGCTCGGCCTGACCCACCCGATCGTGTCCGCGCCCATGGCCCATGTTGCCGGGGGCGCGCTTGCCGCCGCGGTATCCCGGGCCGGCGGGCTGGGTATGATCGGCGGCGGCTATGGCGAGGATATCTGGCTCGAACACCAGTTCGAGCTTGCCGGCAAGGCGCGCGTCGGCTGCGGTTTCATCACCTGGTCGCTGGCGCGCCGCCCCTTCCTGCTCGACCTGGCGCTGGACCGCTTCCCGGTCGCCGTCATGCTGTCTTATGGCGATCCGCAGATGTTCTCCGAGCGCATACTCTCCGACGAGGTGACGCTGATCTGCCAGGTCCAGACCCTGGAGATGGCGCGCGGCGCCATCGCCGCCGGTGCCGACATCCTGGTTGCGCAAGGGGCGGAGGCCGGCGGCCACGGCATGGCGCGCGCCACCATGACCCTGGTGCCGGAAATCGCCGACCTGCTGGCGCGGTCCGCGCCCGATACCCTGCTTCTTGCCGCCGGTGGCATAGCCGATGGCCGCGGCCTCGCCGCCGCATTGCTGCTGGGCGCCGACGGCGTGCTGATGGGGTCGCGGTTCTTCGCCTCGCGGGAGGCGCTGGTGCATGACAACCTGCGCGCCGCCGCGCTGGCTGCCGATGGCGACGCGACCTTGCGGACCGGCGCTCTGGACAGGATTCGCGGCCTGCCCTGGCCGGAAGGATTTACCGCCCGCGTGCTGCGCAACGATTTCATCGACAAATGGCACGCCGAGGCGGCCGCGCTTTCCCAGCCTCCCGATGGCGCGGCGGAAGCCTTTTTCGCCGGCACCGAAGAAGGCGATGCCGGCGTCGCCGGCGTCTTTGTCGGCGAAGGTACCGGGCTGATCCGCGATATCGTTCCCGCCGGCGAGCTGGTGGCGAGGATTTCCCAGCAGGCCGAACACTTGCTCGTCGCCACCGCGCCCGGATTTGTCCTATAATCAGGCAACGCCAATACGTTTTAAATCCGCCCCGAAGAGGAAATCTTGGCCGAGCATATCTCCGACCTGACCGGCATAGCGGTGGTGATGTCGATCGCGGTGCTGCTTGGCCTGGTCTTTGTCCGCCTGCGCCAGCCTGCCATTGTCGGCTATATCATTGCCGGCCTGGTGCTGGGGCCGACCGGCGCCGGCCTGGTCCGCGACACCGGTGAAATCCGCCTGCTCGCCGAACTCGGCGTCATCATGCTGCTGTTTCTCATCGGCATGGAACTGAGCGTGCGCGCCTTTGTGCTGGTATTGCGCCCGGCAGTTCTCAGCGCCATCGCCCAGATCGCCATTTCCCTGGCCATCACCCTGGCCTTTGCCGCCCTGCTGGGCTGGGACTTCCGCCAGGCGATCCTGCTCGCCTTCATCGTCGCGGTTTCCTCGACAGCGGTTGCCATGCGCATGCTCGAGGAGATAGACGAATTGCGCACCGAAACCGGCCGTATCACTGTCGGCGTTCTTATCGCCCAGGATATCGCCATCGTTCCGATGCTGATCTTCATCAATTCCTTTGCCGATACCTCGGGCGGCGAGATTGCCACGGCGACCTGGCTCAAGCTGGGCGCCGCCGTTCTGGTCATGGCGCTGGTGCTGCGCCTGTTGTCGCGCCGCGGCAAGATCGCGCTGCCCTTTACCGGCGCCATATCGGGGCGGGTCGAGCTGGTGGCGCTGTCCTGCATCGCCATGTGCTTCGGCGCCGCCGCGATCACCGGCCTGCTCGGTCTTTCGACTGCCTTCGGCGCCTTCATCGCCGGTCTGGTGATTGCCAATTCGACCCTGCGTTCAGAAGCCATTCACGCCACCGAGCCGATCCAGAGCGTGCTGATGGTGGTGTTCTTCCTCTCCATCGGCCTGCTCATCGATCTCGACTATGTGCTTGCCAATCTTTTCACCGTCGTCGCCTTTCTGATCGGCGTCCTGGCGGCCAAATCGGTGTTCAATGTCGCCATTCTTCATCTTGTCGGCGAGCCGTGGGAGCGCGCCTTTCCCGCCGGGCTGATCATGGCCCAGATCGGCGAGTTTTCCTTTGTCCTCGCCACCGTCGGCTTTGCCAACGGCATGGTCGACGAGGATGGCTACCGGCTGGCGATCGCCGTCATCGCCATGTCGCTGCTGGTCAGCCCCTTGTGGATGGGTTCGGTGCGCCGCTTTGACGAAGTGGCGCGCGACGGCATCGGCGATTTCCGCGCCGCATTGGCCGAAACCTATGCCAGCGAGATCCATGAGTTGGAGCGCGGCGCCAACCTGTTTCGCAGCGTGGCCGGCAAGAGCGCCCACCGCGCCCGCGCCATGTCGGTCGCCTGGCGGCGCGGCCGCTCGCGCCGCCGCGCGCACAAGATCAAGGCCAAGGAAAAAGCGGCCGAGTGACAGGAACAAGGCCGCTGCGCCGCCACCCCAAACCGAAAGGGCCGGGGCTTTCTTGGCCCCGGCCCGACAATTCCCGGATACGCACCGCGAATTATGAGGCGGCTTCGTGAAGCTGGGCGACGTAATCCCAGTTGATCAGGCTGTCGACAAAGGCTTCGAGATATTTCGGCCGCGCATTGCGATAGTCGATGTAATAGGAATGTTCCCAGACGTCGCAGCCCAGCAGTGGCACCGCGCCATGAACCAGCGGGTTCTCGCCATTGGGGGTCTTCATGATTTCCAGCTTGCCGCCCTTGAGCGCCAGCCAGCACCAGCCGGAGCCGAACTGGGTGACCCCGGCATTGATGAAATCGGCACGGAACTTGTTATAGCCGCCAAGATCGGAATCGATCGCCTTGGCCAGTGCGCCGGGCAGCTTGGTGCCGCCGCCGCCCTTCTTCATCCAGTTCCAGAAATGCATGTGGTTGTAATGCTGGCCGGCATTGTTGAAGAGGCCGGCATTCTTGCCGAAAGCCGCCTTGCAGACGTCTTCAAGGCTCTTGCCTTCGAGCCCGGAGTCCTTCAGCAGGTTGTTGCCGTTGGTGACATAGGCCTGATGGTGCTTGTCGTGGTGGTATTCGAGCGTTTCGGCTGACATGAACGGAGCCAGCGCGTCATATGCATAGGGCAAATCGGGAAGTTCGAACGCCATAAGTTGCCTCCCAGCAAGTTTGAATGCTTCTAGTTGCAAACCTATCCATTGGCGCCCCTTGCCGCAATCCCGCCGGGGTGCAATTTGCAAAAAAATATGGGGCGCGGGTGCACTTCCCCGCGCCGGCGGAGTGGAGCGGCGATCAGACAAATCCGGCGAACACGAAGGCCAGATAGATGATCTGCAAGGCGGCAAGCAGACCCAGGGTCATGGCAGTGGCCATCACAGCCGCGCGCCCCGGCGCCGCTGCCTTGTGCCAGGCCAGGGCATAGGCCAGCCAGTAGATCGCCAGCGCCCCGGCGATCGGGGTCAATTGTTCGGGTTTGCCAAGCTCGGCGACGACGTCGACCAGGCCCTGGCTGTTGGCCCATACCGCCGCCGCCGCCAGCAGCGCCGGCAACCAGAATAGCCCGACAACCCGCAATACGCTGTTCACCTCATGCCCCCGTCGGCACCCGCCCGGTTTCCCCGGTTTCCCCGAAAGGGCAGATCATATTGCGCCTGCCGGTCCGGCGATAGATGCCCCTGCCCAAAAGGGTTAAACGCCCTGGCCGGGGGCCGCGCCGGGAGGCGGGCGACCGGCACATAAAAAACCGGCGGGCGCGGCGCCAATGGCCGAACCCGCCGGTTGCGGTTTTGTCGTGCCGGCCCGGGCCTAGTAGAAAGCCTGAAGCCCGGTCTGGGCGCGGCCGAGGATCAGCGCATGGACGTCATGCGTGCCCTCATAGGTGTTGACCGTTTCCAGATTGACCATGTGGCGGATGATGTGGAACTCGTCGGCAATGCCGTTGCCGCCGTGCATGTCGCGCGCCATGCGGGCGATGTCCAGGCACTTGCCGCAATTGTTACGCTTCATCAGCGAAATCGCCGGCGGAGCCGCGGTTCCCGCTTCCAGTGCCCGGCCCAGCGCCAGGGCGCCCTGCAGGCCAAGGGCGATCTCGGTCTGCATGTCGGCCAGCTTCTTCTGGATCAGCTGGTTCTGGGCCAGCGGGCGGCCGAACTGCTTGCGGTCAAGGGTATATTGGCGCGAAGCGTGCCAGCAGAACTCGGCGGCGCCCAGAGCACCCCAGGCAATGCCGAAACGGGCCTTGTTGAGGCAGCCGAACGGACCCTTGAGGCCCTTTACATTGGGCATCAGCGCATCGTCGGGAACGAAAACGTCGTCCATCACCACTTCACCGGTGATCGAGGCGCGCAGCGAGAACTTGCCCTCGATCTTCGGCGTCGAGAAGCCCTTGTGGCCGCGCTCGACGATGAAGCCGCGAATGGTGTTGTCCTCGACATCCAGCTTGGCCCACACGATCGCCAGATCGGCGATCGGCGAATTGGTGATCCACATCTTGGAGCCGTTGAGGATATAGCCGCCATCGACCTTCTTGGCGCGGGTCTTCATGCCGCCCGGATCGGAGCCGTGATCGGGTTCGGTGAGGCCGAAGCAGCCGACGAGTTCGCCGGTCGCCAGCTTGGGCAGGTACTTCTTCTTCTGCTCCTCGGTGCCATAGGCATAGATCGGGTGCATGACCAGCGAGTTCTGGACGCTGAGCGCGGAACGGTAGCCGGAGTCGACGCGCTCGATCTCGCGCGCGATCAGGCCATAGGCGACATAGCCGAGACCGGCCCCGCCATATTCTTCCGGGATCTGGATGCCGAGCAGGCCCAGTTCGCCCGCCTCGTTCATGATTTCCTTGTCAAACCGCTCTTCACGGAATGCCGACAGCACCCGCGGCATGAGCTTGTCCTGGCAGAAGGCGCGCACGCTGTCGCGTATCATGCGCTCTTCTTCGGTGAGCTGGCTCTCCAGATCGAGCGGATCTTCCCAGTTGAATTCGCCGGCCGGCGTTGCACTAACTCTACTCTCGGCAGCCTGCTGCATTGCTCCCGTCCTTCCCAATCAGTTACGTCCGGATTAACTCAAATTCCAAGAATGCCTATTGCGGCGGCACTTGTATCTCTTTGTGTCCCCGGCGTCAGCCCACTTTCTCCGCCAAAGATGCGATTTTTCCAGAAGTCCGCCGTTTGCCGCGCCGTGTCTAGGCGCCATTTACGGCCATCGCACGGGCGCTGCCGCCCGCATCCGCCGCGCCGCCGCCGGCGATCAGCAGGGCAAAGGCGAAATCGAACGCGGTTTCCCTCAATGCCTCGAAGCGTCCCGAACGCCCGCCATGGCCCGCCTCCATGTTCATGCGCATGATCAGCAGATTGCCGTCTATCTTGCAGGTCCGCAGCTTGGCGACCCACTTGGCCGGCTCCCAGTAGGTCACGCGCGGGTCGGTCAGCCCGCCGGTGACCAGCATATGGGGATAGTCGCGCGCCGCCACATTGTCATAGGGGCAGTAGGAGCGGATATATTCGAAGGCTTCGCTGTCGGAAATCGGGTTGCCCCATTCATTCCATTCCGGCGGCGTCAGCGGCAGGCTGGCGTCGAGCATGGTGTTGAGAACATCGACAAACGGCACCCCGGCGACAATGCCGAGAAATTGCCCGTTCGCCATATTGGCCACCGCGCCCATCAGCAGCCCGCCGGCGCTGCGCCCCTCGGCCACGATGCGCCCCTTCGAGGTGAACCCTTCCGCGATCATGTGGTCGGCGGCGGCGATGAAGTCGGTAAAGCTGTTCTTCTTGGCGAACAGCTTGCCGTTGCGGTACCAGCCATAGCCCTTGTCCTTACCGCCGCGGATATGGGCAATGGCGAAGACAAAACCGCGATCGACCAGCGACAGCCGGGCGGTGGAAAAGGCGGCGGGAATGGAAATGCCGTAAGCGCCATAGCCATAAAGGTAGAGCGGCGCCGAGCCGTCGAGCGGCGTGTCCTTGGCATAGAGCAGGGACACCGGAACCAGTTCGCCGTCGGGTGCCGGGGCCATGACGCGGCGGGTCACATAGGCCTGGGCATCATGCCCGCTCGGCACCTCCTGCTCCTTGCGCAAGACCCGCTGCCGGCTTTCCAGGTCGTAGTCATAGATGCGCGCCGGCGTCGTCATCGACGAATAGGTGAAGCGGATCAGGCTGGTGTCGAATTCGTAGCCGACCTGAAGTCCGAGCGAATAGGCTTCCTCGTCAAAGGCGATGTCATGTTCGGCGCCATCGGCAAAACGGTGCGCGACGATTCGCGGCAGCCCGTCGAGGCGCTCCAGCCGCACCAGGTGGCCGGCCAGCACCTCGAAGCTGAGGATCAGCCTTCCGGGGACATGGGGAACGATCTCGTGCCAGTTTTCCGGCGAGGGTGCGCCCGCCGGCGCGGCGACGATGCGGAAGTCGTCGGCGTCGCGATTGGTGAGGATCAGCAGTTTGCCGTCGCGGTGTTCAATCGAGTATTCGTGGCCATCCTCGCGGGCCAGAACCAGGCGCGGAGCGCTTTCCGGCGCGCCGGCGTCGATCAGATGCGCTTCGCTGGTCTGGTGCTCATGGACATGGATGACAACAAAGCGCCGGTCCTGTGTTTCGCCGATGCCGACGAAGAAGGACGGGTCGTCCTCTTCATAGACCAGCACGTCGCCCGCCGGGTCGCTGCCCAGGCGGTGGCGGAAAACCTTCGACGGGCGGTGATTGTCGTCGATGCGGACATAGAACAGCCACTGCCCGTCGGCGCTCCACACCGCCGCCGCCGTGGTATTGGCGATTTCCTCGCCGTGGACCAGCCCGCTCTCAACATCGAGGACCCGCAAGGTGTAGAGCTCCGATCCGGCGTCGTCGATACCATAGGCGAGAAAGCGGTGGTCCCTGGAATGGGCAACGCCGCCGATGGCAAAATAGGACTTGCCTTCCCCCATCTCATCGCCGTCCAGAAGCACCGTTTCCCGGCGTGCCGCGTCTTCGCTGGCCGCATTTTCCGACGGGCAGCGGCAGAACAGCGGGTACTGTCCGCCCTCGCGGTAGCGTATGTAATAGGCGAAGCGGCCATCGGGCGCCGGAATGGTTGAATCGTCCTCCTTGATGCGCCCTTTCATCTCGTCGAACAGGGTGTCCTGAAGCGGCTGGGTCGGCGCCATCACCGAGTTGGTATAGGCGTTCTCGGCGTCGAGATAGGCGCGGATTTCAGGGTCGAGCCGCTCCGGCTCGCGCATCACCTCCTGCCAGTTCTCTGCCCTCAGCCAGGCAAAGTCGTCGGCCAGTTCGATACCATGCCAGGTGCTGACATGGGCCTTTCTGCGCGCGCTGGGCGCGGCCAGTATGCCGGTCCCGGCAAATTCACTCGATTTCATTTCTCAGTCCGATTTGTCGCCCTTGCCAGGGTCGAATTTCAGCGCCGTGCCGTTCATGCAATAGCGTTGTCCCGTCGGCGCCGGGCCATCGGGAAAGACATGGCCGAGATGGGCGTCGCATCGGGCGCAGCGGATCTCGGTGCGGGTGCGGAACAGGCGCCTGTCCTCGCGTTCGCTGACCGCCTGCGGGCTGGCCGGGGCATAAAAGCTGGGCCATCCCGTGCCGGAATCGAATTTCGCCTCGGAGTTGAAAAGCGGCGCCCCGCAACACACGCAATTGTAGCCGCCGGAGCGCTTTTCCTCGTTCAGGGGATTTGAAAACGGACGCTCGGTGCCCTCCTCGCGGGTGACGTGAAATTGTTCCGCGGTAAGTTCCCGGCGCCATTCTTCCTTGCTCTTGGAAATCTTGTCGGTCACAGCCCTGCTCCCGCCCCCGGTCCCAGCCGCACATCGCAATATATAGGCTTGTGCCGGCCTAATTGTAGAAAAGCGTCAGCACTTCGGCGATCAGCGCCGGCTTGCCGGATCCCTCGATCTCCATTGTGGCCCGCGTGAGGATCTTCAGCAGGTTGTCCCGGCGGTCGGCTTCGACAAGGTCCAGCCGCGCGCGAACGCGCGAGCCCGCCGGCACCGGGGCAAGAAAGCGCACCTTGTCGGAGCCGTAATTGATGGCCCGCTTCACGCCCTCGATGCGGTAGGTGGCTTGCGACATGCTCGCCAGCAGCGATAGCGTCAGATAGCCATGGGCGATCGTTCCGGTACCCAGTTCCCGCTGGCACCGTGCCGGGTCGACATGGATCCACTGATGGTCGCCGGTCGCGCCGGCAAAGGCATCGATCCGTTCCTGGTCGATATCGATCCATGGGCTGACGCCGATCTCGGTTCCGGCGCTGGCGGCCATTTGGTCAAGCGATTCAAATACGCGCATCTCTGTCTCCTTGCCGCGCCCGCCCTGTCCCTCGCGGGCGCCGTTAGGCCGTCAGGAAAAACATTTCAAAGGCGATTGCAAGCCTGCGCTTGAATGGCTTATCGGTTAAGACAACAATTCGGCGCTGCGAATCAGTTGCGATTCGAGGCGCGGCCCGATTGCCGGGGGGCAACGGGGCGGGGAATAAATAAGGGAGATCGGCACCACATGCGCCTTGTCAGCCTGTGGATTGTGCTCACCTGTTTCTGGCTGCTGATGTCGGGCCACTATACCGGGATGCTGATCACGCTCGGTGTTGTCTCCGCCGCCGGGACCGTATTGCTGGCCCAGCGCATGGGCATTGCCGATTCCGAGGGCCATCCCATTCACCTGCTGGCGCGGGCGGTCATCTACTGGCCCTGGCTGGTGCTCGAGATTGCCAAGTCCGCCTGGCGCGTCACCTGGATCGTGCTCGATCCGGCGTTGCCCATTTCCCCGACCTTGCTGCGGGTCCGCAGCAGCCAGAAGACGACCGGCGGACGGGCCACCTATGCCAATTCCATCACCCTGACGCCGGGCACGATCTCGGTCCAGCTCGATGGCGACGACATCATTGTCCACGCGCTGGAAAAAGCCGGAGCCGATTCTCTCGAGGATGGCGACATGGACCGCCGCGTCACCTGGTTCGAGGGGGCGCGCTGATGTTTGCCGCCGCCACTGTCGCCATTCTTGCCGTCCTCGCCCTGGCGACCATCCGCACGCTCAAGGGTCCGACCGTATTCGACCGCGTGCTGGGCGCCAATTCGATCGGCACCGGCGCCATCCTGCTTCTCGCCACGGTCGGATTTCTGACCGGCCGCCCGGAATTTCTCGATATCGGCATCACCTATGCCCTGCTCAATCTCATCGGCACGCTCGCGGTGCTGAAATTCTTCCGCTATGGCGACCTCAGCCATGCCGGAGAGGAGCCGAAAGACTGATGGCCCTTGTGAACGATATCGCGGTCTGGATCCTGCTCGGGCTGGGCAGTTTCTTCTATCTGGTCGGCGCCATCGGCCTGGTGCGCATGCCCGACCTGTTCACCCGCATGCATGCCGCCAGCGTATCCGAAACGCTTGGCGCCGGCCTGCTGCTGCTGGCCATGATGCTGGCCGCCGGCTGGTCCCTCAATGCCGCCAAGCTGGCGGTCATTCTCGGCATCCTGTTCTTCACCGGGCCGGTTGCCACCCATGCCCTGGCCCAGGCCGCGCTCACCGCCGGCCTGAAACCGCAACTGGCCGAGGACCGCACGCGCAAGAACGGCGCCAGGGCGGCAAAGAGGGGAGGCGGCAAATAGAAACGCTCGTCAACATGGTGCTGCTGACCCTGCTCGCCGTCATAACCATCGGCGTGGTGCGGCTGCGCAATCTCTTCGCCGTCGTCATTTTGGGGGGCGCCTATTCCTTCCTCATGGCCAGCGTGATGATCGTGCTCGATGCCGTCGATGTCGCCATGACCGAGGCTTCCGTCGGCGCCGGCATCTCGACCGTGCTCATGCTGGGCACGCTCTATCTGACCAAGACCGAGGAAGTGCGGCCCGTTCACACCCCGGTGCTGCCGCTCTTTGTCGCCATCATCACCGGCGCCGTCCTGGTCTATGGCACCCTCGACCTGCCGCCCTTCGGAATTGCCGATGCCCCGATCCATGCCCATGTCGCGCCTTATTATTTCCAGAACTCGATCCCTGAAACCGGCGTGCCGAATGTGGTCACCTCGGTGCTGGCGAGCTACCGCGGCTATGACACGCTGGGCGAAACATCGGTCATTTTCTGCGCCGGCATCGCGGTCCTGATGCTGCTCAAGGGGCGCCGGGCGCGCAAAGGCGCGGGAAAGCCGGGCAAGGGCGGCAAGGCATGAGATTCGACCTTATTTCGCGCGTTGGCGCCAAGCTCTTCCTGCCCTTCATCCTGCTGTTCGGCCTCTATGTGCAGTTTCATGGCGATTTTGGCCCCGGCGGCGGCTTCCAGGCCGGCGTCATCGCCGCCGCCATGATCATTCTCTATGCCATCATCTTCGGCCTGCCGGCAGCCCAGCGCGTGGTGCCTCCGCTGGTGGTTGAAATCATGATCCCGCTGGGCGTCATGATCTACGCCGGGACCGGCATCGCGGCCTTGCTCAAGGGCGGCAACTACCTCAATTACTCGACGCTCGGCCATGACCAGGTCCATGCCCAGGAACTGGGCATCCTGCTGGTCGAGCTCGGCGTGCTGATTACCGTCGCCGGCACCATGATCGCGATCTTTTACGCCTTTGCCGGACGGGGGCGCTGATGGACCTGCTGCAAGACGTCATCCAGCACTATAACCAGTGGATCACCATCTTCCTCATGGTGTCCGGCCTCTACATCGTCGTGGCGCGCGGCAACATGATCAAGAAGCTGGTCGGCCTGTCGCTGTTCCAGACCAGCGTCTACCTGCTCTACATCTCGCCGGGCAAGATCCTCGGCGGCACGGCCCCGATCATCGGCGAGGGCTTTTCCGTCTATTCCAATGTCCTTCCCCATGTCCTCATCCTGACCGCCATCGTCGTCGGGGTCGCCACGCTGGCGCTTGGCCTGGCCCTTGTGGTCCGCATCAACGAGGCTTTCGGCACCATCGAGGAAGACGAAATCTTTGAAATGATCAGCGAAGAATGACCGCCCACCTTCCCGCCATAATGGTTGTATTGCCGCTTTTCGCGGCCTTGCTTGCCTCTCTCGTCCGCCGCGGCTGGGCGGCATGGGCTATCGCCTTCGCCGTCTCGCTGGCGATGCCGGTGATCGCCTTCACCATGCTGATCCAGGTGCTGTCGAGTGGCCCTATTTCATATGCGATGGGTGGCTGGGCGCCGCCTATCGGCATCGAATACCGCATCGACATGCTGTCCGTATTCATGCTGCTTCTGGTGTCGGTTCCGGCCGCCGTCATGATGCCCTTCGCCCGCCTTTCCGTGATGAGCGAGATCGACGACGACAAGCAGGCCTGGTTCTATTCCATGTATCTGCTCTGCCTCGCCGGCCTGCTTGGCATCGCCTCCACGGGAGACGCCTTCAACGCCTTCGTCTTCCTCGAGATTTCCTCGCTGTCGTCCTACGCCATGATTGCCATGGGCCGCGACCGCCGGGCGCTGCTGGCGGCCTATCAGTACCTCATCATGGGCACCATAGGCGCCACCTTCTATGTCATTGCCGTCGGCCTGCTCTATGTCCAGACCGGAACCCTCAACATGGTCGACATGGCAGGAAGGCTCGGCGACATCGCGGCGACGCGCCCGCTCTTTGCCGCCATTGCCTTCCTCACCGTCGGCGTCAGCCTGAAATTCGCGCTCTTTCCGCTCCATGTCTGGCTGCCCAACGCCTATGCCTACGCGCCGTCCTTCACCACCGCCTTTCTCGCCTCGACGGCGACCAAGACCGCGGTCTACCTGATCCTGCGCTATTTCTATTTCGTTTTCGGCATCGGCCTCGTGTTCCAGGTGCAGCCGATCTCGGACATCCTGCTGATCCTGTCGCTGGCGGCCATGTTCGCCGCCTCCACGGTGGCGGTGTTTCAGGACAACATCAAACGCATGCTGGCCTATTCCTCGGTGGCCCAGATCGGCTACATCACGCTGGGCATCGGCATCGCCAGCATGACCGGCCTCACCGGCGGTATCGTCCATCTGTTCAACCACGCGCTGATCAAGGGCGCGCTGTTTGTCGCGGTCGGCGCCATCGTCTACCGCACCGGAAACGGCCGTATTGAGAATTTTGCCGGCATCGGACGGCGCATGCCGCTGACCATGGCCGGATTCGTCGCCGCCGGCCTGGCCATTATCGGCGTGCCCGGCACCGCCGGCTTCATATCCAAATGGTATCTGGCGCTGGCGGCGCTGGAAAAAGGCTGGTGGTGGGTGGTCCTCGCCCTGGTCGCCAGTTCGCTGATCTCGGTTGTCTATATTGGCCGGGTGGTGGAAGCAGCCTATTTCCGCGAGCCGACGGCGGAAAACGCCAAGGTCGGCGAGGCGCCGCCCTCCATGTTGATACCGCTCTGGCTGCTGGTCGCCGCAACCATCTATTTCGGAATTGATACCTCGCTGACCGTCGACATAGCCGGCCGGGCCGCCGAGGCGCTGCTTGCGGGGGGAAGATGAGCGGTTCGACACTCCTCATTGCGGCGGTCGTCATCCCGCTTCTCGCCGCGGCTCTCATCCCGCTGTTTCACAAGTGGCCGGACCTGCGCGAGGGCGTGACGCTGACCGCGGCCCTCGCGCTCTTTGCCGTCACCATGATCCTGCTGGTTTCGGTTATGGGCGGCGAGCGCCCGCAAGCCGGCGGGCTGGACATCGGGGTTGGTCTGAGGCTGGCTTTCGCGATCGAGCCGCTTGGCATGCTCTTCGCCGTTGTCGCCTCGAGCCTGTGGATCGTCAATTCGATCTATTCGATCGGCTATATGCGCGGCAACAAGGAACCGCGCCAGACGCCGTTCTATGTCTGCTTTGCCGTCGCCATCTCCTCGGTAATGGTGATCGCCTATTCGGGCAATCTGTTCACATTGTTCCTGGGCTATGAGGTGCTCACCCTTTCCACCTATCCCCTCGTCACCCACAAGGGCAACGAGGATGCGAAAAGGGCAGGGCGGGTATATCTGCTGATGCTGCTCGGGTCCTCGATGCTGCTGCTGCTGCCGGCCATCATCTGGACCTGGTATCTCGCCGGAACCGTGTCCTTCACCCCCGGCGGCGTGCTGCCTTCAACCGTGGCGCCGGCGGCCATCGGCCTGCTGCTCGGCCTTTTCGCCTTCGGTATCGGCAAGGCGGCGGTGATGCCGATGCATTTCTGGCTGCCGCGGGCCATGGTGGCGCCGACCCCCGTCAGCGCGCTTCTTCATGCCGTGGCGGTGGTCAAGGCCGGCGTCTTCACCATGCTCAAGGTCGTCGTCTATATCTTCGGCATCGATACCCTGGCGGCAAGCGGGCAGGGCGAGTGGCTGGTCTATGTCGCGGCGGCGACGGTTCTGCTGGCCTCGCTCATCGCCATGACCAAGGATAACCTGAAGGCCCGGCTGGCCTATTCCACCATCAGCCAATTGTCCTATGTCGTCCTCGGCGCGGCGCTGGCAACCGGCCCGGCGATGATCGGCGGCGGCCTTCAGATCGCGATGCATGCGGCCGGCAAGATCACCCTGTTCTTCTGCGCCGGCGCCATCTACACCGCCGCCCACAAGACCGAGATTTCGGACATGAAAGGGCTTGGCCGCGCCATGCCTTTCACTTTCGCGGCCTTCGCCGTCGGCGCGCTGAGCATCATCGGCCTGCCGCCGATGGGCGGGGTGTGGAGCAAATGGTATCTCGCGCTTGGCGCCCTTCAGGCCGACCAGGTGTTTGTGGTCGCCGTGCTTATGATCTCGTCGCTGCTGAATGTGGCCTATCTCTTGCCGATCCCGATCCGGGCCTTTTTTGACGGCGGCGCGGCGCCAAAGGGAAAGACGGCGATAAAGGAAGCGCCGCTGCCCTGCCTCATCGCCATCGGGGCAACATCGCTGGCCTGCATCGCCTTGTTCTTCTTCCCCGGCCCCATTTTCGATCTGCTTGGCCAGATCGCCGTCAGATAGGACGAATACGCCATGGCAAAGCCTGGAAAACGCCATCTGTTCGACGACCCGAAGAATATAAGGCGGGTCATCCACGCCCTGTATGCGCTGTGCGCCGTTTCGGTGCTTGCGGAACTGGTTGTCCACCGCCACGTCGTTCACCCGTGGGAAGGCCTGTTCAGCTTCTACAGCCTCTACGGCTTCATTGGCATCGTCGTGCTGGTGCTGGTGTCCAAGGAACTGCGCAAGATCGTGCGGCGCGAGGAAGACTATTACGATGACTAGTATTGCCCCGTTCCTGATCTTTTTCCTCGGCGCCGCGCTGGCGCTGGTGACCGGAGGCATCCTGCGCTCCGCCATCATGCTGGCGGTGCCGCTGCTCGGCGGCCTCAACCTGCTTTTGCTGGCGGACGGCAATGCCGCCCAGATCCATCTGTTCGACTACACCCTGACCCTCGTTCGCGTCGACAAGCTGAGTTTCCTTTTCGGCATTCTGTTCCACCTTGCCGCCTTCCTCGCCATTCTGTTTTCGCTCCACGTCAAGGATCGCATGCAGAATGTTTCGGGGCTGGTCTATGCCGGCAGCGCGCTTGGCGCGGTCTTTGCCGGCGACCTCCTCTCGCTGTTTGTATTCTGGGAGATACTGGCTGTCAGTTCCGCCTTCCTGGTGCTGGCCGCGCGCAGCGCCACCTCTTATGGCGCCACCATGCGCTACCTGCTGTTCCAGATCCTGTCCGGCGTCGTCCTTCTTGCCGGTGTCCTGGTCTATGCCCATCAGACCGGCTCGATCGCTTTCGGCAAGATGGCGCTCGACGGCCTCGGCCCCTGGCTGATCTTCCTCGCCATCGGCATCAAATGCGGCTTCCCGCTGCTGCACAACTGGCTCACCGACGCCTATCCGCAATCGACCCCGACCGGCGCCGTTTTCCTGTCCGCCTTCACCACCAAGGTGGCGGTCTATGCCCTTGCGCGCAGCTTCGCCGGTACGGAGATCCTGATCTATATCGGCGCCGCGATGACCATGTTTCCGATCTTCTTCGCCGTCATCGAGAACGATCTGCGCCGGGTCTTGTCCTATTCCATGATCAACCAGATCGGATTCATGGTCTGCGGCATCGGTCTGGGCAGCGCGCTCGCCGTCAATGGCGCCGTCAGCCATGCTTTCAACGACGTCATCTTCAAGGGCTTGCTGTTCATGTCCATGGGCGCGGTCATGCTGCGCACCGGTACCACCAAGGCTTCGGAACTCGGCGGCCTCTACAAGTCGATGCCGTGGACGACGGGATTCTGCATCGTCGGCGCCGCCTCGATTTCCGCCTTCCCGCTGTTTTCAGGTTTCGTGTCGAAGTCCATGGTCATGGTGGCGGCGCTGGAGGATGGCCACCCGATCATCTGGCTGGCGCTGCTGTTCGCCTCAGCCGGTGTCCTCGAACACGCCGGCATCAAGATTCCATTCTTTGCCTTTTTTGCCCACGATGCAGGCCATCGCGTCCCCGAGGCGCCGAAAAACATGCTCATCGCCATGGGCATCGCCGCCGTGGTCTGTATCTTCAACGGCACCTATCCCTGGGTGCTCTACTCCCTGCTGCCGTTCCCGGTGGATTATGCGCCCTATACCTCCGACCACGTCCTGACCCAGGTGCAGCTGCTGCTGTTTGCCAGCCTTGGCGTGGCGGTGCTGATGCAAACCCGGCTCTATCCGCCGGAAGTGCCAGGGGTGAACATCGATGCCGAGTGGAGCTATCGCAAGGCCCTGCCGGCGGTGGCGCGCTGGGTGGCCAGAGCATCGGGGAGGGTTCGCTGGGCCGCCCTCGCTCGCGCCGAGAAGGGCATCGAGCGGTTCCTGGGCCAGATTCACAAGCATCATGGCCCGCAGGGAATATTGGCCCGCACCTGGCCGACGGGAAGCATGGCGTTCTGGGCGACAGTTCTTCTCGCGATATATCTTGTCGCCTACTATGTCTGAAATTTTCAAAACGGGGTAAATTTACTTACAGTAAAGTAGCGGCCTGCCCCCATCATATTTCTCACAAAGCGCATTACGTTACGTTAGTTGTGTCGGGAAAACTAAACAAAATCCCATTTTATGGTATGACGGCCAGTATTTAGTCTAAAAGACGATATTGAATAGTATCAAATAATACTCTATATGAAAGTCTGACAGCGTTTGGAAAATTTCGTTGCGTTAGGCGGAAGTTCGGCTAGAGGCAGCAGCGGATTTCTTCTCGGATGAATAGGTACGTTTTTACGCAGAAGGGCTAACCGATATGAATATGGCCGAATCGACAATGCAGGGCGAACTGATTGAACTGGCAGCCGATATTGTATCGGCATATGTCAGCAACAATGTCGTCGCGGTCGGTGATCTTCCGCAGGTGATCGCAGATGTACATGCTGCCCTTGCAAGAATATCTGGCGGCGAGCCGGGCGCGCAGTTGGAACCGCAGAAGCCTGCCGTGTCGCCGAAGAAATCCATCACCCCGGAACACATTGTCTGTCTGGAGGATGGCAAGAAATTCAAGTCGTTGAAGCGCCATTTGCGCACCCATTACGACTTGTCGCCGGAAGAATATCGCGAGAAATGGGGCCTTCCCGCAGACTATCCGATGGTTGCCCCCAACTATGCCGCGGCGCGTTCGGCGCTGGCAAAGAAGATGGGTCTGGGCCAGCAGCGCCGGCGCAAAGCCTGAGCGTCGTTCTGCCTGGCGGTTGGTTCCGGGTTTCATGTTGCGTTAAACCCGTAACTTCACATCCGTAAGCCTTTGTTTTTCCTGTAAAGTGGTCCATGGTGCGGCTCTTGAGCAGCCGCACCATGCGCGTTTGCGCCTGGGCCAGCGCAATGTGCCGCTCCAGATCGTAGCGCCAGTGGCCGGCCCTGCCCAGGCGGCGTTCGTCGCGCAGATCCCGGTTGATCCGCGCGAGGGCCGCTAGTCCGCTTGCCTGCGCCGCCCCGGGATAGTCATCGCCAAGACAAAAAAGCCGGTTCGCCTGGCTTCGGCGGCCGGCGCCGCTGCGCGGTGCCGCGAGCCATTCCAGTCTTTGCCGTTGCACTGCCGTCCTCCATGCGATCCATTGGAACGCAAAGGATGGCGGCATCTGGCGCGGCGGGGATTAGTTTTGTCATCGAGATGGCGCGGCGGACCCGGTTCGGGACGCTAGAAATAGCGCAGCTGGATGATGACCCGCGCCGCCCATTCGATCTCGGCGTCGAACCGGACATCGCCTGAAGGGGCGAGCGGAACAAGGGAAATGCCGCCATCGCGCCACAACAGGCGGCGCAGCAGGATTCGCCCGTTTCTTGTCATGACGATGCAATCGGCGCCGTGGGCATTGACGATGTCCGCGCCGAACAACCGGTTTCCTATCAGATACGAGCCGGCGGCATAGTCTCCGATATCGGCCTCCAACTGTACTGCCACCGGGTCTTCGGCGGCGATATCGAAGGTCATGAGGTCATTCTTCGCCATATCGCGGGTGCAGGTTCCTGCCCCCTCGCGCCCGATCCTGCCAAGCAGCGGAATCGCACGGTTCGCGTCGTCGGCGATGAGCGTGGCCGGCGGTACCCCGAAGGCGCTCGCCAGGCGCCTCAGCCAGTCCATCGAAACCGTCATATTGGCGGTTTCCAGGCGCTGGACCGTCTGCGGCGTCGTGCGCACGATGTCGGCAACCTGCTGCAGCGTCATGCCGCGGCGCTTACGGAGTTCACGGATTCTGGTTTGCATGACGCCCCCATTCTCTTGTTTTCATTCGACCCTGTTCCGTTACCGCAAAAAGTTATCCCCGGTGATTACAAAATCGGTAAAAATCCACAAATAAGGATTTATTCCTACAACCTAGACAAGAGTATACAGTGGGCACACGGGAGAATGGTGGTGATGATGGGTACAAGTCATGCCGGGCGGCAAGAAAAAGCATCGGGTTACCAACAGATTTCGAACCGGGCCGGCCCGCCCGCCCCGGGCGGCGCTTGCCCTGGCCAGAGCCGCGAGCGCCGGGCCGGGCGCCAGCATGGCGCGAGCGGCCTCGGACAGATGGTTTCACACACCGTGTCCTCGGCATTTCTGGTGCCTGCCAGCGAGTTGCAGGCGCCGACGCGCTGCCGCGCCAATGTCGCCAAGGCGCGCCAGGTGGCGATGTATCTGGCCCATGTCGGTCTTGGCCTGTCCTACACCGATGCCGGGCGTCTGTTTGGCCGCGACCGCACAACGGTGGCCCATGCCTGCCGGTTGGTTGAAGAGCGCCGCGAGGATCCCCGTTTCGATGCCAGTCTCGACTATCTGGAGCAGACCCTGCGCGCGCGCCTGTTCGGCACTCTTGAAGCGGTGAGCGCATGACCGGCGCCGCGCGAAAAATCCCCGTCTCGCAAAAGGCGCCCGCCATGCGCCCGGCCAGAATCGCCGCCTTGCTGACACGACTGAGCCGCGAGGACCTCTGCATTTCCTCCGGCAAGGGCGCGGCGCCGGTGCTGGCGCGCCGCGACGGCGCGGCGGTGGCAAGGCTGCATGCCGGCCTGGTGGCGGCAATGCGGCAGATGGATCTTGTCGCGCCGGCCAGCGGCAATGTTCTGGCGGTGTCGGCCAGCGGCAGGGCCTGGCTGCGCCGCTACAATGCGGCATCCGACCCCTTTCACTGCCAGCATGGCGAGATCGAGCAACGGCCATTTACCGTCGACGGGCGGGTTGAAACGCTGGATGTCAACGCCGCCGAATCGCCATTGACGTGGCTGCGCCGGCGGAAATCGCGCGCCGGGGTGCCGCTGATCGACGACTATCAGTTTGCCGCCGGCGAGCGGCTGCGCGCCGACTTCACCAAGGCCGGGCTGACGCCGTCCATCACCGCCAGCTGGTCGCCGGTCGCCGGGCGTACCAAGCGGCGCAGCGGCGGACCTGCTGGCGCTGCCGATCTGCTCGACGCGGCAATAGCGGCGCGCACCCGTCTTGACCGCGCCCTTGGCGCGGTGGGCCCCGAACTGGGCGGCGTCCTGCTCGATGTCTGTTGTTTTCTCAAGGGGCTGGAAGAAGCCGAGCGCGACCGCGACTGGCCTGTCCGCTCCGGCAAACTCATCCTCCAGCTGGCCCTGACCCGCCTTGCCCGCCATTATGGCATGGGTCCGGCGCCGTCTGGCGCCACTGCCCGCCGGACCCGCCACTGGGGCACGGAGGACTACCGGCCGGAAATCGGCGGCAGCTAGACATATTTCTCAAGAAGCGGTGGTTTCCTGCTGCGCCTGCCGCGCATCGCGCTTGACGCGCTCGACCATGGAATTGAGTCCGTTGGAGCGCTGCGGCGTCAGGTGGTCGCGCAGACCCAGCTTGAAGAAGACCCCGCTTGGATCGGCCTCCAGAATTTCCGCCGGAGTAAGGTTGTTGAAGACTGCAAACAGCACCGCGATCAGTCCGCGCACGATATGGGCGTCGCTGTCGCCCTGGAAAGTGAGGCGCGGGCCTTCGCCGTTGCCGGCGCCGCCGGCCACGACGTCCGAACTCAGCCAGACCTGGCTGACGCAGCCCTGAACCTTGTTTTCCGCGGTCCTCCGCGTTTCCTCGAAGGGCGGCAGCTTGCGTCCGAGTTCGATGACGTAGCGATAGCGATCTTCCCAGTCGTCGAGAAACTCGAAGTCATCGAGAATCTGGTCGATCGGCGGCAGCGATGTGTCTGGTGAGGAGCTCATTGCCAAAATATAGGCCGGTTGGCCCAGCGGCGCCACCTTGCGATTGATTGAGGCAAGTCAATTATTTGCCGCTGTGCCGCAAGGGGTTTCATCCTGGTGGCGGGCCAGGAGGGGTGCCGGTCGCCGCGGGCGGAAAGGGCAGGGTTGAACCGCCCGCGGCGTCGGCTCGGCGGAAATGACCGCCGGGTATTCATTCACTTCCTTCGCTGCCTTCCGGCCTTGGGCGCTGTACCTGCCAGATGCGCCCACGGTGGCAGCCTTGGTCTTCAGGCGTTGCGGATCAGACCGGACGTTCCGGCGTCGGGCCGCTCCAGGCCGGCGCGCGGTCGGCCGGCTGCAAGGTGCTCTGCGAGGCCGGCGCCGCGAACGGCTGGCCGCCGTAATTGATGGCTTGCGGCACCTGCCCGCCCATCTGGCCGCCCATCTGGCCACCTTGGGGAGTCTGAACGGCGCGGCTGGGCTGCGGCGAATAGGTGTCGCCCCAGATCGCGCGGCTGACCAGTCCGGCGCCATAGCGCGCCTTCTTGACAAAGGTGTCGAGCGCGGCGCCGCCGGTCTGGCAGACATCGGGGCTGCGCTCGCAGATCCCGGAGATGTCGGAGACGGTGGAGCGCGCGGCGCTGATCACGGACGTCGCGTCAACGTTGGCCTGCGCGGCCTGCTGCGGCCCGGTGGAGGACTCTTCGGCCGGAAGCAGAAGAATAATGACTGACAACCAGAAAGCTGTACGAATGAGAAACATGACCTTGCCCTTTTTCATATTCTCGATGGGGCAAGTTCTAGCATCGGCGATTTTATACTATCGAAATAACGGCGATACAACTTAAATCATATTTGAAGACAATAATATTCGCATTTGAAAAAAGTTCTAATAGTTCAGTCTGTACTTAAATTGTCTGAAATATAGATTCAAATTTGAATCGAATTTCCGCCTTGGCCGCAGCCGGAGACGCTCTCCGCCAGGAAAAAAATATATTCAATTACAATGGTTTACCAGGAATCGTCAGTTTCGCCGCCGGCGCAGCCGCCGCATCCGGCCCTCGCCCAGGCGCGCTGCCGCGTTGCCGCCCGCCGCCCGCGCGCCCCATCCTGGGCCGGGCCAGGACCGTTTACGCGACGTTAACCATGACCGCAATCGCCGCGAAAAGTTGGTGTTTTTTCCCGTTCTGGCGGGCGGATGGGGGATCGGGCGCCGCCGGTTTCATCCTTCCTTAAAGGCGCAATGCCAGCATTGGCGCAGCTGAAAATGAAAGAACGCGCGTATTTGCGTTTGTACCCGGTGAGTGATTTGGACCCTACACGCGGACTTGCCGCCTTTGTCGACGGCCTTGTGCACCCGTCCGCCCGCGCCGACCGGCTGGCGGCGGCGCGCCATCGCGGCTTCATCGCCTCGCATGTAATGGGCGGCTGCGCGGCCCTTCTGGCGCTGCCGGTCTATATGGCTGTCTATGGCGCCCCCGGTCTTGCCGAGGGCCTGGCCTTCGCCTGGTTCGTCTCGCCGATTGCCATTGCCTTTATGCTCTCGCGCAGCGGCAGCTATGAAAAGGCCCAGTTGCTGTCCCTCGTCAATCTGACCGGGCTGGTCACTTTTGGCGCCGCCCTCACCGGAGGCGCGGCGTCCTTCCTGCTGCCGTGGTTTGCCGTTATCCCGGTGGAGGCGGCCCTGTCCTTGTCGCGGCGCACGGTCATCGCCGCCGCGGCGCTGGCCTGCGCGGCCCTGCTGGGGCTGCTGGCGGTCGAATATGCCGGCTTGCTGCCGCCGCCACGCGCGCTCTTCGCCGACGCCCAGACCATGCGGCTGTTCGGGATCCTTTCGGCGATTCTCTATGCCGGCGGCCTAGCCGTCACCACCCACAAGGTTCATTCCGAATCCGAGCATGCGGTGCGCGCCGGCGAGCGCCAGTACCGGCTTCTGGCCGAAAACGCCACCGACATGATCTCCTGCCACAGCGTCGACGGCGGCGTCACCTTCATTTCCCAGGGCGCCGAACGCATGATCGGGGTGCCGGCGGACGAACTGGTCAATGACGGCCTGCTGGACTGCGTGCTCGTTGCCGACCGGCCGGCTTTCCTGACCGCGATTTCCCGCGCCGCCCATAGCGGCGAGCCGACCCGCGTCGAATTCCGCCTGCGCACCGACCGCCGTCTGCCTGCCTGCTCCGGTTCCGGCCACGGCCCCGGGCCAGTGCCAGTGCCAGTGCCAGTGCCAGTGCCGGCGCCGGAGGCAGGACAGATGCCCGCCGTCTGGATCGAAATGCGCTGCCGCCCGGTGATCCTGGACGATCCTTTTGCCAGCCGCGGCATTCGCGGCGTCGTCGCCGTCAGCCGCGATATCACCGATCGCAAGGCCTATGAGCAGGCCCTCGAACTGGCGCGCGACGAGGCCGAGGCCGCCAACCGCGCCAAAAGCCGCTTCCTGGCCAATATGAGCCACGAGTTGCGCACCCCGCTCAATGCCATCATCGGCTTTTCCGAGATCCTCGGCGCTGGCGGCCAAACCGATCCGGCGCGGCGCGGCGAATATGCCGGCATTATCACCGCAAGCGGCAAGCGGCTCCTTGGCATGGTCAGCCATGTCCTGGAAATGTCGCGTCTCGAATCGGGCGACTACGAACTCGACATTCAGCCCGTCGCGCTCGACGAGATGTTTGCCGCCAGCTGCGCGGCCCATGGCGAAGCGGCTGCCGGCGCCGGACTGGAGCTGGAAACCAGGATCGACGGCGGCATCGGCGAGATTTGCGCCGATCACCGCGCGCTCGCCCGCATCATCGACAGCCTGTTGTCCAATGCCATCAAGTTTTCCGGCAAGCCGGGCAGGGTGCTGTTGACGGCGGCGCGGCGCGGCAATGACGTCGCGCTGACGGTGGCCGATCAGGGCATCGGCATTTCGCCCGGCGATCTGCCGCGCCTGGGAAAGCCATTTGCGCTCGCCGACGATTCCTACAACCGTGCCCATGAGGGCGCCGGTCTTGGCCTGGCGCTTGCCGGCGCCCTGGCCCGGCTCCATGGCGGCAGCATCGAAATCGACAGCGAACCGGGGCGCGGCACTGCCGTCACCGTGTGCCTGCCGCAACGCGAAGAAGCGGAAACGAGGTCCGGAGACGGCAATATTGTCGCGCTGAAGCGTCTGGCCTGAAAACGGCGGACGGGATTGAAAGGAGGGTACCAATGAAGGTCAGGGCTAGAAAGTCGATCGCGATCGGTGCCCTCCTGGTGGGCACGGTCTGGGTCAATGCGCTATGGCTCCAGGAGGGACGCCATCCCGCCCCCCTGTTTGCCGTGCCGGCCCAGTTGCCAGCCGTGCTGTCGGCGCAGGGCCCGGCCACAGCCAGTGGCGGCGCGGCAAATATCGCCACCGCCGCGGCGGACCCGGCGCCGTCCGCGAACAAGTCGCCGCCGCTGCGCGGCGAGCAGCTCGCCAGCCTCCAGCGCGCCCTGTTCGACATGGGGTTTTATGACGGCGCTATTGACGGCCTCGACGGCCCGCGAACGCACTACGCCGTCATGTCCTATCGCAAGGCCCATGGCCTCGCCCCGGTCGCGGTTGCCGACGAGGCCCTGCTGGCCCATGCCCGCAAGTCGAACGGCGATGGCCCGGCGGTGCGCCGGCCCCAGCCGCTGAGCGCGGAGCAGCGCCGCGTGCGTGCGGTGCAGATGGTGCTCGTCAATCTGGGATATGCTCCCGGCGCCGTTTCCGGACAGCTGGACGGCGACACGCGCCGCGCCATAGAGCGTTTCCAGCGCGACCGCGGCCTGCCGGTGACCGGCGAAATGACCGCGCCGCTGGTGCGCGAACTCTCTGCCGCCTCCGGCATCCCGCTTGAGGAAAACAGCGCCGGGTGATGGCAGGCCGGGCCGCTGCCCCCTCGATCGGCCTCGACAGTTGCGGGCCGGGCGTGCAACAAGCCCCGTCATGCGCCTGAAATCGGAAATATGGGTTGCCGCCTATCTGCGCCAATGCGCCAGCCACGGCATTTTTGCCGTTGTCGCGCGTCGCGGCGATCCTTCCGCCGGCGCCATATTCATCAAGCTGGTGGCCGCCGGCGAGCGCACCCGCCTCTTCGTTCCCGCTCCGCAAATGCTGACCGGCGATGGCGAGCGCAAGTGGATCCCGGCCCGCGATGGCGCCTGGCTGGCGGAAGGCGATGCCGATGCCCTGATCGCCCGTGAGGCCGAGTTTGACTCAGACCTCTGGGTTTTGGCGGTTGAAGACCGCGACGGCCGCCACCTTCTAGCCGATCACCTGGTGCGGGGCGAAGACCGTCAGAGCTGACCGGGCGGTCAGCGCCGTCCGCCGCCGGCCGTGCGCCCGCTTCCCCTTGGCAGGGTGGCGGCATGCTCGCTTGCCGGATGCACGGGGCGCGCCGGTGGCACGGCGCTCACCCGCTCGGCGCGCACGCCGACCGGTTCGTACATGGCACCGCGCAAAGGCAGCGCCGGGCGGGCCTGCGCCGCCGTCTCGGCGACCACGATCTCGGCATTGTGCAAGGCCGTTCTGATCTGTTCCGGGCTGGCGCCGGCGGTTGCCGTTGCCGCGCTTTTTCGCGGCAGGCTGGCGTTCCAGGCCGTGATCATGCGCCATGCCAGGTCTTCGCTGACCGCGGCGAAGAAGCCGCGCAGCGCAAACACCCGCTGCACGGAACTGCCGATTTCCCGGTTGTAGAGCAGCAGGAGCGTCGCGAACTCCTGTTCGGCAAATCCGGCCGCGCGGCAAGCAATGGCGAATGTCTCGCCGCCCTTGTCGGCGAATATGCGCTCCTCGAGCTGCGGCTTGAGGCCCATGGCGCGGCCGAAGATGGCGCGGAAATCGTCGCGCCGGCCGGCCTTCAGCACCGCCAGCAAGCCGCGATGGGCAGCGTGGCGGCTCCGCGCATCGGCAACCCGCATTGGCGGCTGCATCTGCGACAGGTCCAGCGGCCAGCTCGGCTCTTTTTCCAGACGCGCGATAATGGCCTCGCGCCGGGTGCTGTCGGCGCTCCAGAACAGCGTTGCCGCCGCCATTGGCGGCATCGCGCCGCGCGCCATCAGCTTGTTGGCGATTACCGCGTCGTTGCGGGCCAGCCGGCACAGCCGCTCCAGCGCCGCCTTGGAGAAAATGACGTTTTGATTGGCGATCAGGGTCAGGATCGCCTCGCGGTCCTCGATGGCGATGATCGCCTCGGCGGTGGCAATGCCGGGCAAAGCGCGTTCGGCGGCGGCGCGCGCATGCTTGACGCTGGTGGTCAGCACGATGTCGGCAATCTTGAGATCCTCCAGCCCCTCGCAATGGCGCAGGATGGGGGCGGCGACGGCGATGATATCGCGCGCCAGCATGGAGATCAGGCGCGCCGGCGGATTGGCCAGCGGAGCCAGACGCTCCGCCACTTCCTGGCGCATGACCATGCCAGCCTCGCTGGCCAGCGCGATCATCAGTTCTTCCTGGCGCGCCCGCTCGTCCGGGGCCTGCCGGTCGCCGTCGAGGACGAAAAGATCGGTAAGGACGCGCAAGACGGCATCGCGGCGGTGGCGGCCGTCATTATTCGTGGAAACGCTTGCCGAACCCAAGCTCGACTTGGTCCCGCCAGACTGTGTGAATTTCATGGAAACCTGATCTCCCCTTGGCAGCGGCGCCAGCCCAGCGCCGCCTTTGGGCAATATGCTAGCCGACAACCGTTATCGCTTTCTTAACCTTGACGAAGATTAAATGGATGTAATCGGCAGTCCGGATTGGGCCTTCAAGTCGGGGTTCGGGTTCCGGCACCGCCACATTTTCGGGCCCGTCGTTGGCCAGTTTGTCGCCGCGCCGGGCAGGAGAGAGTGAAGACCATGGCGACAATCCTGGAATTCATACCCAAACGTTGCTCGGGTACTTTGAACAAGCCGCGCCCCGCGTCCGGCAGTAGTTCCCATTCCTGCGAAATTTTCATATTCCCCGGCGTGCGGGTCGAGCATGACGAGTTCGATCTCGCTTCGCGCCTCCCGGCGCCGCCGGGCAAGCGCGGCCCCCGCCACAAGACGGGCGGAAAATAGGCTGTGAGACTGGAAATCGTGCGAACCGGCCGCGGCGTCCTCGTGATTGCGTTAATGGCGCTCGGCGCTGCCGGTTGCACCCGCATTGGCGATCTCGGCCGGCCGGTGGCGCCGCCATTTGCCGTTCTCGGCTTCCATTCCACCGGGTTTGGCAGTTTTACCAATGAAGACGAAGCGCTGGTCGGCTCCACGCTTACCGACGACGAGCGCGAATTGCGCACCCGTGCCTATCACTTTCTCAACACCGCCGGCCGCGGCGACGAAAAATACAACTATGCCGCCATCCGTTTTCAGCGCCGCGCCTCCAATTCCTCGTTCTGGGCGCAGATGATCTCGGATATCCGCGATGATGACCAGTTGCTGCCGCCCCTGGCGGAGATCGCGTTCCGCGTCGCCCGCGATGATCGCGAAAGGATGCGCCTGGCAGACCTGGCTGAGGGCGCGGTTCCCGGCGCCGACAAGACCGTCACCGCCCGGGCGCAGGCCAACCGCACCGCGATCGCCAAGATCGTCGACGCCACCGATACCCGGATAAATGCCTACGCCTATGCCATGGACCGCGGCAGCATCGAAGCCCCCGACCGGCTGGAATCGGAGGCCCGCCTGGCCCTTCGCGACCTTACCGACCGCTCGGCGCTGATGATCGAGATCCTCGGCATTTATGACAGCGACGCCGCGCCGCAACTGGCTGCTGCCAATGGCCAGCGGCCGCCGATGCCGTCCAGCCAGCCGGGCTATCGATCCGGTGCAAGCGGCATTCACATTATCGAAGCGCCAGCCATGGTCACCCCGGCCAACCGGTGACGGCCTAGCCGTTGCCCGCCCCCGGCGCGCCCGGCAGGATGATGGTGGCGCAACTGGTGCCGGAGAGGGCCTGTTCGACCGTCTGTTCGAAGCTCGCGCCGGGGACCAGCAGGCGGAAAACGGCAAAGCCCTGCTGCCGGGGCGCGCCGACGATCAACCTGTCCTTGCTTTCGCCTTCTCCCGATGTCCCGGAATTTTCGCTGTCCTCGGGTTCGATTTCGAGCAATTGGGTCTTGTTCGCCACCCAGACTTCCAGCTCGCCCGGCCCGACGATCCGGTCGTTGATGACATAGTAGTTGATGCCAAGGCGGTCATAGAGCGCCAGCGACCAATAGGTGCGGGGCACCGGGGCACGGATCTGCAATGGCCCGCGGGCGAGATCATAGTGGCAGACCGCATAATGCATCGCGGGATCCAAGTCCGGCAGATCCGACTTTCCGCTGGCATCGGGTTCGATGCGCCGCACTTCGTTGATCTCCGCCAGCCCCCTTAGCCGCGACCACGCGTTGTTTTCCGCCGCCCATGGGATTGTCAGGATCGAAGCGATATGAATGAGCGCGCCGAGGATCAGGCCGGCGACGACGGAGAGGAGGACCGATTTCATCTGCCTTGCCTCCTCAAGAACAGCGCACCGGAACGATTTCCGGCATGGCCAGGCTGGCAAGGCCGCCATTGGCAAAGAGCGGCGTATCGTAAAGGCGCATCGACAACGACAATTTGTGGTCGCGGCCCGTCGCCAGCCAATTGCCGGGGGTGGCCCGTTCGGCCAGGGCTATCTCGAATGAGCCGTCGGGCTCGCGCACGACATCGAGGCTGGTGATCTGGTGCCGGCCGCCGTCGGCGGGCAGGATATGGCCTTTCGAATCGAGGACCGCGAGTGTCCATAGGCGGGTTTCGATCTGCGTGCCGCGCAGCTGATACACGCAACCGCTGCGCAGCTGACCGCCCAGGGAATCGCGCGCCGCGGTGAATGAGATCAGTTCGGCGGCCAGCATCGGCGCCGAGCCCTGGCGGGCAATGATTGCGCGCGCATAGGGGTTGGCCTGCGCGCTGCCAATCTCGATCACCGCCCGCCACGGCCCGGATTCTATCGCTCGTATGCCCCGGCTGGACGCCAGCACGAACCATGTTCCGCCGAGCCCGGCCACCACCGAGATCGCCAGCGCCATGGCCAGGTTGAAGCGGTTGCTCCATGGCTGCCAGTCGCGGGCGCTGTCGGCACGAATGCGGCGCAGCGCCCTTACCCCACCCGAAAAAAAACTCATTGCCTCCCCGTTGGCCCGTCTTGTGGCCGCTGTCGCCTATCCGCCATCAACGCAGCTCCAGTGGCGGATTGCCGCCGCGCTGGTTCGGCCCCTCGGCTGCCTTGAGCGCGCCCTGAGGCCCCTTGCCGATGGAGCCGGTATCCGCCTCATCCTGGCTGGCCCGGGTTGCGCCCTCGCGCCGGTTCAGGCTGAAGGAGCCGGGGCCTTCCTCGCGCGCCGCCGAGGGACCGCTATTCGCGGTAACCGGGGGCGCATCGGAAAACAGCTTTTCCAGATGGTCCAGGGTGCGGATCATGCGCTCCGAAAGCGTCGATGGCCGCGCCGTCAGCCCCAGTTGGGTGGCGCTGGGCCGCCCCTCGGCGTCGGCAATCGCGGTTTCCTCCGGCGTTGGCATGATGCCTCTGGGGTCAATGGCACCGACAATGGGCAGGATATCCTGCTCGGTGTGAATCAGCGCCATGACTTCCTTCCACGTCATGGCCGGCAGCGACCCGCCCGTCATTCTGTGCGTTGAGGTGAAATCGTCATTGCCGAACCACACGCCGGCGCAGTACTTGCCGGTATATCCCATGAACCATGCGTCGCGATAAGCCTGCGTCGTCCCTGTCTTGCCGGCAGCAACCGTGAAGTCGAGTTGCGCCCGCCGCCCAGTGCCGAATTCGGGGACATGGCTGAGCATGAAATTGAGCTGGGCGGCATATTGGGGTTCGATCAATTGCGGCGCCGGGGGTTCGTCCCGGCGGCGATCATAGATAATCTCGTCATTGGAATTGCGGATCTCCAGCACCGCGTAACCTGTCGCCTGCTTGCCGCCATTGGCAAATGCGGCATAGGAGCTGGTCATGTCGAGAACGGTCACCTCGGCGACGCCCAGCGGCAGCGCCCGGGTTACCACGATATTGCTGCGAATGCCCATCTTGTGGGCGGTTTCGGCTATCTTGTCGCGGCCGAACGACTGCGAAAGCCGCACCGGGATGGTATTGATGGAATGGGTCAAGGCCGTGGTCAGCGTGACCGGCCCGCGATAGGAGCGGCCATAATTCTTCGGCGACCAGTTGCCGATCGTGATCGGCGCGTCGACAACCACCGACTCCGGCGTGAAGCCGTTCATCAGCGCTGTCAGATAGGTGAAGGGCTTGAACGAGGATCCCGGCTGGCGCAGCGCGTCGACGGCGCGGTTGAACTGGCTTTCGCCGTAGTCGCGGCCGCCGACCATGCCGCGCACCGCGCCATCGAGATCCATCACCACCATGGCGGCCTGTTCGGCGCCGTAGCGCGGCCCGTTCTGGCGCAGCGCCGATTCGATGGCCGCTTCCGCCGCGCGCTGGATCGTCATATCGACGGTGGTCTTGACTGTCAGCACGAAGTCGTTGCCCTTGTTGAGACGCTGAACCTCCGAGAATGCCCAGTCGAGGAAATAGTTGGGCACTTCGTTTTCGCTGCGGTCGACAATCGTCGCCGGGCGCTGGCGGGCGCCATAGGCCTGACCTTCGGTGAGAAAGCCCGATTCCACCATGTTGTCGAGCACCACATTGGCTCTGGCGCGGGCCGCGGGAAGATTGAGATGGGGGGCAAAGCGGGTCGGCGCCTTGAACAACCCGGCCAGCATCGCCGCCTCCGCCAGGGTGACGTCGCGCACCGACTTTCCGAAATAATACTCCGCCGCGGCATCGACGCCGACCGTGCCGCCGCCAAGATAGGCGCGGTCCAGATAGAGCTTCAGTATTTCACGCTTGGTCAGGCGCGCTTCCAGCCAGAGGGCGAGAAAGGCTTCCTTGATCTTGCGGTCGAGCGTGCGCTCCGGGGTCAGGAACAAGTTCTTTGCCAACTGCTGGGTCAGGGTCGAACCGCCCTGAACCACGCCATGGGCGCGGACATTTTCCGACATGGCCCGGAACAGGCCGATGACGTCGATGCCGAAATGCTCGAAAAAGCGCCGGTCTTCGGTGGCCAGGGCGGCCTTGATCATGTGATCGGGAATCTCATCCAGCGGCACCGCATCGTTGTGCAGCAGTCCGCGCTTGCCGATCGGGCGGCCGTAGCGGTCGGTAAAATTGACCGAATACTGGTTCGAACTGCGCCAGGCGTCGTCGGTTTCCTCGAAAGCGGGCTGGGCCAGCGCCAGCATGAGGATGCCGCCGACAATGGAAAAGGAGGTCGCGTCGGACACCAGCTCGATGATGACGCGGCGCAGGCCGGAAACATGAAAGCGGGCAATCCAAGCCGAATAGGCGTCGTACCTGTCCCGCAGCATATGGAGCGTGTCGTAAAGGGTTGAGTCGATCCAGGAATCGAACTCCAGCAGCCGCATCCGCTTGACTTTGGGCTTGTGTCCCATTTTCCGGCCTTTCACCGACCTTTTGTCCTTTTCGCCCCCGGTGCGCGGACAGCGCCATCGTTATATATCATCCCGCTCGCGCCCCTGTCGCCTTTCTCGCCGCCGCGCCCGCCGCGCCGGGCGGATTTTTTTGCCGCCCGGGGCCTGTCCGCCTTCGCAAGGCGCGGCTTTTACGGCCAGTTTACTTCACCGCGCTAGATAAGAAGCCATGCCCGCCGCGGCAACGCACGACAGCAGCACAAGATGCCCGCCAGATGAAAGATCCCCAACCGCAAGGCCGCGAACAACGCACCCGCAAACGCCGCGCGGTCGCCTTGTGGGCGACGGCGACGGGCACCGGAAGTTCGCTGTCCGTCCGCTGCATGATTCGCGACGCCCACAAGAGCGGCTGCCGTATCGTGACCAGCCGCATCGATGAACTGCCCGACAGGATATCGCTTCAGATCGACGGTCTTGCCAAGCCCGTCGGCGGGCGCATCGCCTGGCGCATGGGGCGCGCCGCCGGCATTGAGTTTCTCTGAGCCGCATAGGATATATCCTGCCATTGTTGCCGGGCGGCGCGCGGGCCCGTTCCGCGCTATGCCGGGGCAGGGGCCGGCAGATCCGAGGCGGAAGATGACAAGTGGCAAGGCGCCCTTCTGGCAGAGCAAGAAACTGTCTGAAATGAGCGGCGAGGAGTGGGAGCAGCTGTGCGACGGCTGCGGCCAGTGCTGCCTTATCAAGCTTGAAGATGAAGACACCCTCGAACTGGCCTATACCAGGGTCGCCTGCGAGTTTCTGGACATTGCGAGCTGCCGTTGCACCGATTACGCCCATCGCACGGCGCGCATTCCCGGCTGTCTCGACCTTACCCCCGAGGCTGTCGCCACGCTGGGCTGGCTGCCCGAAACCTGCGCCTACCGGCTGATCGGCGAGGGCAGGCCGCTCCCTTCCTGGCATCCGCTGAATTCCGGCCGCCGCGAAAGCGTGCACGAGGCCGGTATTTCGGTGCGCGGCTTCGCCATCGGCGAAGAGGGCATCGACGAGGACGACCTTCAAGACCATATCCTGATCCGCCCCGGCACCGACCGGGGCTGGAAATAATCCCCACCGGCCAGGACCCGAACCATACTGCGCCAGACCGGCCAGACCCGCAGGACCGGCCAGACCCGCAGGGCCGGCTTGACCGGCAGGACTTGCAGGACCGGCAAGCCAGGCTGGCGGCGGTTGACCGGATGACGCTGTAGACCGGCACCCCCCTCAAGGATCGGCTGCCCCGAAGATGGGCTGCCCCCCAAGACGGGCTGCCCCCCAAGACGGGCTGCCCCCAAGGCGGGCTGCCCCGAAGACGGGCTGCCTGCAAGATGGCGCGATGCCCGGCCGGCTCTTCCTTCCGCCGCCCTCAATCGCCCTCAGTTGCCCTCAGTCGCCCTCCGCTGGTGGCGCTCCAGCGCCCGCCGGCAGACCCGGCAAAAAAACTCCCGAAAAAATTTACGAAATAGGAAAAGTTTGTGTTGACACCGTCACGGTGAACTGGTACAAAACAGCTATGGTCGGACAGTTGCGTTCACAGCCCGCCACAATTGGCGGCGGCGCTCTTTCCGGCCGCCTAGGCTATCTTGGCCACAAAATCCCCCGGGGGTGGAAACCGCCGCCGTTGCCGCCGCCGGGATCCTGCGCGGCGGTTTTCTTTTTGCCCAGGCCGGCGAGGACTTCATCCAGGCTCCCCGAACCGGGACCCATAATCCGGAAATGAAGAACGCATGGAAAGTGACGACGCGCCCGACTGGGCCGCGATAAGGCGCGCCTATGTCGAGAGCGCCGAACCGGTCGCCAGGATCTGCGCCCGCTACCATGTCGCCAGAGGCCCGCTATACCGCGCCATCGCCGCGCGGGGCTGGCCGCGCCGCCGCGACAGGGCGGGCGGGGCCGGGGGCGGCGGCGGGAAATCGGGCCGCGCGGCGCTGCTGGATAGCCTCTATCGCCGCCTTGAGCGCCATCTGGGCGCCGCCGCGCCGCAGACCGGATCCGCCGAAAACGGCGCCAGCGGCCAGCCGGAGCCGGCCGGAGAGCGCGAAGCGCGCACTCTTGCGACCCTGGCCCGCACCCTGGAAAAGCTGATCGAACTTGAAGACGGCATGAAAGGCCCCGGCGGGCAGGAAAGGGAGGCTGGCGCGCCAGATGAACGCGACATCGAGCGCCTGCGCGCCGAGCTTGCGCGAAAATTTGCTCGCCTCGCGAGATCCCGGGGCGGTGAGCCGCTTCCTGAAGGCCCTGAGCGCGAGGGAGCTTGAGTTCCTCGCCCATGACTGGCCGCTGTGGGCGCGCCCCGACCAGATGCCTCCCGAAGGCGGCTGGACGACCTGGCTGATGCTGGGCGGGCGCGGCGCCGGCAAGACCAGGGCAGGGGCCGAATGGGTGCGCGCCATGGCGCTGGGGCGCCCGCCCTTCGCCAGCGCTCCGGCGGGCCGCATTGCCCTCGTCGGCCAGACCATGGCCGACGTGCGCGAGGTCATGGTCGATGGTATTTCTGGCTTGCTTTCAGTTCACCCGATAGGTGAAAAACCTCGGCTTGAAATTGCCCGCCGCCGCCTCGTCTGGCCCAATGGCGCGGTGGCGGAAATGTACTCCGCCGAGGAGCCGGACTCGCTTCGCGGCCCGCAATTCGACCTTGCGTGGTGCGACGAACTGGCCAAGTGGCGCTATGCGCAGGAGACCTGGGACATGCTGCAATTCGCCCTACGCCTCGGCGAGGCGCCGCGCCAGCTCGTGACCACGACGCCGCGCGCCATTCCGCTGATCAGGAAGCTGATGGCCGCCCCCGACACCGTGCTCTCCAGGGCCGCCACCAGGGCCAACGCCCACAATCTCGCCCCCGCCTTCCTCAAGACCGTGGTCGCGGGCTATGCGGGCACCCGGCTGGGGCGCCAGGAACTGGACGGCGAAGTGCTGGAAGACCGCCCCGACGCCCTGTGGTCGCGCGCCGAGATCGAGGCCGCGCGCATCACCGCCGCGCCGGAGCTTGCCCGCGTCGTCGTCGCCGTCGACCCGCCGGCATCCTCGGGCCGCAACGCCGATGCCTGCGGCATTGTCGCGGCGGGAAAAGGCGCGGACGGGCGCGCCTATGTGCTCGCCGACCGCAGCGAAAGGGGGCTGAAGCCGGCGGCCTGGGCACGCCGCGCCGTCGCCCTGTTCGAGGAGCTTGGCGCCGACCGCCTCGTCGTCGAGGTCAACCAGGGCGGCGAGATGGCCGAGGCGGTTTTGCGCCAGGTCGCGCCGCAATTGCCGATCAGGGCGGTGCGCGCCTCAAGGGGCAAATGGACCAGGGCCGAGCCGGTGGCCGCCCTTTACGAGCAGCGCCGCGTCGCCCATGTCGGCGCCCTGCCGCAGCTCGAGGACGAGATGTGCGACCTTGGCCCCGACGGCCTGTCGGGCGGGCGCAGCCCCGACCGCGTCGATGCCCTGGTCTGGGCCCTCACCGCCCTGATGCTGGAAGGGGGAGGGGCGGGGCCGAGGATCCGCCCGCTCTGATTGGATCCCATTGCGGATTTCTTTGGAGTGGCTAGCCAATTGGTATTGCGGATCCGCTGGTCTAATATTGTTAACTGGGGTAAGAATTTTTACGGACACGTGATTTGATATTGGAACGGTTGTTGATATGGTCCGGCTCCAATCTGAGGTGAGCGCCATGATCTCTGAATCACGAATCGAAAAATTAATAAGCGATCTCGTCAAGAGCCGCCTTGATGGCGTGAAGATTCTTAAGGTTTCGGTTGAACGTAGCCTAGATTACGAGGATGACTCGGTTCTTGATGTTACGATCATATTCGAGGCCAAGTCGGACCTGGATGCTGCGAAGGTTGCAAGCATGGTTAGGCACCTTCGGCCCAAGCTAAAAGAGGCGGGCGAAGCGGCGTTCCCGCTCATGTCGTTTGTCTCAAAGAACGACGCGCGGAAACTCGGCTTTGAAGCCGCGTGACTATATAGATCTGTCAAAACGCATGCTTACCGTTTCTAACGGCAAGCCTTCGCAAGTAGTATTGCGAAGAGCTACAAGTACTGCGTACTATGCTTTATTTCATACGCTGGCTGCTTGTGGCGCCAATCTCTTGATAGGCGGCACAAAATCTACCCGAAGTAATGAGGCGTGGCGACAAGTATACCGTGCATTAGAACATGGGTTTGCGAAAAATACATGTCGCAACGGAGAAATAATATCAAAATTCCCGAAGGGAATTGAAGATTTTGCCAATATGTTTGTTGCGATGCAGGAAAAAAGACATAAAGCGGATTATGACCCAACAGTTAGTTTCTCAAAATCTGCTGTGCGACAGGACATAAATGCTGCTGAGGAAGCTATGCGTGCGTTTGAAGTTGAGCATAGGCGTGACCGTTGTGCATTTGCTGCCTACGTGCTTTTTAAGAACAGGAACTGAAATACTTGGTTCCTGCCCGGGCCTTCGGAAACGGATTTGTCTATTCGGTTTGTCCGATCGCCAACAAAACTCCTAGCATAACGTTTTCAATTTCCTAACGGGAGGCATCATGCCCTCATTGTTCAACCGGCTCGGCCATTGGCTGGGCGCGGATCGCATTGCCATGTCCGCTGCCAAACCGGGCGCCACGCCCGCCGCCGCGCCGGGCGGGCCGCTTGCCGGCCGGCTGGCTGGCGCCAAGGCTTCGGCCACCGGCGCCCTCATCGCGCTGCAAAGCCAGGGCCGGCCGGTGTGGACGCCGCGCGACTATGCCGCCCTGGCGAGGGAAGGCTTTGCCCGCAATGCGGTGGTCTATCGCTGCGTGCGCATGATCTCGGAAGCCGCCGGCTCGCTGACCTGGCTGGCCTATGAGGGCGGACGCGAACTCGACACCCATCCGCTGCTCGACCTTCTGGAGCGGCCCAATCCGCGCCAGGGCGGCGCCGAGATGCTGGAGGCCCTGTTCGGCCATCTGATGATTTCCGGCAATGCCTATCTGGAGCAGGTGTCGCTTTCCGGCGCCCCGCGCGAGCTGCACGTGCTGCGCCCCGACCGCATGAAGGTGGTGCCGGGCGCCGAAGGCTGGCCGGAATCTTATGAATATTCCGCCGGCGGCCAGACCATGCGCTTCGACGCTGAAGGCGCCGGCGGCGCGCGGCCAATCCTGCACCTCGCGCTG
Organism: Rhodobiaceae bacterium; assembly: GCA_020441905.1. Taxonomy (GTDB): domain Bacteria; phylum Pseudomonadota; class Alphaproteobacteria; order Rhizobiales; family NORP267; genus JAGRLG01. Next base: position 39,612 of record JAGRLG010000040.1, on the reverse strand, counting down.
TTTCACCCCACCGATGACCATTACGGCATGAGCCCGCTGGAGGCCGCCGCCGCCAGCGTCGATATCCACAATGCGGCGGGAAGCTGGAACAAGGCCCTGCTCGACAATTCGGCGCGGCCCTCCGGCGTGCTGGTCTATGCCCCGGCGGAAGCCGGAATGGGCCTCAGCCACGAACAATATGAGCGGCTGAAAGAGGAATTGGAGCAGGGCTTCCAGGGCGCGGGAAATGCCGGAAGGCCGCTGCTGCTGGAGGGCGGGCTGGACTGGAAGGCGACCAGCCTTTCCCCCCGCGACATGGATTTTACCGACGCCAAGCACGCCGCGGCGCGCGATATCGCCCTTGCCTTCGGCGTGCCGCCCATGCTGCTCGGCATTCCCGGCGACAATACCTATTCCAACTACCAGGAGGCCAACCGCGCCTTCTGGCGCCAGGGCGTGCTGCCGCTGGCGGGCAAGTTCGCCAAGGCGTTTTCCGCCTGGCTGGCCCCGGCCTTCGGCGCCGATCTGCGCCTTGCCGTCGATCTCGACCGCATCGATGCCCTCGGGGCCGAGCGCGAGGCGCTGTGGAACCGGCTGCGCGAGGCCGATTTCCTCACCCCGGACGAGAAGAGGGCGGCGGTCGGCTATGGCCCGCTGCAAGGCAGCGGGCGCGCGCCGGCCTAGCCCGCCGATATCCGCAAAAGAATTCACATGAGAAGACCGATGAGCAATGGACGAAATTGCGAGCAGCTTCATTCAGCGTGGCGACCTGGCCCATCTCGCCTTGTTCCTGTGGGCATCTGGGGCCAGCAGCCTGCTGGTCTGGGCGCTGCGCGAGCTGGTGCGCTCCAACACCAGATTCAACGATTTCGTCACCGAGATCGCCCGCCTGACGCGGATGCTGGGCGGCCCCGGCGCATGAGCCTGCCTATCCGTGTTTTGCGCGCCCTTGGCGGGCGGATCCGCGCCGCCGGCGCCCGGCATCGCGGGCAGCCCGATCATTGCGCCGTCTTCGCCGCCTTTGCCGCCAGCATGGCGCACCTCGTCGAGGGCGCCGCCGCGCCAGCAATCCGCCAGCCGGCCCTTCGCCAGGGGGCCTCTTTCCGGCCCAAACCCAGGAGAAGCCAGTGACCGCGCAAAGCCTGCCCTTCGCCCATGAAACCAAGTTCGCGCCCGTGAACCTGGACCGCGTCGATACCGACGGCAGCTTTACGGGCTATGCCAGCCTGTTCGGCAAGGAGGACCTGGGGCGCGACATGGTGCTGCCCGGCGCCTTCGCCGAGTCCATCGCCGCGCGCGGCGCGTCCGGCATCAAGCTCCTGTATCAGCATGACCCCGCCGAGCCGATCGGCGTGTGGCGCGAGATCCGCGAGGACGAGGCCGGCCTTTTCGTGCGTGGCCAGCTGCTGCGCGACGTCGCCCGCGCCCGCGAGGTGCTCAGCCTGATGCGCGGCGGCGCGCTGGATGGCCTCTCCATCGGATTTCGCACCGTGAAGGGCCGCACCGACCCCAAATCCGGCATCCGCCGCATCGAGAAGGTGGACTTGTGGGAAATCTCCATCGTCACCTTTCCCATGCTGCCCGAGGCGCGCGTCAGCGCCGTCAAGCAGGCCGCGCCGGGCGCGGTGCCGACACGGCGCGAATTGGAACGCTGGCTCACGCGGGAAGCTGGGTTTTCGCGTTCCCAGGTCCGGGCGCTGATGCGCTCCGGCTTCAAGGGTCTCACCGCCATGCAGGACGCTGGGGGAGCAGAGATCGAACTGGCCCGCTTCGCGCAAAAATTGCGCCGGGCCGCCTCCACCCTGAAATCCATGAGGTAGATTGATGAGCAATAGCTATACCGCCAAGGCCGCCGGCGCGGCCCCGACTTCGCTGGAGGTCGTCGACGCCTTCGACGACTTCATGTCCGCTTTCGAGTCCTTCAAGGAAACCAATGACGAGCGCCTGGCGCAGATCGAGCGCCGGGTCGCCCCCGATGTCGTCACCACCGAAAAGATGGAGCGCATCAACCGTGCCCTCGACGACACCAAGAGGCGCATGGACGAAATGTGCGCCAAGAGCCTGCGCCCGCGCCTTGCCGGCGAGCAGGGGGTGATGACGGTGTCGGCCCGCGAGCACAAGCAGGCTTTCGACGGCTATATCCGCAAGGGCGAGGCGGCCAATCTGCATGCCCTTGAGGCCAAGGCGCTGTCGGTCGCGTCCGATCCCGATGGCGGCTATCTGGTGCCGGAGGAAACCGAGCGCGAGATCTCGCGCCGCCTCGCGTCGCTGTCGCCGATTCGCGCCATTTCCGGCGTCCGCCAGGTTTCCGCCAGCGTCTACAAGAAGCCGTTCTCGACGGCGGGCGCCGCCACCGGCTGGGTCGGCGAAACCGCCGCAAGGCCGCAGACCGGCAGCCCGACGCTGGCCGAGCTGGCTTTCCCGACCATGGAGCTCTACGCCATGCCGGCGGCCACCAGCACGCTGCTCGACGATGCCGCGGTCAATATCGACCAGTGGATCGCCGAGGAGGTGCAGGCCGCCTTTGCCGAGCAGGAAGGCGCCGCCTTCGTCACCGGCGACGGCAATGCCAAGCCGACCGGCTTCTTGAACTACACCCAGGTCGCGGAAACCTCCTGGAGTTGGGGCAATCTCGGCTACACCGCAACCGGCGTTGACGGCGATTTTGCCGCCTCCGATCCTTCCGACAACCTGATCGACCTGATCTATTCGCTGCGCTCGGGCTACCGCGCCAATGCGCATTGGGTGATGAACCGCTCGACCCAGGCCGAGATCCGCAAGATCAAGGACGCCGACGGCAATTATATCTGGCAGCCCAGCATACAGCCCGGCGGCAGCGCCGCCCTGATGGGTTTCCCCATCGCCGAGTCGGAAGACATGCCGGACATCGCCACCGATGCCGCCGCCATCGCCTTTGGCGATTTTAAGCGCGGCTATCTGGTGGTCGACCGCCTCGGCGTGCGCGTGCTGCGCGATCCCTTCACCGCCAAGCCCTATGTGCTGTTCTACACCACCAAGCGCGTCGGCGGCGGGGTGCAGGACTTCAATGCCATCAAGCTGCTGAAGTTCTCCGCCTCTTAAGTTCAATCCCGTTCCCTCCCCAAACTGGCGGCCCGGCGGCCGGATCCATGCTCGCGTGGGTCCATCTCCTCCGGGCCGTTTCTTTTTTCCGGGAAAACCAGAATCGTGCCGATGCCAGGAAGGGCGCAACGCAACATGACCACCATCCTGCTTTCAGGGCCATTGGACGAGCCGCTCACGCTGGCCGAGGCCAAGAGCCATCTGCGTGTCGATCATGGCGATGAGGACACCCTGATCCAGAGCCTCATCACCTCGGCCCGGCTCCATGTCGAAACCCTCACCGGTCGGGTGCTGATGACGCAATCCTGGCGTCTGGTGCTCGACGACTGGCCGCGCCGCAACATCCTCTCCATTCCCCTCGGCCCGGTGCAAGCAGTCGGCGCGGTGCGGGTCTATGAGGACGAGGACATTGTCCTCACCATCGACGCCGCCAATTATCTCGTTGAAACCTCGGGCGTACCGGCGCGCCTCGCCATGCGCGGCCACAAGGCCTGGCCAAGGCCGGGGCGCCCCTTCGGCGGCATCGAGATCGATTTTACCGCCGGCTACGGCGATAACGCCGAAGACGTGCCGGCTTCGCTGCGCCAGGCCATCCGCCAGCTCGTCGCCCATTGGTATGCCAATCGCGAGCCGGTCGGCTTCGGTGCCGGCGCGGTGTATGTGCCCCATACCGTCAGCGCCCTGATCACGCCATTCCGGGCGGTGGGGCTGTGAGCGCGCGCGAGGGGCAGGGCGCCGGCGCCCTCACCGCGCGCCTTGTGCTCGAGGCGCCTTCGCCGACACCAGACGGTGCCGGCGGCGAGACTGTGTCCTGGCTGCCGGTAGCCAGCCTCTGGGCCGAGATGACCCCGCTGTCGGGCGGCGAGGCCCTTGCCTTCGAGCGCTCCGAGCCCACCATCCGCTGGCGCATCCGTTTCCGGTTCATCGCCGGCGTGGAGCCGAACATGCGCCTGCGCCTTGGCGAGCGGGTGATGGAGATCCGCGCCGTCTATGACCCGGGCGGCGCGGCGCGTGCCTTTCTCGAATGCCTCGCCGAGGAGCGCGGGCAATGAAGCTATCGGCGCGCCTTGATGGCGGCAACCGGCTGGCCCGGCTGCGCCGGCACGCCAGCTCCGGCGTCATCGAAGAGGCACTGGGCGAAGCGGCCAAGCGGCTGCGCGATGAAGCAATGCGCGAATTGCAGGGCGCCGCGCCGGAACTGGCGCCTTCGGCTGTTGAGGATGAGTTTGAAATCTCGGGCCTGGCCAATGGCGAAGGCTACCGCGTCACTGCTTTGTCGCGGCGTGCCGCGGCGCTGGAATTCGGCACCCGCGCCGTTCCGGCGCAGCCCTGGTTCTTGCGGGCCGTCGCCTCCGCTTTACCCTTCATAAACCATATCGGCCGGACACTGGTGCGGCGCCTTGGTGCGCCCTCGCGATCCTGGTGAAGCTCGCGATCACGATTGGGAGAGTGGCGATTGCCTTAGTGCTGCCACCACCCCATGTCAAAAACCAGTGCCGTTCGGTTGTACAAGGACCAAAGTGCAATGAACGCCAGTTGGAACCTTCAGAAGGGCATTTATGACGCCCTGATAAACAATGCGCAGCTGGAAAGCCTGATCGGCGCCGGCCATGTCTACGACCATGTGCCGCACAATGCGCGCTTTCCCTATCTCACCCTCGGCCAGTCCGCCGTGCGCGACTGGAGCACCGGCACCGAGGACGGCCGCGAGCATCTTTTGACCCTGCATGTCTGGTCGCGCGCCGGCGGCACCCGCGAAACCCTGGACATCATCGCCGCCGTCAACGAGGTGCTCAAGGACGTGCCGATCGAGCTCCCCGGCCACGTGCTGGTCAATCTGCGCTTCGAATATGCCGATGCCCGCCGCGACCCCGACGGCGAAACCGTGCATGGCATCCTGCGCTACCGCGCCGTAACCGAAACCGTGAACTGACGCCAGGCAGCGTCACGACCACATCCCCGCATCCAAGGCCCCTTTCCGGGGCCTTTTTTGTTGCCTGCGTGCGCAGGCCGAACCCATTTTTCGAGAGGACAAGACATGACAGCGCAGAAGGGCAAGGATCTGCTCCTCAAGGTCGATGCCGATGGCGTCGGCACCTTTGTCACCGTCGCCGGCTTGCGCTCGCGCAGCCTGAGCTTCAACGCCGAGAGCGTGGATGCCACCCATGCCGAATCCGCCGGCCAGTGGCGCGAGCTGCTCGAAGGCGCCGGGGTGCGCCGCGCCGCGATTTCCGGCGCCGGACTGTTCAAGGACCAGCAGTCGGATGCCACAATCCGCAGCTATTTCTTCGACGGCACCATCCGCGACTGGCAGGTCGTGATCCCGGATTTCGGCGCCATTGAAGGTCCCTTCCAGGTTTCGGCGCTGGAATTTTCCGGCCGCCACGATGGCGAGCTGACCTTCGAGATAGCCCTTGAATCGGCGGGCAGCCTGTCCTTCCAGGCCCTGTGAGGCGCAGCGATGGCAAATCCCCACCGCGGCGAAATCGAGGCCGAGCTTGACGGGCGCCGCTTCACCCTTTGCCTGACCCTTGGCGCCCTCGCCGAACTGGAGGGCGCGCTGGGCGAGCGCGACCTGCTCGCCCTTGCCGAACGCTTTGAAAAAGGCCGCATCGCCTCGCGCGATGCCATCCGCATCATCGGCGCCGGCTTGCGCGGCGCCGGCAGCCAGATCAGCGACGAGGAGGTCGCCGCGATGAGGGCCGGGCAGGGCGCCGCCGGGTATGTCGCCATCGTCGCCAGGCTGCTCGCCGCCACATTTGGCGCCGGAGACAAAGGCGGGGAGGCGGCGGGCGGGCCAAACCCTCCGCCGGCCGGGAGCTGACCAGCCGCCCGGCCGCTCTCATGCCATGGTCTGAAGTCATGGGTTTCGGCCTGGGCGTCCTGCGACTTGCCCCGGCCCAGTTCTGGGCCATGACCCCACGCGAGCTGCGCGCCGCCGCGCGCGGCCCCCGCGGCGCTGCCTCCGGCCCCGCCCGCGCCGGTCTTGAAGCTTTGATGCGGCGCTTTCCCGACATTGCCGCGCCCGCACAAGGAGATAGCCCAAGTGACGACGCTCGACACCATTTCCGTTGATATCACCGCCGACAGCTCCCGCTTCCGCTCCGAGCTTGAGCAGGCGACGCGCATGGCCGAAGGCTTTGGCCGCTCCATCACCTCGGCCCTGGAAGGCGCGGTTTTGCGCGGCAATTCGCTCTCCGACGTGCTGCGCTCCCTGGCGCTCGACCTGTCGCGCATGGCGCTCAAAAGCGCGCTTCAGCCGCTGCAAAGCGGGCTGGCGGGCTTTCTCGACAATGCGCTCGGCGCCATTGGCGGCGGCCAGGGCCTTGCCGTCACACCCTTTGCCCGCGGCGGCGTATTGGACGCGCCGGCATTGTTTCCGCTTGGCTCCGGCGGTCTCGGCCTGGCAGGGGAAGCCGGCGCCGAAGCCATTCTGCCGCTGACGCGCGGTGCCGACGGCCAGCTTGGCGTGCGCAGCAATGGCAGCGCCGGCGCGACCCAGATCACGTTCAATATATCGAGCCCGGACGCCGCCAGCTTCCGCCGCTCCGAAACCCAGATCGGCGCCATGGTGTCGCGGGCGGTGGCCCGCGGCCAGCGCAATCTGTGAGCGGAGACGCAGCCATGGCCTTTCACGAAACACGGTTTCCCGTCGAAGTGTCGCTGGGCGCCCGCGGCGGGCCGGAGCGGCGCACCGATATCGTGCTGCTCGGCTCCGGGCGCGAGGAACGCAATGCGCGCTGGGCCGATTCACGGCGCCGCTACAATGCCGGCTATGGCGTCAAGTCGCTGGCCGCGCTCCACGAGGTCATTGCATTTTTCGAGGAGCGCCGGGGGCGGCTGCACGGCTTTCGCTGGAAGGACCGTATGGATTTTTCCTCCGCCCCGCCGGGCAGCGGCATCACCCCGATCGACCAGGTGATCGGCGCCGGGGACGGCGAGGCCCAGAGCTTCCAGCTTGTGAAGACATACGGCGCGGCTTTCGCCCCCTGGGCGCGGATCATTGCCAAGCCGGTGGCGGGAAGCGTGCGCCTCGCTCTGGACGGCGGCGAGGTCACCAGCGGCTGGAGCCTCGATACCGCTATCGGCCTTGTCACTTTCGAGGCGCCGCCCGGCGCCGGCGTCCAGCTGACGGCAGGTTTCGAGTTCGACGTTCCGGTGCGCTTCGACACCGACTTTCTGGAAATCGACCTGTCCGCTTTCGAGGCCGGTGCCATACCCGACATTCCCCTGACGGAGATCCGGCTGTGAGACAATTGCCAGACGGCCTCCAGGCCCACCTCGATGGCGGCGCCACCACCTTGTGCCGCTGCTGGCGGCTTGTGCGCGCCGACGGCCTGGCGCTCGGTTTCACCGATCACGACCGCGACCTTGCCTTTGACGGCACCAGCTTCGAGGCCGCCGCCGGCTTCGAGGCCGGCGAAATGGTATCCTCACTTGGTCTTGGGGTCGACAATCTGGAGGCGGCCGGTGCCCTGTCCTCGGCCCATCTCAACGAAGAGGCGCTGGCGTGCGGCCTGTTCGACAACGCGCAGGTGGAGATCTTTCTCGTCAACTGGGCCGAACCTGCCCAGCGCCTGCTGCTGCGCAAAGGAAATCTCGGCGAGGTGCGCCGCTCCGATACTGCGTTCAACGCCGAAATCCGTGGCCTGGCCCATGTGCTGAACCAGCCGGAGGGGCGCGTCATCCAGTTCACCTGCGATGCCGATCTCGGCGATGCGCGCTGCACCGTCGACATCGACGATCCGGCTTACAGCGCGTCGGGCACCATCACCTCCGTGCGCGACCAGGCCAGCTTTGCCGCCTCTGGCCTTGAAGCTTTCGCCTCGGGCTGGTTCTCGCGCGGTCTGGTGACCTTTACCTCGGGAGGCAACGAAGGACGGCGCATCGAGGCCAAAACCCACCGCGTCGGCGCCAGTGGCGCCGAAATCGACCTGTGGCAGCCGATGCGGCTCGCCCTTGCCGCGGGTGACGGCTTTGAAATCCGCGCCGGCTGCGACAAGCAGTTCTCGACCTGCCGCGCCAAATTCGCCAACGGCCCCAATTTCCGGGGCTTTCCGCATATGCCGGGCAATGATTTCGCCATTTCCTACCCGGTGCGCGGCGAAACCGCCAATAACGGCGCCAGCCTTGCCGGCTGAAGACCCGCCATGCCTTCGCGCGCCGACATTATCGCCGCCGCCCGCAACTGGTGCGGCACCCCATTTCATCACCGTGCCGCGCTGCGCGGCATCGGCTGCGACTGCATTGGACTCATTCTCGGCCTTTACCGTGATCTCTATGGCCGCGCGGCGGAGCCTGTCCCCGCTTACGCCGCCGACTGGGGCGAGCTTGCCTTTGGCGAGCCGCTGCTGGACGGACTTGCGCGCCATCTCGAGCCGGTAGGGCCAGAGCGCGCGCGCCCCGGCGATGTGCTGGCCTTCCGCTGGCTGCCGGGGCGCGCGATCGCCCATGTCGCGGTGCTCACCGCGCCGGGGCGCATGATTCACGCCCATCGCCGCCATGGCGTGCGCGAAGTGGCGCTGGTGCCCGCCTTTTCCAGGCGCCTTGAACACGCATTTGCCTTTCCCGGCACGGAGGACTGATGGCAACCCTTCTTCTCCAAGTGGCCGGCCAGGCGGCTGGCGCCGCCCTGGGGCCGGTCGGCGCTCTGGCGGGGCGCGCCGCCGGTGCTCTTGCCGGCCGCGCCATCGACCAGGCGCTGTTTTCCCGCGACGCCCCGGCGCGCCATGTCGAGGGACCGAGGCTCAAGGAACTCGATGTCCAGTCTTCGAGCGAGGGTAGCCCGATTCCGCGCATTTATGGCCGCGCGCGGCTCGCTGGCCAGCTCATCTGGGCCACCCGCTTCGAGGAGGATGTGGTCACCCGCACCGAGCGCTCATCGGGCGGCAAATATGGCGGCGGCAGCGCCACCACGACCACCAGCTACCGTTACTACGCCAATTTCGCCCTTGGCCTGTGCGAAGGGCCTGTCACCCGCATCGGCCGCGTCTGGGCCGACGGCAAGCTGCTCGATACGTCCACCCTCGCCATGCGCATCTATAACGGCGCCGCGGACCAGCTTCCTGATCCCCTCATCGAGGCCAAGGAGGGTGCCGGCAACGCGCCGGCCTATCGCGGCCTTGCCTATGTCGTCTTCGAGCGCCTGGCGCTGGAAAATTTTGGCAACCGCCTGCCCCAGCTGTCCTTCGAAGTGTTTCGCGCCATTGACGTTCTTGAACAGCGTATCAACGCCGTTACCGTCATCCCCGGCACGACCGAATTCGGCTACGATACCCAGGCCGTGTCGCGCCAGGTTGAAGTCGGCCACGCCGAAACCGAGAACAGCCATGCCGGCGGCGCCGTCACCGACTGGACGCGATCGATGGATGACCTCGCCGCGGCGTGCGAAAACCTGTCCTCGCTGTCCCTCGTCGTCTCCTGGTTCGGCAGCGACCTGCGCTGCGGCACCTGCCTCGTCCGCCCCGGCATCGATTCCGCGCAAAAGGTGACAACCGGGCGCACCTGGCAGGTCGGCGGGCTGGCGCGCTCCAGCGCCCAGCAGGTTTCGCTGTTCGATGGCCGCCCCGCCTTCGGCGGCACCCCCGCCGACGCTTCCGTCATCGCCGCCATCCAGGATATCGCCGCGCGCGGCAAGAAGACCGTCTTTTATCCCTTTCTGATGATGGATATCGCCCCCGGCAACGCGCTGCCCGACCCCTATGGCGGGGCTGCGGGCCAGCCGGCCTATCCCTGGCGCGGCCGCATCACCTGCGATCCGGCGCCGGGCGTTTCCGGCTCGCCCGACAAGAGCGCTGCCGCGCTTGCCCAGATCCAATCCTTTTTCGGCACCTGCGCGCCGTCCGATTTCACGCCGGCGGGTGACACCGTCACTTATCACGGGCCGGCCGAATGGTCCTACCGGCGCATGGTGCTGCACTATGCGCATTTGTGCGCCCTGGCCGGCGGCGTAGACGCCTTTCTGCTCGGCTCGGAGCTGAAGGGGCTGGCGCAAATTCGCGACAGCGCCAGCCATTATCCTTTCGCCGCGCTGATGGCGGCGCTGGCCGGCGATGTGCGCGCCATTCTGGGACCGGATACGAAGATCTCCTATGGCGCCGACTGGTCGGACTATTTCGGCCATCATCCCCAAGACGGCTCCGGCGACGTCTTCTTCCATCTCGACGGGTTGTGGGCCTGCGACGACATCGATTTCGTCGCCATCGACAATTACATGCCGCTGGCCGACTGGCGCGATGGCGAGGCCCATGCCGACGCCCTCGCCGGGGCTTCATCGCCCTACGATCTCGACTATTTGCGCGCCAATATCGCCGGCGGCGAGGGCTATGACTGGTACTATGCCAGCGAGGTCGACCGCGACGCCCAGATCCGCACTCCGATCACCGATGGCGCCCATGGCAAGCCCTGGGTGTTCCGCTTCAAGGATCTCACGGGCTGGTGGCTGAACCAGCATTTCGACCGTCCTGGAGGTATTGAGGCGGCCAGCCCGACCGCCTGGGTGCCGCAGTCCAAGCCGGTCTGGTTCACCGAGGCCGGCTGCCCGGCGATCGACAAGGGTGCAAACCAGCCCAATGTCTTCCATGACCCCAAATCGGCCGAATCCGCCTTTCCCCATTATTCCAGCGGCGCGCGGGACGACCTCATCCAGCGCCGCCACATTGAGGCGCTGCTGACCTACTGGAACCCCGCCGACCCGGCCCATCTGCCCGGCTCCAACCCGGTCTCAACCGTCTATGGCGGCCCCATGGTCGATCCCGGGCGGATCCATATCTGGACCTGGGATGCCCGCCCGCATCCCTATTTTCCTTATCTGACCTCGGTGTGGGCCGATGGGCCGAACTGGGAGCGCGGACACTGGATCAATGGCCGTATCGGCGCCGCGCCGCTCGACCGGCTGGTGGCCGCGATCCTCGGCGACTACGGTTTCGCCGCCTTCGATGCCGCACGCCTGCGTGGTGTCATCGACGGCTATGTCGTCGATCGTCCGATGAGTGCGCGCGAGGCGCTCGAGCCGCTGGGGCTGGCATGGTTCTTTGATGCGCTTGAAAGCGGCGGCGAGATCGCCTTCCGCCACCGCGACGGCGCGACGCTGGCGACCCTCGATCCGTCCGGCCTGGCAGCCCGCGAAAAGGCCATGCCCTTTCACATCACCCGCGCCCAGGAAAGCGAATTGCCGGTTGCCGTCGGCCTCAATTACATGGATGGCAGTGGAGACTATCGTATCGCGGCGGTTGAATCGCGCCGCCTGGTTGCCGCGAGCCGTCGCGATGCCAGGGCCGACCTGCCGATTGTCACCACCCACGGCCAGGCCCAGGCGATTGCCGACAGCTGGCTCCAGGACCTGTGGGTGGCCCGCGAAACGTCTGAATTCGTGCTGCCGCCGAGCCGCATTGCCCTCGAAGTGGGGGATATCGTCGATCTGGTTACCCCGGCAGGCCCGCAGGCGGTGCGACTCAGCGAGATCGCCGACGGCCACGACCGCCAGGCGCGCGGGCGCTCCATCGCGCGCTCGGTGTTTCGCGCCGGGCCGACCCCGCCGCGCGGCTTCGAGCCTGCGGCGACGCCGGTGCTGGCGCCGCCCCATCTTGCGCTTCTCGACATTCCGGCGTTGCCTGGAGGCGAGCCGACGCCGCGCGCTGCGCTGGCGGCGCTGTCGGTGCCCTGGCCCGGCGCTATCGCGCTGTACCGCTCGCGCGACGGCAACGCCTTCGAGTTCATGCAGCGCATCGAGGCGCCGGGCACCCTGGGCGAACTGACCACCGCGCTCGAACCCGGTCCGACGGCACGCTGGGACCGCGCCAGCAGATTCCAGATCCGGCTCTATGCCGGGACCCTGGCCGCGGCGACGCCAGGCGAGGTTCTCGCCGGGGCGAATCTGGCCGCCATCCGCTCGGCCAGTGGCGGTTGGGAGATCATCCAGTTCGCCGAAGCCGATCTCATTGGCGCCAACAGCTACCAGATCTCGATGCTGCTGCGCGGCCAGGCCGGCAGCGAGGCGGCAATGGCTGGTGGCGCTCCGGCGGGATCCGCGTTCGTGCTGCTCGATGGCGCCATCGAGCGCCTCGCCATGTCGGTGGAGGATATCGGCATCCCCTATGTCTTCCGTTTCGGCCCGGCCTCGCGCAGCCATGGCGACGCCAGCTATGGCGTGATGCAGGCCACGCTTTCCGGGCAGGGACTCAAGCCGTTCAGCCCCGTCCATGTGCGCGGCAGGAGGCTTGGCGGCGATGTGCTGCTCTCGTGGATCCGGCGCAGCAGGGCCGGCGGCGACAATTGGGACCAGGTGTCGGTGCCGCTCGGCGAGGAGAGCGAGGCCTATGAGGTCGATATCCTCGATGCCGGCAACGTGCTGCGCACCCTGAGCACCGCCACCAGCCAGGTCCTCTATGCCGCCGGGGATATCGCCAGCGATTTTGGCGATCTGCCCCAGCAATTCGAAATCGACGTCTACCAGCTCTCGCCAACTCATGGCCGGGGCACAGCAAGGAGAGCGACGATCCATGTCTGACACCCCGCGCATGGCCCTGCCGCTGATCGAGGCGGCGCAGGCGCAAAAGCACGTCACCCACAACGAGGCTCTGGTGGTCCTCGACGCGCTGGCCCATCTTTTCCTCCTCGACCGCGATCTCGCCGACCCGCCGGCGTCCCCGGCCGAGGGCGACGCCTGGCTCGTGGCGTCGCCGGCAAGCGGCGCCTGGACCGGCCAGGAGGGCCGCATCGCCTTTCGCATTGACGGCGACTGGCGCTTCTATTCACCCTTCAAGGGGCTTCGCGCCTATATCGGCGACGAACAGTCGGTCATCATCCATGACGGTGCCGGCTGGAGCGATTTCGCCGCTCTCATTTCGCCGCAGAACGTGCCGCAGCTTGGCGTTGGCACCACAGCCGACGGCGCCAACCCCTTCGCCGCCAAGCTCAACAACGCCCTGTTCACGGCGCTCGAGGCGGCAAACGGCGGCGATGGCGATATCCGCCTCAAGGTCAACAAGGAGGACGGCGCCAATACCGCGTCCTTCCTGTTCCAGAGCGCCTATTCCGGACGCGCTGAAATCGGGCTCGTTGGCGACGAGGATTTCCATTTCAAGGTTTCCAGCGATGGCGCCGCCTGGATCGACGCCCTGAAAATCGATTCCGCCACCGGCGCCCTTGCCTCGCAGGGCAATGCGCTATGGCATGGCGGCAATGACGGCGCCGGCTCCGGCCTTGATGCCGATCTGCTCGATGGCATCGAAGCTGCGACGCTCGCCAATCCCGCCGCCGCTTCTCAGGGTGAGGCGGAAGCTGGCACCGAAACGGCGCTGCGCTCCTTCTCGCCCCTGCGTATCGCCCAGGCGATATCGGCGCTTGGTGGTGGCGGCCTCGCCCAGGCGGGCATAGAGCGCGACATTCGCCTGCTTTTCCTCAAGCAGGCCGCCGATGACGGCGACCGCATCAATATGTCCGATGGTATTGCCGATCCGCTTGACGATGCCTCCGACATCGACACCGGCGCCTCGACCAATATCGACAGCGGAACGGCGGGACAGATCAAGCCGACTGGCGGTGAAACCACCGAGGACGGCGGGCATTCGGTGGCCGCAAGTGCCAATCAAAGCTCATACACCTATTTCGACCGCTCCTGGACCATCGACAACTCGAAGACGGTGACCAAGATCTGGGTGTATTCGACCGCCGCCATCAGTCTCACGGTGAAAATCGGCAAGCGGAATTCGGCGGGCAATTACGACATCGTGGTTTCGCAAGGCGGGTTTTCCCATGGCGGCACCGGCTGGGAAGCCAAGACGCTGACCACGCCCTATGCCGTGCCTGCCAGCGGCACCTATCAGGCCGGAATTTTTGTCGGCGCCGCCACCTCGTTTCAATACGCATCGGCGGCGCGGTCCTACAAGGCCGGGGACATTACCGGCGCTGGGCAGAGCGGGTTTGGCGAGGACACAGCCTCGGTGCCCCTGCTGCGGGTGTCGTATCAGGGAACCCCGAACAACATGGACTGCCGGTCAAAGGCATTCACCGCCAATACCGCGCCGGACACGGCAAGGCTGCACTTGCAGGTCGGCGGCGCGGATGCCGGAGCACTGACCCTCAACACCGACCTGATCGGCTATTGCTCGCGCGACGGCGGTGCCAGCTGGACGGCGGCAAACCTGGCGCTGGCGGTCAGCCTGGCGGACGGCACCCTGGCCTTCGAAGACGCCGAGATCGACCTTTCCGGCCAGCCTTCGGGCACGGCGATGAAATGGCGGGTGGCGACCGCCAACAGCATCGACATATCGCTGCGCGGTGTTGTCGAGCAGTGGATGTGAGGAGACGACATGAGCGCAATACGGCTAATGGACGAACAGCAGGCAGCGCGACACCAGCTGGCGGCCAGTGACCATGAAGTGATCAGGGCGATGGAAAAGCGGCTTCTTGCCGAAGGCGCGCTTCCAGCCGAGTTCGGGAAACGGCGCGAGGCGCTGCGCCGCCGTGTCGCTACCCGCCGCGACAGGTCCGGGGTGGCGCAAAAATGAAGCGCGACAGGAACAGCCGCCTGAATGCCGCCGCCCCCGGGGCGGCTTTTTTGTGCCCGGAAGCGCCAGCGGGGAGGGCGGGCCGATGACCCCTGTCCCCTCCTGGTATGCGCTGGCCAGCGCCGAGATCGGCCAGCGCGAGATTGCGGGACAGGGCGCCAATCCCCGCATTCTCGACTATTACCGCCTCGCCGGGGCCGGCTGGGTCAAGGACGACGCGGTGCCATGGTGTGCCGCCTTCGCCAACGCCATGCTGGCCCTCGCCGGTATCGAGGGCACCAAGAGCCTTGCCGCGCGCTCCTTCCTGAAATGGGGCGGCGAGGTCAAGGATCCCTATTGCGGCTGCATCGTCGTCTTCCGGCGCGGCGCTTCGCCATGGCAGGGCCATGTCGGCTTTGTCGACAGGGTGTCGGATGCTTCCGTCTGGTGTCTTGGCGGCAATCAGGGCGACGGCGTGGATATCCGCCGCTTCGCCAGATCGCGCGTGCTCGGCTTTCGCGAACCCGCCAATGCCCGGCGCCATTTCACGGCTTCGGCAAATAGCGAAATACGCACCGACACCAATTTCTGGCTCATGCAGGGCACTCAGGGGCCAAAGGTGCGCGAGGCCCAGCGCATGCTGGCCCGCCTGGGATACCGGCCCGGTCCCAGCGATGGCGATTTCGGCCCGAAAACCGCTCGCGCGGTGATCGCCTTCAAGCGCAATGAGGGCCTCAGGCCCCGCGCCATCATCGGCCCCGTCACCTGGGCACGGCTTGCTGCGCTCGCGCCTGCGGGTAGCTGAATCCGACCGAATATTCCAACAGGAGAACCGACAATGAACGATATCAAATCC
Source organism: Rhodobiaceae bacterium (assembly GCA_020441905.1). Taxonomy (GTDB): domain Bacteria; phylum Pseudomonadota; class Alphaproteobacteria; order Rhizobiales; family NORP267; genus JAGRLG01. Next base: position 24,207 of record JAGRLG010000040.1, on the reverse strand, counting down.
ATGTTGCGGAGCCGCACCGTCTGGGCGGCGGTGATCGGCTTTGCCGCCGTCCTCGCCGACGCTATCGGCTTCAATCCCGGCTTTGAGCAGGGCGAGGCTGTCGACGCGGTGATGAAACTGGTCGAGGCGCTGTCTTTTCTTTCGGCCATCGTCTTCCGCGTCAAGGCGACGGCACGGATTGCATGAGCATTGGTGGTGAACTGGATCCGCCTGGCTCTGGCCTTTGTCTCCCTGATCTCGCGTCTGGCGCGCGCGCTGGAAAATGCGGGGGCGAGGGCGCAAGGCCAGGCCCAGGAACAAGCGCGGGCAAGGGAGGCGGAAGATGAAATTGTGCTTGCTGCTCGTGATGCTCGCCGGGAACTCCCTGGGGATCGGCTGCCAGAAGATGACGGATTCCGCCGTGACTGACAGCTACTGCCGGGTGTCCGAGCCCGTGCGCTGGTCGCGCCGCGATACCCCCGGCACCATCGCCCAGGCCAAGTCCCACAACCGGGTGTGGATGAGGCTTTGCGGCGAGGACAGAAGGGAGGCATTGGGCACAAGAGGGGTGCCCGCCTCTTGACCCCCGGCGCAAACCGGAACAAAATAGGAACATAATCCTCTATTATCCTTACCCGGTGCGGTTTTCCATGACCCTGTTCGAGACTCTGTCTGATGCCATGACGCTGGCCGCCACCGTGCTGTCGGGGGCCGCCGGCGAGCCGGACGAGGCGCAGGTTGCGCTGGCCTGGCTGGCGCGCAACCGCCGCGACCAGGCGCTTGGCGCCAAAGGCTGGCAATTCGGCGATGGCTCCCTGGCTGAAGCCTGCCGCAGTATCGCCCGCGAAAACGGCAAGCGGACCGGCGGCTTGCAAATCGGCGCTCCGGGTGAGAGTGGCGTGGCTTGCTACCGCGCCTTGGCCATAGCCTGCCAGGTTCTTTCCGGCCAATGCGGCGATCCAACCGGCGGCGCCGTATTGCTGCATCGCCATGACGAGCAGCCCGCCTGGGCGGCCGGGCGCCAGCCGGTGGCGCTGCTAGGCAGTCACTTCTTCTACAGACTGGACTAGAATGATTTTTGCGCCGAATCTGCGTTGAGCCGCCTGGTCTTGCGGTCGGCACCAACGGCGAACGGGGGAATGATGCAGGTCACCGAAGCCTTGAGGTCGCGTTTCAGCTGCCGCGCTTTTCTCGACAGGCCGGTTTCCCTTTCCGTTATCCGGGAAATCCTCGACGAAGCCCGCAAGGCGCCGTCGGGCGGCAATCTCCAGCCCTGGCAGGTCCACGTCGTCGCCGGCAAGGCATTGACCGGACTTGTCGAGGATATCCGCCGGCGTTTCGTGGCCGCGCCGGTGGGCGAGGGCACCGAATACGACATCTATCCGCCGCACTTGGCCGAACCCTATCGCACCCGCCGCTTCAAGACCGGCATGGATCTTTACCGTGCTCTCGGCATCGCGCGCGAAGACACCGAGGCCCGCCAGCGCCAGTGGCAGCGCAATTATGAATTCTTCGGCGCGCCGGTTGGCCTGTTCTTCGCGCTCGACCGCGCCCTGGGGCCGCCGCAGTGGAGCGATGTCGGCATGTATATACTTGCCGTCATGCTGCTGGCCCGCGAGCGCGGCCTGCACAGTTGCGCCCAGGAAGCCTGGGCAGCCTGGCATGGCGCGGTCGCCGCCCATATCCAACTGCCCGCCTCCCAGATGCTGTTTTGTGGCATGGCCATTGGCTATGGCGACGAAAGCGCGCCCGCAAATGCCTTCCGCACCGAGCGCGCGCCTCTCGACGAGTTCGCGGTCTTTCATGACTGAGCGGCCGCCGTTCACCCGTGGTTCAGACTGATTGGGCTATCTCGACACCATGAATGCAATTTTCCACCCGCGCCAACTGGCTCTCGCAACGGCTTTCCTGCTTGCCGCATTCATCCTGCCGGCGGGTGCCGCGCGGGCAGCCTGCCTTTCGCCCGACGAGGCGCGCGCGGTCGTGGCGTCGGGGCAGGCAGCGGCGCTGGGGCCGATTGTCGCCAGCCTGCGCCGCCAGGCTGGCGTCGATGTCATCAACGGCCAGTTGTGCACCGCCGGGAGCGGCTTCGTCTATCAGCTCACGGTATTGGGACCGGGAGGGCGGGTGCGCCGGCTGGTCGTGGACGCCCGCAGCGGACAGATCAGATAGCGGTTTGGCCGGCGCCAAGCTGCCGGTCCATGAAGGAGGGAGAGCGGTTTGCGAATTCTGGTTGTCGAGGATGACGAGGATCTCAACCGGCAGATCGCCGCCGCGCTGTCCGACGCCGGCTATGTCGTCGACAGCGCCAGGGATGGCGAGGAAGGCTATTTTCTCGGCGATACCGAACCCTATGACGCGATCGTGCTTGATCTCGGCCTGCCCAAGCTCGATGGTCTCAGCGTCCTGGAAAAATGGCGCCGCGCCGGGCGCACCGCTCCTGTGCTCATCCTCACTGCCCGCGACCGCTGGAGCGACAAGGTTGCCGGCATCGACGCCGGGGCCGACGACTATGTTGCCAAGCCGTTTCATATGGAGGAGGTCTTGGCCCGCCTGCGCGCCCTGCTGCGCCGCGCCGCCGGCCATGCCACCAACGAGATCGAGTGCGGCCCCCTGCGCCTCGATGCCCGCGCCGCCCGGGTCACCGTGAATGGCACCCCGGTCAAGCTGACATCGCTTGAATATCGTCTCCTCGCCTTTCTCATGCATCACCAGCAACAGGTGGTGTCGCGCACCGAACTCACCGAACATCTTTACGATCAGGATTTCGACCGCGATTCCAATACCATCGAGGTCTTTGTCGGCCGCCTGCGCAAGAAACTCGGCGCCGACCTGATCGAGACGGTGCGCGGCATGGGCTATCGGCTGCGCGATGGCGGCGATGAAGATTAGATCGCTCGCCGTCCGCCTGTTCCTGGCTGCCGCCGGCTGGAGCCTGGCTTTGCTCATCGTCGCCGGGTTCCTGCTCTCCGGCCTCTACCGCAATTCGGTCGAGCGAAATTTCGACGAGCGCCTCCATGTCTATCTTAAATCCCTCATCGCCTCGGTCGACTGGAACGAAAACGGTGAAATCGCCAAGGTCGGCAATGTCGGCGAGCCGCGTTTCGACACCTTGTTTTCCGGCTGGTACTGGCAGATCACCAGGGCCGAGGCCGGAGATGCCCCCGCCTTCGCCTCGCCCTCTTTATGGATTGAGCGCTTCGGCCTGCCGAGCGAGGCCGGCGTGCCCGCCGATGAGCAAGGAATCCGCGAGGCAGACGGCCCCGGTCCCCAGCGCGAACCCCTGCGCATAGTCGAGCGGCGCATTTCCTTTGCCGATTCCAGCACCGCATATTCCTTCGCCGTGGCCGGGAACCAGCGCGAAATCGAAGACGAAGTGGCCGCCTTCCGTTCCAGCGTGATCTGGGCCCTCGGCCTTCTCGGCGCCGCGATGGCGGCCACCGCACTGTTCCAGGTTCTTTACGGCCTGCGCCCGCTGCAAACCATCAGCCGCCAGCTCGCCGACATCCGCGGCGGCGCGGCGCAGCGCCTGAGCGGCGAATTCCCAAGCGAAATCGACGCCCTGGCACGGGAGCTCAATGCCCTCGTCGATGCCAATAGCGCCATAGTCGAACGTGCCCGCACCCATGTCGGCAATCTCGCCCACGCCCTCAAGACGCCGCTCTCGGTCATCACCAATGAAGTTGCCGGTGCGCGCTCGCCCATGGGCCGCAAGGTGGCGGAGCAGACCGCCATCATGCGCGACCAGATCGCCCGTCATCTGGAGCGCGCCCGCATAGCGGCGCGCTCAAACCTTATCGGTGTCACCACCGACATGCGGCCGGTCCTGATGGCGCTGGCGCGGACCATGGAGAAGATTCATGCCCGCCGCGGCATTGCCATAAGCCTGACCTGCCGGGAGGATGCGGTTTTTGCCGGTGAGAAGCAGGATTTCGAGGAACTGGCTGGCAATATTCTCGACAATGCCTGCAAATGGGCGGCACGGCGGATTACCGCAACGGTGGAGGTTTCCAGCAGCGCGAAGAAAGGCGGGGACAGCCGCGTTCGTCTTGTTGTCGACGACGACGGGCCTGGGCTGAACGCCGCCGAGCGTACCGAAGTCCTGCGCCGCGGCGCCCGGATCGACGAATCGACACCAGGGTCCGGCCTTGGCCTGGCGATCGTGGCCGAACTGGTGCAACTCTATGACGGAAAGATCAACCTGTCGGCGTCGCCCTCGGGCGGGTTACGGGTCGAGGTAGAGCTTCCCGCAGCGCCGAGAATTGTCTAAGTTTTGCCGGATTCCGCCAATAGGCAGAACCGGCGTACCCAAAGGACTGAATGTCCGCCAGATGCTTTCCCTTTCGCTAACCAAAATAAATGGGGCACCGATATGACAATCATTAGAACGACGGTCATCCTGATTGCGATGGCAACGGGCTTGGCCGCGTGCAGCGACAGCAGGGGCTATGGTGGCGGGCCGAAGGCCGGAATCGGCACGGTCGCCGGGGCAATTGCCGGTGGCGTGATCGGCAACCAGATCGGCTCCGGCGGAGGGCGCGTTGCCGCCACCGCGATCGGCGCGGTTCTTGGTGGCCTCATTGGCCATGAAATTGGCACCGCGCTTGACGAACGCGACCGCGAGCGCGCCCTGGCGGCCGAGTATCAGGCCTTGGAATACGGCCGTTCCGGCGCCAAGGTCGGATGGACCAACCCCGATAGCGGCCATTATGGCGAGGTCGTTCCCGGTCCCGCCTATGAAAGCAGCGGCAACCAGTGCCGCACCTATACCCACACCATTTTTGTTGACGGCAGGCCCCAGACCGCGAGCGGAACTGCCTGCCGGCGCCCCGATGGGACCTGGCAGACTGTGAGCTGAAACCAGGCAGGTGTGCCGCACAGAATGTAAGAAATGGACGGCAAGGGCGGGCGAAGATCCCGCCCTTGCTTTATTGGCCGGCTTGTTGGCCCTGCCGCCTCAGGTCTTGCCGCGGCGCTAGGAAACTAAATCCATTCTTAAGCTCTAGACACCAATATATTCCCGGCTTTTCTTGGGTTGGAAAATATTGGACCGTTTTGGCCATGCCGCTTCCGCGCGCCGTTCTCGGGCAGTTGGACAAGTATCTGCAGGCCTTGCCTGCCGACGGGCTTGCCGCCCTTCTCGGCAAGGTCGAACGCGCACAGGCTCTTGGAGAGATCGATTCGGGCGACGGCGTCTTGATTTTATCGACGGCCCGCCAGCTTGCGCTTGCGGGCAAATTGCCCATGGCGTCGGTCTATTCCGCAAAGCGGCTCTTTCTGGAGCCGATCATACCCTTTATCCGCAGGGCATCGCAGGCGCAAAAACAGCATGCCCGCATCGATGCCGGTTCGCCCGACCGCATTATTGAGTGGCTGGAACGTGACCTCAAGCCGGCGTTTTTTTCCGATCTTTTTGTTGCCGCCGACCGGTTTCTTGGCCAGGGCAAGCTGGAAAAGGCTCACGAAATGGTCGCCGCCGCTCGCGTTGTGGCGGTCCGCGCCATTCGAAAACGTCTGGCCGATGCCGATAGTGACGAACAGATGGAGCGCCGCTTGCGCGCGCAGCTGGGTGGCGGAACGGCATTGGACGACGCCCGCGACTGCGCCGATGTCTTTGCCGATGCCGAAGCCATGGCCGCCCTTGCTGACGGGTTTCCCGCCATCATAGAGGAATTGGACGAGGGCAAGCAGATACGCTGCCTTAGCGCGCTAAACCACTATGTTCACGGCCGCCCGCAGATGCTTGCCTATGGCGTGGCTCTGTTGATGCACCGGCTTGCCAGGCCGGAACAGATCATTCGCCTTTCAAAACGCATGGCGGGCTCCGATTTGGCCTCGGCTCTGGAAGCCCACCCGTTCGGCGTTGCCGGTGAATTGATCGTCTATGATGTCGAAAGGCTTGCCGAGGCCATTGTCGAGCGCGTTGAAGCAACTGGCGACTACGGCAAACTCCACGCCTTGCTTCAAAAATATTATGCGCTGGCGCATGGTTTGCGGGTCGAAACCGAACTGACCCCGCGCGACGCCTGGGCCAGACGCCTTGCTGTTGCCCGCGCCGGCCTGTCGGATCGCCTTGGCGTCGCAATTGCCAGGGCGCCCGGCCTCCTGAGGGCGGTATTTCGCAGCGTCCGTGCCGAAATCCTCGAAACGCCGGACCCTGTCGATGTAGCCAACGCCGATTCCGCGATCCACCTTCTGGAGGATGCGCGCGCGCTGCTGGCCGAATTGGCTCTCAACGACCTTGTCAGCCGCGTCCGCTCCGAAGTGGAGGCTACTCTTGATCTCTTTTGCGACCAACTGATCGAACGGCTGCGCACCTGCACCCCCCGGGAACAGGACAAGGCGATCGGTTTGGTCGAAGCGGCGGCTCGCTACGTTCAGCGGATGTCAGGCGCTGAGCAGGCCCGTCTGTTCCAGCGTAGTGCCGCATCGGCCTTGAGTTTCAATCACAAGCCCCAAAAATCGGCCGCCAGCTAGGTCCGTGACGGTTGAGCCGGTTGTGCGGTCGGGGACGCGGCGGCGAAAGGCGTCACGATAGCGCTGTTGCGCGCCGTGTCTTCCAGCCAGCGGGCGACATGGCCGGACAGCGAACGCGGCACATATAGATCGAAACCGCGCCTGCCGGCATCGATGGCATGGATCATGATCTCGGCTCCGGCCAGCCGGGTGTGGGATACGGCCCCCTGATTGCCCTCGCGCCCATAAAGATCGATGTCGGCACCGCGCAACAGCGCGCCGCCTGCTGCGTCGCCGCGCAGGCGCAGGATGCTGTAGCCCTCGCCAATGCTGGTTACCATTGCCAGATTGCCGGCGATGGCGGTTTCAAGGCGCCCCGTCCATCGCGCCGTTTCACTCGCCGGGCAAGAAATCACCCAATGTCCCGGCCCGCGCCCGAGGATGGTCAGAGAGCCGTTCGAGCTGCTGTGATGCGCGTCGGCCGGCAACACCGCCCCCAGCGCCTCCGACACCACTTCCACCAGAGCCGTCTCCGGCTCGGCGATTTGCAGGTCGATCATGCCCCGGTCGGTGATATCGGTAATGCTCAAATAGCCGTGACGCACTATCGAGGCAGCCGCTCCTGCCCCTTCGCCCTGGGCGGCTTCGCGGTCACTCATCGTCGCCTTCTCCCCCGCCAGGCCCAGATTCATCTGTCACGGATTCGGGAGCCGGGTTGTCAGCGGCCAGAAACACTGGATCCACGATTTCGGCCATTGCCTGGCCGTCATCGGCTGTCACCACCCGCACCGGCCGGCCGATCAAAGCCCGGCCATCGGTTATCGCCGCCAGCGCGATCGACCGTCCCAGCGCCGGACTCAGCGCACTGGCCGCGACATGGGCGATAACTGCACTTTGTCCAACCGCGTCATCGAGGACGATCTGGGCGCCGGGGGGGAGGATCTTCTGGCGATCGTCGCTGAGCAGCCCCACCACGTCCTGCCGGCCGCTGCCAATCGCACCACGAACGCGCCCCACCTCCAGCAGCATCAAGTCCCGGCCCGCCATACCGAGCAGCGTCAGTTCGAATTTCTTGCCGGCGTCGCAGATCGAGCGCCAGAGATTTCCGGCATGGCGCGCGCCGATGGCGATTTCATATTCCAGTTCTCCAGTTTCGAGCGTGCGGAAAATCCTCAAGGGATAACCGCCAAACTCTCCCTGCCGCACCGAATTCGGCGGGAAAGCTTCCCCGTCCCATTCCATGCCCTTGATCGGCAGCCAGCGCAGCACATCGCGGGCGTTCGGCCCGGCAATGGCGAACTGCGCCCATTGCTCGCTGACCGGGCAGGCCAGCACCCGGAGGGCTCTTCCGCCATCCCGCATGAGCGCGCGAATGCGCCGCCACGCCAGCGCCGCCGAATGGGCGCCAGTCAAAAGCGTGAAGCGCCCCTCTGTCAGCCGCGCGGCCAGCATCAAGTCGACAAGGCGCCCATGGTCATCGAACATTGGGCTGCTCATGCAGTCGCCAACAGCGAGTGTGCCGGCATCGTTCTCGGTGAGGAGCGAAAGCATTCGCGCGCTGCCCGGTCCGCTGAAATCGAACTTTCCCCGGGCGGAGAGATCCGTCATGCCGGCGCTGGCGCGCGCCGCCGCCGCTTCTCGCCATGAGGCTGCGGCCTGTGTTTCGCCGGACAAGGGGTAGCTGGACGGTATCTCCCATCCGGCTATGGCGGAAAGAATCGCGCCGTCCTTGCGGTGCTGTTCGGCCAGAGGCATCTGGCGCAGCGCGGCGGCGGTATCTTCGCGTGCATGGCTGGCATCGATGCCGGCAAGGGCGCCGAACGATATCGCGGGCCCATAGGTGGGGCGGTCATCGGGCGACCGGCCGGGCGAAGTTCCGGTGAAGGCGGCCAGGACCGCCAGCGCCTTGGGATTGCCCGCGCGCAAGGTTCCGTCCGGAGCATCGAGGCCGGTATAGTGCCGCAGCAGCGCCGGGCTGCGATAGCCCTCGCGAACGGCGACCTCAATGTCGGCGACGGTGACATCGGCGCGAAGATCGACGAAATGATGGTCCCTTTCGCCAACGCCGCCGGGCAGGCGGATCGTCCAGCCGGCCGGCGCGAGGCGCCCGTCGGCGCTGTTCTCCGCCGGGCCACCGGGCGGCTTTCCCTCCTCGCTTTGCGTCGGGGGCCGTTCTTGTGCCGCCGCCATTCCCGCCTCGCTTGCCTCGGCGATTATATCGGCCAGGGCCAATGTGCCGTTGGCGGCGCCCACGGCAAGGATGCGCGGCGCATCTCCCGGCTGTTCGGTTTGCGCTTCGCCGCTCCCTGGCGCCCTGGCCACGGCGTCAAGAAAGGCGCTGCCCAATTCCGGCACCACCGGCTCGAACCCGCCGGACATGCACACGAAGTCGCAGGCTACCCGTTCCGGCGCCGAGCCGCGCGCCGCCGCTCGAAGGGTCGGAATGATCCTCACGCCGCTGATCATCCTGCCGCTCTTGTCCGTTTCGATGCCCGATATCGCCGAGCCAAAACTCAAATGCACGCCGGCGCCCATTGCCATTCCCGCGGCCATGCCCTCCGGATGGGGCCGGGTATCGACAATGCGGACGATTTCCGCCCCCGCCTTATGCAGAGCCACCGCGGTCAGATAGGCGTCGTCATTATTGGTGAACACGATGCCCTTGCGGCCGGGAACGACGCCGAAACGCGAAAGATAGCCGCGCGCCGCCATCGACATCATCAGCCCCGGCCGGTCATTGTCGGCAAACAGGAATGCGCGCTCCGCCGAACCCGTGGCGATGATCACGCGCCGCGGCGTGATCCGCCACAGGCGCTCGCGGATCTGGTTGTCGTCAGCTTCGCCGTGCTTTCCGGTTCCCGCGCCGGCGCAACTTTCCAGCGCCAGCACCTGGGATCCGCCCCAACTGCCGACAACCCTCGTGCGCGCCAGCAGGTGCACATTGGACAACTTGCCAAGACCGGCGCATTGCCGCCCCAGCCAGTCCGCCGCCGCCAGCCCCTCGATCTTCGCCGGATAGAGGTCGGACACGCCGCCAAATCGGGCCGACTGCTCGCACATCACCACCCGTGCCCCGCCCGCCGCCGCCGCCCGGGCGGCGCAGACGCCGGCCGCCCCTCCGCCAATGACCAGCACATCGCAATGAAGGTGAAAATGTTCCCCGCTCGCGTTTCCGCGGGGTACCGGCGGGCAATTGGAGAAATGACGAACCAGCGGCTCGAACAGGTCCCAGGAAATCCGCCCCGGTGCCTTGAAGGTCTTGTACTGCGCTCCGGCGCGCGTCAGGGCGCCCAGCTGCCCATACAGCATGCGCGCCAGCAGCCGTGCCGCCGGCCCGCTTGTGCGGCTTTTCGCTCGCAAGCCGTCAAAAAGCTGAATCTCGGTGGCGCGGGCCTCGATCGAGCGGCGTCCGTCGCGCAGAATGACCCGCCCGTCGGCATCGTCGGCACCGATTCCAGTAATTCCGCGCGGACGCTGCATGCGCCGGCTCCAACTCGAAACCCTGACCCCGTTGGCCAGCAGCGCCGAGGCCAGCGTGTCGCCGGCAAATCCCCGGTAGCTGCGCCCGTCGAAGCGAAAGCGCAACTCTCGCCTGCGATCAATCAAGCTGCCGTCCTGGATTGCCCCGCCGGCTTCGCCGTCCGCTGCCACCCGGAAATCGCCGCCGCTCGCTTTGCCGGCGCTCATGACCATTGCGCCTTTGCGCTTTCCGCCGCCCCGGCCGGCCGCACCCAGGTCGTTTCCTGGCCGTCGCTGTCGGCAATCCTTATCGCTCCCAGGCGGCCGGGCAGGAAGGCCGCTCCGGCCTCATGGGGAACTTCTCCGGCAATGGCATCGGCGAGAATCATGCCGGAAACGGGCGCCGCCTGAAAGGCCGCCGCGCCCCAGCCGCAATTGAGGTAGAGGCCCGTCACCTGGGTCCGTCCGACCAGCGGATTGCCGTCATAGGTATAGCAAACCGGGCGTGACCAGCTGCGCGCCACCTGCAAGGCGCCAAGATCGGGGAACAGTTTGACCAATCCGTTGGCGAGCGCCTGAAAAGCCGAAGCATCGCCGCCTCCGCCGTCCCCGCAGTCTCCGCCGGGGCCGGGTGAAGGTTCGATCTCGCTGACCAGAACCTCGCCGCCGGTGGCCTGATAAATCTGGATATTCATTGCCGGCGCGGTAATGACCGGATTGAGGAAGGGGCGCACCGGCTGCGACATGATGGTGCGCAAGCGCGCCGCGGCCAGGGGTAGCGCGATACCGGACGTTTGCGCCAATGCGGCGCTCGCCGCCCCGGCGGCAAGGGCGACCCGCTTTGCCCGGACCGGACCCAGGCTTGTCTCGACCCCGGCAATGCGATCGCCGCGCCAGGACAGGCTGGTCGCGGTGCAGTTCTGCACAATGTCTACCCCCTGCGCGTCGGCGGCGCGGGCAAGCGCCCAGGCCACCGCATCGGCGTTGATCATGCCGCCCTTGGGCTGGTACAGGGCGCCGGCAAGGCCCAGCCGCTTGGCGCCCGCGCGCCCTAGGCCGGGTACCGCGCGCGCCGCCTTGTCCGGACCGATCATCTTCATCGCGGTGCCGCTGGCGCGCGCGGTTTCCATGGTCGCCCTGCCGGCTCTCAAATCCGCCTCGTCGAAACACAGGCCGACAACGCCGCGCGAGGAAAACTGAATGTTGAAATTGAGCTGGCGCGACAGCGCCCGATAGAGCTTGCGCGTCAATTCGAAGATTTCGCCTCCTGGCTGCGCGACGGTATCCGGCCGGATTGTCAGAATGGTCGGGCTGCTGTCGTCGGCGCCGATCCAACCCTTCTCGATGACCGCGACCTTGCGCATCCCGTGGCGCTGGGCCAGAAAATAGGCGGTGGCAAGACCATGGGCGCCGCCGCCGACAATGGCGAGGTCATATTCGCCGTCCGGGACCGCGCTGCGCCAATGCGGCTGCCAGCTCCGATTGTGGCCCCACGCATTGCGCGCCAGTGTGAAGACCGAAAAACGCTGCATGCGGCCGCCGACTCCCGCATAGACTCGATTTGCAAGGCTGACTTTAACACCTGCGATTTTACCTCTCTAGGACCAATCTATATTCGGATTTATTGCGCCATCTCAATTCTGGCGCCGAATATTGATAATTCGGCGCCGGATGTGGCATTTTCGCGCGATCACGCCTATCTGATCGGGATCGTCTGTCGCGCGGGCGCGGATTGCGCTAGACAGGGGCGAAATTCCGGACCGTACAGGCGGCGCATGGCTGCGCCGCGTACGAAGGGGAACAGTTTTAGAATCATGCTCTGGACAATTTTCGCAGCCATGGCCGTGCTGGCGATCGCCATCGTGGCGGTTCCTCTGCTCCGGCCGCGCCCCGGACAAGACTCTCCCGGCGGCAGCGATATCGAGGTCTATCGCGACCAATTGCAGAACCTGGAGGAGGAAATCGCGCGCGGTCTGGTTGCGCCAGCCGATGCGGAAGCCGCGCGCACCGAAATTTCCCGCCGCCTGCTTGCCGCCGGCTCCGGGCTGGAAAGCACTGCCCAGGCAAGGCCGCTGCCGCGCCGCCGTCTCGCCGGGCTCGGACTCGCGCTCTCCCTCCTCGTCGCCGCCATCGGATTCGGAGGCTATTTTCTGCTGGGTTCGCCGCAACTGCCGGGCATGGCGCTGGCCGAGCGCCTGGCCAGGCCGCCGGAGCAGCAGGATCCGGAGATCCTGCTCGCCCGTATCGAGGCCCATCTGCGCGCCAATCCGGACGATGGCAAGGGCTGGGATATCGTCGCCCCCTTTTATCTGAAGATCCGCCGCTTTGACGATGCGGCGGCCGCCTATCGCAATGCCCTGCGGCTGGTCGGCGAAAGCGCCGGCCGTCTGTCCGGTCTTGGCGAGGCTCTGACCCAGGCCGAAGGCGGAACCGTGGGCGCCAGCGCCCGCGAGGCATTTGCCCGCGCCCTGGCCCTGGAGCCAAGCCTGGTGCGGCCGCGTTTCTATCTCGCCATGGCCCATGAGCAGCAGGGCGCGCTCGGCGAGGCCGAACAGGCCTGGCGCGCGCTTCTTGCCGACGCTCCGGCGGAAGCGCCCTGGCGTCCGGTGGTCGTGCAGCGCCTTGCCGCCGTGACCGAGCAGCTTGGCAAGCCGGCCGGCGACATACCGGCGCCGCAGCAGCCGGCAGAATCGCCGGACGTGGCCGAACGCGAGCAGATGATAAATCAGATGGTGAGCCGCCTTGCCGAAAGGCTGGGCCAGGATGGCCGCGATCTCGACGGCTGGCTGCGCCTGATGCGGTCCTATAGTGTGCTGGGCCGTATTGAGGATGCTCGCCAGGCGGCGGTGTCGGCGCGCAAGAATTTCGCCGGCGAGGCCGAAGCCTTGGCGCAGATCGAGGATATGGCCAGGGAATTGCGGCTGGCGCCGTAACCGCGCGCCATGTTGACGCGCATCAAGGACGGCGGGCCGCTAATGAGGGTTTTCTTGCGGGCCCTTGGCCAGGACGCGGCAATAGAGCCGGCAGGAGAAGTGACAGGCAGGGTCGAATGACGCGAAAGCAAAAGAGATTGGCCGTGATCGGCGCTGCCCTGGCCGTGCTGGCGCTGGCTGCCGGGCTGGTGCTGACGGCGCTGCGCGACACCATCGTGTTCTTCTACAGCCCCAGCGAAATTGCCGAAAAGGCCATCGCGCCGGGCGCCCGCATTCGCGTCGGCGGCCTGGTGGAGGAGGGCAGCGTTTCGCGCGGCGATGGCGCCGAGGTGCATTTCACCGTCACCGACACCGCAAAAACGATCAAGGTCGTCTATGCCGGTGTGCTGCCGGACCTGTTTCGCGAGGGCCAGGGCGTCGTTGTCGAGGGCGTGCTCGATGCCGGTGGCCACTTCGTCGCCGACAGCGTGCTGGCCAAGCACGACGAAAACTACATGCCTCGCGAGGTTGCCGACGCCCTGAAGAAACAGGGCGTCTGGCAGGAAAAGTCGGGACAGAAGTAGGGCCGGACCGGAACACGGAAGGCGGATGCCGGAATGATTGCCGAAATCGGACATTTTGCTTTGTTGTTGGCGCTGGCGCTGGCGCTGTTGCAGTCCGTGGCCCCGATCTGGGGGGCGCGGCGCGGCGACGCCGCCCTGATGGGCCTTGCCCGCCCGCTGGCCGGCGGACAATTCCTGTTTATCGCCGCCGCCTTCGCAATGCTGATCGCCCTTTATGTCCGCTCCGATTATTCGGTGGCCAATGTGTGGCAGAACTCCCATGCCGACAAACCGCTGCTTTACAAGATCAGCGGCACCTGGGGTAACCATGAGGGCTCGATGCTGCTCTGGGTGATGATCCTGGCTTTTTTCGGCTCCCTGGTGGCGCTGTTCGGCTCCAACCTGCCGGTTCGCCTGCGCGCCATCGTCCTTGCCGTGCAGGCCTGGGTGGCGAGCGCATTCCTGGTCTTCATTCTCGCCACTTCGAATCCGTTCCTGCGCCTCGATCCCGCCCCCGGCGAGGGCCAGGGGCTTAACCCCATTCTCCAGGACTTCGCCCTCGCCATTCATCCGCCGCTGCTCTATGCCGGCTATGTCGGCTTTTCGGTTGCCTTCGCCTTTGCCATCGCCGCGCTGATCGAGGGCCGTGTCGATGCCGCCTGGGCGCGCTGGGTGCGGCCCTGGACCCTGCTGGCATGGGCCTTTCTTACCGCAGGCATCGCCATGGGGTCCTGGTGGGCCTATTACGAACTCGGCTGGGGCGGCTGGTGGTTCTGGGACCCGGTCGAAAACGCCTCCTTCATGCCCTGGATCGCGGGCACCGCGCTGCTCCATTCGGCCATCGTCATGGAAAAGCGCGAGGCGCTCAAGATCTGGACCATCCTCCTTGCCATCCTCACCTTTTCGCTGTCGCTGCTGGGCACCTTCCTCGTCCGCTCGGGCGTTCTGACCTCGGTCCACGCTTTTGCCACCGACCCCGCGCGCGGCGTCTTCATCCTCGTGCTCCTGATGCTCTTTGTCGGCGGCGCCTTGTCGCTCTTTGCCTGGCGCGCGCCATTGCTGCGCCAGGGCGGCCTTTTCGCCCCGGTCAGCCGTGAAGGCGCGCTCGTGATCAACAATCTCTTCCTTACCACCGCCGCGCTGACGGTGTTTGTCGGCACGCTCTACCCGCTGGCGCTGGAGGCCCTGACGGGCCAGAAAATCTCCGTCGGCGCCCCCTTCTTCAACATGACCTTCGGCCCGCTGATGATCCCGCTGCTGGCGCTGGTGCCCTTCGGCCCCATGCTGGCCTGGAAGCGCGGCGATTTCCTTGGCGTCGCCCAGCGCCTGTTCGCGGTCGCCTTCGCTGCCCTTGCCGTCGCCGCGCTCTTTGCCTGGCTGCGCTGGGGCGGGCCGGTTCTCGCGCCCTTCGGCATCGGTCTTGCAGCCTGGGTCATGCTCGGCGCCCTGTTCGAGCTTGCCTGGCGGGTTGGCGCTGGCCGCGCGCCGCTGGGCCAGGTCGTGCGCCGGCTCGGCGGCCTGCCGCGCTCCGCCTATGGCACCATGCTGGCCCATTTCGGCCTTGGCGTCGTCGTTCTCGGCATCGTTTCGGTTTCGGCCTGGCGCACCGAGGTCATCACCGTCATGAAGCCGGGCGACAGCGTCGCCGTCGCCGGCCGCACCGTCACCTTCGAGGGCGTGGTGCCCGAACAGGGCCCCAATTACACCCAGACCGCGGGTGTCTTTACCGCCCGCGAGGGCGATCGGACGGTGGCCGTGCTCAAATCCGCCAAGCGCGTCTATACCGTGCGCAAGCAGCCGACCACCGAAGCCGGCATTCGCTCTTTCCTGTCCGGCGATCTTTATGTCGTTCTCGGCGACGACGCGGAAGGCGGCGCCTATACGGTGCGGATCTACGACAATCCCTTCGTCACCATGATCTGGTGGGGCGCGGTGATCATGATGATCGGCGCCATATTCTCGCTCTCCGACCGCCGCCTCAGGGTGGGCGCGCCGCGCCGCGCCGCCCCCGCCGCGGCCAGGGTCCAGCCGGCGGAATGACAGCCATGCTCGCCCGCCTTCTGATCGCGTTGTGCCTGGCCCTGTCGGCGGGTCCGGCCCTTGCCGTGCAGCCGGACGAAGTGCTGGCCGACCCCGCGCTGGAGGCCCGCGCCCGCACCATCTCCGCCGAATTGCGCTGCCTGGTCTGCCAAAACCAGTCGATCGATGATTCCAATGCTCCGCTGGCCCGCGATCTGCGCGTTCTGGTGCGCGAACGCCTCAGCGCCGGCGCCAGCGACAGCGAGGTGCTCTCCTTTGTCGTCGAGCGCTACGGCGAGTTCGTGCTGCTCAAGCCGCGCTTTGCGCTTCATACGCTGTTACTCTGGCTTGTCCCGCCGCTCGCGCTGATCGCCGGGGGGCTGGTGCTGTGGCGCAAGCGGGCCTTGCCCGCGGGCGCCGCCGCTGAACTCAGCGAGGCGGAGAAGGAGCGACTGAAAAAGCTCGTCGCCGACGACTGATCGCGCCGGCCTGCCACCGGCGCCGCCAACAAGGGAGCCGATGATGACAGCGCCGACCAACCGCATCACCTTTGCCGGCAGCCAGAATGCCGCCCTTGCCGCCCGCCTCGATCTGCCCGACGGCCCGGTGCGCGCCTATGCGCTGTTCGCCCATTGCTTCACCTGTTCGAAGGATATTTTCGCCGCCTCGCGCATCGCCGCCGCGCTCGCCGCCCATGGCTATGGCGTGCTGCGCTTCGATTTCACCGGTCTTGGCGCCAGCGAGGGCGAATTCGCCAATACCAATTTCTCGTCGAATGTCGCCGACCTCGTGCTGGCGGCCCGTTGGCTGCGCGACAACCGCAAGGCGCCCGCGCTGCTCATCGGTCATTCGCTTGGCGGCGCCGCGGTGCTGGCGGCGGCTGGCGACATTCCCGAGGTCAAGGCGGTGGCAGCCATCGGCGCCCCCGCCGATGCCGCCCATGTGGTGGAAAACTTCCATGCCCAACTGGACGAGATCGAGGCCACGGGCGCGGCCCAGGTCACCCTGGCCGGACGCCAATTCACCATCCGCAAGCAGTTTCTCGACGATGTTCGGGGGCAAAGCTTGTCCGATCGCATTGCCAATCTGAAACGCGCATTGCTGGTCCTCCACGCGCCGCTGGATGCCACCGTCGGCATTGAAAACGCCGGGCGCATCTTTGCCGCCGCCAAGCACCCCAAAAGCTTCGTTTCGCTTCACGGCGCCGACCATTTGCTGTCAAACCGCCGCGACGCCGTCTTCGCCGCCGATATGATTGCCGTCTGGGCGGCGCGCTTCCTCGACGAGGCGGCCGAAACCGGGATGGGGGAAGAAGCTGGCGTTCCCGCCGGCACCGTCCGGGTGGCCGAAACCGGGCAGGGCAGGTTCCAGCAGGCGGCCCTTGCCGGACGCCACCGCCTCACCGCCGACGAGCCGGCCGATGTCGGCGGCATGGATAGCGGCCCTTCACCTTACGATTTCCTCGCCATCGCCCTTGGCGCCTGCACCTCGATGACGCTGCGCCTCTATGCCGAGCGCAAGAAATTACCGCTGGAAAACGTCTCGGTCGAAATCCGCCATGACAGGGTCCATG
Organism: Rhodobiaceae bacterium; assembly: GCA_020441905.1. Classification (GTDB taxonomy): domain Bacteria; phylum Pseudomonadota; class Alphaproteobacteria; order Rhizobiales; family NORP267; genus JAGRLG01. Next base: position 7,246 of record JAGRLG010000040.1, on the reverse strand, counting down.
CCAACGATTGTGCCGAATGCGAGGGCAGGGAGGGGCGCGTCGACCGTTTCGAGCGCGCCATTGCCATCGCCGGCGATCTAACCCACGAACAGCGCACGCGGCTGCTGGAAATCGCCGATATGTGCCCGGTCCATCGCACGCTCGAGCAAAGCTCGATCATTGTCACCCGTGAAGCCGGGCACGAGTGACTTTCGCCCCCCACGGCGGCGCGCCCTTGCCCAACATTACCGATTTTTAATGCGGCCTTCAGATTGCCGTAAGGTGGCGCGCTCCATAAATGCACCGAAGAGATATCCGGCGGCCAGGCGGCGGCCGCCGACGATCGTTGCAGCCGACGATCGTTGCAATTGAGGAGATTTGAAAATGCACGATGGCAAATACGTTCTCGACAGCGCCTCACGCCGGGACGGCGGCCGCGGACTAGGCCTGTTGGTCGCCGCTGCCCTTGGCGCGGCGATGGTCGCGGTATCGGTCCTGTGGTCGGGCGCCTTCGCCCAGCAGGCGCAAACCGTGGCCCAGCCGCTCGGCAACAGGGTCGAGGCGCCGGTGATGGTGCCGATGTCCTTTGCCCCCATCGTCAAGCATGTCCGCCCGGCGGTGGTCAGCGTCAAGGTCAAGGTTTCCGAACCCGAGGTGGCGTCGGATTCGGACCAGCGGCGGCAGTTCCGCAACTGGCCGGACAATTTCAACGTTCCCGAATGGTTCAAGGACATGTTTCCCGATCGCGGCATGCCGGACCCGTTCCACGGCCCTTCGCCTCGCGGCCAGCGGCGAGCACTGGCCCAGGGCTCCGGCTTCATCATTTCCGAAGACGGCTATGTCGTGACCAACAATCACGTTGTCGACAATGCCTCGGAAGTTGAACTCACCCTCGACGACGGGTCGGTTTATACCGCCAAGATCGTCGGCACCGACAAAAAGACCGACCTCGCCCTGCTCAAGATCGACGCATCGCGCGAATTTCCCTATGTCGCCTTTACCGATGACGACATCGAGATCGGCGACTGGGTGCTGGCGGTTGGCAATCCCTTCGGGCTTGGCGGCAGCGTCACCGTCGGTGTCGTCTCCGCCCGCGGCCGCGACATCGGCGCCGGGCTTTACGACGACTTCATCCAGGTCGATGCGCCGATCAACAAAGGCAATTCGGGCGGTCCGACCTTCAATCTCAAGGGCCAGGTGGTCGGCATCAATACCGCCATCTATTCGCCCTCCGGCGGCAGCGTCGGCATCGGTTTCGCCATTCCCGCCGAAGTCGCCAAGGGCGTGATCGCGCAGTTGCGCGACACCGGCTCGGTCAGCCGCGGCTGGCTCGGCGTCCAGATCCAGCCGGTAACCCGTGACATCGCCGACTCGCTCGGCCTCAAGGACGCCGCCGGCGCCCTGGTGTCGGATGTCCAGAACGGCAGCCCGGCGCAGGCCGCGGGAATGAAGCTGGGCGACGTCATTCTCGAGGTCGATGGCCGCGAGGTGAAGGACGCCAAGGATCTGGCGCGCAAGATCGGCGCCCATAATCCCGAAGAGCGGACCGCGATCAAGATCCTGCGTGATGGCAAGCCCCAGACGCTGAGCGTGAAGCTCGGGCGGCAGAAAGAGGAAAAGCAGGCCAGCGTCAGCCCGGAGCCCGCCAAGGAGATGGCCGTCAACCAGTTGGGCCTGGCGCTGCGCGCGGCGGCCCAGGTGCCTGACGCCGGCGATGAAGGGGTGGTCGTGGTCGGCGTTGCCGATGGCAGCGAGGCCGCGGACAAGGGCCTTGAGACCGGAGATGTCATCCTGAAGGTCGATAACCGCGACGTCAGCACGCCGGAAGACGTGGCCCGGATCATTTCCGAGGTCACGCAGGCCAAGCGCGCCAAGGTGCTGCTGTTCGTCAAGTCGAGCAAGGGCCAGCACTTCGTCGCCCTTGATCTCGACGCGGCTTGAGCCATGTACCCGCCGCTGCAAGCCCCTGATGCGGCGGGTATTCCCGGCAGCGGCAAGTGAATCCCTCCACTTTGCCGCTGCCGGACGATTTGCGCTAAGAAACACCCATGAAAATTCTTCTCATCGAGGACGACGCCGAAACCGCCGGCTATCTGGTCAGGGCGCTCAAGGAAAGCGGCCATGTCATCGATCATTCCGGTGACGGCGAGGAGGGCCTGGAGATGGCCCAGGCCGGCAGTTTCGACGTGCTCGTCGTCGACCGCATGATCCCGCGCCGCGACGGTCTGTCGGTGATTGCCGAGTTGAGAAAGGCGGGCGACCAGACCCCGGTGCTCATCCTTTCCGCTCTTGGCGAAGTCGATGACCGGGTCAAGGGCCTGCGCGCCGGCGGCGACGATTATCTTACCAAGCCCTATGCCTTTTCCGAGCTTCTCGCCCGCATCGAGGTGCTGGCGCGCCGCAAGGCGCCGGAGGCGGGCGAGGCCGTGCTCCAGGCCGGCGACCTGCTGCTCGACCGCCTTGCCCATACCGTGCGCCGGAGTGGAAAAGCGATTCCGCTTCAACCGCGCGAATTCGCCCTGCTCGACTATCTGATGCGCCACAAGGGGCAGGTGGTGACCCGCACCATGCTGCTGGAAAATGTCTGGAACTATCATTTCGACCCCCAGACCAACGTCATCGACGTGCATATTTCGCGGCTGCGTGCCAAGATCGACCGCGATTTCGCCGCGCCATTGCTGCACACGGTGCGCGGCGCGGGATACATGATCAGTGACGACCTTAGCTAAACTCGTCCGCGCCTCCGCCTTTCGCCTGGCGGTGCTGTTTCTCGCCTTTTTCGCCCTCTCGGCGACCCTGGTCATCGGCTATATCTACTATTCGACCACGGTTCTGCTTTCGCGCCAGCTCAACGAGGCCATCGAAACCGAAGCGCGCGGCCTTGCCGAACAATATGCCGCCGGCGGCACCGTGCGCCTGCTGGCCGCCGTCCAGCAACGCGCCGCCATTGCCGGCAACGATCTCTATCTGATGACCGATGCCAGTTTCCGGCCGCTCGCCGGCAATCTTTATGGCGCGCCGGCCGAGGTCACCGAGGCCGCGGGCTGGTATGAATTCTCCTTCCGCCGCGTCGATGGCGGCCAGGTATCCGAGCGCCAGGCCCTGGCGCGCACCTATGTTCTGGCTGGCGGCTTTCGCCTCATCGTCGGCCGCGACATCGAGGAGCGGCGCAGCTTCCAGCGCGTCATTGCATCGGCCCTGTTCTGGGGGCTGGGCCTGACCATTGCGCTGGGAATCGCCGGCGGCCTCATTGCCAGCCGCCGCCTGCTCGCCCGCCTCGATGCCATGGCGGCGACCAGCCAGCGCATCATGGCCGGCGATCTTTCCGAGCGCATTCCCGAAGCCGGCACCGGCGATGAACTGGACCGTCTCGCCCTCAGCCTCAATGCCATGCTCGACCGCATCGAGCGGCTGATGGCGGGGCTGAAGGAGGTTTCCGACAATATAGCCCACGATCTGAAGACGCCGCTGACCCGGCTGCGCACCCGCGCCGAGACGGCATTGCGCCAGGGCAATTCTCCCGACATCTGCCGCCGCGCCCTCGAGCAGACCATCGAGGAATCCGATCAGCTGATCCGGATTTTCAACGCCCTGCTGTCGATCGCGGCCGCCGAGGCCGGCGCCGCGCGGGCCGGTTTTGCCGGGCTGGATGCCGCCACCGTGGCGAGCGACGTCGCCGAGCTCTACGAACCCATTGCCGAGGAGGCCGGCGCCGTTCTCAAGGTGGAGGCCAATGGACCGGCGCCGCTGGCCGGCGACCGCGAACTGATTTCCCAGGCCATTGCCAACCTCATCGACAATGCACTGAAATACGGCCTGCCCGAAGCAGCCGGCGGCCATCGCGGCGCGGTCAACGGCAAATCGGCGAAATCGGCAAAATCGGCCAGGGCAGCTGGGCGGGAGGCGCCGGGCGAGATCACGGTTTCGGTTGCGGCCAGCGGCGATTCGGTTGAAATCGCGGTTCGCGACCACGGCCCCGGCGTCCCCCAGGCCGAGCGCGAGCGGGTGGTGCAGCGTTTCGTCCGGCTGGAAACCAGCCGTTCGCGACCTGGCAGCGGCCTCGGATTGAGTCTTGCGGCGGCGGTCGCGCGGTTGCACAAGGGTGAATTGAAACTCGAGGACAATTCGCCGGGGCTGGCGGTTCGTATGATCCTGCCCGCCCGGCACGGCTGAACCGCGGAATCTCCGGCATTGGGCAAGGACATATGGACGTAAGTTGCGCGGACAATGCACTGGCGGCGCGCATCGCCGAATGTCCCGGTGTCGCCGATAAGCAGGCGGCGGCGCACCGGCGCGGCGATCTTGTCAGCGCCGCCAAGGCCGCCGGTCTGGACGGCGAACTGGACGCGCTCCTCGCCGCCCGCCCGGCGGTGAGCGAGCTGCTTGATGGTGTGTTTTCCGCCTCGCCCTTCCTCGCCGACCTTATGCGCCAGGATCCCGGACGCCTGCTGCGCTGCCTGCGCGAAGCGCCGGAGAACCGCCTTGCCGCGCTGATCGGCGATCTGCGCGCGGTCAGTGCCGGTGCGGTGTCCACCGAAGAGGCCATGACCGCGCTGCGCCGCTTTCGCCAGGAACTGGCGCTGCTCGTGGCCCTGGGCGATATTTCCGGCGCCTGGACCATCGACGAGGTGACGGCCAGCCTTTCGCGCGGCGCCGATGTCGCCGTCGCAGCGGCGATCGATATCCTGCTGCGTCAGGCCGCCGCGAGCGGCGATTTTCTGCCCCTCGATCCTGAAAATCCGTCCGTCGGCAGCGGATATATCGTGCTGGCGATGGGAAAGCTCGGCGCCGGCGAGCTCAATTATTCCTCCGATATCGACCTCATCATTCTTTACGACGCCGAGGCCGGCCGTCTGCGCGAGGGTCTGGAGCCGTCGAAATTCTATGTCCGGCTGACCCGCAACCTGGTCAAGCTTCTCCAGGAGCGCACCGCCGACGGCTATGTCTTTCGCGTCGATCTGCGCCTGCGCCCCGACCCCGGGGCCACGGCCGCCGCCATTTCCCTTGCCGCCGCCCTGCAATACTACGAGAGCATGGGCCAGAACTGGGAGCGCGCGGCGCTGATCAAGGCCCGCGCCATGGCCGGCGACATCGCCGCCGGCGAGGTCTTCCTGCGCGAGCTGGCGCCCTTCATCTGGCGCAAATATTTCGATTTCGCGGCGATTGCCGACGTCCATGCCATGAAGCGGCAGATCCATGCCTATAAGGGGCATGGCCGCATCGCCGTCGCCGGACACAACATCAAGCTCGGCCGCGGCGGCATTCGCGAGATCGAGTTTTTCGTCCAGACCCAGCAGTTGATTGCCGGCGGCCGCCAGCCGGTGCTGCGCGAGCGGCGCACCCTCGCCACCCTCGACCGGCTCGTCGAGCTGGAATGGATCAGCGCCGGGGCGCGGGACGAACTCGCCGAGGCCTACCGATTTCTGCGCCGTATCGAGCACCGGCTGCAAATGCGCGACGACGACCAGGTCTATCTCCTGCCGGAGGACGAGGGCGGGCTGGACGCCTTTGCCAGGTTCTGTGCCCTGTCCGGAGCCGGCGAGCTGGCGGAGGAACTGACCCGGCGCATGCGCTGCGTCGAGAGCCACTATGCCGCCCTGTTCGAGGATTCGCCCGAACTTGCGAACGAGGCCGGCAACCTGGTCTTCACCGGCGGCGAGGACGATCCCGACACCCTGCAGACCCTCTCCCGCATGGGCTACGCCTCGCCCGCCGACATTGCCCGCGTCGTGCGCGGCTGGCATTTCGGGCGCTATGCCGCCACCCGCAGCGAGAAGGCGCGCGAGCGGCTTACCGAACTCATTCCCGGACTGCTCAAGGCGCTGTCGCAAACCGCGAACCCGCAGGCCGCTTTCCTGGCTTTCGACGCCTTTCTCAAGCGGTTGCCGGCCGGGGTGCAGGTATTCTCGATGCTGCGCGCCAATGGGGAACTGCTCGGCCTGCTCGCCGACATCATGGGAACGGCTCCCCGCCTTGCCGCCACCCTCGGCAACCGCGCTTCCGTTCTCGACGCCGTTCTCGATCCCGATTTCTTCGGCGGACTGCCGTCGCGCGAGGTGCTGGCCGAGCATCTTGAAACGGCGCTGGGTCTGGCCCGCAGCTATGAGGAAATGCTCGACCGCGCTCGGCGTTTCGGCCAGGAGCAGGCATTTCTCATTGGCGTGCGCGTGCTCTCCGGCACCATCTCCGCCAGCCAGGCTGGCGGCGCCTTTGCCGCGCTTGCCGAAATGCTGGTGAAAAGGCTGCACAAAGCGGCGGGCGAGGAACTGGCCCAGACCCACGGACTGGTCCCCGGCGGGTCCAGCGTCGTGCTGGCGCTGGGCAAGCTCGGTGGCAGCGAGATCACCGCCGCGTCCGATCTCGATCTCATCGTCATTTACGATTTTCCCGAAGACACCACGGCGTCGGACGGACGCCGCCCGCTCGCTCCGGCGGCCTATTATACCCGGCTGACCCAGCGTCTGATTGCCGCCATATCGGCACCGACCGGCGAGGGCACACTTTATGAAGTTGACATGCGGCTGCGCCCCTCGGGCAATGCCGGCCCGGTGGCGGCCAGCCTGGCAAGCTTTGCCGCCTATCAGCGCGACAGCGCCTGGACCTGGGAGCACATGGCCTTGACCCGGGGCCGGGTGATATCGGGCGAGGGAGCGCTGCGCGCCGATGTCGAAAAGGTCATTGGTGAAACCCTGCGCCGCCGCCGCGACCTGGGGCAACTGAAAGCCGATGTCATCGACATGCGGCGCCGCATCGACGAGGAAAAGGGATCAAGCGATCCCTGGCAGATCAAGACCGTGCCCGGCGGGCTGGTCGATCTGGAATTCATCACCCAGTTCCTGCAACTGGCCCATGGCGCTGATCACCCGGATATTCTCGACCAGAACACCGTTGCCTCCCTGCGCAAGCTGGCCGCCGCCGGCTTGCTTTCCGGGGAGCAGGCCGATGACCTGCTCGAAGCCAGCACGCTGTATCACAACCTGACCCAGGTGCTGCGGCTTTGCCTTGAAAACGATCTCGACGACGCCAGCCTGCCGCGTGGCCTGCAATTGCTGCTGGCGCGCGCCGCCGCTTTGCCGGATTTCTCGGTGCTGGCCGCCCACCTCGCCGCCACCCAGTCCCGCGTCCGCGAAATTTTCGTTGAGGTCCTCGGCGCTGCGCCTTGGCGCGAGCGCCGCTAGAAAAGACCGCTGCGCCTTGGCGCGAGCGCCGCTAGAAAAGACCGCTGCGCCTTGGCGCGAGCGCCGCTAGAAAAGACCGCTGCGCCTTG
>JAGRLG010000039.1 GCA_020441905.1 Rhodobiaceae bacterium | reverse complement strand
GAGGCAGGCAAAGGGGAGGCTGGCAAAGGGGAGGCTGGCAAAGGGGGGGCTGGCAAAGGGGAGGCGGAAAGCCGGTTCAATCTGCCCGACCGTCAGGATATCGACCGCATGCTGACCTATCTTGAGGACGTCATGGGCCGGATGATGGAGAAGATGAAGGAACTGACCGAGGACAAGAAGGACGGCCGCAAGATCTGACCCGCCCCAGCCGCGCCGCCCCAGCCGCGCCGCTCAAGCCGCGCTCCGCCCCAGACCCGGCCCGCTCAAGTGCTCCGCTTCACGGATGGCCCTGGGGAAATTTGGCCCGCTTGTCCTCCGGCCATTCCACAGAGCGGCGCGAGGCAAGGTCGAGCGATAGTCCGGTGACATGGCAGATCGCCGCCGGCTCCCCGGTGCGCACATTGATGGTGTGGTGGCGGAAGGTAACCGTCTTGCGCCCATGCTCGCTCATGCCGCTGAGGACCAGGATGGGGTCGCCGGCCGTCAGCTTGGACAGATAGGTCAGCTTCAGTTCGATCGCCACCCGGCCATAGCCATGGGCATCGATCCACTCCCGGTCGAGGCCGATGTGATCCCAGAAATGCCCCGCCGCGTCGGTGAAGCGGGCGACATGCATCTGCGCCGTCATGTCGCCGTCGCCGCCGCAATCGGCGGGCCGCACCAGGCCGCGATAGGTCGGCGCGCAACCCTGCGCGGTCAGCGTCTCGACGCTTCTGGCCTCGTCGGGCGCCAGTGGAAAGCTGCGCGCCCGCGCTTCCTCCGGCAGCTCCACCACCGGGGCCTGGGGCGCCGCCTTTCGCAGTGTGGCAAGATCCGTTTCAAGCCGGTTGGTGCAGGTCGCCATGAGCGTTCCGTCGGGGCGGCGCATGGCGTGATAGAGCAGGGCGCCGCCGCTTTCGTCCGCCGCCAGCGCCGAAGAGACGATCGGCATGTCGCCGGCATTGAGTTCGCGGTGAAAACGGGCGTGGCGCACCCTGGTCGAAAACGCGAGCCCGGCGCCGGCAAGTCCGCTGGCATGCCAGAAATGCGGGTCGGCCTCCTCGAAATGGGCAAAATAGAACTGCACATTCATGTGCCGGTTCTCGTCGCATTCCCAGGTGTTGACGAAACGCCGCCCGGTTTCGATCATTCCATCGCCATTTTTCGCCATGCCTGCCGCCGGTCCCTCTTTATCAGCCAGTTCGCTCATCGCCCTGTCCGGGCCTGTCTTCGCCTGGGTAGTTTAAGGCTGTCTCGAGCCCAGCCATAGACGGGAAGAGGCCGCCGGTCTAGCCTGCCGGGCAGTGCAGCGACACGGATCTGGCGATGCAGCAGCGCACCGGCATATTGACCGTTCAGACCAGGGGCGAAGGCTTTTACGAGTTCGGCCGCGAGCTTGGCCGCTGGCTCTCGGATATCGGGGCCAATGAAGGGCTGGTGACGCTTTTCGTGCGCCACACCTCCGCCTCGCTGGCCATTCAGGAAAACGCCGATGCCGCCGTTTGCGCCGATCTGCTCGATGCCCTGCGCCGCCTCGCCCCGCGCGATTTTCCCTATCGCCACGACATCGAGGGTCCCGACGACATGCCGTCCCATATCCGCGCCATGCTGACCCAGGTCAGCGTGCAGATTCCGGTCGTTGCCGGCACGCCCCTGCTTGGCACCTGGCAGGGCATCTTCGTGGTCGAGCATCGCGACGCGCCGCATGCCCGCGAGGTGGCGGTTCATTTCATCGGCGAACTGGAATAGGTCATCGGCGAACTGGAATAGGCGCCATTTCCGCCATCGCGGCCGGTTGGTTGCGCGCTAGTCCAGGAAGGTCAGGGTCCCGGCGATGGTCCACAGCACCACGGACACCCCGGCGGCATATTTGGCGAACCACAGATAAGCGTCCCGCAGCACCGTGCTGCCGGCCCAGCGCGCATAAGGTTCGGGCGGCAGCTTCTGCTTGTCGAGCATGGTCCACAATTCGGTGCTCCGCGGGTCCTGATACAGCGCGTAGTGCGATTTCACGATCAGCACCGCGGTCATCGCGGTTGTCAGCACGCCGCCGGTGCGTGCCGCCAGCAGCGGGTCGTAGCTGAGGCCGATAACCACGCACAGCACGGCAAGACCGGCAAATCCGCATGCGCGGCCGATCGAGACATAGGCTGCCTGCCGAAGATGCTCCACGCGACCCCCGTTCTAAGGATCGCCCCCACGACGCCCATGATTATGGAGCGTTTGGCCTCGGTTGGAAACATTTCCGGCGCGCCTGGCGGGCACCGATCACGCCCAATTGAAGAGGGTGCGTGCCAATAGGCGGCTAGAAGCCGACATCGAGGAATTGGATGATGGCCGGCAGCGTCAACACCCCGCTACAGGCGAGCCATATCCACATCGAGACTTGCGTTGAATCCGATGCTCCCGTTGCGCGCTCGTAAAGCGCCGCCGGAACTCCCGCCACCATGATCGTCAGCGTCGCCAGCAGGATCGATGCGAAGAAGAACAGGATGGAGATGCTGGTGGCGAAAAAGGCCGGTCCCATGATCAGCACGGCGCCGAGCGCCTGGGGCAGCAGGGGCGAGAACATGCCGTTGATGATGGCAAATCCGACGATGGCGAAAATAAAGCTGTTTCTGGACATGGCCGATCGATCCCTTCAGCCCAGATGCGGCGCGAGGCCGAGTTCGGAAAAAGCGCGCAGCAGGGCGATGCGGATGACGAAGAGCCAGAGGAAGGAAAACAGGATCGTCAGCAGCCACGGCACCGTTTTTGGGGTGATGACGGCGAACAGCCGCACCACCGGATCCGTCATGCGCACAAAGGTCCGCCAGATATAATTGGTCGAACCGGGGGCGAAGAGGAAGGACAGCAGGAAGCGGCCGAGCAGCGTGTACATCAGCACTGCCAGGAGATAGTTCGGCAGGTGGAAATACCAGTATTCGAGAATGGGATTGGTCACGCGTTTCCCCCTCAGTTTGCGCGCCGTTACTGATCCGGCATGATAGCCGCCGCTTGGCGAAATGAAAGAGGCGGGGCCGAAAAGGCCCCGCCTCGATTCATCGGTTCAGATCAGGACCTGACCTGTCAGGCCTTGACCTTGTCGAGGACCGTCTCGCCGCGCGGCGTGCGCAGGTCGTCGATCATGTCCTGCATTTCCTGCGAGGGTTCCGGCGTCATCTTGCTGACCACGATCATGACGATCACGCCGACGGGCAGGCCGAAAATGGCGGCGGAGATGTTCTTCACACCCCACCATTCGGCCATGCCGCCATAGCGGGTCGCCAGAAGGTAGAACAGCGTGACGCCGAAGCCTGCGATCATGCCGGCAACGGCACCCTGGGAGGTGCAGCGCTTCCACCACACGCCCAGCACCAGGGCCGGGAAGTTGCCGGCCGCGGCAAGCGAGAACGCCCAGGCCACCATCGACAGAATGTCTGCCGGTTTGGTTGAGGCCAGCCAGGCGGCGCAGATCGCCACCAGGATCAGCAGGATGCGGGCAACCACCAGACGGCGGGCCGTCGAGGCATGCGGATCAACCATCTTGTAGTAGATGTCGTGGCTGAGCGCATTGGCGATGGCCAGCAGCAGACCGTCGGCGGTCGACATCGCGGCGGCCAGGCCACCGGCGGCCACCAGGCCGGCGATGACATAGGGCAGGCCGGCGATTTCCGGCGTCGCGATGACGATGACGTCGCGGTTGATGGCAAGGTCGCGCAGATGGAGCAGGCCATCCGTGCGTCCCGCCGCCAGGCAGGCTTCCTTGACCGCCGCCGCCGTCGTCGCGTCGACCCCGCACACTTTCATCAGGCCGATCTGGCCATAGGTGTACACCCATTGTGGCAGGCTATCGAGGCTGGCGCCGATAACGTTCTGATACACTTCCAGCTTGGCGAAAGCCGCATAGGCCGGCGCCGTGAAGTAGAGCAGGAAGATGAACAGCAGCGACCAACCGACCGACTTGCGCGCAGCGCGCACGCTCGGCGTCGTGAAGTACCGCATCAGGATATGCGGCAGCGACGCCGTGCCGATCATCAGGCACAGGATCAGGAAGAAGAAGTTCGCCTTGTCATAGTCGGTGAACGGAGTGATATGCGGTCGCAACTTGGCGCCGTCCGCAAGACCTTGCGACACCAGGCTCTGCTCAAGCCCCGCGATTTCCTGCAAGGCCTGGCCATACATCAGCTGCGGGATCGGCACGCCGTATTTCTGTGCCGACAGGATAACCACCGGGATCAGATAGGCGATGATCAGAACGATGTACTGGGCCACCTGGGTCCAGGTCACCGCCCGCATGCCGCCGAGCATCGAGCACAGCAGGATGCCGATCAGGCCGACGAACACCGCGACTTCGAAGGTCATGCCCAGGAAGCGCGATGCGATGATACCCGTCGCATAGACCTGTGCCGTCACATAGGTGAACGAGCAGCAGAACAGCACGATGATGCCGATGAAGCGGGCAAAGTGGCCGCCAAATCGGGCGGCGAGGAAGTCGGGCACCGTATAGGCGCCGAACTTGCGCAGGTAAGGTGCAACCAGCACCGCCACCAGCACATAGCCGCCGGTCCAGCCCAGGACGAAGGCAAGGCCGTCATAGCCGAGCACATAGAGCGAGCCCGCCATGCCGACGAAGGAGGCGCCGGACATCCAGTCCGCCGCTGTCGCCATGCCGTTGTAGAAAGCCGGAACGCGCCGGCCCGCGACGTAATATTCGGAAATCTGCATGGTCCGCGAGAGGACGCCGATGCCGGCATAGACCGCGAGTGTGAAGAACACGAACAGATATCCGATCCAGCGATTGGGTACGCCGACCTGTTCCAGGATCGCCAACAGAACCACGAAGGCGGCAAAGCCGCCGGTGTAAATTCCATAGACCTTGCCTAGATTGTCGACAAAATCGCCGCTACCAGTTTTGGTCGCCATGATTGCGCCCTCCTAGTCGTCTTCCGCCACGCCGTATTCACGGTCGATGGCGTCCTGGCGCGACGAGAACCAGAAAATCAGGATCACGAACGCGATGAGGGACCCCTGCGCGGCCATGTAGAAGCCGAGCGGGAATCCGAGAATCGTGACGCTGTTCAGCGCCCCGACGAAAAAGTGGACAATGAATCCGAAAAAGACCCAGACCGCCATTGTGATCCACATTAGCGTTCTGGTCTTGTCCCAGTATCCACTGGTATCTGGGCTAGCCATTGGGTGTTACCCTCCCGAATTATCGAGATTGCGTCGGGCCACCAGGACCCGGCACTTCTCTACTTCTCTCCAAAATGGGGACATGCGCGGCCGCACAGCTTTGCCTTGTCCCCCATCAAGGCAACGCCCCGACCGGGCAAGCCCCCGGCTCGTTGACGTTAACAAAAGCCTAACACCGCCGGTTGCTGCCCATAATTGGACTTTAGGCGCAGATGCATGGCCGGTTCAGCCGAGGGCCGCTCGGCAAGCCTTTTGGCCGCCGCCCGCCGCCCGCCCGCCGCCCGCCCCGGGCGCCCATCGCCCGGCGCGTATCAAAAAACTTGAAACCGGCGCCAGCATGGAAACAATCGATGGCAATGGGCTTCAGGGGGAGGAGCGCCTTGCACAACGATCAAAACAAAAACGGACAACACCGGATTGTAATTGCTGACGATCACCCGCTGTTCCGGGGTGCGCTGCGCCAGGCGCTGGCCGATGGCGGCTTTGGCCTTCAGGTCGCCGAAGCCGGTTCGCTGGAGGAAGTCGTTGGCGCCGTTGAAGAAGTGCCCGAGACCGACATCATACTTCTCGACCTCGCAATGCCGGGCGTGAAGGGGTTTTCCGGGCTCATGTATTTGCGCGCGCAGTACCCCGATATCCCGGTGGTTATCGTCTCGGCCACCGAGGACGAATCGGTGATTCGCCGCTGCATGGAATTCGGCGCTTCGGGGTTCATTCCCAAGTCGGTGGGCGCCGATACCATCCGCTCGGCCTTTCAGGCCGTGCTCGAAGGCGAGGTCTGGGTGCCGCCCGACCTCGATCTTTCATCGGCGGGCGAGGCCGGTCTCAGCGAATTGGTGGCGCGTCTCGCGACCCTGACGCCGCAGCAGGTCCGTGTCCTGATGATGCTTTCGGAAGGCCTGCTCAACAAGCAGATCGCCTATGAGCTCACCGTCTCCGAAGCGACCGTCAAGGCCCATGTCTCGGCCATCTTGCAGAAGCTGGGCGTGGAAAGCCGCACCCAGGCGGTCATCGCCGCAAGCCGCATAGAAGCCGGCCAGTGGCAGGACCTGGCGGGCTAGCCGGGATTTCTTGATCTATTCGGCGGCCATCCGGCTGACCAGCCAGCGCGCCAGCAAGGCGCGCAAGGCCGCCGGCTTGACCGGCTTGTGGAGGATCGGAATGCCGTTCACCCGCGCCTCTTCGCGCAGCGCCAGTGAACGGTCGGCCGTCACCAGCACCGACGGCAGGTCGCGCCCCGCGGCGGCGCGCACGGCGGCGATGGCTTTCAGGCCGTCGCCGCTGCCCAGATGGTAGTCCGCCAGCACGATGTCGACGCCACTCTTGCGCCGGCGGATCTTGCGCACCGCATCGCGCTCGCCCAGCGCCTTGACCACCTGACATCCCCAGCCGCCAAGCAGGGCCGCCATGCCGTCGAGAATCTTCTCCTCGTTGTCGATGCACAGCACCGTCAGGCCCTTTAGCGATTCCCTCGGCGCCGGGACGCCCTGGTCGCGCGCCGGGGTCAGCGGCAACGCCGCCGCGACCGGGAGTTCGAGCGCGAACATCGACCCCTTGCGGGGCGCCGATACGAGCTTGATGGGATGGTCCAGGATCTTGGAAATACGTTCGACGATCGACAGGCCGAGACCGAGGCCGCGGACATTGCTGGCATTGGTTTCGAGACGCTGGAACTCCTTGAAGATCTGGGTCTGTTTCCGCTCCGGGATTCCCGGTCCGGTGTCGTAGACAGCGAGCCAGACATTGCTCGCCCGCCGTCGGCAGCCAACCAGCACCTTGCCCCTTTCGGTATATTTGATCGCATTGCCGATCAGGTTTTGTAGTACCCGCCGCAGCAGCCGGCGGTCCGAGCGCACCGCCAGCGACGACGGCACTACCACCAGTTTCAGCCCCTTGTCCGCCGCCATGGGGGCGAATTCCACCGCCATCTGGGCCAACAGCTCGTCCATGCGGAAAGTGGTGATCTCCGGCTTCAGGGCGCCGGTGTCGAGGCGCGAGATATCGAGCAGGGCACCGAGAATGTCCTCCACCGACTCCAGCGAGGCATCGACATTGCGGATGACGGCGCCTTCGCGTCCTTCGAATCCGCGCTCGACGAGGCTGGTGACATAGAGGCGGGCCGCGTTGAGAGGTTGCAGGATGTCGTGGCTGGCGGCGGCGAGGAAATGGGTCTTGCCCAGATTGGCCTTTTCCGCCTCCGAGCGGGCGCGATCGAGTTCTCCGTTCAGCCGCATCAGTTCCTCGGTGCGCTCGCGAACCCGCCGCTCCAGGGTTTCATTGGCGCGGGCCAGCTCGTCCGATGCCCGGATGCGTTCGGTAATGTCGGTAAAGGTGGCCACGATGCCGCCATCGGGCATGGAATCGGAACGCACCTCCAGCACCACGCCGCTGCCCTTGAGCCGTTCATGATAGGTCTTGCGCAAGACCACCAGCTTTTCGATGCGGTCGCCGACGATTTTCTCCGCAGGCTCGTCGCCCAGTTTCCCGCGTTCCGCGTTGTACCGCAGGATTTCGTGCAAAGGCACGCCGACGCGCCCGAACTCGGCCGGCAACTCCAGGATTTCGCGGAACTGCCGGTTCCAGCAGATCAGCCGCATGTCGCGGTCGAAAACGCACAGGCCCTGGCGCACATGGTCGAGTGCCGTTTGCAGCAGGTCGCGATTGTACTGAATGGCCACCGAGGCGTCGTCGAGCAGCTTCATCGCCGCCTTGGTGGTGACGTTGCGCCGCTTGATCAGCAGCGACAGCACCAGCCGCGACGAGGCGGCGCCGATGGCGCTGGCCAGCAGGTGTTCGGCGAAGCGGATGACGTTTGCTTCCGCTTCGCTCTGCGGGTCGAGCTCCAGCCCCTGGCTTGCCGCGAAACCTTCAAAGGAGCGTTGCATGCGTTCCTGGCCGAGATAGCGGGCCACAGTCTTTTGCAGGTCCTCCACGGTGACCGAACTGCGCCACAGCCGGAAGGACGGCCCCGGGCCGGCGGGGGCGGGATTGACGAAGATATTTCCCTGCAGGCGTTCGATGGGTTCGGGCTGGCGCAGCAGCGAAACCCCGACAAAGGCGACGATATTGGCGAAAAGGCTCCAGAAGACGCCGTGGGTCAGGGGGTCGAACTCGAGCAGGAACAGCATTTGCGGCCGCAGCGCCGTGATGCCGAGCGGCCCGTGCTCCAGAATCTCCGCGCCGACCCAGCCGGAATGGACGAAGGACGGCAGCAGCAGGGTATAGGCCCACACCGAAATGCCGGCCATGATGCCGGCGATGGCGCCGCGCGCCGTCGCCCGCCGCCACACCAGGCCGCCGAAAAAGACCGGGGCGAACTGGGCTACGGCGGCAAAGGAGAGCAGGCCGATCGCTGCCAGCGCGGCGGTATCGGCCACCATGCGGTAATAGGCATAGGCCAGCAGTAGGATGGCAAAGATCGCCATGCGCCGCACATTGAGCAGAAAGGCGCCCATGTCGGCGAGCCCGTTCGCCGGCTCCAGCCGGTGGCGCAGCACGAAGGGCACCACAAGGTCGTTGCACACCATGATAGCCAGCGCCACGCTGGCGACGATGACCATCGCCGTCGCCGCCGACAACCCGCCGACAAAGGCCACGACCGCCAGCCAGCCCGAACCTGCCGACAGCGGCAGCGCCAGCACATACATATCGGCATCGACCGTCCCGGCGGGGAATGTCAGCACGCCGGCGATGGCGATCGGAACCACGAACAGGTTGATTGCCACCAGATAGAGCGGGAACAGCCAGGCCGCCTTGCGCACATCGGCGGTGCTGTTGTTCTCGACCACGGTGACGTGAAACTGGCGCGGCAGCAGCAGGATGCAGACCAGGCTGAGGAATGTCATCGCCACCCAGCGTCCGCCGCCCTTGGTCGCGGTGAACAGCGACATCACCTCGGGCCGTTCGGCGGCCTTGGCCAGCAGGTTCATCGGCCCGTCGAAGAGAAAGAAGGTGACGAAGATGCCGACGGCGAGAAAGGCCAGGAGCTTGACCACCGACTCTGTGGCGATCGCCAGCACCAGCCCGTCCTGATGCTCGGTGGCATCGATGTGGCGGGTGCCGAACAGGACGGCGAATGTCGCAAGCGCGATGGCGATGAACAGTGCCGAATCGGCCAGGATCGGCGTTTCGCCGATGCTGCCCGCCAAATGCGGCTTGGCGGCCAGGATCACCGACAGCGACCCGGAGATCGCCTTCAGCTGCAAGGCGATATAGGGCACGATGCCGATGACGGCGATAACCGTGACCACGGCGCCGACAACCTGGCTCTTGCCATAGCGGGCGGCAATGAAGTCGGCGATCGAGGTGATGTTCTGCGATTTCGACAGATTGACGATACGCTGCACCAGCGGATAGCCGATGCCGATCATCAATCCGGCGCCGATATAGATGGTGAGAAAGTCGAAGCCGGCATGGGCGGCCAGACCGACGCTGCCGAAAAAGGTCCAGGATGTGCAGTAGACGGCGAGCGACAACGCGTAGATCACCGGGCGCCGCGCGCCGGGTTTGCGCCGCGCCGAGATATGATCGCCATAGCTGGCCACGGCAAAGAGCAGGCCGATATAGGTCAGCGCCACCGCGATTATGATCCAGCCTTGCAGCACGGCATGCCACCTTTGGACTGTTTCAAACCCATATCATGTTAGTCTAGCCTCTAAGGGGACCAGCAGAAAGCGTGTAAGCGCTCAAGGCTGGCGCGGGGCCGCCTTGGCCCTTTTGGGGGAAACAGGATGACTATGGGAAATGTTACGCAGATGGCGCCTTTAGGTAATTGGTTCGACGGCCTGTTGAGCGTTTTCAAACGCGCCGCGCCGATCGTTTCGGTGGGCGATGTTGAAGATTTCATCGACCGCCATGCCGCCTTCGGCGTGCAGAAATGCATTATCGAATATTGCCGCGCCCGCGCCGGCATCCAGTGGTCGAAGCTGTTCAAGGAAAAGGAATTCCTCGAAGCGCTCGATGCCGCCCGCTGGAAAGCCTTTGGCATCGGTGTCGGCAATGTCACCGAGATGGTCGACGCCACGCTGCGCCCCCATGCCGGGGACAAGCGCAACCAGCTTGTCGATGCGCTTACCTCATGCGGCCGCCACGTCCTCCAGCGCTATCCGCTGCCCGGCGGCTTTGCCGAGGATTTCTGGGCCGGCGAAATCGCCGCGTTCGAAACCCGCATGGCCAAGGTGAAGATGCGCGCGCCCCATGCCGTGCGCTTCATCCCGGTCGAATCCTCGCACGCCTTCTTCGCCTTCGTGCCGATCCATGCCGATCTGCGCGGCCTGGACTTCGAAATGATCCAGAACAATCTGCGCGTCAATCTGTGCCGGTCCTACGAGACTTTTATCAAGCGTGCCGACGAAGCGGCCGTGGTCGCCGACCTGCTGCGGCCTGCCGCGCCGGTCAAGGTGCCGGCGCTCTAGCCGGCAGGGGCTAGCCGGGGGGGAGCAAGGGGTCGTTGCGCCCGAGGGGGCGAGGGGCGAGGGAAAATGGCAACAAAGAGCAGCGCCGCGCCGCTGGTTTCGCTCGATGCGGTGATTCTCGATACCGAGACCACCGGGCCGGACGCCGCCAATGCGCGGCTGATCCAGATCGGCGCGGTGCGCTATGCCAAGGGCCGCATTCTGCCCGACCGCACCCTGCAGATTCTCGTCGATCCCGGCGAGCCGATCCCCGAATCCTCAACGCGGATACACGGCATTTGCGACGGTGACGTCGCCGGGGCGCCGAAATTCTCCGATGCCTACCGGACCCTGAGCGAATTTGCCGGCGATGCGATCATCATCGGCCATTCGATCGGCTTCGATCTTGCCGTGCTGAAGCGCGAATGCGCCCTGGCCGGCCTAGAATGGCGCCGCCCGCGCACCCTCGACACGCGCCTGCTGGCGCGGGTCGCGCGGCCCATGCTCAACGAGTTCTCCCTCGACACCCTGGCCGGCTGGCTGGGCATCGAGATCGAGAACCGCCACTCCGCATTGGGCGACGCCCTGGCCACGGCGAAGGTCTTTCAGGGCCTGCTGCCCTATCTGCGCGAAAAGAATGTGCGCACCCTGGCCGAAGCGGAGGCGGCGTCGCGGACTTTGACCGAGGAGCTGATGAACTTCCAGTCGGCGGGCTGGGAGGACCCGGTATCCGCCGCCGGTCGCGACGCCATGCGCCCTCTGGCGCGCATCGATTCATATCCCTATCGCCACCGTGTTCAGGACGTGATGAGCAAGCCGCCGGCCTTTGTCGATGGTGATGTGACGCTGGAGCAGATCTGCGCCCTTCTCATCGATAGGGGCATCAGCTCGGTCTTTGTGCGCGCCGAGGGCGGGCCGGGCATCGTCACCGAGAGGGATGTGCTGCGGGTGCTCGCCGGCCGCGGCGCCGCCGCGCTGAAGGTGCGCGCATCCGAGGTCATGAGCCGGCCGTTGCAGACCGTGCGCGCGCGCGCCTTCATCTACCGCGCCATCGCCCGCATGGACCGGCTCGATTTCCGCCACCTTGCCGCCGTCGACGACAAGGGGGAGATCGTCGGCGCGCTGACCAGCCGAAACCTGCTGCACCAGCGTGCCAGCGCCGCCCTGGCGCTGGGCGACGAAATCGATTTTGCCGAGGACGGCGCCGCCCTTGCCGTCGCCTGGGCGCACCTGCCGGACGTTACCGGGCAATTGCTCGGCGAGGATGTCGATGCACGCGATATCGCTGCCGTCATTTCGCGCGAGATCTGCGCCATCACCAGGCGCGCCGCCGCGCTGGCCGAAGACCGCATGCGGGCCGACGGCAAGGGTGAGGCGCCGGTCCCTTACGCAGTCATGGTGCTGGGGTCGGGCGGGCGCGGCGAGAGCCTGCTCGCCGCCGACCAGGACAATGCCATCGTTTATGAGGGCGGCGGCGACGAGGCTGCCAACGATGCCTGGTTCGAACAGCTCGCCAGCCACATGGCCGATACCCTGGATACCGCTGGCATTCCCTATTGCAAGGGCGGCGTCATGGCCAGGAACGGCCAATGGCGGAAAACGATTTCGGGCTGGAAAGAACAGGTCGACGAATGGATCCGCCGTTCGCGGCCCGCGGATCTGCTCAATGTCGATATTTTTTACGACCTGGTGCCCGTGCATGGCACCCTCGCCCTTGCCGATGAGATCTGGACCTATGCCTTCGACAGGGCGGCGCCGGCACCCGATTTCGCCAAATTGCTGGCGGAAACGGCCGGCGATTTTCGCCCGCCGATCGGTCTTTTCGGCGGCCTGAAAACCCAGGACGGCCGCCTCGACCTCAAGAGCGGCGGCCTGCTGCCGGTTGTCACCGCCGCCCGCGTCCTGGCAATCCGCCACCATGTCCTGGCCCGCGCCACGCCGGAGCGGCTCGCCGGCATTCGCGCCCTGGGGCTTGGATCGGAAGCCGAGTTCAACCGCCTCATCCATGCCCATGCCGTGATTCTGAAAGCCATCCTGCGCCAGCAGATCGCCGATCTGCATTCGGGCGCCAAGCTGTCGAACCAGATCGAGGTCAAGCGGCTCGACAAGGAGCAGGCGAGCGAACTCAAGGATGCCCTTGGCGCGCTGGCCCATACCGACCGCATGGTTCAGGATCTCCTGTTCGAACAGCCGCATTGACGGGCGCGGTCCGTTTGCCGGCGGCGTCCGTCCGGTGCGAACATGGCGTCCGGCAGCAATACGGAGCAGCAACGACAAATAAAGGAGGAAGCCATGCTGAAGGATTTCAAGGAATTCGCCATGCGCGGCAATGTCGTCGACATGGCGGTCGGCATCGTCATCGGCGGTGCCTTCGGCACCATCGTCAAGTCGCTGGTCGACGACATCCTGATGCCGCCCATCGGCCTCATTCTCGGCGGTATCGATTTTTCCAATATCTTCCTCACCCTGAAAGGCCCCGGCGCCGCCACCCTCGCCCAGGCCAAGGAGGCCGGCGCGGTGACCATGAACTGGGGGCTGTTCGTCAATGCGGTGATCAGCTTCCTCATCGTCGCCTTCGCGCTGTTCATGGTCGTCAAGGCCATGAACCGCCTCAAGCGCCAGGAGGAGGCCGCCCCGGCGCCCGCCGCGCCGCCGCGCCAGGAGGTGCTGCTGGAAGAAATCCGCGACCTTTTGAAAAAATAGATGGCGGATTTCCACCTGTTTGGCCGGCGTCTTGCCTGACAGCTGCCTTGCCTGGCCGGTGTCCTGTGCGGCCTGTGT
This sequence comes from Rhodobiaceae bacterium, assembly GCA_020441905.1. Classification (GTDB taxonomy): domain Bacteria; phylum Pseudomonadota; class Alphaproteobacteria; order Rhizobiales; family NORP267; genus JAGRLG01. The sequence goes on along the minus strand of JAGRLG010000039.1, from coordinate 4,461 downwards.
CCTGTGCGGCCTGTGTCCCGTGCGGCCGGTGTCCTGTGCGGCCGGTGTCCCGTGCGGCTGGGGTCCTGCCGGCCCCGGCCCCGCTTGACAGGTTCCGCCATTGGTGATTTATACATATGTACAAAAAACATATACAGATGAAACATGGCCATGGCACAGACTGCGGCGCGTGATACCGGCACCCGCGAGGCGCTGCTCGAGGCGGCGGAGGAATTGTTCTCCCAGCGCGGATTCAACGCCGTCTCGGTGCGCGAGATCGCGCAGGCCGCCGGCGCCAACCTTGGTTCCATTCCCTATCATTTCGGCTCCAAGGAAAACCTGCTGCTGGAGATCTACCGCGCCCATTGCGGCCCGATGAATGCCCGCCGCCTCGAACTGATGGGCGAGGCGGAGCGGATTTCCGACCGCGACGAAAGGCTGGCGGCGGTGATCCGCGGCTGGATCGTGCCGGCGTTTTCCTCCGGGTCCGATCGGCGCGGCGGCGGTGCGCGGTTCACCCGCCTGCGCGCAATTCTCCAGGCCGAGGGCAATGAGGCCGCGCGCGAGGTCATTGCCCGCACCTTCGACGACACCAGCAACGCCCTGATCGACGCCATAGGAAATATTCTCCCGCAATTGAGCCGCGACACCATTGTCTGGCGCTGCCATTTCCTGCTCGGCGCGCTCTATTACGCGCTGATCAATCCCGAACGTGTCTCCAGGCTGTCGGACGGCGCGGCGCGCGGCGACGATTTCGGCGCGGCGATCGATCAGCTTGTCGCCGCCACCGCAGCCGCCATGAAGGCCGATGCGCCCGCCGCGCCAAAAGGGCGAAACGGAGATGGAGCAAGACGGCAATGACCAAGCCCTGCCCGCCGTTCCATCCGTTTCCCAGGAAACCGGATTTCACCGCCCCGCCCGGCGCCTGCGACGCCCACTGCCATGTTTTCGGCCCGGCGGCGAAATTTCCTTTTTCGCCGCGCCGCAGCTACACGCCGGTCGATGCCTCGCAGGAGCAGCTGGGCCAGCTTCATGCCCATCTCGGGCTGTCGCGCGCCGTCATCGTCCAGGCCAGCTGCCACGGCACCGACAACAGCGCCCTGGTCGATGCGCTGCGCGCCGGCAAGGAGGCAAGACGCGGAATTGCCATCGTCGAGCCCGACATATCCGACGCTGGGCTGGCGGACCTTCATGCCGCCGGCGTGCGCGGATCCAGGTTCAGCTTCGTCAAGCATCTGGGTGGCGACGCCCGGCTCGAGGCCATGCGGGCGCTCGCCGATCGCTATGCCGAAATCGGCTGGCATGTCGTGGTCTATTTCGACGCCGACCGCATCGGCGAACTGGCGCCGGCGCTGCGCGCGCTCCCCGTTCCGGTGGTCATCGATCATATGGGGCGCGTCAACGCCTCGGCGGGCCAGGATCAACCCGCCTTCATCGAGCTCCAGCGTCTGCTGGAGGACGGGCGCTTCTGGGTCAAGGTCTCGGGCGCCGAGCGTATATCGAGGGCCGGCCCGCCCTTTGCCGATGCCGTGCCCTTTGCCCGCACGCTGGTTCACCGGTTCCCCCAGCGCGTGCTCTGGGGCACCGACTGGCCCCATCCCAATATGACCGACTGGGTGCCGGACGATGGCGCGCTGGTTGATCTGCTGCCGGAAATCGCGCCCGACGAGGCCCAGCGCCATGCCCTCCTGGTCGACAATCCGGCCCGGCTCTACTGGAAAAATTGAGGAGAAGAACAAATGCCTTCGTTGCTTGTCGTCAGCGCTCATTCGGCCGACTTCGTCTGGCGCTCCGGCGGCGCCGTCGCGCTATATGCCTCGCGCGGCTACAAGGTGGTCGTCGTCTGCCTGTCGTTTGGCGAGCGCGGCGAAAGCGCCAAGCTGTGGAAGCAGCCCGGCATGACCATGGAAAAGGTCAAGACCGACCGCCGGGCCGAAGCTGAAAAGGCAGCGGCAATTCTTGGTGCAGAGATCCAGTTCTATGATCTCGGCGACTATCCCATGCGCGTGCCCGACGAAGCGCTCTACCGCCTTGCCGGCCTCATTCGCGAGATCCGGCCCGAGGCGATTCTTTCCCATTCGCTGAAAGACCCCTACAATTTCGATCATCCGCTGGCGACCCATGTCGCCCAGGAGGCGCGCATCATCGCCCAGGCCCATGGCCATGAGCCGGACCGCAAGGTCATCGGCGCGCCGGGCGTCTTCTTGTTCGAACCCCACCAGCCCGAGCAATGCGAATGGCGCCCCGAGGTCTTTCTCGACATCACCCCGGTTTGGGACAAGAAGCGTGCCGCTTTCGAGTGCATGGCGGCGCAGGAGCATCTTTGGGAATATTATACCCGCGTGGCGATGCAGCGCGGGGTGCAGGCGGCGCGCAATTCGGGAAAGGACATTACCTATGCCGAAGCCTATCAGCGCGTCTTCCCGCTGGTTGCGGAGCAACTGATATGAAGGGCGTGGTGGTCAGGAATATCGAGCGCGTCGCGCCTGGCACCGTCGCCGGCCTGGGCAATTTGGGGGTTGCCACCGTTCATGAAGCCATGGGCCGTATCGGGCTGATGGCGCCTGTCATGCGCCCGGTCTGGCGCGGCGCCCGGGTCGCCGGCAGCGCCGTCACCGCGCTGGCCAGTCCCGGTGACAACTGGATGCTCCATGTCGCTATCGAGCAGCTCAAGGCTGGCGACATGCTGGTGGTGGCGCTGTCCTCTCCTTGCCAGGACGGCTTGTTCGGCGAATTGCTGGCCACATCGATGCGGTCACGCGGCGCCATCGGCCTCATCATCGATGCCGGTGTGCGCGACGTTCGCGAACTGACCGAGATGGGATTTCCCGTCTGGTCGCGGGCAATCTGGGCCCAGGGCACCGTCAAGGAGACGGTGGGTTCGGTCAATGTGCCGGTGATCTGCGCCGGCGCCCGCGTTTGCCCCGGCGATGTCATCGTCGCCGATGATGACGGCGTGCTGGTGGTGCCGCGCGCCATAGCCGGTGCCGCCCTCGAGGCGGGAAAGGCACGGGAAAAGAAGGAAGAGGCGACAAGGGCGCGCCTGGCGTCCGGCGAACTCGGCCTCGACGTCTATGGCATGCGCCAGCGCCTCTCCGACAAGGGCCTCACCTATGTCGATGGCCCGGTCGACTGGGCCGACCCAGACGCGGCGCTGCGCGGCACCGGCAAGGAGTGAAGTCCATGAGCGGGCAGGTCGCCATTCCCTGCATGCTGATGCGCGGAGGCACCTCCAAGGGCGCCTATTTCCTTGCCGCCGACCTGCCGGCGGACAGGCCGGCGCGCGATGCCCTGCTGCTCGCGATTCTGGGCTCGCCCGATCCGCGTCAGATCGACGGTATCGGCGGCGCTCACCCGCTGACCAGCAAGGTTGCGGTCATTTCGCCCTCCAGGCAGCCGGGCTGCGATGTCGATTATCTGTTCCTTCAGATCGTGCCCGACCGCGACATCGTTTCCGATACCCAGAATTGCGGCAATATCCTTGCCGGCGTCGGCCCCTTCGCCATCGAGCGCGGGCTGGTGGCCCCCGCCGGCGACGTCACTACGGTCAGCGTCTATATGGTCAATTCCCAATCGCGCGCCGATCTGGCCGTCGAGACACTGGGCGGCAGGGTCAATTATGCCGGCACCGCGCGCATCGACGGCGTGCCCGGCAGCCATGCGCCGGTGGTGCAGAACTATTTCGATACTGCCGGCTCGATGTGCGGCGCCCTTTTGCCCAGCGGTCAGGCCAGCGATGTCTTCGACGGCATCGTCTGCACCCTGATCGACAACGGCATGCCCTCGGTGGTGATGGCGGCCAGGGACTTCGGCCTTTCCGGCTATGAGAGCCCGCAGGAACTGGAGGACAACAAGGACCTGCGCAAACGGCTGGAAACCATTCGCCACGCCGCCGGGCCGGTGATGAATCTGGGCGATGTCTCCGACAAGACCGTGCCCAAGATGTGCCTGGTGGCGCCGCCGCGCCATGGCGGCATCATCTCCACCCGGACCTTCATTCCCCACTCGGTGCACCAGTCCGTCGGCGTGCTCGGCGCCGCCACCGCCGCCGTCGCCTGCCTGCTGGAGGGAACCGCGGCCCATGATCTTGCCAATGTGCCGCCGGGCAATCCGCTGCGCTGCGAGGTTGAGCACCCGACCGGCGCCCTGGCGGTGGAAATCGACATGGGACAGGACGGCGAGGTGCGCCGCACCGGTATCATCCGCACCGCGCGCAAATTGTTCGACGGCACCGCCTTTGCGCTCGCCGGCGGGCCATGGGGGTGAAGGGGGGGATGCCAATGAGCGAAGCGGAAAACCGGGTGCGGATAGGCTTTGTCGGCTTTGGCGAAGCGGGGGGAATCCTTGCCGCCGCGCTGGCGCAACGACCGGGAACCCTGGTCAGCGCCTATGACATTCTGCTCGACGATCCCGCCAGCGCGCCCGCCATGGCGGCCAAGGCCGCCGCCGCCGGGGTTGCCCTGTGCCCGTCCCTTTCCGCTC
>JAGRLG010000038.1 GCA_020441905.1 Rhodobiaceae bacterium | reverse complement strand
GCGGCGGCATCGCTGTTGGCGCTGGCGGCGATCTCAGTGGCGGTCAGACGCTCGCCGCTGGCCTCGAAATGATCACGCTCCAGCGCCGGGCCGGAAACCCACATCTCCATGCAGCCATTCTTGCCGCACCAGCAGGCCGGCCCGGGATGCTCGTTGGCCAAGGCCCAGGGCAGGGGAATGTGGCCCCATTCCCCGGCGATGGCGCGCGGGCCGGAATGGAGCTTGCCGCCGATGACGAGGCCGCCGCCGCACCCGGTTCCGAGGATGACGCCGAACACACTGCCCGCATCCTTGCCGGCGCCGTCCACCGCTTCGGAAAGGGCGAAGCAGTCGGCGTCATTGGCGAGGCGCACCGGGCGGGCGAGGCAGGTGGCGAGATCATGCTTCAGGGGGCGGGCATTGAGCCAGGTTGAATTGGCGTTTCGCACCAGCCCGGTGGCGGGGCTGAGCGACCCGGGAATGCCGATGCCGACGGGCAAGCCCCTGGTGCCGGTTTCCCGCTCGAGGGCGGCGACGATGCCGGCAATGGCTTTTAGGGTGGCGGCGTAGTCGCCCTGCGGGGTCGGGCAGCGCTGGCGGGAAAGAATGGCGCCGCCGGCGCCGAGCATCAGCCCGGCGATCTTGGTGCCGCCCAGATCGATGCCGATGCGTCTGCCGGGGCCGGTACTCTGCGCCATGGCCGCTGGTCTATCCTATCTGGCCTGTCTTGCGCCCGCGGGCCGGGCGGTGGCACCGGCGATCCGCGCCTCGACAAAGGCTCGTGCGTCGCGCCAACTGCGGGTGCGCAGGTGAACCTCCTCGACGGTTTCGCACAGGGCTTCGAATCTTGCATCGGCGATGAAGTGGATGAGATGGGCATGGGGCACGTGGCAGGCCACCGAGCGCAGGTTGTCGGGGGCATCGTCGAGGAAGAAGACATGGTCCTCGTGGCCCTCGATGAGGCGCGCCACGGCCGGCCCCTTGGGTCCCTCATTGACGATGACCGGATAGCGCAGGCCGTGGCGGCGCAGATTGGCTTGGCGCTGGGCGCGGTAGGCGGCGGGGATGTTGGTCAGCAGCACGATCTGGGCCAGTTCTGACAGCGCGTCGAGGGCCGGGAGGGCGCCGGACACGAGGTCCATGCGCCCTGAATCGAGAATGAAGAACTCGTCGAGCAGGGCTTCGACCTCGGCGCGCGGCAGGGTGAAGGCATCGCCGCGCCGCTTTACATTGCCGGCGAGGGCATAGCTTTTCGGATCGAGAAAATGGCCGTGGCGGCCGATATGGCGTTCGAAACCGCCGATGAAGCTGAGCACCACCTCGTCGACATCGCAGATGATCAGGGGCGAGCGGCCAATGTCGAGGGCCTCGATTTCGGCGCGTGTCCGGGCGTGCAGCGTCATCACATTCCTTCGTCATGCCGGCGCGGAAAGCCGCTGCCGGCCATGAGGGCATCGCGGGCCGGGGCCAGGGCCAGCGGATCGATCTGCTGGAAGCGGCAGAACTCCAGCAGAAGCGGCTCGCGCGCCAGCAGGTAGTCGAGAAGTCCCGCCTGGAACGCGGCGTCACCGATCTGGCCGCGCAGGGCGGTGGGATTGATTCCGGTTTCGGCGAGGAAACCGCCGATGCGATCCGCCTCGCCGGCAAGAAATTGCAAGGCGGCAATCGCCAGCCCCGAGGGGTCAATTGAAGGAACCGGGGGGCGCTTCCAGCCGCCGTTGCTTTCGCGTGCCATGAACAAATCTGTGGCGATTTGGCGCCGCTTCGTCAACCGCCCTTTTACCAGTCCATTAAGCCATTGGTTACATGTTTGAATTCAAATGTCGCAAAGAGGTTGGGTGAATGTGGGGCAAGGCGCCGCGGCAGGCGCCGGTTTCCACGCATCCGGGGGCGGCGCGGCCATATCGTCCGGGGCGTCAAGGGGACCGCCAAGATGACAAAGACGGTGCTGATCGTCGAGGACAACGAGCTCAACATGAAGCTCTTCCACGACCTGCTCGACGCGCATGGCTACCGGACGGTGCAGACGCGCAACGGCCTCAAGGCGCTGGATCTGGCCCGCGAACACCGGCCGGACCTCATTCTGATGGACATCCAGCTTCCCGAGGTTTCGGGCCTGGAAGTGACCAAGTGGCTGAAAGAAGACGAAGAATTACGTTCAATCCCGGTCATTGCGATCACCGCCTTCGCAATGAAAGGGGACGAGGAGCGGATCCGTTCCGGGGGCTGCGAGGCTTATATTTCGAAGCCGATTTCCGTCGCGCAGTTTCTCGAGACAGTGAAGAAATTCCTCGGCGACGCTTAGGCAAGAGAACAGGGCAATGACCGCAAGGATACTGGTAGTCGACGACATCGAGACAAATGTGAAGCTGCTCGAGGCGCGGCTGATGGCGGAATATTTCGACGTGCTGACCGCGAATTCCGGCGAATCGGCCATCGCCGCCTGCAAGCAGGGCAATGTCGATATCGTGCTGCTCGACGTCATGATGCCCGGCCTCGATGGTTTTGCGACCTGCGAGCGGCTGAAGGCCGATCCGGCGACCCAGCATTTGCCGGTGGTCATGGTGACCGCGCTCGACCAGCCCGGCGACCGGGTGCGGGGTCTTGAAGCGGGCGCCGACGATTTTCTCACCAAGCCGGTCAACGAGGTGGCCCTGATTTCGCGGGTCAGAAGCCTGGCCCGGCTGAAGACGCTGGTTGACGAACTGCGGATCCGCAGTGCCGCGGGGCAGGAAATGGGCGTCAGCGATCCGGTGCCGACAATCATGCACCAGCCCGGAAACGACGGCCGCATCTTGCTCGTCGACGACCGGCCGAGTTCCTATGACCGGGTGGTGGCCAATCTCGGCGCCGAGCACAGCATCGATCTTGAGGTGGATCCGCATCAGGGCGTTTTCCGCGCCGCCGAGGGCGACTACGAACTGGTTATCGTCAGCATGGGGCTGCGCGATTTCGATTCCCTGCGACTTTGCTCGCAGATCCGCTCCCTGGAGCGCACCCGGCAGGTGCCGATCCTGGTCATTGCCGATCCGGCCGAGGAAGCCCGGCTGGTGCGCGCGCTGGACCTGGGGGTCAACGACTATGTGACGCGGCCGATAGACCGCAACGAACTGGTGGCGCGCGTCAGGACCCAGATCCGCCGGTACCGCTACACCATGCAATTGCGCGAGACTTTCCATCAGAGTGTGGAAATGGCGGTCACCGATCCGCTGACCGGTCTTTACAACCGGCGCTACATGGAAAGCCATCTGGCGCAGCTTTCCCGCCACGCGGCGGCCAAGAGCGGCTCGCTGTCCATGCTTCTGGTCGATATCGACTACTTCAAGGCGATCAACGACACCTATGGCCATGATGCCGGCGACGAGGTGCTGCGCGAATTCGCGACGCGGCTGCGGACCAATGCCCGGGGCGTCGATCTGGTCTGCCGGTTCGGCGGCGAGGAATTCGTCGTCATCATGCCCGACACCGAATTGTCGATGGCTTATGTGGTGGCCGAGCGCATGCGGGCGGAAGTGGCGGCCAAGCCGTTCCCCATCCGGGGCGGCAGCCGCGCCATCAACGCCACGATTTCAATCGGAGTGGCGACCCTGGACGGCAGCACCGACACCCCGGCGGCAATGATGAAGAGGGCTGACGATGCGCTCTACTCGGCCAAGCGCGACGGCCGCAACCGGGTCGTGGCAAACGCCGCCTGACCCCTGGCTCCTGCCAACGGGACGGGGCGCCCTGGCCCGCCGCCGGTTAACCTTACGTCTTTACGCTACCAGCACAATTCGGTCTGTCCGTTGTTCGCCAAACTTGCTTTTGGCGGCGGAAAGAATAGTGTTTTAGTCGAAAGCGGTAAAAGACCTTAACCGGAACTCCCGTTGCCGCATGGTTGCCATGGCGCGGGAGGCGGAAGGCAAGCAAGCGAACCAGAATTTTTGCGAACTGCGAAAACCCTGCGGAATGCTCAGGTCCGCCGCATCTCCTGGGTCCGTGGGGTTCGGCCGGTCGGATAGCGGCATGAGTGGCCTCCTCGTACCAGACCGCTACCGGCCGGCCACCTCGTTACCGTTTGCCGGATTTACCGGCTGACAGAATTGGCGCGAAGAATTCCTGTCACAACCGAATTCCTGTCGCAAAATAAGAAAGGCACCGCCGCGGCGGTGCCTTTTTTGGTCGGGCGCGGGCGTTTCCGCGCCAAATTGTCTGCCGGGAAGCTACTTGATCTTGGCTTCCTTGAAGTCGACATGCTTGCGCGCGACCGGGTCGTATTTGCGCATGGTCATCTTTTCGGTGATGTTGCGCGGGTTCTTTTTGGTCACGTAATAGAAGCCCGTGTCGGCAGTGCTGACGAGCTTGATCTTGACGATATTCGACTTGGCCATCTTCGCATGTCCTTGAATTTAGGAGCCGGTTTTGCAACCGGCGGCCGCGTGGTCCTGTTCGCGGCAAGAAAGTGGCCGCACCGTATTGATCGGGCGAAAAATGTCAAGCCCGGAAGGCGCCGGGGCAGGCAAGGGACTACAGGATCTCGCGGGTAAATGTGCGCCCGCGCATGTAGAAAAAGGGCACCGGGCGCTCGGGCGCCGCCAGCCGCCCTTCGGCCAGCCTCTGCTCGATCTCGTAGAGGACGATGCGCGTGATGTTCGGGATCTCGATGGTGCGCGCCTCGTCGAAGGTCAGCCAGGCCAGCTCCAGCAGCTCATCCGCCGGTGTCTCGATGCGGCCGGCGTCGGTGGCTATGGCGCTGGCATCGAGGGCGAAGAAGCGGGCGTCGAACCGCCGGGCGCGTCGCGGCGGGGTAATGGCCCGGGCGACAAAGACAACGTCCTCGAGATCGGGGACGACGCCATGGGCAAAAAAGCGGTGCCAGCTGGGCGAGCGCGAGCGTGGCGGCGCCGGGTGCTGGCGGCCGATCAGGAGCCCGGCTTCCTCGAAGGTTTCGCGGATCGCGGCGAGGGCGAGGGCGCGGGCGGCATTGGGGCGGGCGCCGCCGCGCATCTTTACCAGCAGGCGGCGCATGGTTTCCGGCGTGAAGTCGCTGGCGGGCCGGATCCGGCTGTCGGCGGGATCGACGCGGCCGCCGGGAAAAACGAACTTGCCGGGCAGGAAACGGTGGGCACGGTGGCGCCGGCCCATCAGCACCTTCGGCGTCGCTCCGCTGCGGTCGACCAGGATCAGCGTCGCGGCATTCTGCGGCCGCAACGGCTTGAAGGGCAATGGCGGGCGCCGGACGGTCTGGGGGCCACTGGCTGGCATGGTAATGCGGTCTTCCTGATTTCACTCAGCGCTTGCGGCGGCCAGGCTTCCCCCGTCCCGGCCTGATATTGGAACGTTTCTTGACAGGTTCATAGCTGCCTTCGCTGATGAGGTCAAAACGCAGCGCCCCGGCAAGCGGCACGGCCTCGACCAGCCGCACCTCGACATGATCGCCGATGCGGTGAACCTCGCCGGTACGTTCGCCGATCAGCGCCTGGCGGCGCTCGTCGTGGCGGAAATAGTCGCTGTCCAGGCTTCGCGCCGGCACAAAGCCGTCGGCGCCGGTTTCCTTCAGGCGCACAAAAAGGCCATAGCGCGTGACCCCGGAAATAGCGGCCTGGAAGGTGGCGCCGATGCGCGAGGCAAGATGGTGGGCGATGAGACGGTCGAGGGTATCGCGCTCGGCGGCCATGGCGCGGCGCTCGGCGGCGGATATGCGGGCACCGATTTCCTCCAGTTCGGCCATGGATTCGTCGCTGAGGCCGCCCGGCCCGAGGCCGAGGGCGCGGATCAGGGCGCGATGGACGATGAGATCGGCATAGCGGCGGATCGGCGAGGTGAAATGGGCGTAGCGGCGCAGGTTGAGGCCGAAATGACCAAGATTGGCCGGGCTGTACTCGGCCTGGGACTGGGAGCGCAGCACCACCTCGTTGACCAGGGTGTCGATCTGCGAGCCCTGGACCTGGCCGAGGATGCGGTTGAAATGCCCCGGCTTGAGGGTGCCGGCCTTGGGCAGGCCGATCTCCAGCGTCGAAAGGAAATCGCGCAAGGCTTCGAGCTTGATCTTCGAGGGCGCATCGTGAACGCGGTAGAGCAGGGGGCTGCGCGCCTGCTCCAGCGTCTCGGCGGCGGCGACATTGGCCTGGATCATGAATTCCTCGATCAGGCGGTGGGCGTCGAGGCGCGGCGGCACGACGATGCGGTCGATCGTACCGTCCTCCTTGAGCAGCACCTTGCGCTCGGGCAGGTCGAGATCGAGCGGCTCGCGCTTGTCGCGGGCCTTGCACAGGGCGCCATAGGCGCCCCAGAGCGGGCGCAACACGCCTTCGAGCAAGGGCGCCGCCGCTGCGTCCGGGGTGCCGTCGATGGCGCTCTGCGCCTGGGTATAGGACAGCTTGGCCGCCGAACGCATGATGGCGCGGCTGAATTTGTGGCCGCGCTTG
>JAGRLG010000037.1 GCA_020441905.1 Rhodobiaceae bacterium | reverse complement strand
TCGATCGCGGCCACGCCATGGGTGCCGCAGGCCATGTGAATGGTGCCCGCCGCCATCGTTTCGGCAAGTCCGCCCTCTCCAAGCGCGACCTCCAGAAGCGCGGCGTCGCTCGGTAGCATGGTGATGACCAGGTCCCGCTTCCCGCACAGCGCGGCGAGGTCCTTGGCCACCTTCGCCCCGGCCGCCGCCAGCGCATCGCTCTTTGCCGCCGTGCGGTTGAACACCGTGACATCAAGGCCGCCCTCGAGCAGCCGGCGCGCCATCGCCGAGCCCATGCGCCCCAGTGCGACAAAGCCGATCCTCATTTGGCTCCTTTCCCCGCAAGGCGTGCTTCATTCCAGCTGGCCGCGCACCCACTCGATTTCGCGCGACACATAGTCGACGATGTCGCCGGTCTTTAAGTGCTCCGGCAGCACGTCCCAGGTATAAGTCTCGATCTCGAGCTGCCCGGAAACCGGGGTGGCCTTGTGGAAGGCCAGCGCCTCCTCGATGGCAAAGCGCGTGGTCTTGAACGGGCCGAGATCCTCCAGGAATACGGGAACGTGGAAATGGGTGCGCCATTCGCGCGGCCCGGGATCATTCTCGAAAGCCTTGAAGGCATCCTGAAGATTGAGAAAGCGGGTCAGCCTGCCGTCCTTCTTTTCAATCGTCTGAGTCAGATAGACGGAATCGGAATATTCTTTGAGCGCATCGACGGTGTCCTGCGTCACCTCCGGCATGCGCACCGCCGCCGCCTCCTGCAATTTGAACACCGGCACATCGGCATCGGCCAGGCTTTGCAGCGACTTCGCGATGTCTTCGAACTCCACCGCCTGATGGCAGATGTCATAGACGGTGCCGACATGCCGGCGCAGCACCTCCCTCGCCCCTTGCGCCGAAGTTCCCAGGTCCCGCCCCAGTTCCTCCAGCGAGGCTTGCGTGCGCAGATGGTTCTGGAAAAAGGCGATCGTTTCTTCCGTTGTCTCCAGATAGCAATAGGGTTCCGGCTCCAGCGCCAGCGTGACCGTTTTGCCCGTGCGCTCCTCAAGGCGCGCCAGATGGGCGGCGACGCGGCGGATATTGCGGGCAAATGCCTGCTCCACCTCCGGCCCCGTCACATTGGGCTTGAAGCCGAGCGGCGGGCTCTGGATCGACGGGTTCACGTCGTCGGGCGCGACCTCGGCCAGGATTTCAGCGACATTGATGGTGTATTGGGTGCGCTCCTCGCTGCGCCAGTCCGGCTCGTAAACCTGTTCCTTGACGATGGTGTTCTTGAACGGGCCATAGGGAAAGGCGTTGACGGTATAAAGATACATGTCATTGGCATCGAGAAAGGCCTTCAACTCGGCCCGCTCGCGCGGTGAGTTGATCAGCTGTTCAGCCGATGCCGCCGAGAGGCGCAGCGACACGCCGAAGCGCTCCTTGGGCGCCACACGTTCCTTCACTTTCGGAACATAGGTTTTCAGGCTGTGCCACATCTCGTCCCAGGTGTCGCCGGGATGCACCAGGGTCGAATAGGTCAGATGGCCCAGTTTTCCGCCCAGTTTCATAACGCTACCGTCCTTTCGGCGCTGGTATTCAGGACACTTTTTCCGTCTTGCCGGAAGCGGCCGAGCGGATGATCGCGGCGGTCGCCGCCGCGCCGTGGATCATCTCGCCATGGGAAATCGGATAAGGCTCGCCGCCGCTCGCGGCGGCCGCGAAGGCTTCCAGCTCGGCCCGGTTGACATCGAATTGCGGCACCTCGATTTCCATCGCGTCGCCCTTGACCGGGCTGATGGTGTAGTTGCCGAACAGCCCCGAGCGGCGCTGCGCCGAGGAATGCCCGGTGACATGGGTGACGCCGCCCAGGAGCGCCATGCCCGCCGAGCCATAGACCTGGAAGCGGAAGGTCGGCGCCGTCGTCGTCATGATGCCGAGATAGCCCGACATGCCCTCCTTGAAGCGGAACAGGATCGAGGTCGTATCGTCATTGTCATTGGGATTGACGCGCCGGAAGGAGCGGCAAAACACGTCTTCCATTTCCCCGGCAAGATCGATCATGCCGTCCACCGCATGCACCCCCATGGGAAACAACCCGCCACAGGGCGATTCCCGCCGCTGCGCCCGCCAGGCGGTGGCCGGCTGGGTCAGCGCATTGGGAAAGGTCATGGTGCATTCGAAATGCAGGATGGTGCCAAGCTCGCCGCTCTTGATGCGCTGTTTCAGGTCGAGCCACGAGGGGTGAAAGCGCCGGTTATAGCCGACACCCATGGTCAGCCCGGCCTTCTCGATCGCCGCCACCGCCTCGCGCGCCTCCTTGCCATCGAGCATGAAGGGCTTTTCGCAAAACACGTGCTTGCCAGCCTTGGCCGCCGCCACGACCTGGTCGCGATGCCCCGATGGCGGCGTCGCCAGCACGACGGCGTCGATCCTGGGATCGGCCAGCAAGTCTTCATAAGACGCGGCCAGCGCCAGCCCGTGCTTCTTGGCTATTTCCTGATCCTTTTCCGACCTTGAACGGGTGTGCGCGGCGACAAACCTGATCTTGTCGCTCGTGCCCTGAACCGCCTCGACCAGCGTTCCGCCCCACCATCCAAGCCCGACAACTGCGGCATTGATCATGATCGCCTGCCCCGCCTTTCCTCGCCGGCCGCCGATACCCTCATTCGCTCAATGCGCGTGAAGCCCCGACATGCGCCGCCGTTAATACACCCGTATAATAATTTCCATGTTATCGATCTATGGCTTTTATTTTCGATATTTTTCATTGCTAGTCAAATTGTTCGATATTTCCGCCATGCGCCATGGCTGAAAATCAGCCAAAGCCGGGAGAGAAATTCTGCCAAAGCCATGAAAAACGTGGGGGGACAGGGGGGAAGGTGGCGATACCGGTGTTATCCGCCCGCAAGCCACCCACTGGGCGCGCGCTAGGCGCTGGCTTGCCGCCTGCTGGCCGCCGACTTCGGCGCCCGCTCGGCGCCTGATGGCCGCCCGCTTGCCGCCTGAAAGCGCCGCCCGAAAGCCGCCCGAAAGTCGTCCAAGGCCGCCCCAAGGCCGCTTGCCAGCCGTTACCAGGCACGCGCCAGGCACGCGCCAGGCACAGGCCAGGCTCCGGCCAGGCGCCGGCCAGGCGCCGGCCAGGTGCCGGCTAGGCGCCGCGGCCGGCCTGCGCCCTCAGTGCCTTCTTGTCGATCTTGCCGACCGTTGTCTTGGGCAGTTCGGTAACGATCTCTATGGCCGCCGGCAGCTTGTATCTGGCCAGGTTGGCCGCGCAGTGATCCGCCACATCCCGGGCCTCGAGCCGGCAGCCCGGCCGGGCCACCACATAGGCTCGGATGACCTCGCCGCGATAGGCATCCGGCACGCCCACGGCCGCCGCTTCCAGCACATCGGGATGGCCATAGAGCACCTCGTCGATCTCGCGCGGATAGACATTATAGCCGCCGACAATGGCCATGTCCTTCTTGCGGTCGCGGATATAGAGATAGCCGTCCTCGTCGAATTCGCCGATATCGCCGGTATAGAGCCAGCCGCCGCGCAGGGCCGCCGCCGTTTCCTCCGGCCGGTTGTAATAGCCGGCCATGACCTGCGGCCCCCTGGCCCGGATTTCGCCCCGCTCGCCAGGCCCCAGCACCCTGGTCCCGCTATCTACATCCACAATCTGGACTTCGGTTTGGGGAACCACCTCGCCGACCGAACCCGGCACGATCCTGCCGCCCTCGGCGATGTAGGTCAGCACCGGCCCGGCCTCGCTCTGGCCGTAGCCCTCGAGGATCGGCGCCCCGGTGGCCTGCTGCCACTGTTTCAGGGTTTCGCCGGGCAGCGGCGCCGAGCCGGAATAGGCGCAGGCCAGCGACGAGAAATCCGTCGTAGCCATGCGCGGATGGGACATCAGGCCGATAAAGACGGTGGGGCCGGCGGGAAGGCGCGTGACCTTCTCCTGCTCCAGCGCGTCGAAAACGAGATCCGGGTGGTAGCGGCGCAGGATCACCATGCGGCCGCGGCAATAGGCGGTCAGGTGCAGGCACATCGCCGAGGCGAAGACGTGAAACAGCGGCATCACGCAGAGCACCGTTTCATTGCCCGGCCGTGTCGGCAGCAGCGCCTCGCGCTGCGAGATATTTATCGAAAGCGGGCCGTGGCGGATAATGGCGCCCTTGGGGCTGCCGGTGGTGCCGCCGGTATATTGCAGGCTGGCAATGTCCTCGCGCCCCGGCAGTTCGGCGGGCAGCCGCGCGCCGGCATCGTCGCGCCAGGCGGTAAGCCGCCTGCCCTCGCCGCCGCCAATGCGGATCAGATGGGCAATACCCTGTTCCCTGGCCAGCGGCTCCACCCTTGCCGCCATCCCGCTATCGCAGATCACCGCCATCGGCCGGCAGTCGGCGAGAAGGAATGCCAGCTCGCGCGCCGAATAGACCGGATTGATCGGCACCGCGATGGCTCCAGCGGCATGGATGCCAAACATGGCGATGGCCATGTCGTTGGAATTGCCGCAGATCACGGCGACGAATTTGCCCCTGGCGCCGAGGCCGGCCAGCTCATGGGAAAAACCGGCAACGCAGCGCAGATACTGCTCGTAGGTCAGCCGCTCCTCGTCGCAGACCAGCGCCTCGCCTTGCGGCGACCTTTCCGCCGCCGCGGCCAGCATGTGTACAACCGTTTCATGGACATGCGGCAGGCGTCTCGCGGCTCGCATTTTCCCTCCATGCCGGCGTCGCGCAAAAGTCCGGCGGACCTTGATGCGCTTTGCTCCAGCTTTGGGGGGATTGTCGCCCGGCGCCGCAAAAAAACAAGGCCGCCAGCATCATTCCGGATGCGCGCCGGCACCCAGATGCGCGCCTGGTCTACAGCCCCAGATAGGCTTCCTTGACCTTCTGGTCGTTCAGCAGCGCCTTGCCGGTGTCGGAGAGCACCACCGATCCGGTTTCCAGCACATAGCCGCGATCGGCGATGCCCAGCGCGGCATAGGCGTTCTGCTCCACCAGGAAGATTGTCGTGCCGGCCTTGCCTCGGTGCTCTAGGGGCTGACGGCAAAGCCCATGCTCGCCGTTCCGACCTCCGTCGGCTATGGCAAGTCCGACAATGGCGAGGCCGCGTTCCACTCCATTCTGGTCAGTTGCGCCCTCGGCACGGCGCGCTAGCCGATATCGGCCCAGGCATTGAACATCAGGACCCCCCACAGCGAATACTGCCAGTTGCGCCTGCCCGACAGATGCTCGGCCCAGCGCTGGCGCACCGGCGCCGGATTGAGGAAGCCCTGCCGCTTCAGGCGCTCTTCGCTCAGGAGGTCCTCGGCCCAGCTACGCAACGGACCGCGCAGCCAGCTGTCGATGGGAACGCCGAAGCCCATTTTCGGCCGTTCGACAAGGTCGCGCGGCACGTGTTTGTACAGCACCTGGCGCAGGATCCATTTGCCTTCGCTGCCTCTTGTCTTGAGATGCTGCGGCAGCGACCAGGCGAATTCCACCACGCGGTGATCGATAAGCGGCACCCGCGCCTCCAGCGAAACCGCCATCGAGGCGCGGTCGACCTTGGCCAGAATGTCGTCTGGCAGATAGGTCAGCGTGTCGACGAACTGCATGCGCGCGGCAAAGCCGGCGAGATCGCCCGCCGCCTCGCGCCACACGGCATCGACCCGCTCCCGCCCCCCAATGACCAGCGCCTCCGGATCGTCCCATTGGCTGACCAGGGCGCGGAAAGCGCCCGGCGGATCCTGCCCCAGTATGGCGGCGATCTTGTGCAGCTTTTCGCCCAGCATGGGAATGGCGCCAAGGCGCGGCACGCCGGACAGCACCCGCGACCAGCGGTCCGGCGGCACGCAGGCAATCGCCGCGGCGGCGGCGCGGGCCAGCGGGCGCGGGATCCTGGCGGTTCGGGCGAGAATGTCCGGCGCCTGGAAATAGCGGTTATAGCCGCCGAACAACTCGTCGCCGCCATCGCCGGACAGGGCCACCGTGACATGCTCGCGCGTCATGCGCGAAACCAGGAAGGTCGGGATCTGCGAGGCGTCGGCGAAGGGCTCGTCGTAAATTTTGGGCAGGCCGGGAATGACCGCCCTCGCCTCCTGCGCGCTGACATAAAGCTCGGTGTGCTCGGTCTTGAGATGCCGCGCCACGGCCTTGGCGTGCACTGCCTCGTTGTAGCCGGCCTCGTCAAAGCCGATGGAAAAGCTCTTCACCGGACGTTTCGAGCGCGCCTGCATCAGCGCGGTGACGGTGGACGAGTCGATGCCGCCGGACAGAAAGGCGCCGAGTGGCACATCGGCGATCATGCGCTTTTCCACCGCGTCGCCGAGCAGAGCTTCAAGCGCATTGACCGCCTCGTCGTCGCTGCCGGCAAAAGGCTTGGCCCGGCCGCTCTCGCGCGCCTCTTGCAGCGTCCACCAGGCCTCGATCTTTGGCTCTTGCCCGGCCCTCACGGTGAGCAGATGGCCGGGGCGCAGCTTGTGCACGCCGCAAAAAATGCTCTGCGGCGCCGGAACGTAGTTGAAGCGCAGGAAGCTGGCGAGGGCGTCGCGGTCGATTTGGGGCGAAAAACCGGGGTGGCGTTTCAGCGCCGACAGTTCGGAGCCGAAAAGAAAGGTATCGCCGAAACGCCCCCAATAGAGCGGCTTGATGCCGAGCCGGTCGCGCACCAGCGTCAACTCGCGCTCCCTGCTATCCCACAGCGCGAAGGCGAACATGCCGATCAGGCGCTTCAGCGTTGCCCTCAAGCCCCAGCGGGCAATGCCTTCCAGCATCGCCTCGGTGTCCGACGACCCGCGAAAGGACGTCCCGGCCCTTTCCAGATCCCTGCGCAGTTCAGCGGCGTTGTAGACCTCGCCGTTATAGGCCAGCACGTAGCGGCCATTTGCCGAAACCATCGGTTGGTGGCCGGCCGCAGACAGGTCGATAATCGAAAGGCGGCGATGGCCAAGTCCGATGCCGGCCTCTCCGTCGGCCCAGCTTCCCGCGTCGTCCGGCCCGCGATGGGCAAGGCTGCCGGCCATGGCGCCGGCCAGCGCCTCCAGTTCGCCGCCCGCCCCGGCGGGGCCGAGAAATC
Organism: Rhodobiaceae bacterium; assembly: GCA_020441905.1. Classification (GTDB taxonomy): domain Bacteria; phylum Pseudomonadota; class Alphaproteobacteria; order Rhizobiales; family NORP267; genus JAGRLG01. Next base: position 16,007 of record JAGRLG010000037.1, on the reverse strand, counting down.
CAGCTATGCCGCACATGGACCGGATCCGTACATCAGGGCTGCATCCCGCCCAGAAGGCCGTAAACCGCCTGCACGCGATGGGCATAGGTATGTCCTTCCATCACATGGGCGCGCGCCGCCTCCGCGATCTCAACGCGCCGCGCCTCGTCGCGAAACGCCGCCATGACCTCGCCGATATTTGAAAAGTCGGACGCCAGGCGGATGTAATGAATGTCGGGAACCAGGATGTCATTGTAGCGCCCTTCCAGCAGGATCTGGCAGGTGCCGGTGCCGATGGCATCGAAATGGCGCGAGGAGATGCATTTGCCGTGATGGGCGGGAATCGGGCGCCCGGCAAAAAATCTCTCATGAATCTCGTCGAAGCGCAGGTCTTCGGTGACGGTCGATTCATGGCGCAGCGGACCGCGGCTGAGCGCCTTGCGCAGCCAGCGGCGCAGCCAGAAGGGCAGTTTGTGCCCGACAAGGCGCAGCGGGCTGTCATTGGCGATGACGATCCTCTTTCCGCTTCCCTGCCGCGCCGTCCAGGCGCGGATCGCTTCCATGGTGGCATCGTCGCGCTCGATGAACCAGGAGCCGGCCTCGGTGGAAACCGTGCCGCGGCAATCATTGAGAAAGGCGGCCCAGCCGTCGCGGTTGAAGCGCTGGGTCGAAATGTCGACCGTCAGATCGGGCGCAAAATCATGGCGGGCAAAAAAGTCGTGCACCCGGTTGCGGTCATTGTCGCCAAGATGGGGCAGATATTTGACCGCGCGCACCCCGATATCGCGGCTGCGCCGGGACTGAGGTTTTTGCGGCCGGAAGACGTCGGGGTTGAGCCCGTGGGGCAGCGCCGCCACTCCGCGGCCGGCAAGGTCGCCAAAGAGATAGTCGCCGCTTTCGCGCAGCAGCTGGGTGGCAATGTAGTCGGGTCGAATGGTGGCAAAGACCGCGCGCTTGGCACCGATCGGCGACCCGGGCAAATTGACCTCATTGCCGACAAAGGTCAGCAGCGGGCAATTGCGCTCCGCCAGCACGGGCGCGACAGGCTCAAGATAGCGGGTGGTGTCGCCATTGGTCGAATGCAGCAGGACAACCGCATCGACGTCCCTTAGCGCCGCGCGCAGCCGCCGGGCGGCATCGCCGGCGGCGATATTGAAGGATACGACATCGAAGTCCGGCGAGGCCATGAACGCCGCCTTCCAGTCGTCGTAATAGCTCAGGCGGTCGGTGTATTCGGCGCTGACGACAAGCGTGCGCAGGACGGAAGGCCCCTTGCTCACGCGCCCGCCCCGAGCAAATTGGCGATGATGAGTTCGGCGGCATCGCCCTTGCCGTAGTCGGAGATGGGCCGGCGCGGCGTCTTGTACCCGGGCACCGTCCATAGCCGGTTCCAGCCCGCCTCGACCGTTTCCACCCATTCGGTTTCGCCGCGCAGGGTGACGCAGGGCTTGCCGTGGAAATAGGCCTCCTTCTGCACCCCGCCTGAATCGGTATGCACATCGACGCAGCCATCGAGCAGGCAGCTCATGTCGAGATAGCCTACCGGATCGATCACCGTCAGCGCGGCAAGCGAAACGCCATGCTGCCTTGCCGCCTGCGCCGTGCGCGGATGCAGCGGCAGCACCACCGCCCGCTCCGCCGCGACCCTTTCCAGATGGGCGATCACCGCATGCAGGCTGGCGGCGTCATCGGTATTTTCGGCGCGATGAACGGTGGCCAGCGAATAGCCTCCGGCCTTGAGGCCAAGGCGCCGCAGGATGTCCGAGCTTTCCCGCGCCCGCTCGCGCGCATCCAGCACCGCGTCATACATGACATCGCCGACATGAAAGACACCGTCGCGAACACCCTCATCGGCCAGGTTCTTCACCGCGGCGGCGGTGGGACAATAGAGCCGGGCGCTGACATGGTCGGTCAGCACGCGGTTGATCTCTTCGGGCATGCGCCGGTTGAAGGAGCGCAATCCGGCTTCGACATGGGCAACCGGGATATGCAGTTTTGCCGCCGCCAGCGCCCCGGCCAGTGTCGAATTGGTATCGCCATAGACCAGGACCCAGTCCGGCTTTTCCTCGATCAATACCGCCTCGATGGCGCCGAGCATGCGCCCGGTCATCTCGCCATGGCGCCCGCCGCCAATGCCGAGGTGATGGTCGGGCGCCGGAATTCCCAGTTCCTCGAAAAAGATATCCGACATATTGGCGTCGAAATGCTGCCCGGTATGCAGCATGACCTCGCCGATGCCGTCATGGCGCGCGACGGCCCGGCTGATTGCCGCCGCCTTGACGAATTGCGGGCGCGCGCCAATCACGGTGACGAGATTGAGCATTTGCCGCAACGCCCCTTGGCCTAGCTCGCCGCCATGAAGCGGTCATGCTGGCGGATGCAGCGCTCGATCAGGTCGCGGTTGTCGCGGGTCCAGGCCACGGTGCGGGCGATGCCCTCACGCACCGGCACCTGCGCCGCAAAGCCGATTTTCTCGCGCGACTTTTCGGTCGAACCGAAACGCTTGCCCGAGCGGTCCCAGTCGCGCGCCGGGCGCAGATCCACCGGCGTGGTATTGCCGGTTTCCGCATTGATGATCTCGGCAAGCTCGCGGATCGTCGTCTCGACGCCCGAGGCGAGGTTGTAGACTTCCCCCGGCTCGCCGCGCGCGCCCGCGCACATCAGCCCGCGCGCCATGTCCTCGACGAAGATAAAATCGCGGCTGGCATTGCCGCCATTGTCGAGCGGCAGCGCCTCGCCATTGAGCGACTTCCAGATGAAGGTCGGCGTCACATTGCGCCACACCGTGTGCGGCGTGCCGCGCCAGCGCCCGGCGCCGAGCACCTCGCGCGGCCCGTAGACGTTCTGGAACCGTGCCTTGACCAGCGGCAGGCCGTGCCGCATCCAGTAATAATTGCCGTAAAGTTCGCCGATCAGCTTGGAGATCGAATAGGGACTGTCGTGATAGAGCGAAACCGGCGCGTCCTCATCGGTCGCCTGCGCGGTGTCGAAGGTCTTTTCCGCCACGGCGCAGCCGGCGGCGGCATAGACCACCTTTTTCAGGCTCTTGATGTCTTTCAGACGCTCGAACAGCTTGAGGCTGGTCAGGGTATTGTTGTCGTGATCGGCCAGCGGATCGGCGATCGACGACTGGTTGCCGTGATAGCAGGACAGGTGAAAGACGAAATCGAGGTCGCCGGGCAGGCCATGCAGGATGCGGTCGTCGGTGATCGGGCCGAAGCGGAAATCCACGCGCGCATCGTCCGGCACATTGGCGATGTCCGACGACAGCAGGTTATCGACGATGACAAGACGTTGGGGATCTTCGCCCAGCAGCATATGAGCCAGATTCGAACCGACGAACCCGGCCCCGCCGACAATAAGAATTCGAGAGCCGGTATATTGCCCGCTCATGCATTTGCCTCCTGCGCTTCGGGCTTTCTGGCGGTGATATAGAGGTTCCAGCCGAGCCGCCTAGCAAGCCACGTATCGCTCGGGGAGCCAAACCAGCGCGCGGCAGCGCGCACCAGCGGCCCGACCAGGAAAAGCTGGCGCCATGTCAGCTGGTTCAGGCGCGTTTGATGCTTTTCAAAGGCGCGCAGGAGCGAGATTGCCTCGCTCTTCGAATAGACCATTGCCAGCGGGCAGTCGGCGCCGTCGTTCATGTTCAGGGCCTGTTGCTGCGACTTGCCGCGGTATCGCGGGTCCAGCAGGCGCTTTAGCCGGAACAGGATCATATATTTGTAGCTGTAGCGGTAATACAGCATCAGGATGACCTCGCCGCCCGGCTTCAGCACACGGAAGATCTCGTCGATTGTCGGACGCGGGTCCGGAATGTGATGGAGCACGCCCATCGAGCAGACAATATCGAAATGGCGATCCGGGAAGGGAAGATGTACGCCGTCAATCTGCTGGAAGGATCCCTTTAGACCCGCGATCTCAAAGCGCTTGCGCGAAAGTTCCACGGCGCGTGCCGTCAGGTCGACGCCGCAGACCTCCGCGCCCTGGCGCGCATATCGATCCAGGACGTAGCCATTGCCGCATCCCACATCGAGCACTCTCTTGCCGGCCGCGGAGTCATATCCATGAACCTGGTTGGAGTACTCGTAAGGCTCGCAATCCTCCGCCTCGCGCACGGCGTCGAATCTGGCGAAGAACTCCGGCGTGCCCGGCTCGTACTCGATGCCTTCGGCCGCCACCGGATTGGCATCCCAGAATTTCCGGATAGTCTCGGTCTCGGTCGAAAGCGGATCCGGCGATTTCGGCGCCATCGTCACGCCCCCTGTTCCTTTGCCGGCGGCGCGGCAAGGTGGCTGTAGACATCGGTGACGCCATGGGCGTCATACCAGGCCAGCATCCGCGAAATGGTGTCCTCAAAACCGACTTGCGCGCGCCAGCCGAAGGCCGCCTCGGTCGCGGAAGGATCGAGCACGACTGCGGGTATATCGTCCGCGCCGGGCGGCACCACCGGCACCTCGGTTTCGGGCGCGATGCCAAGATAGGCCACCACCGCGTCATAGACGTCCTTGATCGAGCGCCCTTCCCCGGTGGACACATTGAAAATGCCGGCCGGAGCCTCGGGCGCAATGGCCAGATCCATCAGGGCAAAGAAATCCTCCATATCAAGGAAATCTCGTACCGTACTGCTGCAAAAGCAATCTTGCCCTGCCTTGAGCCGCTTGTAGAAGGTTGGAATCGGGCCGATGGCCAGGCGCGGACCGGTGACATTGGCCAGCCGCAGCGAGATCAGCGGCAGACCGCTCATCGCCAGGTAGTGCTCGCCCGCCGCCTTGGAAATGCCGTAGCTGGTGAAGGGCCGCGCCGGGTGATCGGCGGGAATCGGCACCTGATCGGGGCGGCCATAGGCCAGCGCGGTCTGGAAATGGATCAGCCGCCCGGCGCCCGCCTCGCGCGCCGCCTGGGCGACATGGATGGTACCGAGGACATTGGTCGCCGCATCCTCCGCCCAGTCCGCCGGATCCTTGTAGGCGGCGGCGGAATGGATGACCAGTTCGGGGCGGAAATCGGCAAAGGCCCTGTCCACCAGCGCCTTGTCGGCAATCGATCCCTCGACCACCGTCAGTCCGGCGACCGGCGGCAGGTTGCCGCGCTTGCCGGTGGCGAAATTGTCGATGACCAGGATTTCGTGGCCCCGGGGCAGATAGCGGTCGATCAGGTTCGACCCCAGGCACCCGGCGCCGCCGGTGATCAGCATACGCACCTTGTAGTCCCCCTCGCGCCGGTGCCGCCTCAGGCCCGGTTTTCCTCTATCTTCAGATGGGTAAAGCCGCCGGTAACGCCATGCTCGCGGTAATAGGCCACCGCCGCTTTGACCGTCTCTTTCAACGGGGTGAAATCGATGGCGCCGAAATCGGCGAAGGTGCGGCTGGGATCGAGCAGGATCGAGGGCGCATCGTCCGGCGAAAGCTCGCGGATCTCCGGCTCCGGATAGTCGTTGATGCCCATCGCCTCGACCACCGAATCGTAAAGCTCCTTGATCGCCACATCGGTGCCGGACGAGAAGTGATAGGCCCCGTTTCCGGTCCCGTCGGCCGCCTTGATGACATTGCGGGCAAGATCCTTGACGAAGACGAAGTCGCGCCGCGCCTTGGTGACGAAGCAGCGTTTTTTCTCCGACAGGCGCTGGAAGAAGATCGGCAGCGGCCCCGAGACATTGCGCGGCCCGACAACATTGGCGAGGCGGAAAGTGACATAGTCGAGCCCGGACAGTTCGAGATAGTCCTCCGCCGCGGTCTTGGAAATGGCATAGCTGGAATTGCCCGGAAACTTGGGATGGTCGAGCCGGATCGGGTTCTGCAGCGGCTTGACGCCGTAACACAGCGCGGTCTGGAAATAGACGAAGCGCCCGGTCTTGTTGGCCAGCGCCGCGCGCACCAGATTGGCGCCCCCGACGCAATTGGTCAGGGTGTCGGAATACCAGTCTTCCGGGTCCTTGTAGGAGGCCGCGGTATGGACGATGACATCGGGGCGGAAATCGCCGACGAGCTGATTGATCAACTTCTGGTCGGCGATCGAGCCCTCGACCACGGTCAGGCGGTCATGGGACTCGGGCAGGTGCAGCCGGCGCCCGGTGGCCAGGTTGTCGATCGCCACCACCTCGTCGCCGCGCGCAAGCGCCAGTTCGGCCACGTGCGAGCCCACCTGGCCGCAACCGCCGGTCACAAAAATCTTCACCCCGTCGCTCCTTCCATTTCCTTTTTCGCTTCCTCGTCGAGCAGGCCGCGATAATGCGCCGCCCGGTCGTGGAATGCCTGATGCCATAATTCGAGGCTGAGCAGCCCCCAGGTCTTGCGCGAGAACCGCGCCGCCTTGTCAAAATTGGCGAGCACCGCCTCGGCATTGATATAGGGCCGGTGGCGGTCGCGCAGATTGTTGAAGATATCGACCGTCATATCCCTCAGTTCGCCGCCGAACCATTCCTTCATCGGCACCGGGAAGCCCATCTTGTCGCGCCGGTTGAGCACTTCATCGGGAATGACATCGGCAAAGGCGGTCTTGATCAGATGCTTCATGCGCCCGCCGGAAAACTTGAAATCGGCGGGCACTGTGGCGGCGAATTCCACCAGGGCGTGGTCGAGGAAGGGAACGCGGCTTTCCAGGCCATGGGCCATGCTCATGCGGTCCTCGACCTGGAGCAGCGCCGGCAGCAGGCACTTGAAGTCGAAATGCGTCATCGAGTCGAGATACGCTTCCTTGCGCACATTGGCCTGGTTATTGAAAATCGCCTGGTAGTTGGCGAACACGCTGCCCATGTCGAGGGCGCCCCAGTCGATCTCGCTCTCCATGTCGTTGGCGCGGTTGACGAGGCGGAAATAGCGCTCGTCCAGCGGTCCGAACAGGCCCTCGCGCCAGAATTCGCGCATCAGGGGTTTGTATTCGCGCAACAGGCCCAGATTGGGCACGATGGACTCGATGGTCACGACGTAATTGCCGTCCTGGTATGTGCCATCCATCGCCGCCTTGATGCACTGCTCGAAATAGGCCAGCAGATAGCGCGCATATCCGCCGAAAATCTCATCGCCGCCCTGCCCCCCGAGCACGACCTTGACATGATCGCCCGCCAGCTTCGACACCATGTATTGCGGGAAGGACCCCGGCCCCGCGACGGGAAAATCGAGGTGGTAGATGACATCGGCGATGTTGTCGCGGAAGTCCTCATGGGTGATGTCGGCGACATGCAGCTCGCCGTTCATTCTTTCCGTGACGAGACGGGCGTAGTCGCTTTCGTCATAGCCGGGAAACTGGGTGAAGCGGCCATTGAAGGCCTTGCGGTTGCTCTCGTCATGGCGCGCCGCGAGAAGCCCCATCAGACTGGAATCGATGCCCCCCGAGACATAGGCCCCGACCGGCACGTCGCTGCGCAGGTGCACGCGCACCGAGTCGTCCACCAGTTCCTCCAGCCGGCGCTCGAAATAGGCCTGGCTGTGGTCGTAGTCGATTTCGTAGCGCACATCCCAATAGCGCCACACCTTGACCGCCTCGCCTTCCACCGTCAGCGCATGGCCGGGCAGGAGCTGCTTGATACCCTTGAACAGGGTGTGCTCGCCGATGGTGTATTGGAAGGTCAGATATTCCGCCAGCGCGCCCGCGTCGGTATCGATCTCGGGCAGGAAGGGCACCAGCGCCTTGGCTTCGGAGGCGAAGTAGAACACGCCGTCGAGGACGGTGTAATAGAAGGGCTTGATGCCGAAACGGTCGCGGGCGCAAAACAGGCGGCGGTTGCCCTCGTCCCACAGCGCGAATGAAAACATGCCGCGCAGGTGGCCGACGACATCGCGGCCCCAGCGCGCATAGCCGGCAAGAATACATTCGGTGTCGGAATGGCTGCGGAAGGACCAGCCGTCGGCCAGTTCCTCGCGCAGCTCCGGGAAATTGTAGATTTCGCCATTGAAGGCAATGGCGGTGCCATTGGCCCCTTCCATGGGCTGGCTGGCTTCCGCGCTCAGATCGATGATCGCCAGGCGGCGATGGGCAAGCCCGGCCTGCCCGCCCGCCGCCTGCCAGATGCCGGCGCCGTCCGGCCCGCGATGGGCGATCAGCCGGCTCATCGCGGCGAGATTCGGCCTCAGCCGCGGCAGCTCCGCGCCCTTCAGATCAACGATGCCCGCTATTCCGCACAAGGTCTGTTGGTCCTCTTTGCCGATTTCAGCTTCATTTGGTCCGCCTTTTGGACATCTTTGCGGCACTCGTCAAAGAGGCGTGTGCCACCCGCCGGTCTATTTCACAAGCCGGCAATAGAGATCGAGGCCAAGATAGGGCCCGAACAGCCGGCACGCGAACTTGCGTGGCAGGTATCTGAGAACGAATTCACCGCCGATATTTTCCGGGATGATCTCACATCGTGAAAAGGCGCGGGCCAGATGCGAAAGTTCGGCCCGGGTGACGAATTCGGTCTGCGGCGCGCTGCTGCCTTCGACATTGACGTCATAGACGCCGCGGACGCGCGGGTCGGTCTCGTTGTGACTGATATAGCCGGTCGGGTCGGCCATCAGCCGCCGCAACGTCTTCACCGGGGCAAACACCCACTGGCGATAGGAGGCGGCATTGTAGACCATGATACTCGCCCCGCCGCCAGGCTTGAGCAGGCGATGCACTTCGCCCAGCGCGCGGTCCAGGGCGCCGGTGTGATGGAGCGACCCTATGGCAACGACATAGTCAAATGTCGCGTCGGGAAAAGGCGCCTGCAATATGCTCCCCTTGACCGCGGTGCCTTTCGCCTTGATCCCGGCAATGCGGCGGTTGGCCATGTCGACCGGCCCGGCGGCAATATCGAGCCCGGAATAGATCGCGCCGTGCCCGGCAATGCGCTGGGCGACCGTGCCATAACCTAGTCCGACCTCCAGAACCCGCTTTCCGCCAAACGACTGAAAGGGGATATGGGTGTCGAGATAGGGATAAAACTCCATATACCAGTCGTCGAAGCGGCGCAGGCTCTCCGGGCTGTCATCGGTAATGCCAAGAAAGCGCGCCAATTGCGACCCGCACAACTCGTTCCAGAATGCGCTATTGGCCTCGTCGATCCGCGCCTGGCCGGCCGGCGCCGATGTCGCGGTGTCGTCGCCAATATTGCGTGCTTTCGTCATTTGACAGAATTCCTGGTCGGGAAACGCCGCGCCGCTGCCGGTGAGCCGCCGCGCCGTTGCTGTAAATCGTTTAATGGTTGACGCGAACCATGATGGTAGCATCCGGCTCCGCCCGGCGCGGGGTTTCCTGTCTGCACCGATTTCTGGACCGATTTCTGGGCCGATTTATTAGGATAGACTGGCCCGGCGCACAATCGATCTGATCCGGCCGATGACCAGTTCCTGATATTTGCTTGGCACCGCGTTCTTGATCAGCCAGTGAACCGCATCATAGGCGGCCCGCTTGGCCATCAGCACATTGCGCCGCCGGTAACGGAAATAGCGGTCCACTTTGCGCTCGATCTCCCGCAGTTGCGGCCCGTAGACCGCCGGCGCCGCACCGGCGGCGCCCTTTGCGCCGCTGGGACCGTCCCGTCGCGGCGGACCGGCATGCTCCTCGATATCGCGGTCGAACTCTTCGACCATGGCGCGGAAGCTCCAGCGCTTGTTCAGCGCCACCTCGCGATAGGCATTGTCGATGATCGCGCTCGCCTTGTCGGGATCCTTCAGGGTGGCGACGACCTCGTCCATGTTGCTGTGGTCGCGCGCCAGCGGCACATAATGGCGCCAGGGTTCCAGCGCTCCCGAGTAGCTGCCGGGATAAAGGATCATCAATGTACGCAGCGCCGCGGCTTCGAAACAGCGCGGGGATATGACATGGATGACCGTCTGGCCGTCGCCATCGAGAAACCGCCCGCTGATTTCCTCAAACGAGGCGTGGGGGTATTTGTGCTCGAACGCTTCGACCTGCGGCTGCACGGTGCCGCTGAAATCGATGAAACTGGCGCCGCTTTCCGTGCCCAGCATCGCCTTGCAATTGCTGACAAAGGTGATCCACTTCTCGCCATAAAGGCGCTGGTTCTCGCGGTGCTCGATATCGCATTTCAGGCCGTAGCTCTTGCCATCTTCCTTGAAGCGCTGCCCGATCAGCCACTTTTCCTGGGCGAACCGGCCGAGCCAGGCCGGAACCCGCCGCGCCCGATAGCCGACATCTATCGGGCGGGCCTGATAATCGGGCACCGTCCGGCCCGTCAGCTCCTCGGGCACAAATCCGGTCAGCGTCACCTTGCGGCGCACATGAGCGATCTGCGGGTGATGGTAGACTTGATCGACGGCTTCTTCGTTGATCACCGTGTAGACCACGTCGATACCCAGATCGGCCATGGCGGCAACGGTGCGGTCCACCCAGCGGTATTCGTCCTGGATAAACAAGACTTTGTAGCCGCGATATGCCCGCAGTTTCGCCGCCAGGTCCGCCTGAATATCGCGATCCGACGAAATGACCAGAGCATAGTGCAGGACGACGACATCGAAACGCTCAAGGTCTACATCTCGCTTCGAGAATGAAAAAGCGTCGCAGATATAAACGTCGTTCCTGCTATACAACCTGAACGCATCGAGATGATCGGCAACCGTGCCAATATGGCAAGCTAAAGCATTATGCAGAACAAGAACGTTACGCACACCAAGAGATTCCGACTTGTCTAATTTATAAGTAATTTCAGCTCTCTCGATCTTTTATTTCACATCAGAACATTAGTAGAAACAATAGTGCCCAGAACATCTATTTCCGCATATTTCCAGCCTGGTGTGGCCAATATACGATGATTCGGACGCTCGTTATTGCACTGGAAATCAATTGTCCGGACGGGGATGGGAGCACCATTGCCGCAATCCGGCGGCATCGGCGAACAGGACCCGTTTTCGCCCGGTCATGATCGTTGAAACGCTTGCGCCGCCCGGGCGGCGAGCGCGCCGCGCTCGCCGCTGTCCAGGACCATGAAACCGAAGACGAGGAACAACGCGCAAAGGGCCAGCAGCGAATGGATCGCAAGGCCGGCCAAGGACAGATGCGCCGAGGCCCAGGATATCCAGGCGCAGGCCGCAACCAGGCCGCCGCCGGCAACGACAATCCGCCGCCAGTCATAGCGAACAGCCAGATAGCGCCGCGCGACCGCCCAGGCCAGAATCGTCATCAAGCCATAGCTGGCGAGGGTCGCCGCCGCGGCTCCGACAATGCCCAGTCGGGGGATCAGCAGCAGGTTAAGCCCGATATTGGCCAGCGCCGCCGCCCATTCCACCGCGGATTGCCAATGGAGTTTCTTGGCGAAGACCACGCCGGGCAGAAGAATGAGATACACCCCCTTGAGCATATAGGCCGCCGCCACAAGACCGATGATTTGGGCGGCGGCGGCGAATTCGGGGGCAAGGATGGCGACCAGCGGCCTCGCGGCGACGAAGAACAGGGCGGTCAGCATGCCGAAAACGATCAGGTAATAGCTCAGGATCTTAGCGAATAACTCCTTCGCCTCGTCCTGGCGTTTGATGAAGGAGATGAAGAAGGGCGGCCAGGCCATGCCGAATGCGGATACGGCGATCAACATGACCAGCGCCAGATTGTAGCCCACCGAATAGACGCCGACGGCATCGAGATCGATCATCCGCTGCAGCATCTGGCGGTCCATATAGTCGATGACCAGGAAGGCAAACAGGCCGAATATCGACGGAAAACCGATCCGCACCAGGGGCAGAAACAGCGATTTGTCGATACCTGGTTCAAGATGCCGCGCAACGCTTGCCGCGACCATGATCGCGGTCAGCACCTGGCCCAGCAGCCCCGCCAGCAAAAGCCCCGCCACTCCCCATCCCAGGACAATGACGAACACGACGCTGACCGACGCGCCGAACACCGCCCCGATGACTGTCAGGATGACGAATTTTATCGCCTTCTCCTGATATCGCAGATGAGCGTAAAACGGCTCGATAACGACTGTCATTGCCGTGGAAACCAGGGAAATCCTGAGCAGGTTGGCGTGCTCCGCGCTCTGAAATATGGCAAGGCAGACATATGGCGCGGCAATCATCAGAAGGGCGACCAGAACGGTGCAGTTGGCCGCCAGCAACAGCGCCGTCGACCAGATGACCTTGTGCCTGTCGCCGATATCTTCGCGCTCGAAATACAGCACCCCCATCGAACTGCCGGTACCGAGATTGAAAAGGCCGACAACAGCCACCGTCACCAGGCCGAGCAAGGCCATCACGCCGTATTCCTGCGGGCTGAGCACGCGGGTGAAGAAAGGCAGCAGGAGCAGGCCCAGAAAGCGCTGAAACACGCTGCCGATGCCGTAGATCAACGATCCCCTGGCGAGGCGGTTGAGTTCTGGCCACATCGCCGGCTAGCCGATATCCAGAAGCTTGCGCACGCCGTCAATGCCGGTATTGAGCATCGCGTCGATCACCGAAAGGCCGGCGACGAAATCTCCGCCACCCGGCTGCGGATAGGCATCGCAGACGAAACCGTTGTAGCGCAGTCCCAGCCCGGCTTCGGCGAAAAGCGCGTCCTCCTGATAGCCGCCGGCCCCGTTTCCGCACAGATAGATGGCGCCGTCCACCGCGCGGGTGATGTCGATCAGCCTTTCGGTGCCGGCGCGCGTGCCGCCGATCTGCGAACTGCGCACGAATTCGGTGCCCCTCAGGCCGAGCATCTGCGCCAGGGCGCGCACGGCGCGGATATTGTATTCGGCGATGCTGTCGTCCCCATCCAGGATCAGAGGCTCGAGCAGCGGCATCACCGTTTCGAAATGCGCGGCCCGGCCATAAGCCGACGCCAGCGCCCTTGTCGTTTTCTCGCGCCAGTTCTGCCCGCCCGCGAAGCGCATTTCGCTGATCGCGCGCGTTCCCGAATAGGCGCGGTCGATCGGCGCGGTGAGCCAGCGCCCGGCGCCGTTTTCGAAGATCTTGACCCGGTTGACCCAGGTTCCTCCCTTTTTTGGAAACTGGGCATCGTCGAGAAAAACAAAGACATCCGCCTTCGCGATCTTGGCGAAATAGCCGAGCCAGGGGAAGAAATTCGGTTGGTGGATGGCGACGATGCGCTCAGACATAGTGTTCCACCAGCAGCGGATTGCCGCGCAGAAGTTCGCTGTAAATCGTGTCGAAGCGCCGCGCCGCGACGTCCTTCGAATGCCATTTGATGGCGAATTCGCGCGACTTCCTGCCAATCTCGCGGCGTCTTTCCGGACTGGCGATCAGGTCGCGCAGCACGGCTTCCACCGTGTCCGGCGTCGCACTGACGATCGGCAGCTCATCGGCATAGCCGGGAATTTCGGCGCGCAGCGAATCCAGCCATTCCGGCCGCAGGTAGCAGATCACCGGCTTGCCCAGCATCATCGCCTCGCGGGCATTGGCGCCAAACCAGCCGAAGGTCAGCATTTCCAGGAAGATGTCGGCCTGCATCTGGAGGAACCGCACATCCACATTGGGAATGTCCGTCGGCGAGAGCAGATCGAGGCGATGGCCCTCGGCCCGCAACTTTTCGATCAGCGGCAGATAGATATGGGTGGACTTGATGTTGGTGCCGTCGTCGCGGGTTCGGCCTTCCTTGTTGCCGACGCCATGATAGAGGCGGATGGTTCCCTCCGGGGCCGGCGCGAGGCGCAGCCGCTCCGGGATCTCCAGGCCCGGGTCCCAGATATCCTTGTCGATGCAATAGGCTTCGGGCGACTCATGCACCGTCGGCGCAAGATTGAAGTCGGCGCGGTTGCCGCCCAGCAGGCACTGGTAATCGGTTACCGAGTTGCGGAACTCGCCCCAGGCGCGGTTGCGCCAGTCGCTGCACACCTCGGGCACGTCGTTCCAGCGGCAGCTGGCGCAAACGGACTGAGGCCCCCACTTGGCGAAGGAGCTTTGCAGCACGCCGTCCAGGCACCCGTTATTGGTGTAGCCGGTCTTCTTGCCCAATTGGCGCAAAAGAAGGATTTCGGCGTGCCGCCCAAGCCTCAACTCGAACAGGGACCGCAGGGGCGCGCCAAAACCGATATTGTGGGCATTGGCGAAATGCACCACGTCATAGCGGTAGAGCGCGTCGAGATAGAACCGCAGGTCGCGCGCCAGATTGTAGGGCGAACCGCCGTCGAAATGCACATCCTCGCCGTGATAGAAGATTTGTGATGCCGGACTGGGATCCCAGTTCAGCACATCGGCGCGCCAGCCAAGATCGCGCAGGCCGCGCGAGAGATACCAGTGGTTGTAGTAGCACTGCCCCGAATAGAGCACCCGGCGCGCGCGCAGAGCCTCGAAATACGGCTTCAGGATGCCGGCATGGCGGCGCAGGAAAACCACCTCGGGCCACAGCTCCCGGACCGTCTCGTCGCCGCGAAGACGGGCACTGAGGCCCGCCGCGCCGCGAATGCAGGCCCGCAGGCCTTCCGCGCGCCGGTCGGCCTCGGAAAGCGAAAGCAGGCCGGATTGGTCGGCGGGCCTGGGCAGGTCCCGGTTCAGCCTGGCAACCAGGACGCGCGATTGGCGAATGCCCCGCAGGTGGCCGACCGCCAATCCAAGCATCGAGTTCAGCCGGCCCAGACGGTGGCGGGGCCGCAAGCGTATGGCAAAACTCACAAGTCTAGTTCTCATAACGCCTTCTGATTTCGCTAACCTGGGAGAGCGGAACGAAACTGGTGAAGCGCACCGGTCCTTCGGCGGTGTCGAGGTAGGCGCCAGCCAGCGGCGCCACCTGGGCACGGATCAGGTTGAAGACCTGGCGGTCGCTCATGGCCGAAAAGCGGATCGGCAGGCTGTCCGGCGTGATACGCGCATTGGTGAGCGCCGCCGCCTCATCCTGGGGCCGGGCCGCCCAGCGCCCGGCGAGAAGATCCGGCAATGCTTCGTCGAGCAGCCGGTTGCTGAGCACGTGCAGCCGGTCCAGCAGACTGCTCCAGGTGTCGTCCTCGCCGATTTCCAGGCTTTGCTGGGCGACGATGGCGCCATTGTCGAAATCCTCGCCCATCACATGCAGGCTGACGCCGGCGCGGGCATCGCCGTGGATGAGTGCCCACTGCACCGGGTTGGGGCCGCGGTGACGCGGCAGCAGGGAGAAATGGACATTGAAGGCACGCCCCTCGACCAGGGCCAGAATGTCGCCGCGCAGCAGCATGGCATAGGAATGGCAGATAAGGCCATCGGGCTTCAGCGCCGCCGCCGCGGCGGCGAATTCCCGGTAGGCCCCGGCATCGGAAAAGCGCGGCTGGATCAACAGCGGCACGCCGTGATCCGCCGCCAACCGGCGCAACATCTCATGATAGGCCGGGCGGATGGCGGAGGCGACAAGGGCCGCGATGCGGCCTGTGTCGATGCGCGCCAGCAATTCGGGAATGCCGCGATTGTCGCCGAACAGGAAGATGCGCTGCACCGCAAGCTACTCCGTCCCGCCGGCATTGCCGCCGTCCCGGCGCCGCACCACCAGTTCCCGCGCCGGGCCATAGGCACGCTCGGTTTCAAGGATTTGCCGCTGCGCGCTCTGGAAGTTGCGTTCGATCGCCAGATCCCAGCAATCCTCGGTTGTCGCGCCTTGCGCCATCCACCAGATCGGATGCAGCAGAATTTGCAGGCCGGCATGGCCGCCATGGATTGTTTCCACAGGATCCTTGCGCCAGTCGCGGTTTGAATCGGAGAGATATTCGAACCCCGCCATGTGCTCGCCGTGATAGGTATTGACAACGCCTTCGGGCGCCAGGCGCAGGGCGATGGCTTCCTGGGTCGGCTGGTGGAAGGAAAAAGCATTTATCCGGGTGCCCGCCAGGCGACCCAGCGTTTCAAGCTCGAATCCCAGTTGCTGCGCGATGTTGTTCCCTGACCCTGCGGCGAATTCGGCATCGAAATGCAGCGCAACCTCATGGCCGAAGTCGCTGATGTCCCGCAAAGCCGCCATGCCTTGACGGCTACAGAGGTTGTAGAGCGGCGAACGCAGCATCAGGAAATAGGTGGCGCGCATGCCGAGCGCGTTTTCCAGCCGCGCCATTTCGCGCGCGTAATCCATGCTGATATCGACATCGTGGCGCAGCAGCACGGTTTTCTCGCGCGGCGTCTCGCCAGCGGCGATTTCACCAAAGGTCCTGGCCTGGTAGCCGG
>JAGRLG010000036.1 GCA_020441905.1 Rhodobiaceae bacterium | reverse complement strand
CGATGATCGCTTTCGATTGTGGACAAAATCGACCGATCCCGCCGCGGCCGCACCCGGCGGCCGCCAAATCCGCGGCCGCAAACCCGGCGGCGCCCAGATTGCCGCTCAGATCATTGCCATGCCGCCATTGACGTGAAGGGTCTGGCCAGTGACGTAGGCGGCCTCGTTGCTGGCGAGATAGACCACCGCGGCGGCGATGTCCTCGCCGGAACCGAGGCGGCGCGCCGGCACATTGGCGAGAATCGCCGCATGCTGCTTTTCGTTGAGCGCATCGGTCATGGCCGTGGCGATAAAACCGGGGGCGACGCAATTGGCGGTGACGTTCCGGCTCGCCACTTCCTGGGCCAGGGCCTTGGTCATGCCGATCATGCCGGCCTTGGCGGCGGCGTAATTGCCCTGGCCGGCATTGCCGGTGACGCCGACGATCGAGGTAATGCCGATGATGCGCCCATAGCGGCGCTGCATCATGCCGCGCAAGGCGCCGCGAATGAGGCGGAACCCGGCGGTCAGATTGACGTCCAGCACCTGCTGCCAGTCATTGTCGCTCATGCGCAGGAACAGCCCGTCGCGGGTGATGCCGGCATTGTTGACCAGGATGTCGATGGCGCCCATCGCCTCCTCGGCGCGCCCCGGCAGGGCATCCACAGCCGCCGTATCGGAAAGGTTGCAGGCCAGGACATGGGCGCGCTCGCCGAGTTCGCCGGCCAGCTCGCGCAACACTTCTTCCCTGGTGCCCGATAGCGCGACGGTCGCGCCGCGCGCATGAAGGGCGCGCGCTATGGCGCCGCCAATCCCGCCCGTGGCGCCGGTCACCAGGGCGCATTTGCCATCCAGTCGAAACATTTTCGTTCCCTCTTGCCGCCGGTGTTGCGGATCAAATCCAGTTTGCGCCGTTCCAGTATGCGCCGTCTTCAGGTCAGATCGCCGATCACGGCCTCGATATCGCCGGGGGCGCCAATCGCCTGGCCCTCAAGCGAACGGTCGATACGCTTGGCCAGTCCGGTGAGTACCTTGCCGGCGCCCAGTTCGTAAAGCCTGGTGACGCCCGCGCCCGCCATCGCCGCCACGCTTTCGCGCCAGCGCACGGTGCCGGTGACCTGCTCGACGAGGCGGCTGCGGATCTCGCCGGGGTCCGAAATCGGCGCCGCCACGACATTGGCAACCAGCGGCACGGCCGGCGCATTGATCCGTGTCGTCGCCAGCGCCGCGCGCATGGCCTCGGCGGCGGGCGCCATCAGGGCGCAATGGAACGGGGCGCTGACCGGCAGCAGCATGGCACGCCGGGCGCCCTTGCCCTGGGCCAGTTCTATGGCGCGCTCGACCGCCTCCCTGGCGCCGGATACCACGACCTGGCCGGGGGCGTTGTCATTGGCCGCCTGGCACACCTGCCCTTGCGCGGCGGCGGCGGCGACCTCGGCGGCATCATCGAAGTCGAGCCCGAGCAGAGCGGCCATGGCGCCCTCACCCACCGGAACCGCCTTCTGCATGGCGTCGCCGCGAATGCGCAGCAGCCTGGCGGTATCGGAAATCGAGATCGCACCGGCGGCGGCAAGGGCGGAATATTCGCCCAGCGAATGGCCGGCGACGAATTTCACCGTTTTAGCCAGATCGACGCCTTTCGCTTCCAGCACCTTCATCACTGCCATGCTGACCGCCATCAAGGCCGGCTGGGCATTGGCGGTCAGGGTCAGTTCGGCCTCCTCGCCCTGCCACATCAGCTTGCTGAGCGACTGGCCCAGCGCCTCGTCGATCTCCTCAAAGACGGCGCGGGCTTGCGGGAAAGCCTCCGCCAGTTCCTTGCCCATGCCGATCTGCTGCGAGCCCTGGCCGGGAAATGTAAAGGCTATTGCCATTGGGTGCCCCTGAATAGCTAAGGTCCTGACTTGCCGGCCGGGAGCCTGATCCGGTTCCCTGCCCCGGCTGGGCAAAAAGACCGAACGGGGCGCGATGTCAAGATCGGCGCATGAAAGCAGGCAAGTGCGCACTTGCGCCAACCGCCCCTGGCCGTGTATAGGGGCGCTGTTGAAACCGTTCCGGCCGAAGGCTGAACGGGGGGCTGGCTGTGCCAGCAGGGTGCGGCCAGCAGGTCTTGGCCGATCCGGCTCCCGGTGTCTTCGCTCTTTTAAGTACCTCTTCAGCCTTTCCGCAAACATGGCGGGCTTGAAAAGGGGCTTTGCGCCGGACACAGAAGGAAAGGCTGGTTCATGCCGCTTTACGAGCATGTGTTTCTTGCGCGCGCCGATCTCTCGGCGCAGCAGGCAGAGCAGCTTGCCGAAACCTACAAGGCCCTGGTCACCGAAAACGGCGGCACGGTCGGCAAGAGCGAATATTGGGGGCTGCGCCCTCTTACCTATCGCATGAAAAAGAGCCGCAAGGCCCATTTCACGCTGATGAATATCGACGCGCCCCATGCCGCGGTAGCGGAAATGGAGCGTCAGATGAGCCTCAATGAAGACGTCATGCGCTTCCTCACCCTGCGGGTGGAGGCCCACGAGGAAGGCCCCTCGGCGATGATGCGCCGCGACAGCCGCGACGACCGCCGTGGTCCGCGCCGCGATGGCGACCGCGACCGGGGCGACAGGGGCGACCGGGGGGGCGACCGGGGGGGCGACCGGGGGGGCGACCGGGACCGGCGTCCGCCGCGCAGCGGTGAGCGCCCGGGGCGCGACTTCAGCAGGCAGGAGGGCTGATCGATGGTTGATGTTTCCCAGATGCCGGTGCGCCGGCCGTTTTTCCGCCGCCGCAAGACCTGCCCGTTCTCCGGCCCCAATGCGCCGGCGATCGACTACAAGGATATCAAGCTGTTGCAGCGCTATATGTCCGAGCGCGGCAAGATCGTGCCGAGCCGCATCACCGCCGTTTCGGCCAAGAAGCAGCGCGAACTGGCCAAGGCGATCAAGCGGGCGCGCTTTCTCGGGCTTTTGCCTTATCTTATCAGCTAGTCTTGGCTGAAGACTGACGTTCCGCTCCGTCCCGGCCAGGGGCGGCGCGGCCCACATCCAGGTTGGGGCGCCGGTGGCGGCGACATGCCGCCCCCTGGCGTCTCTAACCGCTTGAACAAAGCGGGACAGCAGGCGAGATGGTCAACCAGATTGCAATCGGCATTGCCGCCGGACTTGCGGCAGCCCTTCTCTACGGAACCGTCGCGGCGGGAACGGCGCTGTCGATGGTGCTGTTCTACATGGCCGCCCTGCCGCTGCTGATCGCCGGGCTGGGCTGGGGCTGGGCGAGCGCGCTGGTCGGCGCCGCGATTGCCGCCGTCGCCGCCTTTTTCATGCTTGGCGCCAAGGCGTCGCTGCTGTTCATGCTGGCGGTCTGCGCGCCAGCGGTCTGGCTGGCCTATCTGGCCAATCTCGCCCGCAGATCAGGCAATGGCAGCGGGGCCGTGGAATGGTACCCCGTCGGGCGCCTCATCGCCTGGGTATCCGTTCTTGGCGGCCTGCTGCTCTTGCCCAGCGTCATCGCCTTCGATTTCTCGCTTGCCGCCTATGAAGCCAGCATCCGCGAAACCTTTTCGCGCCTGCTCGAGGGCGGAGGCGGGGCAAGCGAATTGCCGCCCGATTTCGACCCCGAGGCCCTTGCCGCCTTTTTCGTCCGCTTCGTGCCGCCGGTTTCGGTCATGGTGTGGATCGGCATGTCGCTGGCCAATCTCTATGTCGCGGGCCGCATCGTCCAGATTTCGGGCCGGTTGAAGCGGCCCTGGCCGGACCTGACGCGGCTCGAACTGCCGCGCGCCCTCGCCGGCGCCCTGGCCGGCGCCCTCATCGCATCCTTCCTTCCGGGCCTGCCCGGCGTCGTCGCCGGATCTTTTGCCGCCGGCTTCCTGTTCGCCTTCATGATTCAGGGGCTGGCGGTGATGCATGTCGTCACCCGCCCCTCCAAGGTCCGGCCGCTGATCCTGGGCGGGGTCTATTTCGTGCTGGTTTTTCTCGGCTGGTCGGGGGCGGTGCTGAGCTGGAGCGGGCTGCTGCTGGCGCTGCTCGGCCTTGCCGAACAGGTGGTGGCGCTGCGCTCGCGGGTGCCGGGCGGCGGGCCTGGAGCGGGACCGGGCGGGCGGGCGATACTGCCGCCGCAAAACGGCCGCGACCATTCGAACGACAATTCCGACGGCAATTCAAACGACGATTCAAACCAGAACCAAAGGGACTGACCGCGCCGGCCGGGTGGCCGGGAGCGCAAAACAGGAGTGACGATCATGGAAGTAATCTTGCTGGAACGCATCGCCAAGCTGGGGCAGATGGGCGATGAAGTGCGGGTCAAGGACGGCTTTGCGCGCAACTATCTTCTGCCCAAGGGCAAGGCCCTGAGGGCGAACAAGGCCAACCGCGAGCGTTTCGAGCGCGAACGGGCGCAACTCGAGGCTCACAATCTGGAGCGCAAGAGCGAGGCGGAAGCCGTCGCCGCCAAACTGGCCGGCTCCAGCTATGTCGCCATCCGCTCTGCCGGCGACGGCGGCCAGCTCTACGGCTCGGTTTCGACCCGCGACATCGCCGATCTGGTGACCGCGGGCGGCGCCACGCTGCTGCGCACCCAGGTCGCGCTGGCAAACCCGATCAAGACGCTGGGCCTGCACGAGGTGGTGCTGGCGCTGCATCCGGAAGTCGATGTGACGGTGATCGTCAATGTCGCGCGCACCGAGGAAGAAGCCGAGCGTCAGGCCAAGGGCGAGGACGTGACCCAGCGCCGCGACGACGAATACGAGGAAGAAGCCCCGGCGCTGGAAGAGCTGATGGACGACGAGGGCCTGGCGCATGAGGTTTCCGGCGAGCCGGAGGCCGATGGCGGCGAGGAAGAAGAACAGGCCTGAGCGCCCTTCCCTTTTCCTTGCGCACAGTATAGCGGGGCGGGCATCTGTGCCCGCCCCTGTCTTTTCTTGTCAGCCGGAGCGGCGGCCGGTGAACGCCGCAGCACTTTCCATGGCCGCAAGCAATTATTTGCGCCGTGATGCCGCCTCGGATTTATCGAGGCTAAACCACACCTCCCGCTCTAGTCGAGCAGCCGCCTGCGAATGCTATTGAGCATATCGTCTTGCTTGTGATCTAATGCCTCCCGCACGGCATACCCTTGCGTCAGCAAGAAGCGCAAGGCAGGTTTTTCGCAAGCGCAGGTGGCGGCAATGAACAGATTGTTGCGTGCGTCCCTGGAGCGGATTGTCCGGCGTGGAAATCTTTTGCTGAGCGATCCGGCAGGTGAAACGGCCCGCTTCGGCGACGGCAGCGGGGAGGAAGTGCGAGTGCGCCTTTGCGACCGGCGCGCCGAACTGGAACTTGCGCTCGATCCGGCGCTCAAGCTGGGCGAGCTTTATACCGACGGCAGGTTTGTCGTAGAGCAAGGGTCGATCTGCGATTTTCTCGACCTCGTAACGTCAAACCTGCAGGGACGGCAGATGCCGTGGTGGACGGCGGCGCTCTACCTGCCGCGCTTCATGCTGCGCCGATTGCAGCAATACAATCCGATCGGCCGCGCGCAACGCAATGTCGCCCACCATTACGACCTCGACGGGCGGCTCTACGATCTGTTTCTCGATACCGACAAGCAGTATTCCTGCGCCTATTTCGAAAACGGCCAGTCAACGCTGGAACAGGCGCAGCTGGCCAAGAAGCGCCATCTGGCGGCCAAGCTCGACCTGCGCGACGGGCAGCGCGTTCTCGATATCGGATCGGGCTGGGGCGGCCTCGGACTCTATCTGGCCAAGGCGGCGCGGATCGATGTCACCGGCGTCACGCTGTCGCGCGAACAGCACAAGGTCAGTTGCTCGCGCGCCGAGCGCGAAGGCCTGGCCGACAGCGCCCATTTCCGCCTCCAGGACTACCGCACCCTCGAAGGCCCCTTCGACCGTATCGTCTCGGTAGGCATGTTCGAGCATGTCGGCATCGTCCACTACCGCGAATTCTTCGCCAAGATCCGCGAATTGCTGAGCGACGACGGGGTGATGGTGCTGCACTCGATCGGGCGCTCCGACGGACCGGCGACGACGAATCCCTGGATTGCCAAGTATATCTTTCCCGGCGGCTATATTCCCGCCCTGAGCGAGGTGTTGCCGGCGATCGAGAAGGCCCGGCTCTATATCACCGATATCGAGATCCTGCGCCTGCACTATGCCGAGACGCTGCGCGCCTGGCGCGAGCGCTTCCTGGCCAACGCAGATACCGCGCGCAAAATCTATGACGAGCGTTTCTGCCGGATGTGGGAATTCTATCTCGCGGCATCGGAAAATGCCTTCCGTTTCCAGGACATGATGGTGTTCCAGATCCAGATGTCGAAAGATCTCAACACACTTCCGCTGACGCGGGACTATATTGGCGCCAACGAAGGTTCGTTGCGCCATATTGATTCGCGCGGCGGTCGTTCGCGGCGTATCGCCGGCGAGTAAAGGTCAACCGTTTTTGCGTCATCGGCGGCGGCTTAATTGCCAGCCTGTGGAAAGCGGGCACAGCCGCCGCAATTTCGTCACATTGCGGGCACCGGGCCTTGCCGCCGGGGCGGCCGGGCGGTAACGCTGCGGGGGTTATCGCCGCGAGGCCGATCGCTCCAGCCAGGCCAATAACAATATTCAGGATTCCATGGAAAGCACCCTCAGAGCCAGGACCCGGGACCGCGAGGAAGAGCTTCCGTTTCGCCAGGCGCCGCATAATATCGAGGCCGAACAGGCGCTGCTGGGCGCCATACTGGTCAATAACGACGCCTATTACCGGGTCATGGATTTCCTCGCCCCGGAGCATTTCTATGAGCCGGTACATCAGCGGATCTATGATACCGCCGGCCAGCTCATCCGCTCGACCAAGCTGGCCTCGCCGATCACCATGAAAACCTTCTTCGAGGGCGAGGAACTGGTGCCGGGGCTGACCGCCCAGGCCTATCTGGCGCGCCTCGCCAGCGCCGCGACCACGGTCATCAACTCGGAAGACTACGGCCGCGCCATCTACGACCTGGCAATCCGCCGCTCGCTGATCGTCATCGGCGAGGAGATGGTCAATTCCAGCTATGACGCGCCGGTCGACCTGCCGCCCAAGGAACAGATCGAAATTGCCGAGCAGCAATTGTTCGACCTTGCCGAGAAGGGCAAATATGGCGGCGGCTTTCTCGATTTTTCGTCGGCGCTGACCCATGCGGTGGACATGGCGGCGGCGGCCTATCAGCGCGATGGCGGCCTGTCTGGCATGGCAACGGGCTTTCGCCATCTCGACAATCTGCTGGGCGGATTGCAGAACTCGGACCTCGTGATTCTCGCCGGGCGCCCGTCGATGGGCAAGACCGCGCTGGCGACCAACATCGCCTACAACATCGCCAGTTCCCACCGCACCGAATTGCAGCCCGATGGCAGCGAGAAGACGGTGGATGGCGCCGTGGTCGGTTTCTTCTCGCTGGAAATGTCGGCCGAGCAGCTGGCGACCCGCATCATTTCCGAACAGGTCGATATTCCTTCCAACGAGATCCGTCGCGGCAAGATCAACGAGCCGCAATTCACCACCATCCAGGCATTTGCCCAGGAGATGCAGAAGATCCCGCTCTATATCGATCAGACCGGGGGCATCACGGTGGCCCAGCTGGCGGCACGGGCGCGCCGCCTCAAGCGCCAGCGCAATCTCGGGCTGATCATCGTCGATTACCTGCAATTGCTGTCGGGGTCCTCGCGCCGGGCCTCCGAAGGCCGGGTGCAGGAGGTGACCGAGATCACGACGGGCCTGAAATCGCTGGCCAAGGAGTTGAACGTGCCCGTGCTGGCGCTGTCGCAGCTGTCGCGCCAGGTGGAAAACCGCGACGACAAGCGCCCGCAGCTCTCGGACCTGCGTGAATCCGGCTCGATCGAGCAGGACGCCGACGTGGTGATGTTCGTATTCCGCGAGGAATACTACCATTCGCGCAAGGAACCCAAGGAAGGCACGCCCGAACATCTGGCCTGGCAGGAAGAGCAGGAAAAGCTCGCCAACCGCGCCGAGGTCATCATCGCCAAGCAGCGCCACGGCCCGATCGGCCCGGTGCATCTGCATTTCGACGGCTCGGTGACGCGCTTCTCCGATCTGGTCGAAAGCGACCATCTGCCGGCAAGGCGGGATTAGGCAGGCGCGGCGGAAAAGGCCGGGATAACGGGATTGGGCTTGCGCTGCCGCACCAGAGCGGTGTTGATTGTGCGCCAGGCAAGCCGGGGCGCCAAAGCGGCCGGGCGATATGGCTGCAAGGGCACGGGCGGCAAAAGGGCACATGGCCGAAATAGCGCAAATCGAAGCCGGCGCGCGGCTGACCGTCGACCTTGGCGCCATCATTGCCAATTACCGCACCCTTTGCGCGCGCGCGCCGGGCGCCGTCTGCGCTCCCGTGGTCAAGGCGGACGCCTACGGCCTTGGCGCCGCCGGCGTGGTGCCGGCCCTGCTGGAAGCCGGTGCCGATACCTTCTTCGTGGCCCAGTTGAGCGAGGCGCGCGAGCTGCGTGCCTTGGCGCCGCGCGCCGTCATCTATGTGCTTAACGGCCTTGTGCCGGGCAGCGGCACCGAACTGGCGGCGCTGGACGCCCGGCCGGTGCTTGGCGCGATGGAAGAGGTCGAGGAATGGGCGGCCTTTTGTTCCAGCACAGGAAAGCGCCACGCGGCGGCGCTGCAAATCGACACCGGCATGAACCGGCTGGGGTTGAGCGCCGCCGAGGCCCGCGCGCTGGCCGGCGGCAATGCCGGCGCGCTCGACGCCATCGACCTGGCGCTGGTGATGAGCCATTTCATCGCCTCGGAAATTCCCGGGGCCGAAAGCAACGGGCGCCAGATCGCCGCCTTCGAGGCGCTGCGGGCGCATTTCCCCGGCATTCCCGCCAGCATGGCCAATTCGTCGGGCGTTTTCCTGGACCAGAAGCCCCATTACGATCTGGTGCGCCCCGGCTATGCGCTTTATGGCGGCAACCCGACGCCGGGCGAGCCCAACCCGATGCGCGCCGTGGTGACGCTGGAGGCGCGCATTGCCCGCACCCGCATCGCCGAAGCGGGCGAAAGCGTCGGCTACGACGCCACCTGGACGGCGAAGCGGCGCTCGCATCTGGCCATCGCCACGCTGGGCTATGCCGACGGGCTGCCTTGGACAGCGGCAGGTGGGACAGCGGCAGGTGGGACAGCGGCGGGCGGGACGGCGGCAGCGCTGGTCGCGGGCAGGCGCTGCCCCATCGTCGGGCGCATCTCGATGGACCTGTTTGCCATCGACGTCACCGATCTTGGCGAGGGCAAGGTGCGGCGCGGCGATTTCGCCGCCGTGATCGCCCCCGACCTCACCATCGACGAACTGGCCAGGGCAAGCGGCACCATCGGCTATGACGTCCTGACCGGCCTGGGGCAGCGTTGCGCCCGCGCATATCTGGCCGCCGGCCGGAGCTTCGGCGCGGCGCGGCAGCGGGGCTGAGGCGCCATGGCACGACGGCAAAGCGGTTTTGTCTGCCAGGCCTGCGGCGCGGTGGCAGCCAAGTGGAACGGGCGCTGCGATTCGTGCGGCGAGTGGAACACCCTGGTCGAAGAACAGGCGGTGGCGCCCGGCCCGGCGCGCAATGCGCGCAAGGGCAGAGCCTTCGTCCTGTCGCCGCTCGACGGCACCGCCGGCGAAGCGCCGCGCACCGGCACCGGCATCGGCGAACTCGACCGGGTGACGGGCGGCGGCCTCGTCACCGGCTCGGCGCTGCTGGTAGGCGGCGATCCGGGGATCGGCAAATCGACCCTGCTCATCCAGGCGGCGGCGGTGGTGGCGCAGGCGGGCGGCCGGGTCGTTTATGTATCGGGCGAAGAAGCGGTCGGCCAGGTGCAGATGCGGGCGCGGCGGCTGGGACTGGCGCAGGCCGGGGTCGAGCTTGGCGCCGAAACCAGTGTCGAGGACATTCTGGCCACCCTGGAGGCGGCGGCGCCGCCACGGCTCTTCATCATCGATTCGATCCAGACCATGTGGACCGACGCCATCGAATCGGCGCCGGGCACGGTGGCCCAGGTGCGCGCCTCGGCGCAGGCGCTGATCCGCTACGCCAAGAGCAGCGGCGCGGCGGTGGTGCTGGTCGGCCATGTCACCAAGGACGGCCAGATCGCCGGGCCGCGCGTTGTCGAGCACATGGTCGACGCGGTGCTCTACTTCGAGGGCGATCCCGGCCACCAGTTCCGCATCCTGCGCGCGGTCAAGAACCGCTTCGGGCCGACCGACGAGATCGGCGTCTTCGAGATGACGGGGGCGGGCCTGCAGGAAATAGCCAACCCTTCCGCGCTGTTTCTCGGCGAGCGCGAGCAGGGCAGCCCAGGCACCGCCGTCTTTGCCGGTATGGAAGGGACGCGCCCCATACTGGTGGAGGTTCAGGCGCTGGTCGCGCCCTCGCCGCTCGGCACGCCAAGGCGCGCCGTGGTGGGCTGGGATTCCAACCGCCTGGCCATGGTGCTGGCGGTGCTGGAAGCGCGCTGCGGGCTGAAATTCGGCGGCCTCGACATCTATCTCAACATCGCCGGCGGCCTGCGAATCAGCGAGCCGGCGGCGGATCTCGCCGCCGCGGCGGCCATCGTTTCGTCCCTTTCCGGCGCGGCGCTGCCGGCCGACCGGGTCTATTTCGGCGAAATCGGCCTTTCCGGCGCGGTACGCAAGGTGGCGCATATGGCCGCCAGGCTGCGCGAGGCCGACAAGCTGGGATTTGCCAGCGCGGTTTGTCCCGGCGCCGGCGAAGCGGCGGCGGGCGCCGCCCGCCCGGCGCTGAAGATGCTGAATGTCAGCGCGCTTGGCGATCTGGTGGCGTCGATTGCCGCTGGCGGCATCGAAGCAGCCACTGGTTAACGCCATGGAAAGACTGGTGCCGCCAGACTTCACCCCTGCCGGCGGCGGACAAGCGAAAGATGCCAAACAGCAATAAAACTGCTATGGCTTTGGAAGCTGTCCGCGGCCTGACCATTGCGGAAGGATAGACAGGCGCATGCCGATTACCTGGCTTGATATCGTCGTTCTGATTTTCATGCTGATTTCCGCCCTGCTGGCGATGGCGCGCGGCTTCACGCGCGAATTTCTGTCCATCCTGTCCTGGGTCGGCGCGGCGCTGGCGACGCTGTGGGTGTTTCCGCGCTATCAGGGTGCCGTTCGCGCCGCGATGGAGGGCAGTCCGAAATGGCTGGCCGACATCGTGCTCGTCTTCGGCGTCTTCCTCGTCACCCTGATCGTCATCAGCTTCATCACCATCAAGATCGCAGACAAGATCCTCGACAGCCGCGCCGGGGCGCTGGACCGCACCTTCGGCTTCGTCTTCGGCCTGGCGCGCGGGCTGGTTATCGTCGTCATCGCCTATCTGTTCTTCACCTGGCTGGTGCCGGAACAGAGCATGCCCGACGCGGTGCGGACGGCGAAATCGCGCCCGATCCTCGACTATACCGGCGAGACCATACGGCGCATGCTTCCCGAGGATCCGGCCGAGGCGCTGGCCCGCATCAAGCCGGACACCCTGGGCAAGAAGATCGAGGAGACCGGTGGCGACGCCGGCAACGAACCGGCTGCCAATACCGGCGGCGAGGGCGAAAAGCCGGCCGGGCCGCGCAGCGAAACCAAGGATGAAGACTCCGGCGGCAGTGTGAGCTATAAGCGCACCGAACGGCGGGGCCTGGACCAGCTGATGGAAAGTACACGTGGCACCGAAGGCCAGCGTTAGCGTGGATTTGCGATCCGGTGCGGCGGCAGTAACCGGGAACAGTGGCATGAAAGATATAGTGGCAGCGGGCGGCAACGAGCTGGACGCCGATGGCGACCGTTTGCGCGAACATTGCGGTGTCTTTGGCGTTTTCGGCCATCCCGACGCCGCCGCCCTGGTGGCGCTGGGCCTGCACGCGCTGCAACATCGCGGCCAGGAGGCGGCGGGCATCGTGTCCTTCGACGGCCACCGCTTCTGCTCCGAACGACGCCTCGGCCTTGTCGGCGACCATTTCTCCGATGCCAGGGTGATCGAGCGCCTGCCGGGCAGCAGCGCGGTCGGCCACAACCGTTATTCCACGACCGGCGAAACCATCCTGCGCAATGTCCAGCCGCTTTTCGCCGAGCTCAATAGCGGCGGTTTCGCCATGGGCCATAACGGCAATCTGACCAATGCCCTGACCCTGCGCCGCCAGCTGGTGCGCGAGGGCGCGATCTGCCAGTCGACCTCGGACACAGAGGTCATCCTGCACCTGGTGGCGCGCAGCACGCGGCCGCGCCTGATCGACCGCTTCATCGAGGCGCTGCGCCAGATCGAAGGCGCCTATTCGCTGGTGGCGCTGACAAATAAGAAGCTGATCGGCGCCCGCGACCCGCTCGGCATTCGCCCGCTGGTGATCGGCGATCTCAACGGCTCGCCGATTCTGGCTTCCGAAACCTGCGCCCTCGACATCATCGGCGCGCGCTATGTCCGCGACGTCGAGAACGGCGAAATCGTCGTTATCACGTCCGACGGCATCGAATCTCTCAAGCCCTTTCCGCCGCAAAGGGCACGGCCCTGCATCTTCGAATATATCTATTTCGCCCGCCCCGATTCGATCATCAACGGCAAGAGCGTCTATGAGGCGCGCAAGCGCATGGGCTCGCAGCTGGCGCAGGAAGCGCCGGCGGAGGCCGACGTGGTGATCCCGGTGCCCGATTCCGGCGTGCCGGCGGCGATCGGCTTCTCCCAGGCATCGGGCATCCCCTTCGAACTCGGCATCATCCGCAACCATTATGTCGGCCGCACCTTCATCGAGCCGACCCAGCAGATCCGCCAGCTCGGGGTCAAGCTCAAGCACAATGTCAACCGCAGCCAGGTGGCGGGGCGGCGGGTGATCCTGATCGACGATTCGATCGTGCGCGGCACAACCTCGGTCAAAATCGTGCAGATGGTGCGCGAGGCCGGCGCGCGCGAGGTGCATATGCGCATCGCCAGCCCGCCGATCACCCACCCCGATTATTACGGCATCGACACCCCGGACCAGGACAAGCTGCTGGCGGCGACCCACGACCTCGATGACATGCGCAAATTCATCGGCTGCGATTCGCTGGCCTTTATCTCGGTCGAGGGCATCTACAAGTCGATGGGCTTCGAGGGGCGCGACCCGGTCCATCCGCAATTCACCGATCACTGCTTTACCGGCGACTATCCGACGCCGCTGACCGACCGCAGCGGCGCCAGCGAGCCGCACCAGCTGTCCTTGCTGGCAGAGGCGGGATGAGCCCGATGCTTAAGGACAAGGTGGCGCTGGTTACCGGCGCGTCGCGCGGTATCGGGCGCTCGGTGGCCCGCGCCCTGGCGCGCGAGGGCGCCCATGTCATCGCCGTTGCCCGAACGGTTGGCGGACTGGAAGAACTCGACGACGAGATCAAGACGGCGGGTGGCTCGGCCACGCTGGTGCCTCTGGACCTGACCGATTATGCCGGCATCGACCGCCTTGGCGGGGCTATTTACGAGCGCTGGAAAAGACTCGATATCCTGGTCGCCAATGCCGGCATCCTTGGCGCGATTTCGCCGCTCGGCCACGTCGAACCCAAGACCTGGGACGACACCATGGCGGTCAACGTCACCGCCAACTGGCGGCTGATCCGCGCGCTCGATCCGCTATTGCGCCAGGCGCCGGCGGGGCGCGCGATCTTCGTCACCTCGGGCGCGGCGCGCAACCTTCGCGCCTATTGGGGTCCCTATTCGGTTTCCAAGGCGGCGCTTGAGGCCCTGGTCGGCACCTATGCCAATGAAATCGCCAAGACCGATGTTCGCGCCAACCTGATCAATCCGGGGCCGACGCGCACCGCGATGCGCGCCAAGGCGATGCCGGGCGAGGACCCCAAGTCCCTGCCCCACGCCGATAGCCTGGCAGAGGCATTCCTGCGTCTCGCCAGCGCCGAATTCACCGAAAACGGACAGGTTTTCGACGCCCGGAGCGCGCGCTTTTCGGCGCTCTGCGAGGCTTGAGGACCTAGCGCTTCTTCTCCGCATAGGGGTTTTCGCCCTTGCGCATATGGAGGCGGATCGGCGTGCCCCAGAGATCGAAGGCGCCGCGCAGACTGTTGATCATGTAGCGCACATAGGATTCAGGCAGGGCATCGGCGCGCTGGCAGAAGGCGACAAAAGTCGGCGGGCGCGCCTTGGCCTGGGTCATGTAGCGCAGGCGGATGCGGCGGCCCGAAACCGCCGGCGGCGGATGGGACTCCACCGCGTCGGTGAGCCAGCGGTTCAGGGCGGCGGTGGGGACGCGGCGGTTCCAGGTTTCGGCGGCGGCAAAAACCGCCTTCATAAGGGCGTCGAGGCCCTTGCCGGTGGCGGCCGAGACCGGGATGAGCGCCAGCCCCCTGACCTGCGGCAGCAGGCGCTCGACTTCTTCCTCGATCTGCTTGCGCAAGGCCTGCTTGTCGGCGACCAGATCCCATTTATTGACGCCGACGATGAGGGCGCGGCCCTCGCGCACGATGAGATCGGCAATCTGGAGATCCTGTTTCTCGAAGGGCTGACCGGCGTCGATGAGCAGAATGACGATCTCGGCAAAGCGGATGGCATGCAGGGTATCGCCGACCGAAAGCTTTTCCAGACTGGCGCTGACGCGCGCCTTCTTGCGCAGGCCGGCGGTGTCATAGAGCGCCACCTCGTGGCCGCGCCATTGCCACGGCACGCGGATCGAATCGCGGGTAATGCCGGCCTCGGGGCCGGTAAGCAGGCGCTCGGAACCGATGAGACGATTGATCAGGGTCGATTTTCCGGCATTGGGGCGTCCGACAACGGCGATCCGCAGCGGCCCGGCCGGGCGCTCGTCGGCCTCGCCATCGTCGATTCCATCCTCCGGTTCCCAGTCCTCGACCAGGCTGGCTTGGGGAGGCGCCGCGCCGGCTTCGGCTTCGGCGCGCTCCTGCGCAAAGGCCTGGAGGGCCTGGTAGAGATCGGCAACGCCCTCGCCATGTTCGGCGGACACCGCCATAGGCTCGCCAAGGCCAAGCGAAAACGCCTCGTACAGGCCGGCTTCGGCGGCCTTGCCCTCGCATTTATTGGCGAGCAGCAGGGTCGGCCGTCCCGCCTTGCGCAGCAGGGATGCGAAATGCTCGTCGGTCGGCGTGACGCCGGCGCGGGCATCGATGAGAAAGAGACACAGATCGGCCTCGGCAATCGCCACCTCGCTCTGGGCGCGCATGCGCCCCTCGAGGGTTTCGGGCGCCGATTCGTCAAGACCGGCGGTATCGATGAGGCGGAATTTCAGCGCGCCCCAGGATACCTCGGCCTCCTTGCGGTCGCGGGTGACCCCGGGCGCGTCATGGACGATCGCCAGGCGCTTGCCGGCGAGGCGGTTGAACAATGTCGATTTTCCGACATTGGGGCGGCCGATGATGGCGATGGTCATGCTCATGGGACTCGTCCGATCATCGCCGCGGCGCGGCGCCCGTTATGCGAAGTTGCAATCCGGCCGCCGCTAGATGGCGGCCAGGGTGCCATCGTCCAGCAGCAGGAACAGCCTGCCCGAGGCAATGATGGGGGAAATGAAACTGGCGTGACCGATTTCCTGGGTGCCGGACACCTGGCCGCTCGCGGCATCGACCGAAACCAGCTTGCGGGTCGAGGAACTGAGCCACAGCTGGCCGCCGCCGAGCACCGGGCCGTGCCAGCGCGTCTTGGCGTCGCCGGGCAGCTTCGTGGTCCAGCGCACCTTGCCGCTGGAGCGCTCCAGCGCCACCAGTTGACCGGAGACCGAGACGACGAAAACCGTTTCACCCGCAACCATCGGCGTCTGGGTGCTGGCGATATTGCGGGTCCACAGCCGCTCGCCGGTCTTGCGGTTGACCGCGACCATGCGCCCGGAAACCGAAACCGCGAACACCGTGTTGTCATCGACAACGGGGCGCGCCGCGACCTCGTTGATGCCGGACAGCGAGGTGAAGAGCTGGGTGCGGGTCAGGGAATCGGCCCAGACCGGTTCGCCGCTCGATGCCTTGAAGGCAATGACCTCGCCGGAGGAATAGGGCACGACCACGATGTCGCCGGACACCGCCGGGCTGGCATTGGCGACAAGGCCGGTGGTTTCCGGAATGCCGCGATAGGTCCACAATTCGCTGCC
This sequence comes from Rhodobiaceae bacterium, assembly GCA_020441905.1. Taxonomy (GTDB): domain Bacteria; phylum Pseudomonadota; class Alphaproteobacteria; order Rhizobiales; family NORP267; genus JAGRLG01. The sequence goes on along the minus strand of JAGRLG010000036.1, from coordinate 27,334 downwards.
GTCGGCGGTGGACAGGGCGTGAATGCGATTGTCCGCGGTGACGAGGAAAATGCGCCCCTCGGCAATGGTGGGCGCGGAACGGATAGGCACTTTCAGCTCGACGCGCCATTGCTGGCCGCCGCTTGCCGGATCGAGAGCGACGAGCGAGCCGAACCCGGTGGCGGCAAAGACCCGGCCATCGGCGCCGGCCAGACCGCCGCCGATAACCCCGTCATCCTTTTCGAAGGCCGGGCGCAGCGAGACTTCCCAGCGGCGGGCGCCGGTGACGGATACCGCGGTGACATCGGCGCCGGCATCCATGACATAGACATTGCCCTGATAGACGATCGGCGAAACCGAGAGGCGCGATTTCTTGCTGGAGCCGGAGGCCGCCTTGACGCGCCAGCCGGCGGTGCCGCTGGCGAGCGCCAGATTGCCCGGCGCATTGGACGCCACGCCGCCGGGCTGGGACCACTCGGCGCTGTCGCGGGCCGCCGGCACCGCCGCGCCGCGCCGCGCCGCGTCGGCGTCCACGGTCAGCGGATCGGCCTCGGTCATGGCATCGACACGGGTACCGGGGAGAATTTCCTCCCGTTCGCGGAAAGGATTCAGCTTGTCGAGGCTCAAGCTGTCCATGGACAGCGTCGAGCAACCGGCAAGGGCGAACAGACCGAGGCCGGCGGCAGCGGCGAGGCTGGCGGCGCGGCCCAACCGGGCGGCACCATGACGGGAACGGATGCTGCTCATTGCGCCGCCTTTTCTTCGGGTTTCTTCTCGCCGTCCAAGCGCTGCGGCGCCATCAGCGACACCATCACCTCGGCGCGCTGGCGGATTTCGGCGCTGGCGCCGGCATCGGCCAGTATGTCCTCAAAGAAAGACCCGGCGAGCGCCAGATTCCCGGCCTTGTAGGCGGCAAGGCCGAGAATTTCCCGGGCCAGGTTGCGCCACGGTCCAGGCGTCGCGGCAAGATCGCCGACACGGCGCGCCACCTCTTCCTGGCTCGATGAATCGAGGACGGCCATCGCCGCCTTGAGGCGCGCCAGATCGCGCATCAGCGGATCGGCGGCGTTGGCCGCCAGGGCGTCGTAATCGGCCAGCGCGCCGTCGACATCGCCGGTTCGCGACTTGGCCGCAGCGGCGGTCAGCCGGGCAAGGTCGGGATAGTCGCCGCTGCCCGTTTGCGCCAGTTCGCCCAGCGCCTTGAGGGCATCGCCTTCCTTGCCGCCATTGACGTCGCGCAGCGCCTCTTCATAGCGCGCGCCCGAGCTTGCGGCCTGGCTGGCGGAGTAGGCGGTCCAGCCCTTGTAGCCGGCAACGCCGACAATGATCAGCGCCGCGCCGCCAAGGATGTACGGCCCAAACCGCTTCCAGAATGCGTGCAGCTGCTCGTGCCGCAGGTCCTCGTCAACTTCGCGAAAAATGAGATCGTCACTCATTGCAGGAATTCACCGCCCCCAAGATAAAATAGCCCCGCCCCGATTGGGCGAGACAATAGCCGCGCAGCCGCCGGGACGCAAACGCCCCGGCAACGCCGGCACCATGCTTCCCTTTACGCCTTTTTTGACGGCGATTTCATGGCATAGGTGTGTTCCGGCTTGGGAAAGCTGCCGTCACGCACCGCTTCGGCATAGGCCTGCACGGCGCCATTTATGGCGGCGCCGATTTCGCCGAATTTGCGAACGAATTTCGGCACCTGCGGCGACAGGCCCAGCATGTCCTCCATAACCAGAATCTGGCCATCGCAATTGAGCCCGGCGCCGATGCCGATGGTCGGTATCGGGGTTTTCCTGGTTATCCGGGCGGCAAGCTCGGCCGGCATGGCCTCCAGCACCACGGCGAAGGCACCGGCCTCGGCCACCGCGACGGCGTCGTCTTCCAGCGCCTTCCACTGCGCCTTTTCGCGTCCCTGAACCTTGAACCCGCCCATGACATTGATCGATTGCGGGGTCAGACCGATATGCGACATCACCGGAATGCCGCGCTCGGTGAGATAGTGGATGGTTTCCGCCATGCGGCTGCCGCCTTCGATCTTGATGGCGCCGCACTGGGTTTCCTTGATGACGCGCGCCGCATTGCGAAAGGCGACGGAGGGGCTTTCCTCATAAGAGCCGAAGGGCATGTCGACGACGACCAGCGCGCGCCGGGCGCCGCGCACCACGGCACGGCCATGCATGATCATCAGTTCCAGCGGCACGGGAAGCGTGGTTTCGAAGCCATGCATCACCATGCCCAGCGAATCGCCGACGAGAAGAAAATCGCAATGGGGATCGGCGATCGCCGCGGTGTGGGTGTGATAGGCGGTCAGCGATACAATGGGCACGACGCCTTTTTTGGCGGCGATATCCGGCGCGGTAATGCGCCGGAGGTCGGCATGGAGGGACATGATTGCTCCATCTGGTTACTGAACAGGCCGGCTGCTAAGCAGGAACGCGACAGTTTATCGGCGCAACGCGGGATAATGGCAACCAATTGGCGCCGGATTGAAAAGATTTCAGCCCCAGACGATGGGCGATACGCCGATCCATCGCTCGTGCAGATAAAGCAGGAAGACGGCATAGGCGGCAAGGCCGACGACAACGGCGATGGCATCATTGCGCAGCGGACCGCCGGTGATGCGCACCAGCCCTGCCCTCTCGCGCTTCTTGAGCGATATGCGGTCGATAACCGCCCAGGCCAGAACAGCGCCGAACAGTACCAGATCGGCCAGGGTGCCATTGGCGATGAGGTGGGCGAAGGCCCAGATCTTGACCCCGGCCAGCATGGGGTGGCGCACTTTCTCCTTGATCCTGCCGGGAATATAGGCGGCAACGACCAGTACGAACGCGATGGCCATCAGCGACCAGGCGAGATGGGCGGTCCAGAACGGCGGATCCCAGAGCACAACGGGGTTTTCGCGCGCCAGGCCATAGCCGCGAACGACGAGCACGAAGCCGACTAAGGCGATCGCGGCATAGAGGGCGCGATAGCCGCCATTGCCAAGGCGCCCCTGCAGCCGGCGCCGCAGGCCGGCGGCCATGGGCAGGCAATGGATGCCGAGGAAGAGGACAAGGCCAAGAATAAGGATGCTCATGTATTTTCCGCCTGGAGGACTTGGCGGCGCGGCTGACCTGCCTGCGCCTGCATGAAACAGGGTATATGATCGCGACTGGACTATAGCCCGATTTGGCGCCGGGCCAAGCCATTGGCACTGGGCCAAGCCATTGGCAAGGGGGCAGGACGGGCCCCGAACGGGGCGGGACAGCGACGGGAAACAACGATGGCCGATCTGGCGGAGATGCACAGGCAGCTTGAAGACCGGCGCGCCGAGCTTGAAGGCTTGCGGAAAAGCTCGGCCCAAGCGCGCGGCGCGGTGCAGCTGGACCAGCAGAGCGTCGGGCGCATCTCGCGCATGGACGCCATGCAGCAGCAGGCGATGGCGCTGGCCGCCGAGCGCCAGCGCGCCGGCGAGATATCGCGCATCGATGCCGCCCTGGAGCGCATCCGCAATGGCGATTTCGGCTACTGCCTGTCCTGCGAGGAGGAGATCGAGGCCAGGCGGCTTGAAAACAACCCGGCCGCGAGCCTGTGCCTGGCCTGCGCGCGGGCGCAGGAAAAATGAGCCTGCGAACTGGCGAAAACCTCCGGCAAGAACCGCCAAAAGGATCGCCATGACGCGGGACAGGCTTAACCAGATCATCCGATTGTGAGTGCCGGCGTCTTGCCGCCAGTCCAAATTTGAAAAAAGATAGGGTTCGACAGGTCCGCCGGATAGCTGGTGAATTCGCCCACTGATTCATGAGTTCGGCAAAAAACAAAAAATCAGGGACGGAACCAAACGATGAAATATCTGCCGGTATTTTTTGCAGCTCTTTTCCTCTCCGCCAGCCCGATCCTGGTCGCCAGCCCCGCCGCCGCCGACCTGCGCGCCGAGATAGACCTGTCGGACCAGCGCCTTAGGGTCTATGTCAATGGCTGGCTGCGCCATGAATGGAAGATCTCGACGGCGCGGCGCGGCTACCGCACCCCGGTTGGCAATTACCGCCCGATCCGCCTCGAGCGCACCTGGTACAGCCGCAAATACGACCTCGCGCCAATGCCCTATTCGGTGTTCTTCCATGGCGGCTATGCCATTCACGGCACAACGGAAATCCGCAGTCTGGGGCGCCCGGCCAGCCATGGATGCGTGCGCCTGCACCCGAACAACGCGGCGCGGCTGTTCGAGCTAGTGCAGCGCCACGGCAAGGACGACACGCGCATCAGCGTGGTGCCATAAAGCCAAATCGCCCGACTCTTCGGCTGGTCCCGGCGCTATTCGCCCGCCGGCGGCGTGCCGTGGGTGTGGAAGGACTCGATGGTCTTGAGGCCCCAGGCCTGGCCTTTCCTGCGCTCGGCCTCGGTCCAGACAACGGGCTCCCAGTCCGGCGCCAGGATCAGCCGCGCGCCGGCATTGGCGACCTCGACGCGGTTGCCCGCCGGCTCATAGACATAGAGGAAGAAGGTCTGCTGCACGGCGTGCTTGTGGGGGCCGGTTTCGATGAAGACGCCGTTTTCAAGAAAGATATCGGCGGCGCGCAGCACGTCCTCGCGGCTGTCGACGGCATAAGTGACATGGTGGAAGCGGCCGCGCGTCGAAGTGTGGTCGCGGGTATAGGCGATGTCATAGGACTTGTTGTTGACGGTGAACCAGCAGCCGGCCTGGGTGCCGTCATCCATGACGATGCGCTCGGTGATACGCGAGCCCAGCGCACGGGGCATGAAGTCGGCGATGGCGGAAACATCCTGGGCCAGCAGGTTGAGATGGTCGATGCGGCGGGCGCAGACGCCGCGGCCATGATAGCGCTGGGCCTGGTTCTTGAGCGCCGGGCGCTCGCCCTCCGGCGCCCGATAACGATTTGTCTCATAGTAGATCTCGAAGACATGGCCGTCGGGATCCTTGAAGCGATAGGCGGGGCCGTGGCCAAGATCGCCATTGTCCCAGCCGATGCCTGCCCCCATGGCCTCTATTGCCGCGACGCGGCGCTCCAGCGCCTCAAGGCTGGCGGCGCGATAGCCGATATGGGCAACACCGGTGGTGTCGGAGGCCGTCAGCTTGAGGGTGTGGAACTCATAGTCGTCCCAGCCGCGCAAATAGACCGATTCCTTGTCCCTCCCCGACTCGGTCAGCCCCAGCACATTGACGAAGAAGTTCAGGCTCTCGTCGGGCTTGTCGGTGAGCATCTCGACATGGCCGAGATGGGCGATGTCGTGGCAGGGTTCGGGCGTCGGCATGAGGGCATCCTTCCAATGTTGTTCTTGCTTGCGGCCTTTGCCGGTTCCCTCCTGTCCCGCCACAACGCCGCTTGCTCGTTGAAAATGCCGCCCTCCCAGCATCTTCGGCCAAGCCTGCCCCTTTATATCATGCGCTTTATTATTATTACAATAATGGTATCATAGATCAGCCCGGAATGTCACCGCCGCCCGGCGATATGCCGATTCAGGCGAAGCTCTCAAGGTTCTGCGATGTCAGGCTTTTCCGGCGCGCCAGGGCGGCGCTGGGCGGCAGGAGCGACGCCCCCTACTCCCACTCGATCGTCCCCGGCGGCTTGGACGTCACGTCATAGACGACGCGGTTGACGCCCTGCACCTCGTTGATAATCCGGGTGGCGGCGCGGCCCAGGAACTCCATGTCATAGGGGTAGAAGTCCGCCGTCATGCCGTCGGTTGAGGTGACGGCGCGCAGGGCGCAGACGAATTCATATGTGCGCGCGTCGCCCATGACGCCGACGGTGCGCACCGGCAGGAGCACGGCGAATGCCTGCCAGATGGCGTCGTAGAGGCCGGCTTTCCGGATCTCGTCGAGATAAATGGCGTCGGCCTTGCGCAGGATCTCCAGCTTGTCGCGGCTGACGCCGCCGGGGCAGCGGATGGCAAGGCCAGGGCCGGGAAAGGGATGGCGGCCGACAAAGGCTTCCGGCAGACCCAGCGTGCGGCCGAGCGCGCGCACCTCATCCTTGAACAATTCGCGCAAGGGCTCCACCAGCTTCATGTTCATGCGCTCGGGCAGGCCGCCGACATTGTGGTGCGACTTGATGGTGACCGAGGGACCGCCGGTGAAGGAGACGCTCTCGATGACATCGGGGTAGAGCGTTCCTTGCGCAAGGAAATCGGCGCCGCCGATCTTTTTCGCTTCCTGCTCGAAGACCTCGATGAAGAGGCGGCCGATGATCTTGCGCTTCTTCTCCGGGTCGTCCTCGCCCTCAAGCTCGCCGATGAACATCTCGGCGGCATCGACATGGACCAGCGGGATGTTGTAGTGGCCGCGAAACAGCGACACCACCTCGTCGGCTTCCTTCATCCGCATCAGGCCGTGATCGACGAAGATGCAGGTCAGCTGGTCGCCGATGGCCTCGTGGATGAGCACGGCGGCAACGGCGGAATCGACGCCCCCCGACAGGCCGCAGATCACCCTGCCCTCGCCGACCTGGGCGCGGATGCGGGCAATGGCCTGGTCGCGGAAGGCCTCCATGGTCCAGTCGCCGGCGCAGCCGACAACCTTGTGGACGAAATTGGCGATCAGCTTTGCCCCGTCCGGGGTATGCACCACCTCGGGGTGAAACTGGACGCCGTAGATGCGCTTTTCATCATTGGCGATGGCGGCAAAGGGCGCATTGTTCGAAACCGCGACGGGGCGGAAACCATCGGGCAGCGAGGACACCCTGTCGCCATGGCTCATCCATACCTGGTGTCGCTCGCCTTTTTGCCAAACGCCTGAAAACAAAACGCAATCATCGACAATATCGACGAAGGCACGGCCGAATTCGCGCTCATGATGCGGCTCGACGGCGCCGCCAAGCTGGGCACAGATCGCCTGTTCGCCATAGCAGATGCCAAGCACCGGCAGGCCGGAGGCGAAAATGGCGTCGGGCACGCGCGGGGTGCCGGTGTCGAGCACGCTGGCCGGGCCGCCGGAGAGGATGACACCGCGCGGAGTGAATTCGCCGAAGGCTTCCGCCGCCTTCTGGAACGGCACGATCTCGCAATAGACACCGGCTTCGCGCACCCGCCGCGCGATGAGCTGGGTCACCTGGGAGCCGAAATCGATGATGAGAATGCGGTCGGTCATGGCCCTCTTTTCCTGGCCCGGTGGCAGGGCTTTTGGGTTACGCGATGCAAGGCCGGTCCGCAATGGCCTTGGCAGCCGCACGGCGCTTTTTGCCCGGCCGCCGGTCAATATTCGCCTTTCAGGGCGGTAATTTCACCGCGCCAATAGGTGAACTCGCCTTCAGGCAGCATCCAGCTCACCTCGCCATGGGCCGGAACACGCAATCCGCCGATATCGCGATAGCCGGAGAAGCGGCCGCGCCAGGGGGTGGGAATGACCGCCCTGCCGGCCGTGCGCGGGCGGTCGTCGGCGGCAATCCGGGAAATGTCGCCAGCCTCGTCGAACAGCAGGCGGACCGGCGCCGGGCCCTGGCGCGACGGCGCTGCGACCTGCACCCATCCGCCGCCAAGCGGCTTCCAGCCGAGGGCGGCATTGTGGAGCATGGCATGGGGCGCCCAGACCAGCTCGGCGAGATAGCGCATCAGCTCGCCGCGATCGAGGTCGTTGCCATGGGCGCGGGCGATGGGAAGCGAGCCAAACAGGCGCACCTCGAGCCAGCCCTCGCCGCCGACGAAGGCATCTATGACCTCCATGGGCAGAACGCCCAACAGCCGCGCCCTGGCCAGCCACAGGAAGCCCGGCTCGGCAATGGAAATGGTCTGGCTGGCTGCCACCGGAAACCATCTCCCTGCCGGCGAAAGGCGCATTTCGGCGCGCTGGGTCAGAGTCACGGCGCGGGGCGCGACGTGCACCCCGGCAATGGCGCGGCGGGCGAATTCGGCCACCGGCGCGGGCAGTTCGCCTTCACTTACCGGGGCGCCGGGCGGCGTGCCCGCAAGCCGCTTTCTTGCCGCCTCGATGCGGGCACGCCAGCGCCGCGCGCTGACAATATGGGCTATCGCCAGCGCGACAAGAAAACCGGAAATCGACATCAACCAATAGGTCATGACCGCCGCCTGCACCCTTCGCACCGCCGCCCGCCACCGGATGCCAAACCGGACTTGGCCCGGCTATTTCATCCGCTGCAGATTGGCGATGAAAAAGCCGTCGGTGGAATCGTTTAGCGGCGTCAGCTGAACTGAGGTTTCACTTGAAAAATCATGGTTAACGAAACCTTTCCAACCGTCCCCGGCCGGCACCAGCCCGGCGGCCGCGGCGCCGAAGGGCGCGGGCGCGAAGTCCGGGTTCCGGGCGGTGAAGGCGGCGACGCGGGCGCTATTTTCAGCCCCCAGCAGCGAGCAGGTGACATAGGTGATGCGCCCGCCCGGCGCCACCAGCGGGGCGGCGAGATCGAGCACCATGTCCTGCTCGGCGATGCGCTGCTCGATCGCCTGGGCGGACAGGCGCCACTTGGCATCGGGGCGCCGGCGCCAGGTGCCCGAACCCGAGCACGGCGCATCGACCAGCACCACGTCGCAGCGATCCGAAAGGGCGCCAAGCGCGGCCTCGTCGCCGGCGGCCAGCACCTGCACATTGCGCGTGCCGGCGCGCTTGAGGCGGTCGAAGATATTCTTCAGGCGAAAGCGGTCGGCGTCATAGGCATGGATCTGGCCCTTGTTTTCCATCGCGGCGGAAAGGGCCAGCGTCTTGCCGCCGGCCCCGGCGCAGATATCGGCGACCTGCATGCCGGCGATGGCGCCGGTGAGCCGGGCGGCGACCTGCGATCCGGAATCCTGGACCTCGAACCAGCCCTTGGCGAAGGCGGCTTCGGCCTGGACATTGGGCGCCCTGGTGCCGGCGGGCGGGACCTCTATCCGTACCCCGTCTGGGGAGAGCGGCGCGGCACCGGCGCGAAAGCGCGCCAGCGCCTTGATGACCTTTGCCTGGTCTGCCTTGAGGCGGTTGGCGCGCAGATCGAGCGGCGCGCGCCTCGCCAGCGCCTGGCCCTGCGCAACCGCGCCGGCGCCGAAAGCGGCCTCGAATTGCGGCCAGATCCAGTCCGGCACGTCAGCGCGCACCGCGCCCGGCGCGCCGTCGAGGCTGCCGCGGGCCAGCGCCTCGCGCTCGCCGTCATTAAGCCCTTCGGGCGCGTGGGGGTCATCAGCCAGCGCGGCGGCAAGCGTGTCCGCCGTCTCGCCCCACAAATGGGCGAAAACGCCCAGCACCAGCGCGCGCGGCGTGTCGTTTCGCATGCGCCAGGCCAGGGAGCGGCGCTGGCGCAAGGCATCGAAGACCAGATTGCCGATGGCGGCACGGTCGGCGGAGCCGGCGAAGCGGTGGGCGTTTCCCCAGTCCTTCAGCGCCTCGGCGGCGGGGCGATGGCGGGCGTCCAGATCGCCAAGAATCTCGATGGCCGCCGCAAGCCGCCCGCCAATTCGCATAACCTAGCTGCCGAGCCGGTAATTGGGCGCCTCGCGGGTGATGGCGACGTCATGGACATGGCTTTCGCGCAGCGAGGCATTGGAAATGCGGACGAATTGGGCGCGCTTCTGGAACTCGGCGATATCGCGTGAACCGGTATAGCCAAGCGCCGCCCGCAGGCCGCCGACCAGCTGGTGCAGGATGCCGGAAACCGGCCCCTTATAGGGCACCTGCCCCTCGATGCCTTCGGGCACCAGCTTGAGGGCATCCTTGATATCCTGCTGGAAATAGCGGTCGGCAGAGCCGCGCGCCATCGCCGTGACCGAGCCCATGCCGCGATAGGACTTGTAGCTGCGGCCCTGGTAGAGAAAGACCTCGCCGGGGCTTTCGTCGGTGCCGGCGAGCAGCGAGCCGATCATGGCGCAGTCGGCGCCGGCGGCAATGGCCTTGGCGAGGTCGCCGGAATATTTGATGCCGCCATCGGCGATGACCGGAACGCCCGACTTGGCCGCCGCCTCGACGCAATCGAGAATGGCGGTGAGCTGAGGCACGCCGACCCCGGCGACGATACGGGTGGTGCAGATGGAACCGGGGCCGATACCCACTTTCAGGGCGTCGGCGCCGGCATCGATCAGGGCGCGGGCGCCTTCCGCCGTTGCAATGTTCCCGGCTATGACCTGCACCGAGTTGGACAGTTTCTTGATGCGGGCCACCGCCTCGATAACGCGGTCGGAGTGGCCGTGGGCGGTATCGACGACGATGACATCGGCGCCGGCGGCGATCAGCATTTCCGAGCGGGCAAAGCCCAGATCGCCGACGGACGTGGCAGCGGCGACGCGCAGGCGGCCCTGTTCGTCCTTGCAGGCGATGGGATGCAGGGTCGCCTTCTCGATGTCCTTGACGGTGACGAGGCCGATGCAGCGATAATCGCTGTCGACCACCAGCAGCTTTTCGATGCGGTGCTGGTGAAGCAGGCGCTTGGCCTCCTCGCGGTCCACCGTCTCGCGCACCGTTATCAGCTTTTCCTTGGTCATCAGTTCGCGCACCGGCTGGGCCGGGTTGGAGGCAAAGCGCACATCGCGGTTGGTGAGGATGCCGACCAGCTTGCCGCCGGCTCCGTCCTCGACCACCGGAATGCCCGAAATCCGGTTTTCCTCCATCAGCGCCAGCGCATCCTCGAGCGGCGCGTCGGGGCCGATGGTGACCGGATTTACCACCATGCCGGATTCGAACTTCTTGACCTGGGCGACCTGGGCGGCCTGTTCCTCGGCGCCGAGGTTGCGGTGCACGACGCCCAGCCCGCCGGCCTGGGCCATGGCAATGGCCAGCTGGGCTTCGGTGACGGTGTCCATGGCCGAAGAGATGATCGGAATGTTGAGTTCGATCGAGCGGGTCAGCCGTGTGCGGGTGCTGGTTTCCGACGGCATGACGCTGGAAGCGGCAGGCCGCAGCAGAACATCGTCGAAGGTCAGCGTTTCGGGAAAATCACGGCGCGGCGCTTCGTCCGTCATTGCCAAGCTCCTTGGGTCCTGGAGGCAAAAGCTCCGGCCCGCGTTGCGGACGCCTTGCGCGCCCTTGTTAACCGGGTTGGCAGTGGTCTTTAGCACCCGGTCAGGCGGTTGGAAAGCGGCGACAGCGCCACTTATGGGCGCAGGTCACAGGAAAACGGCCCGGCGGGGCCGCAAATGCCGCCGGCAGAGGGCATCAGGCGGGAGTGCCGCGAAATCCGGTGGCCACGACATAGACTTCCGCCGATTCGGCGCGGCTCGACTTGGGCTTGAAATGGCGCACGGTTTCGAAGTCGCGCTTCATGGCGGCAAGCAGTTCGCCTTCGGTGCCGCCGCTCCATACCTTGGCGACGAAGCTGCCCCCCGGGGCCAGCACCTCGCAGGCAAAATCCAGTGCCGCCTCGACCAGGGCGACGATGCGCAAATGGTCGGTCTGCTTGTGGCCGGTGGTGTTGGGCGCCATGTCCGAAAGCACGACATCGGCCGGCCCGCCGAGCATGGCCTTCAATTTTTCCGGCGCCTCGGGGGCGAGAAAATCGAGGATGAGGATTTCGATGCCGGGCAGGAATTCGAACTCCAGCAGGTCGATGGCGACGACCTTGCCCGCGGCGCCGCGCGTACCGCCTTCCCGCGCCGCGCCGATGCGCAGGGCAGCTATCTGCGACCAGCCGCCGGGTGCGGCGCCAAGATCGAGAACCCGCGCGCCGGGTGCCAGCAGGTGGTACTTGTCGTCAATCTCGGCCAGCTTGAAGGCGGCGCGCGAGCGATAACCGAGGCGGCGGGCCTCGGCGACGAAGGGATCGTTGAGCTGGCGCTGGAGCCAGCGCGTCGAAGACGTGCTGCGCCCGCGCGCCGATTTGACGCGGGTTTTCAGACCCCGCGCGCCGCTTCCCTTTGCCTTGTCCTGCTCGGCCACGATCCGACTGCCCCGAAAATTCTAGCCCGCGGCCTGGCGGCGCCTGGGATGGCGGCGGCGGCGGCGGCGATTCCTTACGCCCATACCGCGCAGATTGCCATCTTCAGCCATCAGAGTGGCCAAAATTCCCTCGCGCAGGCCACGATCGGCGACGCGGAGCCGGGCACAGGTCCATTGGCGGCGAATAGCCTCCAGAATGGCACAGCCGGCAAGAACGAGGTCGGCACGCTCGACACCGATGCAGGGATTGGCTACGCGGTCGGCATAGCTCATGGACACGAGGCGGTCGGTAACCTCGCGCACCTGGCCGGCGGAAAGCCAGCAGCCGTCGACGCGGGAGCGCTCGTAACGCGGCAGGGCGAGATGGACGCCGGCGATGGTGGTAACCGTTCCGGAGGTTCCAACCATGTGCACATTGCGCCCGTTTATGGTGGCGGAAATACCGTTTTTGGCCTCGAAATCGGCCAGCCGGCCCTGGACATCCCCGACCATGGCCTCGAACAGGGCCGGGGTGACATCTATGCCGCCGAACCTTTCGGCCAGGGTAACGACGCCAACAGGCAGCGACGTCCAGGCGCGGATGCGCCGCTGCGCCTCAAGCGGGCAGCAACGTTTGCCGGGCTGCAAATCGACCCAGGCGATCTCCGACGAGCCGCCGCCGATATCGAAGATGATGGCGCCCTCGGCGCTCCGGTCGAGCAGCGAGGCGCAGCCGGAAACCGCCAGCCGGGCCTCGGTTTCGCGGCTGACGATCTCCAGGCTCAGCCCCGCCTGTTCCTCGACGCGGGACAGGAATTCATCGGCGTTTTCAGCGGCGCGGCAGGCTTCGGTGGCAATGACACGCGAGCGCTGAACGCCGCGGTTCGCCATCTTGTCGCGGCAGACCTTGAGCGCTTCGATGGTGCGAAGGATTGCCGCCTCGGACAAGCGCCCCGACTGGCTGAGTCCCTCTCCAAGGCGGATGATGCGCGAAAAGGCATCGATGACGCGAAAGCCCTGGCGGGCGGGAAGGGCAACGAGCAGGCGGCAATTATTGGTGCCAAGATCAAGCGCGGCATAGACCGGATGCCCGCCCCCCGAACCACTGCCCGGACTGTTGCGCGCCGCCTTGCCCGGATGATTGGCCCTGGCTGTCCCAGCGGCACCCGGCGCAAGACCAGCCGCCGCGCCCTGGCCCGGCGCGCGCTCATCCTTCTTGTTTGTCTGGCAATCCACCTTTAAGGGCGGATCGCCCACCGCGCCAGCGGCGGGCGTCGACTTGCTCGGCCCGGCCACGCAATTCCCCTTTTCCCGATCCACCGAAAGCATCCCACCCGCAAAAGCCGTTTAACAGCGGCGGCGGGCGGCTTGCCGGAGGACAGGCTTTCAGCCCCTTTTTCGCTTTCGACTGTACCAGCTTGGGCGGGGCCGGAAAAGCAGGTGGAAAGACGCAGTTGCCGGGAACAAGGCGACAAGGCTGCTTGATCGCCAAACTCGGGTACGTTACAAGGCCCCGGTTGGCCGCGAATGCTCGGGGATAGTTCAACGGTAGAACTACGGACTCTGACTCCGTCAATCTAGGTTCGAATCCTAGTCCCCGAACCAACCCTGTTCCCGCGCCCCGCTTTCTCCCCGCTCTCGGCAACGACCCCAGCCGCGCCCGCAACCGCGCGAGCAAATCCGCCCGCGCGAGCGCCTGCCTGGAAGAAGGCATCTCTTACCTGGATGAAGCTATTCGGGCCTGGATGAAGCTATTCGGGCCTGGATGAAGCTATTCGGGCCTGGATGAAGCTATTGGGAGATGAAGATACGCCGGCGCGTGATATCGGCGCCAGCGGGAGGCTGGCGCCGATCGGCTGGCCGCCGGCTACTTGCCGGACGCATTCTCCTGCATGGCGTCGAAGGTCACCTTCGTCATCTTGGTGCTCAGTTCCGCCAGCTTCTGGGATTCTTCGCCATAATGGCTCGAGGCCGTGGCGAAAAAGTCGGAATAAATCGCCTGCACGTCCTCGAAAGACTTGGCCTTGACCAGGCGTCTTTGGATCGAGATGTCTTCCGACCAGCGCCGGTTGAGGAAGTTAAGAACTTCCCGGTTCAAATCGATGAGCGAATTCGCCCATGCGGCTCCCGATCTCGTCAAGGAACCGATAGCATCGGCATTCACGCTCGACCATGAATCGAGGTCGAATGGCGGAACGGTGAAGGGAAACACATCGTCGCCTTTCCTGCCGTTGCGGTTCTGCGGCTTGGACGCAGTGGACGCCACTGCCTCGTCCCGGTGCAATTTCTGCGCGCTATCTCTCGCTGCCTGGACCATGACATTCCTCCCTGGGCCTGAATGGAACACAGCCCCCCAACGCCTTTTTATATACTGCTAGCGGCACTTTTCTTCTGTGCCATGACTACAGTTTACATTCATGGATTTTTTGCCGCACAGCCTTGATAGCACATCTGCGAGGGCCTTTGCCAACAATCGGGCAAGCCGCTTTGCCGACAACACAATTCAGCGCGCGCCGAAGTTGGCGCTTGCCGAAATGTGCCCGGGCATGGCATAGACGGTGCACATCATAGAACTATTCATAACTGATAGCTGCAAGTCATGCACCTTAAGGAACTGGACGCCAATCTCGTCGTTGTCCTCGACGCCCTGCTGATCGACGCCAGCGTGACCAAGGCGGCGGAGCGGCTTGGCCGCAGCCCTTCGGCCGTCAGCCATGCCCTGTCCAATCTGCGCGAGGTATTCGGCGACGAGCTTTTCGTGCGCGCCGGACAGCGGCTGGTGGCAACCGCCAAGGCGCAGCGCCTGGCGCCGGTCATTCATGTCATCGTTGCCGGGATGGAAAGCCTGCTTCGGCCCAGCGCGCCGTTCGATCCGGCGACGCAAATGCGCTCTTTCGCCCTGGCCTGCCGCGAAACATTCGAACTGACCCTGCTGCAGGACCTGCGCGCCAGGCTGAAAAAGGCGGCACCGGGCATTGCCATGGAGTGGCGGCCGCTGCAAAGCGAACGCAGCCATGAGGACCTGCGCCAGGGCAAGGTGCATTTCCTGGTATGCTCGGACAAGGACGAGCAGGCGGCGGATTTCTGCTGGCAAAAACTGTCGGCGGACCGATTTGTCACCCTTGCAGGGCCGGGGCACAAATTTCTCGGCGCCAGGCCGGACCTTGCCGCCTTTGCCGGGGCCGGCCATATCCGCATCTGTCCGGAAGGGGGAAGCGGCGATCCCGTCGAGACGCTGCTGGGCGAAAACGGCCTTGCCAGGAATATCGCTGCCGAAACCTCCTCGCTGTTCGCCGGGATCTTTCTTGCACTGGAAACCGGCGCCCTGATCACTTTGCCCGAAATTGTTGCGCGGACCATTATGCGCCAGACCAAGCTGCGCCCGATCGAAATACCCTTCGAGGCGCCGGAGTTACCAGTCTATCTCGCCTGGCACCGCAGCCATGACCGCGACGAGGCCCATGAATGGGTGCGCCAGCAAATCGGCGAAGCGGCCACCGCCGGCTAGGGATACCCCCTGCCGCCCGGTGGATCAGGCCGCGCCTTGGCGGCGCTTACGATCGCCAAGGTGCAACATTGCTTCGGCGACGCCGCGTGAATATCCAACCAGAGGCGGCTTGACCCCTTGGGCGAACAATTCGCGGCGCATGTCGCGGGAGGTGCCGGCGAGCACTACCTTGACGCCGCGCCGCGCCCCCTTCCGCACAAGAGCGCCAATGGTGTTGGCGGCGGTGGAATCGATGAAAGGCACCGCCTGGAAGTCGATTATCAGCATCTTGTGAGTGTCAGGGATGCGATCAAGCACAAGACCCACCGAGGCCGCGGCGCCAAAGAAAAAAGCGCCCGAAATGCGATAGATGACGACTTCCGGATTGCTGGCGCCGCGGGCCTCATAGATCCGGCGCGAACCGTGGTCGTCGGCGCGATCATCGACCACGATCGGCGGCTGGCTTTCAATGGCGGTGGTCTTGGACATGCGGTGAATGAAAAGCAACGAGCCGAGCGCGACGCCGACAATTATGGCCTCGGTGAGATCGCGGAAGACGGTAAGCAGGAAGGTGGCGGAAAGCACGACGGCATCGCCGCCGGCGAGGCGAAGCAATCCGGCGATGGCGTGTCTTTCGACCATGTTCCAGGCGACAACGGCCAGCACGCCGGCGAGGCTGGCCAAGGGAACGAAGCCGGCGAGCGGCGCCGCGATGAGGATGAAGGCCAGCAGGAAGAGCGCGTGCAGCATGCCGGCAACCGGACCATGGGCGCCGGCGCGCACATTGGTCGCCGTGCGCGCGATGGTTCCGGTGACGCAGATGCCGCCGAACAGGCCGGAGGCGATGTTGGCCAGCCCCTGGGCCACCAGTTCGCAATTGGAGCGATGGCGCCGCCCGGTCATGCTGTCGGCGACGACGGCCGACAGCAGCGACTCGATCGAGCCGAGCAGCGTGAAAGCGACCGCGCTCGGCAGGACCTCGACGATTCGGGACAGCGACATTTGCGGGAGCGAGAAGACCGGCAGGCCGGCGGGAATGCCGCCGAACTTGCTGCCGATGGTGGCCACCGGAAGGTCGAAGACCAGGACCAGGGCGGCGCCCGACGCAACGGCGATCAGCAGTGCCGGCAATTGCGGCCGCAGCTTCCTGATCCCAGCAATAAGAGCGATGGTGCCCAGCGAGAGCAGCGCAGTGGCGGGATCGATGCCGGGCAATGCCTGCCACAGCACCGGCAGCTTTTCGATCAGCGGGCCCGGCTCGGGCACGGCCAGCGTCAGCCCGAGCATTTCCCGCAACTGGCTGGACAGGATGACGACGGCAATTCCGGCGGTGAACCCGACCGTCACCGGATAGGGAACGAACTTGATATAGACGCCGAGGCGCAACAGCCCTGTCACCAGCAGGAACAGGCCGCTCAGGATGGTGGCGAGGAAAAGACCCTCCATGCCATGGGCATGGACCGTGGCGGCGACCAGCACGATGAAGGCGCCTGCCGGGCCGCCGATCTGAAACCGGCTGCCGCCGAAGGCGGAGACGATGAAGCCGCCGATTATGGCGGTGTAAAGGCCCTGCGCCGGCGTCGCCCCGGAGGCGATGGCAATGGCCATCGACAGCGGCAGGGCGACAACGGCAACGGTCAGCCCGGCTATCGCGTCCGCGCGCAGGCGGGCGGGGCCATAGCCCTCGCGCAGGATGGTGATCAGCTTGGGCGTGAAGAGTTCGACAAAGCTCGCGCTGGCGGGCGCGGCGCGGGGTGTGACTCGGCTGGTCATTTCGTCCTGCGGCCTTGGTCAAGGCGACGGAATCGTCGGCGTCAGTCGGCGGTTGCCGTCGCGGGGAAGGAATTGGTTCAGCTTGTCGGCGTTACGGCTGGCTCCTTGAGGCGCACACCGCGGCCGCCGGCCGGGCTTTGCGCGCCCTCGCCGATCAACTCGATGCCGGCAGCGCCGAGCGCCTCCACGACCCGCGTCAGCGATTCCACCACGCCGCGGACATTACCCTGGCTGGCCTCCATGCGCTGGATGGTGGGAAGCGACACCCCGGCAAGCTCGGCCAGCTTCTTCTGGTCGATACCGAGCAGCGCGCGGGCGGCGCGCATTTGGGCGGCGGTGATCATCCGTTGGATCCGAAATGAGGCTCGATCTATATGTTTAAGACATTTATTATCATGTTTCACGCCTCACAAATACCGTTCTGCACATTAATTCGCCAAAGCTGCCCATGCCCGCGGCCTTGGGTGGCGGCGCCCGCTTTCGGCGATAGCGGAGAAGCGGGCAGGCTCTATACTTTCAGCATCGAATCGTGAACCAAGCGAGAGAAACGCAATGAGCAACGAGAGCGCCAGCGAACCCTTCAACCGCAGCTTTCCGATCCGCTTTACCCATACCGACCCTGCCGGCTTCGTCTTTTTTCCGCGCTATTTCGAGATGTTTCAGGCCGTCAGCGAGGACTGGTTCAGCGGCCCGCTGGGGGTGCGTTTCGCCGACATGGTGATGCTGTCGCGGGTCGGCCAGCCGACGGCCTATATCGAGTGCCAGTTCATCAAGCCCTGCATCCTCGGCGAAAGGCTGACCCTGACCATCTATCTGGAGCGCTTCGGCACGTCTTCGCTCGATGTGCGCTTTGTCGGCTCGATCGATGGCGAATTGCGCCTCGTCGCGCGCTCGGTGCAGGTCCTGCTGAGCATGAAGAGCGGGCGACCGGTGCCCTTTGACGACACCATGCGCAAGCGCATGGCGGCCTATATGGAAAAATTCCCGGCGCCGGACGCGCCGATGCCGTCGCGGCGCAAATAGGGCCGGTCTGGACCGGCGCGCCGTTTGGGTTTTGCCCCCCTTGGGCGCGAAACCAGCGCGAATTGTCAGGCGGTGACGCCGAAGACCCGCGCCGTCCGGTCGCTGCCCACCAGGCGAAGGCCCGCATTGGGGAACCTGGACACCGCTTTGCCTGCCTGAGCGGGCGTAAGCGCGATGGCGGCGGTGGACAGGCCATCGGCGATGGCCGCCGAGGCGGCGAAGGCCGAAGCGGCAAGATTGGCGGTGACCGGGTTTCCGCTGCGCGGGTCGAGAACATGGCCGACGCGCCCGGCGGCATCGAAACAGGTGCCGGTGGCTGCCGTTGTCGCCAGGGCGCGCGAGGCGAGGCCGATTTTCGTGTCAGGCAGGTTGTGGCGGCCGCCGGGGCGGATGGTCACCGGCCAGGTGCTGCCGTCCGGGGCGTGGCCCAGCGCCCGGATCTCGCCGATATCGACAAGCACATTCTCCATGCCTTCGGCGGCCAGCAGATCGGCGATGCGGTCGGTGACATAGCCCTGGGCGATGCCGTTCAGCGTCAGCGCCATGCCGGGCCGGGCAAAGCGGATCTCAGCAGGGTCGACGGCGACATGGTGCCAGCCGACGGAGCGCAGCGCGGCGTCGATGGCGGCGCGCCCAGGGCCGCCGGCGGCGCCGGGCCGCGCGGCATAATGGGTGGCATAGAGCGCCCAGAGCGGTTGCACCGTAGGGTCGAAGGCGCCTTCGCTGGCCTCGTGGACCCGCGCCGCGGTCGACAGCAGAGACACCATCTCCAGCGGCGGGGCGGCAAGGCGGCCATCGCGGTTGAGACGGCTCAGGGCACTGTCATCGCGGAACAGGCTGAAGATCTTTTCCAGCCGGGCGATCTCGCCCTCGCACAGCGCGAAGATGCGCTGCGCCTGGCGCTCGTCGGGATGGGCGAGCAAGATGGCGGCATCGGCGCCAAGGCCGGCCCCGCGCCAGCGATGGACCGGGGCCGCCGCGAATCCGGCGCCTGGCATCAGCGCCAGGGTGGCGGCGCTCGCCGAAATGGTCAGGAAACGGCGGCGCGACAACTGCCGCGCGGGGAAAGCATCACTCATTTTTCAACCTCGTGGGCGGATCCGCCATGGGTGTCCCGCTGGCGCGTATTTTCGCCGGGGCTTTCGGAAAAGGCGAGGACATATTCTGTCGGAATGTCGTCGAAGCGCACGACACGGCCGCCATTGCTGGCGGCGAAGGCCAGCGCGCCCTGTTCGGTGCCAAAGGAAATGGCCTCATCGGCGCCCATGCCGCCACGCTTGGTGCTCTCAATGACGAAATAGGCATCGCGGGCCTCGACCCAGTTCTCGGCGCCCGGCGAGGCCCAGCTTTCCGCCTTGTCCATGTCGCTGACATAGATCGCGACATAGTCCTTCGGTTCCTCGGGAAGGCGGGTGAAGGCGACGGCATCGCGCACCTGGGAGAACCAGACCGGATTGGGGTTATGGGCAAGGTGAATCTGCGCCTTGGGACCCTCATGCTCAAGGACGTTCATCTGGCAGTAATGACCGAGGGCCTCGGCGTTCAACGCCACCGCCTTGGGGCGCGCGGCGGGGGCCTCCTCGCCGCAGCCGGCGAGCAAGAGCAGCAGGGACAGAAGAATACCGTGGCGGATCATGGCGTGATCCTCCGTACCAGAACCACCGCCAGGGCGAGAGCCAGGACAATGAAGATGCCGATCGAGAGCAGGGCGACGGCGGGGGGATAAGGCAGGGCCTCGGCGATGCCGGCCATGCCGCCGACAAGATCGCTGGCGCCGAGCGCATTGAGATTGAAGAGGCGAAAGGCGTCCGCCGGATTGGCGATGATGGCGAAGGGGAGGATGCGGGCGGCGAAGAACCCGCTGGTTTCCGACACCAGGACGCCAAGCAGCGCCAGGTCGTAGAGCACCACCATGAGCAGCCAGATGCCGATGGACAGCGCCGCCGCCGTGCTGGTGTGGCGCGCCGCCGCGCTCAGCACATAGCCGAGGGCGAGAAAGGCCAGACCGAGCAAAGCGGAGGTGGCGACGAGGCGGGCAAAATCGATCAGCGCCGCTTGCGAGCCGCCGCCCGTCGCCAGCAGCAGAACGGCGGTAACGCCATAGCCGCCGCCAAGAGCCAGCACGATAACGGCGAAATGGCCCAGCGCCTTGCCGAACAAGAACTCGCCGCGCGAGATGGGGCAGGAAAAAATGAGCTGCAATGTGCCGCGGTCGATTTCCCCGGCGACGGCGTCAAAGGCCAGCAGCAGGGCGATGAGCGGCACCAGATAGACTGAAAGCGAAGACAGCGAGGCCACGGTGACGGTCATGCGATCGACACCCAGGGTTCCCGCCGGGGCCGAGCCGAGAAGGGCCAGCGACAGCGAGAACAGCGCCAGTATGACGGCGGCGAGCAGGATCCAGCGGTTGCGCAGTCCGATGCGCATTTCCTGACCGGCGATGGTGAGGATACGGATCAGCATGGGCTAGCCCTCCGCGCCTTCATCACCGCTGAAATGGCGGTAGACATCGTCGAGGCTGGGCAGGGTGACGTCGATATCGGCGACCAGCGGCCCCAACTCGGCAATGGCGGCGAGGCGCGCCACCTTGTCGGCGGGGTCGCAGAACAGCTCCACCGAGCGGCCGTTGACCTGGGTGCCGCCAAGACGCGCGGCAATCTCGCCGGCGGCGCCGTCATTGCCCTGCACGCGCAGGCGGATCGGCAATTGAGCATCGGCGCGCAGGCGCGCCAGGGTGTTGTCGGCAACCAGCTTGCCGGCGGAGAGAATGAGAATGCGGTCGGTCCGCGCCTCGACCTCGGTCAAGGCATGAGAGGACAGCAGCACGGTGGCGCCGCGCGCCGCCACCTTCTCCACCAGATCATAAAAATTCTGCCGCGAAATCGGATCAAGACCGCTGGTCGGCTCATCCAGCAGCACCAGGCTTGCCGGCGAAATCAGCGCCTGGGCCAGGCCGAGACGCTGGCGCATGCCCTTCGAATAGGCGCCGACGCGGCGGCGCGCCGCGGCGCCGAGGCCGACATCTTCCAGCAGGGCGGCGCTCTTGGCCGGGTCCTCGCCCTTGAGGCGGGCATAGAATCGCAACACCTCCTCGCCGGTCAGCGCATTGTGGAAGGCAACCGCTTCGGGCAGATAGGCGATGGCGCGCCGCGCCGCGTTGCTTCCCGGCGCGGCGCCGAGCACGGAAACCGAGCCATGGTCCGGCTTGAGAAAACCCAGGATCATCTTGAACAGCGTGGTCTTGCCGGCGCCGTTATGGCCGAGCAGGGCAACCCGCTCGCCGGCCGCAAGCTGAAAGGAAACTCCGTCCACCGCGGCGCGGCGATCGAAGATCTTGGTGACTTCGGCAAGCTCCAGCGCGCGCTGGGTCATCCTCTGCCTCCGGTATTCGCAGCGGCCGCCTGCGGCTCGGGAAAAGCCGGGGCATGCATCAGCGGCGCGCTGTCGACAATCCCGCCCGGCAGCAAGGCCGGGAACTGGGTCTGGGTCCAGCGGATCAGCTGTACCGCCGGGCTGCCGGCGAGCAGCCGGGCCGCCGGCTGGGTCCAGAGAATATGGTCCATCATGTCATTGGGGCGGTAAACGGTATCGGCGATGCCGTCGGCATTGGCATCGAAGGCCGGATGATCGCTCCAGAAATTTCCCTTGCCGCCCGTGCTCCAGTCAAGATTGCGGGTGCCGACATATTTGACCTGGGTGCGGTTGGCGATAAAGGCGTTGCCGGCAAAGGTATTGCGCTCCGACCCGGCGGTGAAATGAACGCCGATCTGGCAGCGTTCGAAGCGGTTGCCGGAAACCATGTTCTTGTTGGCATTATACATGAACAGGCACTTCTCGCCGCCGCCGCGCACCAGATTGCCGGAAATCTCGGCGTCATTGACATAGTTCAGCATCAACCCGTGATTGCGGTCGTCGAGCGAGACATTGCCCTTGACGGTGAGGCGGCCTGAAAACATCAGCGCATAACCGATATCGTTGCCGCTTGAGAAATTGCCCTCAACGGTGCCGTCATTGCCATACATGTAATGAACGGCAAAGCGCAGATGCTCGAAGCGGTTGTTGCGGAACGTGTTGTTGCTGCTGGTATTGACGAATACGCCATCGCGGCCGAAGCGGACGGTGTTGCCCTCGGCGACCAGCCCGGGCGAATTCCAGACATAGAGGCCGTTGCCGCGCTCGTTCACGCGCAGGTCCTGCCTGCCTTCGATCAGGTTGCCGATGACCCGCGCATCGTGCGGCCCGTGGACATCGACGCCGACAAGGTTGTCGAGAATGCGGTTATTTTCCACCCGTGCCCTGAGCGCCTTTTCGGTCAGCTTGACGCCGGCATCGATGGTTTCATGGGACAGGCCGGAGCCGGTCACGGTCAGACCGGATATGACGACATCGGGGGCATCGACGGTGATGACGCTGCCCCGCCCGCTGCCTGTGACGGTGGCGGCGCCATTGCCGAGAATCGAGAGAGGCCGGGTGACGACAACCGGCCCCTCATATTGACCGGGCGCAAGACGGAGAATGTCGCCGTCCTGCGCCCGTTCGATCATGTCGCGAAGCGCGCCCGCCCCGGCCGGCACCGCTAGCTCGGCCGCGCCGGCGGGCAAAAAGCTGCCCCCGGCCAGACCCGCCGCCAAAGCGATGCCCAAACAGGTGCGGGCGCGCGACATCGTCAGGCCGAGCGCGGCTCGACGAACATGCGGCCGCGCATTTCCATGTGCAGGGCATGGCAGAACCACTGGCAATAGAACCAGTGCACGCCAGGCCGCTCAGCCTTGAAGGTGACCGAAGCCGTCGCTTGCGGCGCGACCTCCATGGCAATGCCGTAATTCGACAGGCAGAAGCCATGGGTCAGATCGTCGATGTCGTCGATATTGGTGATGTAGACCGTCACCTCGTCGCCCTGCTTCACGGTGAACTTCTCCATCGAGTAGTTCGGCGCCGCAGAGTGCATGTAGACGCGGACCTTGTTGCCATCGCGGATGACATCGGCCGCGCTCTCCAGATCGACGCCATCGGCCTTGGCCTGGGCCACGGCGTCGGCGAACATCGGATCCTTGCGGTCCCACACCGTCTTCGGGTTCACCTTGGACCGGTGGACGATGATGCTGTCATGGGGCTCGGCAAAGGTCGGGCCGTCGTGCACGACCTTCATGGTATCGGTCGAGATGTCGATGAGCTGCTCGTTCTCCGGCTTCAGCGGACCGACATTGAGGAAGCGGTCCTTGGAGAACTTGTTCATCGAAATCAGCCACTTGCCATCGGCTTCCGCAGTCTCGCCCATGGAGGTCGAGTTATGGCCCGGCTGGTAGTGGACATCGACCTTGGAAATGATCGGATCGACCTTTTCGCCCTTATAGGCGCGGATGGCCTTGTCGATGTTCCACTTCACCACCTGGCTGTCGAGGAACAGGGTGGTGAAGGCATTGCCCTTGCCGTCAAAGGCGGTGTGGAGCGGACCAAGACCGAGCTGGGGCTCGCCAACAACCGCAGAGCGCGGGTCGGCGTCCTTGTCGAACAGGGCATCGACCTTGGTGACGTCGATGATCGAAACCGTCGGCGACAGCTTGCCGTTGATGACGATGTGCTTCTTGTCCGGCGCGGCGTTGACGCCGTGCGGGCTGTTCGGGATCGGGATGTAGCGGGTGTATTTCTTGTTCTTGCCCTTGCGCCCGTCGAGCACCTTGACCCCATTGAGCGTCTGGAAGTCGCCGGCGGCGACGCCCTTCTCGATCTCCTTGATGTTGAAGACGACGACATGGTCGAGTTCGCTCGCCGTCATCTCGGCGAGGTTCATGCCCATCTCCGAGTTATAGCTGGTCGAGAAGGCATATTTGCCCTGGTAGTCGCAATCGGTGTTGTCGAGATTGCCGGACACCATGACCTGCCACGCGACTTCCATGGTGTCGCCGTCAATGGCGGTGAAGATGTTCACGTACTGCTTGGGATCGTCGAGGATCTTGCCGTCATTGACCAGCGGCGCCTCATGCTCGCCATTGGCGAAGATGTAGCCGGTGCGCGGGTATTTCTGCGGCCGCATGCCGTGAATGTCGTGGGCGTTGGGGATCTCGATGATCTTGTCGCACTTCATGGTGTCGACACGCACACGGGCAACGCGGGTGTTCGCCTTGTCGTTCATGAACAGGTAGCGGCCGTCATAGGTGCCGTCGGTGAACGACATGTGGGGGTGATGAAGGTCGCCGTTATCGTAGGTTTCCTTGCCCTGAGAGGCGAGGAACGCCTTGGTTTCGGGCAGCAGGCCCTCGGTGAGGATCTTCTTCGACTCATTGGTCTGGCCCCAGCCGGTGGCCGAGCAGCGGTTGAAGACCGGCACGCGCATCAATTCGCGCATGGACGGAACACCCAGCACGCGCAGCTCGCCCGACTGGCCCGAGGACCAGAAGCCGTAATATTCGTCGAGCTCTCCCGGGGCGAGGGCAAAGCTGCCTTCGGCGGCCGTGGCAAGGCTCGGCATGCCGGTGACGGTGGCGCCGGCGGCGGCACCCGCAGCAACCGCCGCCACGGCGGTGCCGCTGAGAAGTTCGCGCCTGGAGAGGCCCGACTTTTCCAGCTGTTTCTTCATTAGTTCACTCCTCCTTGGGGTTAATTCAAAACTCACTCGACCGGAGCCAACTCCTGTGCCCGCGGTTCCGGTACGGCATTGGTTGGGCTGTTCCTCTGGGCGAAGCGCTGGCGCTTGGCGAATTTGCGGATACAGACCGGGCATTTCTCGTCATGCTGGTAGAGCACCTGGCAGTGCAGGCAGTTCAGGCATTCATTGGGGCTGATATTGCCTTCCGGATAGATGGCCTGGACCATGCATTCATTGGCGCAGCGCTGGCAGGGATTGCCGCAATCGCGGTAGCGCTTGAGCCAGTCGAACAGGCGCAGGCGCGCCGGAATGGCCAGCGCCGCGCCGAGCGGACACAGATAGCGGCAGTAGAAGCGCTCGATGAACAGGCCGATGCCGAGCAGGACGACGACGAACAGCACATAGGGCCAGGCGCGGGCGAATTTGAGAATGATCGCGGTCTTGAAGGGTTCGACCTCGGCATAGTGCTCGGCGACATCCAGCGAATAGAGCGAAAGGCCGAAAAGGGCGAGAAAGATCATGTATTTGATCGGCCACAGGCGCTCATGCAGGACCCAGGGAATGGTGATCTGGGGAATGCGCGCCAGCTTGGCGAGGCGGTTGGTCAGCTCCTGCAGGGCACCGAAGGGACACAGCCAGCCGCAATAGGCGCCGCGCCCCCAGAAGATCAGCGCCGAGGCAACGCCGAACCAGAGCAGGAAGGCCAGCGGGTCGATCAGGAACGCGTCCCAGTTGAATTCGGTCGTGAGGGCGGAAAACAGCGCCAGCACGTTGACGACCGAAAGCTGCGCATTCTCGATCCAGCCGATCCACACCAGGGTGAAGACAAGAAAACCGATGCGGAACCAGAAGGTGAAGCGCTCCGACTTTGTGACCTGCATCTGGAAGAAAAAGACCAGGGTCAATATGCCGACGGCAACAGCCAGAATGGTTATGTCCTGGCTGCGGTCGCGCCAGATCCGTTTCCACAGCGGCTCGCTGTCTTCGCCCGGCGCGGCGGCGGATGCGGCCTGGCCGCCCGGCGCGGCGGCAGCCGGCTGTTCGGCGGCGAGGAAGCGATCCGGCAGCCTGGAGCTGAGGTCGAAGGTCAGAAATACCTTGTCGACGGCTCCGACGGCGCGCTGGACCAGCAATTGCAGACGGAATTCCTGGGCCGGATCGAAGCCGGAATCGGCGGGAATGACGAACAGATCCATCTCGGTGAAGCTGGGAGCCCCTTCGGCGGCAATGGCGCCGAGGCGGAAGTGCTGGCGGTCGTGGAAGCGGACCGAATTGTCGCCCTGGATGACCTGTATGCGGTCGAAAATGCCGCCGCGGACATAGCCCGATCCCTTGAAGGAATAGCGCCCGCGGCCCGCGACCAGAATGGCATGATCGCCCTTTTTGAGACGGGCGCGCAGATTTTCGTATTCAGCCTCGCCGAGCAGCGACAGACCCAGCGAGGGGACATCGACAAGCGCGACATACATGTCGATAAAGGTGTCGGCGTCCGGTCCGGCCTCGGGGCGCGCGATGGCGCGCTCGTCGCCCTGGGCGCGGAAGGCGTCGTTGACCTGGCCGACATCGAGCGACAGCCGGCGCACCGAGCCATCGCCGGTCAGCGTCATCCAGTCCGCCGTTTCCTTGAGATTTTGGTTGATCACCAATTTCGGGCCGCTCTCTGCGGCGAGCTGCGCCAGGCCGCCAAGCCCGAGCGACCTGGCGACCTTGAGGCCGGCGCGCAGGATGGTGTCGTCGATGATCATGATGGTGACGGTGGCGCCGGAAATGATGTCCAGCTCATGGGCGCTGCCGCGCTCCACCGCCTCCTTGCGCAGATCGACGCCGGCGTATTTGGCCGTCACCGCCTTGATCTCGGAATCCGGGATACCGATCAGGACGATGGGCTCGGAATGCTTGACCAGCTGCACGCCGGTGATCACCGAATCGGAATTGATGCCGACGAGAACATCGATCGGCTTGCCGGAATAGCCGGTGGTGGAGACGAAATCCGAGGTGAGGAACACCCAGCCGATGGGCTTGCCGCCCTTGAGCGCCGGCACGACCGGAATGTCGGAGCGCAAGTCGCCATATCGCTCGGCGCCGGGAACGATCGTGGCGACCGGAACCTTTTCGAGATAGGCGGTAATCCGGACAGCAGCAGGGGCCGCGTGCGCCGCGCCCGTGATCAGGGCCAAAACAACGCAACAAAGCCCGGCGAACAGGCGCAGGCTGTTTAGAACCGCCACAGGGCACTCCCGACGAGGATTTGAATCATTTGCCGGAACAATCGGCCCTTGCCGCCCGCCGGCCATTGACCTGCGTCAAGCCGGAACTAGTCATTATGTCGCATTGCTACTTCGCTCTACGCCGCCGTTTACGCATTTTGGATATAAAGTTACCAACTATTACATGATCCATAATCGCTTTTATATTTGCCTATGCTGATCAGGCCTGGCCACCGGGATGACCAGCGCGGCGCCCGCCCACCGGGCGCGCCGGGGAGGTGCATTTCTGCTCGGCGGGCTATAAACAGGACGCCAACGCAACACCGGACCGCATTGCCCCTGAGCGCCCATGATTTCAGAACGATACGAACTTGATGTCGCCGTCATCGGCGCCGGCGTGATCGGCCTGGCGGTGGCGCGGGCCTTTGCCCTCGCGGGGCGCGAGGTCATTGTTTTCGAGGCCGCAAAAGCCATCGGCACCGGCATTTCCTCGCGCAACAGCGAGGTCATCCATG
>JAGRLG010000035.1 GCA_020441905.1 Rhodobiaceae bacterium | reverse complement strand
CGGATCGACCCCCTCCGACGCCGCCCGCGAATAGAAAAGATCAACAACCTCGTCCGAAATCCGGTCGCAGACCTTGTCAGGATGACCCTCCGATACCGACTCCGATGTAAAGTAGTAGCTGTTGCGCATGATCTGTTTCTCTCCCTGCAAGCCGGCCCCGCCGGCTAATGGCCTAATGGCCGCCGTCAGCCGCGCCGCCGTGAGATGACGTAGGATTCGTCAAGGAACCACAATCCGTTGTTCCGGTGCAGAACGTCGCGCGTGGCCTCGATATAGCTGCCGTCCTTGACTACCGAGTCGAGCCGCTGGTCCTCGATCTGGGCCACGTAGATCGCCGCGTTCCAGGCCGCCAGCAGGGTCGAGGTGCCGATCGATCCCGACACCTCGCTCGGCAGTGTATGCATGTCGTATCGGAAGATCGAGCGGGCATCGGAATAGGCGTTGAAATTGAGATCGCGCTTGTCGTTGCCCAGATCGTCCTTGACCGCCTTTAGAATATCGTGCCGGTCATTGAGGTAGGGATTGTCGTCGGGCCAGATGTTCTGGATGATTTCCTGCCCCGGATCGTTGCCGTGGGAATGGATGGCGATCATCCGCCCGCCAGGCCCCAGCGCCCGCGCCAGCGGCGCGATCACCCGTTTTGCCTTTTGTTCCGCCGGCACGCGCAGCCGGTAGGGTTGCGACGCGATGACGAGATCGTAATCGGCGATGGCGGTGCCGGGGCGCGGAATGATCGGGTCGAGCAGGAAGCGGTGGTCCTCGCGATAGAGCACCAGCACCACCGGGCGCTCATAAACCGGATTGCCGGTCTTTTCGCTGACCCGCGCATTCCAGTTTTCCGACAGGAAAGGTTGCAGATCGGTGATCTGTTCCTCGAATTCATGGCCCGAATTGCCGGTCAGCGCCACTTCCTTCCACACCAGGGAATTGGCGGCGGCCGGCGACTTGACCCGCAGCCAGGGCGCCTCGGTATAAAACAGGTTGGTCAGCACCACCACCGAGGCCGGGTGCTCGAAAAAGCGGTCGGGCAGCTTTTCCAGGGTGAGGCGGATATCTTCGAGGCTGATTTCCTTGCCCGCGATATAGAAGGGCATGGTGGGAAAGCGGGCGTGCATGGTGCGCATGACGCGGGCCAGCACCGTGCCGTCGCCGACGCCGGCATCGAACAGGCGCACCGCGGGCGGACGGGGGTGGATATTGGCCAGTTCCAGGCCGACGCGGTTCGCCACCACCCATTTTTCCGAGCAGGTATTTACGAACAGCAGGTATTTCTGCCGGTTGTCGAAAAAGCGGAAATTCTGTTCCTTGGTGCCGCTGGCCGCGCCGTCCTTGCTGCTTGAACCGGCGGGCGCTGCCGGTGCCACCGAGCGCAGGCGCGCCGCGCCGTCGCGCAGCACCGAATTCCTCTGTCCGGCATCGAGCGCCGGATTGTCGGCGATGAAGCTGCGCACCCGATGCAGCGTCTGTTCGGTTATGCGCCCGCCGTCGCGGATGCGCGAGACGAACTTCCCGTCATTGACCGCAAGCCGGCCGAAGGTCGATTCCGCCAACCCGGCCTGGCGGCAATAATCGCTCACCTCGGAAAGGAAATCTTCGGTCGTGATCATCGCTCCGGCCCCTTTCCTGCGTGTCCCATTCCATCCCGCCCGTGCAGCGCCTGCCCAAACCGCCGCAAGGATTGACCGCAAAGTCACACCCCGGCGAAGTCGTGCCGGCAGAACCCTGCCGGCGCAGTCATGACCCCGAGCAGAGGGCAGCGTGGCGGCATCTCACGGTAAGGATTGAAGGCCGTCCCACGCGTTGCCGTCAACCATAATAGTTCCCATTACAAAAGTGGGAAAGATGGTGGGCAATTGGCAATGCGAATCCCGGCACGCCCGCGCCGTACTGGCAGCCGTACCGGCAAATGGCCGCGGGCGGTTGAATGCGGCGCAGCGGGAGAGGCTATTCGCCGTCCGCCTCGTCAAGTTCGAAAGGACCGCCTTCGCCGATTCGTTTCAGCAGCTCGATCAGAAGTGCGCTGTTTTCTTCCCCGACCTTGGCCGTCAGATGGTCCTGATGGTGCTGATGGGCAAGGTCAAGTTTCTTCATGAATTGCACGCCGGCCTCGGTCAGGAACAGAGCATGGGAGCGCCGGTCGGATTGCGCTTTTCGACGTTCGGCCAGATTGCGCCGCTCCAGTTCGTCCATCAGCGAGACGAAATTCGACCGCTTGATGCCGAGCGCGGCGGCGATCTCGCTTTGTTTCCGGCCCGGATTATTGTTGATGAGCACGAGCACCGAATATTGCGTCGGCCTCAGGTCAAGCGCCGCGAACGACGCCCTGAAATTCTGAAACGAGGCCAGCTGGGCCCGCCTCAGGCAATAACCGAGATGATTGGACAAGCCGCCGAAATCAAGGGGGCCGTCGCTGGGTTCGCGGTCGGTCTGCTTGCGAGCAATGTTTCCGGCCATGTCTCCGCCCTCTCCATTGCGATAATGCCCTCGCGTCGCCATGCGCCCGTCCGTTCAACATTTGACTGTTTACAACTATTACGGTGCACGGATGGAAATATCCAGCATCGAGCCTTCTTTTGCCCTGTCTTTTGCCCTGTCTTTTGCCCTGTCTTTTGCCCCGCCATTTGCCCCGCCATTAGCTTCGCCATGCCCGCCGCCGCTTGCGCCGGGCCGAGGCTTCGGCTAATTGAAAGTTCAAATAATTTACATCGGTCCAATAATGGCCATGCTGGCCGGGCCGGCGGGTAGCGGGAAACAGGCTGGCGGGTGACTATGAAAACGGATGTTGAGCAGGACAAGCGCATGCAGGGCGGCACCCCTGATTTTGCCTCGACGCTGGCCCGCGGCCTTGCCGTCATCGAGGCCTTTGCCGAGGGCAACCGGCAGATGACGCTTTCGGAAGTCGCCGACAAGGTCGGCCTCAGCCGGGCCGGCGCCCGGCGCATCCTGCTTACCTTGGTCGAGCTCGGCTATGCCACCAAGGACAAGCGCCAATTCGCGCTGGCGCCCCGGGTGCTCAATCTCGGCTACGCCTTTCTCAAGTCGCGCGGTGTCGATGAGGTCGTCGACCGGTATCTGAAAGAAGTTACTGAGCGCGTCAGCGAAAGCTGTTCCCTGGGCGTCCTCGACGGCGGCGAAGTGGTCTATATCGCCCGCTCTTCGGCCGCGCATCGCCTGATGGCGGTATCGCTCCATGTCGGCGCCAGATTGCCGGCCCATGCCACGTCCATGGGCCGGATCCTGCTCGCCCAGCTCGCCGATGACGAGGCCGAGGCGCTGGTGCGGAAAGCCGATCTGCATTCCTACACCAAGTTCAGCCTGACCGACCCCGGCGAAATCATGGAACGCGTGCGCGAAGCGCGCCACCAGGGCTATTGCATCGTCGATGAGGAACTGGAGGTCGGCCTGCGCTCGATTTCGGTGCCGATCCCGGCGCGCGGCGGACGCCCCGGCGCGGCGATCAATGTCAGCTGCCATGCCGCCCGCGTTTCGCGCGGCAAGCTGGTCGAGGAATTCCTGCCCGAACTGCGCCGCTCGGCGGTGCAGATCGGCGAAGTGCTGCAGAGTTTCGGCTAGACCTGTCCTGTCTGCCCCGGGCTGCCATCGCCGCCGCTTTCGGTGCCGGAAACCGCACCGCCATTGCCTGCCGCTTCCGCCATTCCCAAGAACCTGCCCGCCGCCTTCCCACCGGCTTTCCCGCCCCTCGATCTGCCCTGCCGCGGGCGCGCCGGCCGCATCTTGCGGCAATCGCCACGCCGGCTTGCGGCCGGTCGCGCCCCGGTATTGACAGAAATTTCCGTTGGCCATATTCTGTTATTGAACAAATGTACGTTATTTGAACATATAGCATAGACCAAGCTCCGGCTGGATCCTTCCCTTCTATCGCCGCCGGGCAGGCATTGTCCTTGAGGCGCGGGCCGGGCAGGCGCCTTGCCGGCGTCGCGAGCAAGAACGCAGACCGGGAGTCAACATGGCAACAGCCCAGATCATGTCGTTGCGCGAGGCGGTCGCCGCCTATGTGAAGGATGGCGACTCGATTGCCATGGAGGGCTTCACCCATCTCATACCCTTTGCCGCCGGACATGAGATCATTCGTCAAAAGCGCCGCCGCCTCACCATCATCCGCATGACGCCGGACCTCATCTACGACCAGCTCATCGGCATGGGCTGCGCCGACAAGCTTGTCTTCTCCTGGGGCGGCAATCCCGGCGTCGGTTCGCTCTACCGGCTGCGCGATGCGGTCGAGAATGGCTGGCCGCACGCGCTCCAGATCGAGGAGCACAGCCACGCCGCCATGGCCAATGCCTACGAGGCGGGCGCCGCCGGCCTGCCCTTTGCCGTGTTCCGCGGCTATGTCGGAACCGACCTGCCCAAGGTCAATTCCAATATCAAGCCGCTCAAATGCCCGTTTACCGGCGAGGAGCTGGCCGCCGTTCCCTCGCTGCGCCCCGATGTCGCGATTATCCATGCCCAGAAGGCGGACCGCGCCGGCAATGTGCTGATAGAGGGGATTGTCGGGGTCCAGAAGGAAGCGGTGCTGGCGGCAAGGCGCGCCATCGTCACCGTGGAAGAGGTGGTCGAGAGCCTTCAGGGCGTATCGCCCAATGCCTGCATCCTGCCCAACTGGACGGTGTCGGCGGTGGCCGAGGTGCCCGGCGGCGCCCACCCGTCCTATGCCCATGGCTACTACCAGCGCGACAACGCCTTCTACAAGGCCTGGGACGAAATCGCCCGCGAACGCGACAGTTTCACCGCCTGGATGGATGACAATGTAATGCGAAGCGGTCCCGAGGCCTTTGCCGCCCGCGGCAAGGCGCAGGGCAAGAGAAAGGCCGGCTGAAATGGACTACACCGCTTCTGAAATGATGACCATTTCCGCCGCCCGGGCGCTCAAGAACGACGATGTCTGCTTTGTCGGCATCGGCCAGCCCAGCGCCGCCGCAAATCTCGCCCGCCTCACCCATGCGCCCGGTGTCACCCTGATCTACGAGTCCGGCACCATCGGCACCAAGCCCGATGTGCTGCCGCTCTCCATCGGCGACGGCGAATTGGCCGAGACGGCGGTCACCGTGGTTCCGGTGCCCGAAATGTTCCGCTACTGGCTTCAGGGCGGGCGCATTTCGGTCGGCTTTCTCGGCGCCGCCCAGCTCGACAAGTTCGGCAATATCAACACCACCGTCATCGGCCCCTATGACAAGCCCAAGGTGCGGCTACCCGGCGGCGGCGGCGCGCCGGAAATCGCCTCGTCCTGCGGCGAGGTCTTCCTCATCATGGCCCAGTCGAAGCGCGGCCTCGTCGACAGAATAGATTTCTGCACCTCGCTCGGTCACGGGCCGGGCGCCGGCACCCGCGAAAAACTCGGGCTGACCACCAAGGGGCCGAGCCTGCTGGTGACGGACCTGTGCATCATGAAGCCTGATCCGGTGACCAAGGAGTTCACCGTGGTCTCGATCCACCCTGGCGTCAGCCGCGACAAGATCACCGGGAATACCGGATGGCCGGTGCGTTTTGCCGCCCATGTCGAGGAGACGCCGCCGCCGACCAAAGGCGAACTGGAGGCGTTGCGGGCACTGCATGAGCGCACTGCCCGTGCCCATGGCGGCAACGCCTGAGGCAAGCCCGCCCACGCCGCCGCATGCTTGAGGCGGGTGACAAGACGGCGCGCCCGCCGCACAATGGCTGCAAGAGCCCTTTTGGCGAAAAAGCTTCTGTCGACGGGAGGAACTGGCATGGCGCTCCGTGGCCCGCGCGGCTTGCCGCACTTGATCGCCCTGTGTTTCCTGGCGCTGGCGGCGCCGGCGCAGGCGCAGGATCCGGCCGTCGACCCGGGCGGCGCCCGCATTGTCCTGACCAAGGATGCCGATTACTTCGGCTACGACTTGCGGACGCTGAAGGATGTCAGCCTGGACACCTGCAAGCAGGCTTGTCTCGCCGACAGCGCCTGCGGCGCCTTCACCTATAATTCCAGCGCCAAATGGTGTTTTCTCAAATCCGACTATGGCCAGCTCAAGGCCGAGCCGGGCGCCATTGCCGGGAGCATCGTGCGCGCCGCGGCGGACCGGCCGGTCAAGGCGCCGCCGCCGCCGCGCCTCACCTTCCTGCCCGGCAATTTGGAGCCGGAAGCCCGCCGCTTCGCCCTCATGCTGCGCGCCGCCGGGGCGCCTTCCCCGGCTTCGCGCCGCCGCCTCGAGGCCGAGGCAGCCGGTGCCGTACGCGCCGGCGATGCCCGCCTTGCCGCCGAGCGCTACCGCGCCATTCTTGCCGGCGGCGGCGAGGCGCCGGCCTGGAGCGCGCTGGCCCGCGCCCTGCTGGCCACCCAGGCCGCCAACTACCAGGAACAGTCGCAGTTGCTCGCCGATGCCGCGCTGGCGGCGCTCAACGGATATTCGGCCGCGGCGCAGCCGCCGCAGCGCGCCGAGCCGCTGGCTCTGCTGGCCGCAGCGCTTGAGCGCCAGCAGCTGTTCCGTCCGGCGCTGGAAGCCTACAAGGCCAGCCTGGCGGCGGCCGACTCGGCGCTGGTGCGCGCGGCCTATGAGCGCCTGCGCGCCGAGCGCGGCTTCCGTGTCACCGACTATTCGGTCGATGCCGACGCCGCCAGCCCCCGCATCTGCGTCCAGTTTTCCGAGCCGCTGGCCGGCCGAAATTCCGATTACGCGTCCTTCGTCACCCTCGATGAAAAGCCGGCGCCCGCGCTCGAGGCCGAGGAACAGCAGCTCTGCATCGAAGGTGTTTCCCATGGCGCGCGCTACCGCGTCGGCCTGCGCGCCGGCCTTCCCTCGCGCATCGGCGAAGCGCTGACCGCGCCGCTGCTGCTCAATGTCTATGTCCGCGATCGCTCCTCCGCGGTGCGCTTCACCGGCTCCAACTACATCCTGCCGCGCAGCGGCGCCCATGCCATTCCCCTGGTTTCGGTCAATGCCGAAAGCATCGAGATCGACCTCTACCGCATTGCCGACCGCGCGCTCGCGCAATCGGTTGCCGCCGGCGATTTTCTCAGCCAGCTAGACGGATTTTCCGCCGAGAAGCTTGAGCAGCAGCTCGGCCGCCGCCTGTGGCGCGGCAGCCTTGCCGTCGAAACCCGGCTCAACGAGGAAGTGACCACCGGCTTTCCCGTCGATGATGTGGTCAAGGATCCCGCTCCCGGCGTCTATGTCATGATTGCCCGCCCCGGGGGCGCGCGCCTGGATGCCTGGGAGGCACGCGCCACCCAGTGGTTTATCGTTTCCGATCTTGCCCTGACCAGCCTTGCCGGCAGCGACGGTATCCATGCCTTCGTGCGCTCGCTGACCAGCGCCAGGCCTGTTCCGGGCGCCCGCCTGGCGCTGGTGGCGCGCAACAATGAGGTGCTCGGCGAGGCGGTCAGCGATGGCGCCGGCCATGCGCTGTTCGCGCCCGGCCTTGCCCGTGGCCAAGGTGGCGCCGCCCCGGCGCTCGTCACCGCCATGGGCGCCGACGGCGACTATGCCTTTCTCGACCTCACCGGCCCGGCATTCGATCTGTCCGACCGCGGCGTCGCCGGCCGTCCCGCTCCGGCGCCGATCGATGCCTTTCTCTATACCGAGCGCGGCATCTACCGCCCCGGCGAAACCGTTCATGCCCTGACCCTGCTGCG
This sequence comes from Rhodobiaceae bacterium, assembly GCA_020441905.1. Lineage (GTDB taxonomy): Bacteria > Pseudomonadota > Alphaproteobacteria > Rhizobiales > NORP267 > JAGRLG01. Next base: position 62,144 of record JAGRLG010000035.1, on the reverse strand, counting down.
CGACGCCAGCGTCCAAGCGGTGGGCGATGTGCCGCTGAGCCTCATCGTCCGCCGCCCCGACGGGGTCGAATACCGCCGCGTCGTCGTTTCCGATTCCGGCCTTGGCGGTCACCATCTGGCGCTGCAATTGCCCGCCAATGCCATGCGCGGCACCTGGCAGCTGGCGGCTCATGCCGACACCGGCAAGCCGGCGCTGGCCGAAACCCGCTTCATGGTCGAGGACTTCATTCCCGACCGCATCGAGTTCGATCTCGCCGCCGACGCCGAAAGCCTGCCCCGCGACGGCGCCGTCACCGCCTCCGTCGAGGGACGCTTTCTCTACGGCGCTCCGGCCGCCGGGCTCAAGCTTGCCGGCGAGGTCACAATCAGGCCGACGAAGAACATTGGCGCGTTTCCCGGCTTCCACTTCGGCCTTGCCGAGGAGGAGGCGCCGCCGCAGCGCAGCCCGCTTTATGATTTGCCGGCAACCGATGCCAGGGGCGAGGCCAGCTTCGCCCTCAGCGCTGGCGAATTGCCGGACAGCGCCGGGCCGCTGGAAGCCGCACTCGCCTTGCGCATGCAGGAAAGCGGCGGGCGTGCCGTCGAGCGCGTGCTCACCCTGCCGGTTTCCGGCGGCGGACCCTTTGTCGGCATCCGTCCACTCTTCGCCGATGGCCATATCGGCGAAAAGCAAACCGCCGGTTTTGAACTGATCGCGGTCGATGGCCAGGGCCGCCGCATCGCCCTGTCCGGCTTGCGCTGGCAGTTGCTCAAGGTCAACCGATCCTATCAGTGGTACCGCGTCAACGGCTCCTGGTCCTACGAGCCGGTCGAGGCCACCAGCCGCGTTGGCGACGGCACGCTCGACATAGCCGCCGACGCGTCCGCCACCCTTTCCGCCGGAGTTGAATGGGGCGACTACCGCCTCGTCGTTTCCGGCGCCGGCGGCGTGTCGTCGAGCTATTCCTTTGCCGCCGGCTGGCATGTCGCCGACGCTTCGGCAGAAACGCCGGACAATCTCCAGATCGGCCTCGACAAGGAGGCTTACGCACCGGGCGATACCGCGCGCCTGTCCTTCGAAGCCGCCGGCAACGGCCAGGCCCTGATTGCGGTCATGGGCGAAAGACTGATCGAAACCCGCGAGATCGCGGTGACGGCGGGCCGCGTCGATGTCGATCTGACAGTCAGCGGCGACTGGGGCGCCGGCGCCTATGTCTCGGTGACCCTGATGCGCGGCTCAGCCGCCACCGGCCACCAGCCGGCGCGAGCCATCGGCCTGGCCTGGGCCGGAGTCGATCCAGGCGCCCGGCGCCTCGCCGTCAGCTTCGAGGCGCCGGAAATCGCGCGCCCGGCGCAGAGCCTCGATCTGCCGCTGCGCATTGCCGGGCTGGCGCCGGGCGAGGAGGCCCGCGTCGTCGTCGCCGCCGTCGATGTCGGTATCCTCAATGTCACCGCCTATGAGCCACCCGATCCGGCGGGCTGGTATTTCGGCCAGCGCCGCCTTGGCGTCGAGATCCGGGATCTTTTCGGCCGTCTGGTCGAAGGTGCGGCCACCGCCGGCCGGATCCGCTCCGGCGGCGATTTCGCGCCCGTGGCGCTCGCCGCCAGCCCGCCCGAAGGCGATCCGGTGGCACTGTTTTCCGGCGTCGTCACCGTTGACGAGAAGGGCGGCGCCACGGTCAGTTTCGCTGTGCCGCAGTTCAACGGCACCTTGCGCCTGATGGCGGTCGCCTGGAGCAGGGACCGCGTCGGCCACGGCGTTGCCGATGTCACCGTGCGCGATCCCGTCGTGCTCACCGCCTCGCTGCCGCGTTTTCTTGCCGCCGGCGACAGCGCCAGGCTGCGCCTTGACATCGCCAACACCGATGGCCAGGCGGGCGCCTATCATCTCGAAACCACGGGCGACGGCGCCCTTGCGGTCGGCGGCGAGGGGCGCGACCTGACCCTGGCCGCGGGGCAGCGCATGAGCCTTGATATTCCGGTCGCCGCCGCTTCGCTCGGCGCCGGCCATATCGCCATCGCGTTGAGTGGCCCGGACGGCACAAGGATCGGGCGCGACCTGACGATGAGTGTCCGCCCGTCCCGGCCGCCGGTGAGCGAAAGGCGGCTGGTGACCCTGGCGCCAGGCGAAAAGTTCAGCATCGATTCCGGCTTGCTGGCGGGTTATTCCGCCGGCAGCGGCGCCGTTACGCTGTCGATCTCGCCGGCTGCCCGCCTCGACCTGCCCTCGCTGCTCCAGGCGCTCGACCGCTACCCCTATGGCTGCGCCGAGCAGACCACCAGCCGCGCCCTGCCGCTGCTTTATCTCTCCGCCGTTGCCGCCGCCGCCGGGCTTGGCGACGACGCCGCGATCAGGGACCGGGTGCAGCAGGCCATTGGCGCCCTGATGTCCTATCAGGCGTCAAATGGCAGCTTCGGGTTATGGGGGCCGGGCGAGGGCGATCTGTGGCTCGATTCCTATGTTTCCGACTTCCTCTCCCGCGCCGCCGCGCTCGGTTTCGCCGTGCCCGAACGCGCTCTCGCCCAGGCCCTCGACAATCTCGCCAATTCGCTGGCCTACACCGACGTTGCCGCCAATGGCGGCGCCGACACCGCCTATGCGCTCTATGTCCTGGCCCGCAACCGGCGCGCCGCCATCGGCGACTTGCGCTACTATGCCGACAGCAAGCTGGACGCATTTTCCTCGCCCCTGGCCCGCGCCCAGCTCGCCGCCGCGCTGGCCCTTTACGGCGAGCGCGGGCGTGCCAGCGCCACATTCGCCGCCGGCCTTTCCGGCCTCGCCGGCGAGGATGGCAACCCCGATACCCGCCGCGACTATGGCTCGCCCCTGCGCGACGGCGCTGCCATGCTCACACTTGCCGCCGAGGCCAGCCCGCCGCTGGCCCCCCTTTCCCGGCTGGTCGATTTCGTTGCCGAACAGCGCGATGCCAGGCGCTATACCAGCACCCAGGAGAATGCCTGGCTGCTGATGGCCGCCAACGGCCTGCTGGGCAGCGCCGCGACGGCGAAAGTCAGCATCGACGGTGAGGCGGTGAGCGGCAATCTGCTGCGCCGCTTTTCCGCTGCCCGGCTCGAACAGGGCGCCGCCGAACTGGTCAATGAGGGCGGGCAGCCGCTCGAACTGGTACTGACGGTGAGCGGAGTGCCGGAAAAGGCCGCTCCGTCCGGCGGCGAGGGCTTCGAGATCCGCCGCAGCTATTACACCCTGGACGGCGCCCCGGCCGACCCGGCGCTGGTCAACCAGAACCAGCGCCTGGTGGTTACCCTGGAGGTAACCGAGGCCGGCGAGTTGCCCTCGCACCTTCTGGTCGTTGACATGCTGCCCGCCGGGTTCGAAATCGCCAATCCGGCGCTCGTTGACAGCGCCGATCTGGCCGCCCTGTCCTGGCTGCCGGAAAAGGTAGAGGCGGCGCGGCTCGAATTCCGCGACGACCGTTTCGTCGCCGCGCTCGAACGCAGCGGCAACGAGGCGCGCGGCTTCACCCTGGCCTATATGGTGCGCGCGGTGACGCCGGGCCGTTTCGCCCTGCCGCCGGCGCTGGTCGAGGATATGTACCGGCCGCATCTCAATGCGCGCACCGCAAGCGGCCGGAGCGAGGTGATCGGCATTGAACCTTGAGCGACGCGCGAGGGCTGCACTGAAGCGGCGGCGCCTGCTTGCCGCTGCCGCGCTCCTCGGGTTTTTCGCCGCGCTCGTTTTTCCCGCGCTGCTCCTGCTCGACCGCGGCTTTCCCCCGCCGCTTGGTGCGGTCGAAACCTCCAGGGCGGTGACCGACCGCGACGGCGCCCTGCTGCGCCCCTTCGCCATTGCCGATGGCCGCTGGCGCCTGCGGACCCAGGCGAGCGAGGTCGATCCGCGCTTTCTCGCCATGCTCATCGCCTATGAGGACCGCCGGTTTCTCTCCCATCACGGCGTCGATGTGCTGGCCCTGCTGCGCGCCATCGGCCAGTTCATCGGCCATGGCCGCGTCGTTTCCGGCGCGTCCACCATCACCATGCAGCTTGCTCGCCTGCTGGAGCCGGGCCATGGCCGCGGTCTTTCCGCCAAGCTGCGGCAGATGGCGCGGGCCCTCCAGATCGAACGCCGGCTGTCCAAGGATGAAATTCTCTCGCTCTACCTGACCCTGGCGCCCTATGGCGGCAATCTGGAAGGGGTGCGGGCGGCGTCGCTCGCTTACTTCGGCCGCGAGCCGCGCCGCCTCGAGCCGTCCCAGGCCGCCCTGCTGGTCTCCCTGCCCCAGGCTCCGGAGGCGCGCCGCCCCGACCGCGCGCCGCAGGCGGCAAGGGCGGCCCGCGACCAGGTGCTGGCCCGTATGGCGAGGGCCGGGGTGCTCTCCTGGCGCGAGGCAAAGAGCGCCGCCGCGCAGCCGCTCTCCGCCAGGCGGCGCGAATTTCCAGCCCACGCCGCCCACGCTGCCCTTGCCGCAAGGCTGGCGCCGGCTGATGCGCGCGGCGAGGTGCGGCTGACGATTTCGCTCCGCATTCAGCGCGCGCTCGAGCAACTGGCAAAGGACCATGCCGGCGCCTCGCGCTCCGGGCTTTCGGTTGCCATCCTGGCCGCCGATCACCGCAGCGGCGAGATCCTCGCCCATGTCGGCTCGACCGGCTTTTTCGACGGCGGGCCAGGCGGCCAGATCGATATGGCCAATGCCGCGCGCTCGCCCGGCTCCACCCTCAAGCCGCTGATCTACGGACTTGCCTTCGAAACCGGGCTGGTCCGCCCGGCGACCATGATCGATGACCGGCCCGCCGATTTTTCCGGCTACCGGCCGCACAATTTCGATCAGGCCTATCAGGGCAGCGTCACTGTCGCCGAGGCGCTGCAATTGTCGCTCAACGTGCCTGCTGTGCGTCTGCTAGATGCAGTTGGTCCGGTGCGCCTGATTTCGCGCCTGCGCCGCGCCGGAATAGCGCCGCGCCTGCCTGGCGCCGATGCCCCCGGCCTCGCCATCGCGCTGGGCGGGCTCGGCCTGTCGCTGAAAGACCTGGTCCAGCTCTATGGCGCTTTTGCCGGCGGCGGCGAGATGGTGCCCTTGCATGCGATTGGCGCCAGCCCAGACGGCGCGGCGCCGGTGCGCCTGCTCGAACCCGCCGCCAGCTGGTATGTCGCCAGCATCCTTGCCGGGGTGGCGCCGCCGCGCGGCGCGCGGGGCGCCGGCATCGCCTACAAGACCGGCACCTCTTATGGCTATCGCGACGCCTGGGCCATCGGCTTTGACGGCGCCTATACCATCGGCGTCTGGGTTGGCCGCCCCGACGGCACCGCCGTTCCCGGCCTCACCGGGATCAGTCATGCCGCGCCGGTCCTGTTCGAGGCCTTTACCAGGATCGCGCTGCGCCGCATGCCCCTCGCCCCCGCGCCCGCCGGCGCGGCGCTGCGCTCGACCGGCGAATTGCCGCCGCCGCTGCGCTATTTTGCGTCTCCCTCGGCCCTTTCGGCGAATGGCGGGGCCGGCGGGCCGAAGATTTCCTTCCCGCCCGATGGCGCCCATGTCGATCTTGGTCTTGAGCGCGGCGCCGCGCTGGCGCTTAAGGTCCAGGGCGGGGCGCTGCCCTTCCGCTGGCTCGCCAATGGCCACCCCCTCGACCTTCCGGCGCACCGCCGCCAGCTGTTCTGGCCTGGCGCCGAGCGCGGATTCTCGACCCTCACCGTTATCGACGCCGAAGGGCGGTCAAGCGCGGTGCGGGTCTTCCTCGATTAGCTCGCCCGGCGCCGTTATCGCGGCGGCGACGAGGTCGGCAAGGCGCCGGTCGCCTCCCAGCGATCCGGCCAGAACGATGTCGCGGCGCCCGCTTGCCGCCAGCGCGCCGGGCAGGTCTTCGGCGGCATGCAGCCCGTCGCCGGCGAAAAGCCCCAGCAGTGCCGCCGGACCAGGCTGCGTTTTCAATGCCGCCTCGAGGAAGGGGTGTTCCTCCAGAAAGGCGACCGATACGGACGCAAACTGCCCGCGCGCCTCGATCTGCGCCGCCACGGAGCGCGCGCAGGCCGCCGATTCCCCGCTTTTCGAAGAGCCATGGGCGACCGCGAGCAGATGGGTCCCTGCGCTTTCAAGACCGGCGGCGGCAACCGCTTCCAGCGCTATTTCCTCGCCCAGCGGCACGAGGCCCGGATCGAGGCCGAGCGGCGGCAGGATGGATGGCGCGCCGGTACCCGCATGCCCGGATGCCGCCAGCCGTTCGGGGATCGCGCGGCGCACGTAATAGCCATCGCTCATGAACAGCGGATAGACCGTCATCCTGGTGCCGGAAAGGCGCGCTGCCGCCTCCTCGAGCGGGGGCTCGGAGCGAATGAAACCGGCCTCGACGCGGGCAAAGCGGGACGATGCGCGCAGCCGCGTCACCAGGTCGTGCACCAGGCTGTTCTCGGCCGCCCCGCCGCGCTCGCCATGGGCGATGATGAGCAGCCCCGCCCCGCTCCGGGTGGGACGGACTGCCAGGGGCAGATCCGGCTTGGCGGGAGCGCTCATCGCGTCAGCCCGCCTTCGGCTCAAGCGCCAGAACCGGCACCTGATGGCGCGCCGCCAGGCGCATCAGTTCGCCTTCCTCGTCAAGACCCAGCGCGCCGCGCGCCAGGATGATCAGGCTTTGCGCGATCGGATGCAGGGCGTGTTCGAGCGCTTCGGGGCTGTCGGCCTCAAGGCCGCGAACCAGCAGATGGGCGGGGCCGAGGGCATAGGCCTCGAGCAGGCTTGAAAGCCCAGCCTTTCCGGCGCTGCCGGAAATCGCCTCCAGCACCACCAGTTGCTGCCTGCTGGCGGCGGCAATCGCCACCGCCTTGCGCAGCACCTCGCCATGGCTTTCGCTGCCGCCGTCGAGGACCGCCACCACGGCGCCGGGGCGCCAGCGCGCGGCTTCGGGAATATAGAGCACCGAGGCTGGCGAGCGCATCGCGGCGCGGCGCAGTTTCACCGCGGCATGGGCGGCCTGGCTGAATGGACCGGCCGGCTCCAGCACCGCCACCACGTCGCCCGGCGCGGTGGCGGTGGCGACCACGCTTTCGATATGGCCGCGCACGCTGGCGAAGCGCCAGGACGCCCGCGCCGGCTGCGCCGCCGCCGCCAGCGCCCGTTGCAGCGCGCTCGCGGCGGCCCGCATCTCGTGCTCCAGCCGTGTCCGGTCGACGGGCCGGGCGGTCAAGGTGCCGGACTGCAATTCGGTGACGAAGGGCAGGGCGGCAAGGCCGAACAGGTCTTCGTCCTCGATGAACAGACCTTCGATATCCAGACCCATCGCCGCCGCAATATGGGCCGCTGCGGCCATGCCGCCACCGCCGCCGCCGGCACACAGGCCGATGACCATGCGGTTGATCTGTTTGCCTGACTTCCGCGCCGGGTTCATTGCGCCGTCCCGCCATCCTTGCCGGCGCCAAAACGTTTGCGCGCCATGGCAAAGCCGACCAGCCGTTCCTCGACCTTCGAATTGACCGAACCCGCCTCATAAGCGCCGTCGGGCCCGCGCCGCCCCGCCGTCTTCCCGGTCAGCAACTCGATGCCCTGCTCCGCGGTTTCGATGGCGTAGACCGAGAACTTGCCTGCGGCGCAGGCTTCGACGACATCCTCGCGCAGCATCAGGTGCTGGACATTGGCGGCCGGAATGATCACACCCTGGCTGGCAGTCAGCCCGCGCTCGGCGCACAGGTCGAAAAACCCCTCGATCTTCTCGTTGACGCCGCCAATGGCCTGGATCTGTCCCATCTGATTTATCGAGCCGGTGATGGCAAGATCCTGGCGCAGCGGCACCTCGGCCAGAGCCGACAGCAGGGCGAAAAGCTCCGCCGCCGAGGCGCTGTCGCCATCCACCCCGCCATAGGATTGCTCGAACACCAGCGAGGCCGAAAGCGACATCGGCGTGTCGGGGGCGTAATTGGCGGCCAGATAGCCGGACAGGATCAATACCCCCTTGGAATGGATCGGTCCGCCAAGGTCGACCTCGCGTTCGATATCCACCACCTTGCCGGCGCCAAGGCGCACCCGCGCGGTGATGCGGCTTGGCCGGCCGAAGGAGAAACCGGCCAGCGACAGCACGCTGAGGCCATTGACCTGGCCGACTGCCTCCCCGGCGGTATCGACCAGGGCGATGCCGCGCGTAATGTGCTCGCGCGCGCGCTCCTCCAGGCGCCCGGCGCGGCGCCTTCGCGCCAAGACCGCGGCGGCGACGTCGTCCGCCCCGATAGCCTTGCGCCCGGCTTCGCCGGCAAGGAAATCGGCCTCGCGCAAGAGATCGGCCACCGGCTCGAGCACAAGCGAAAGACGCTGGCTGTCCTCGACCTGCTTGCCCGCCTGCTCGATCACCCGTGCCACCGCGTCGCGCGTCAGCGGACGCAGGCTCTCGCGCCGCGCCAGCACCGCGATCATGTGGGCATAACCGGGCGCGGCGTCCTGCGACCAGGGTTGCGAATCGTCGAAGTCGGCGACGACCTTGAACAGCTCGCGCATGTCGGGGTCGTATTCGCTGAGCAGGTAATAGGTCATGCGGTCGGCAAGCAGCGCCACCTTGACCTTGAGCGGCACCGGGTCCGGCTCCAGCGAGATCGTCGACATCGCACCCAGGTAGTCGCTGACCGATTCGATGGTGATGCAGGCATTGCGCAGCGCCCTTTTGAGCGCGATCCACGACAAGGGCTCCAGCAGGATCTGGCGGATGTCCACGAGCAGGAACCCGCCATTGGCCCGGTGCAGCGCCCCGCCCTTGATGAGGCGGAAATTGGTCGTCAGCGTGCCCTGCTGGGCTATGTGCTCGATGCGTCCGACCAGATTGCCCAGCGAGGGGTGGGTCTCCTCGATCACCGGCGCCCCGCCGCCGTCCTCGTGGCTCACCAGCACATTGACCTGATAGCGGTCGAAGCGGGTATCGGAGCTGGAAATGGCGACAATGCCGCTGTCATCCTCGCGCCGCTCGGCGATGAACAGCCCGGCATTGTCGATCAGATCCTTCTGCACGACCTGGAGATGTTCCTGAATCGGCGCGACGCCGGCAAAGCGGGATTTCAACTCGTCGAGCGGCTGGGCGACCGCGGCCTTGGCGGTTTCACGGTTGAGTTCGCGCACCGCCTGGCGGCGTTCCTTGTCCCATTTGGGGATCGATTTCAAAATCGTGCCGAGCCGGTCCTGCAATTGGCCGATCACTTCTTCGGTTGCCTTGCGCTTCTCCTCCGGCAGGGCGTTGAAGGCGTCCGGCTTCATCACATCGCCGTCCTCGGTGGCCGGCGCCATGGCAAACCCCATCGGCGTGCGCATGATGGCGATGTGGTTCTTTTCGGCCTCGCTCTTCAGCGCTTCGAAGCCCTCTTCCTGGCGGTGGCGGAATTGCTCGTCGATGGCGCCGTGGCGGTTCTGGTAGTTCTCGCTCTCGAAAGCCGCCGGCAATATGGTGCCAAGATCCTCTATCAGTTCGGCCATCGCGTCGCGAAAGGCCGTCGCCTGGCCCGCCGGCAGTTGCACCGCCTTCGGCTTGTAGGCATCGGCGAAATTATTGACATAGACCCAGTCGGACGGCGCCGGCAGCGCCTTGGCGCGCGCCTTGAGATAGTCGCGCACCAGGCTGCGCTTGCCGGTGCCAGGGGGGCCGATAACGAACAGGTTGAACCCGGGACGTTCGATCGCGGCGGCAAAGCGCAGCGCCTCGATGGCCCGCTGCTGGCCGGCAATGAGATCGCCGTCGGCAAGCTCCGCCGTGGTCCTGAAAGCGAGCTTCGAAAGGTCGCAGCGCCGCAGCAGTTGCCCGGGCGCCAGCCTGAGCGGATTGTCTCCCGCCTTGTCCCCCTTGGCCGCTCCGCGGCGCGACGTCGTCATGGCCATCCCTTCTCCCGCCTTGCGCCCCCCGATTTGCGGTGAGAACCGGGGCTTGCCTGTCTGCGCGCCGCTGCATTCCTGCCGTCCGCACCGGCTATCTTCCCCCAGCCTATGGCTATTTTCTGACCAAATCCATTGACTGATTTGTCCAATAGTGTAGCACTGGCCCCTAGGTGGCGCCGGAGGGCCAAGCGGCTCGAAGGCTTAAAAGGGAACACGGTGCGGCGTACCCATCAGGGACCAAGACCGTGGCTGCCCCCGCAACTGTGAACGGCGAGATGCGCGCCCAACCGCCACTGGGCAACCGGGAAGGCCGGCGCGAAATCGATGACCCGTAAGCCAGGAGACCTGTCACCTCCGGCCCCATGGCGCCATCGGCGTTCATGTGACCGGCCCATGAACGAGCGCACACGGAGGGTGTAATGCTCAAGTCGAATATCGCCGGTTCTTCCCTTACCCGTATCAACGAGCGCTATGCCGCGGCCCTTTTGTCCGGCCTGCTCGGCATGTTCTTCATTGTCGGTGTCGGCTTTGCCAGCCCGCAAGCCATCCACGACGCCGCCCACGATACGCGCCACGCTTTCACATTTCCCTGCCACTGAGGCAGGTCGATGATATCGCGGGTCCTGTCTGCGGCGATTCTCGCCGGGCTTCTTGCTGGCCTGGTGGTCACACTGGTTCAGTTCGCCAAGGTCACGCCGCTTATCCTTCAGGCCGAGGTTTTTGAGGTCGCGGTGCCGGGTTCTGCGGCCGCCGCGGCGCCAGAAACCGCGCCGGCCGCCCAGGGCGTGTTCGATGACATGGAACGCGCCGCCATGACTCTCGGCGCCAACCTGATCACCGGCATGGGCTTTGCCCTTGTGCTGGCTTCAGCGATCCTGTTCTCGGGGCGGGCGGTTACGTTGCGCTCCGGCGCGGTATGGGGCCTTGCCGGCTTCCTTGTCGTGGCGCTGGCGCCGGCGCTCGGCCTGGCTCCGGAATTGCCCGGCGCGCCGGAAATCGATCTGGCGAGCCGCCAGCTATGGTGGGGTGGCACGGTGCTGGCGACCGCCGCCGGCGGAGCGCTGACGGTCCTGAAGGGCGGTCCGGTTTTCTCCGCCCTCGGCATCGCCCTCATTGCCCTGCCCCATGTCATCGGCGCCCCTCAGCCGGAAAGCCACACCGCCTTCTTTCCCGCTGGCCTCGCCGCCGATTATGCCGCCGCCTCGCTCGCCGCCGCCGCCATATTCTGGCTCGTACTCGGCGCCGCAACCGGTTGGACACTGAGCCGCTGCGCGCCGTCTGAACCCGCGTAACAGAGGAATTTTCCGCCCCATGGCCAATGGCGCCAAGATTTCGGCAACGGTCATCACCGGCTTTCTCGGCGCCGGCAAGACGACCCTTGTGCGCCACCTGCTGGAGAATGCCGGCGGGCGGCGCATCGCGCTGATCATCAACGAGTTTGGCGATGTCGGCATCGACGGCGGCCTGCTCAGGGGCTGCGGCGAAGAACTGTGCCGCGACGAGGATATCGTCGAACTGGCCAATGGCTGCATCTGCTGCACCGTGGCCGACGATTTCCTGCCCACCATGACAAAACTGATCGAGCGCGACCATGCCCCCGATCACATCGTCATCGAGACGTCCGGCCTGGCGCTGCCCCAGCCGCTGGTCAAGGCCTTCGGCTGGCCGGAAATCCGCGCCCGCGTCACCGTCGACGGCGTGGTGGCGGTGGTCGACGCGGCGGCCGTCGCCGAGGGCCGGTTTGCCGCCGATGAAGGCGCCATCGATGCACAGCGCCGCGCCGACGACAGCCTCGACCATGAAAGCCCGCTGCATGAACTGTTCGAGGACCAGCTCATCTCCGCCGACATGGTCCTGCTCAACAAGGCCGATCTGGTCGATGCCCCGTCGCTGGCCCGCATCGAGGCCGACCTGAAGAAAGAGGTCCGCCCCGGCGTGCGCTTTGTCCATGCCGAGAACGGCCGCATAGACGCCAATATCTTGCTCGGACTCGCCGCCGCTGCCGAGGATGACCTGGAACACCGCAAGTCCCATCACGAGCTGGAAGGCGAGGAGGAGCACGATCACGACGATTTTGAAAGCTTCGTCGTCGCGCTCGGCCTCCAGAACGACCGTAAGGCACTGCTGGCGCGCATCGCCGCCACCATCCGCGATCATGATATCCTGCGTCTCAAGGGCTTCGTCGCCCTCGACGGCGCCGATGCCCGTCTCGTCGTCCAGGCCGTCGGCCCGCGCCTGTCGGCCTATTTCGACCGGCCATGGGCGGGAGGCGAGGAGCGCACCTCCTCGCTCGTCGTCATCGGCGAAAAGGGCCTCGACTCCGCCGCGATCACCGCCCGGCTTGCGGGCTGACCGAACAGGCTTGAAAGATGCATATCCTGGCCGCCCAGAGCGGTGTCATTGCCGATGGATCGGAAGCCGTCGATCTTGCCCAGAGCGCGGGCGACATCGTCGTTCTTTCGGCGGCCGATTCCGAGCTTGCCGCCCTGGCCCGCGCGCAGGATTTGCTGGGGGCGGATGCCCCCTCGCTGCGCCTCGCCAATATCATGGCGCTGGGCCACAATCTGTCGGTCGATCTTTACATGCGCAGCCCCGTCTCGGGCGCGAAACTGGTGGTGGTGCGTCTGCTCGGCGGCGCCGCCTATTGGGCCTATGGCCTCGAACAGCTGGAATATACCTGCCGTGATAACGGCATCGGGCTCGCCGTGCTGCCCGGCGGCGGCGAGGCGGATCCCGCGCTTCAGGCGCGCTCGACGCTAGCCGGCGAAGATGTCGAGATCCTGCGCTGCTATCTCGCCGAACCGGGGCCGGAAAACGTCCGCAATTTTCTCAAATTCTGCGGCCACCTTGTTGGCCGCGGCGAGGCGCCGCCCGAGGCGCGGGCCTTGCTCAAGGCCGGTATCTACTGGCCCGGCCTGTCCAGCCCCTCGCTCGGGGATATCCGGACCTATTGGCGCGAGGGCCGCCCGCTGGCGGCATTGACCTTCTACCGGGCCCTGATCGAAGGCGGCAACACCGCCCCGGTCGACGCCCTTGTCGCCGCCTTGGCCGGGCAGGGCCTCAACGCCCTGCCGCTCTATGTCACCAGCCTCAAGGACGATGTGGTCGCGGCGACCCTGGCCCGCCTGTTCGATGAGGCTGCGCCTTCAGTCATTCTCAACGCCACCGGCTTTGCCGTCGGCAGCACGAATCCAGCCGACAACCCGCTCTGCATTCCCGATGCGCCGGTGCTCCAGGCGGTTTTTTCCGGCTCCTCCCGCGCGGCCTGGGCCAAGGGCACGCAGGGGCTGTCGGCGCGCGATCTGGCAATGAATGTAGTGCTGCCCGAACTTGACGGCCGCATTCTCTCCCGCGCCGTCTCCTTCAAGGCCGATGCCGTGCGCCACGAGGCGACCCAGAGCAGCATCGTCACCTATGCGCCGGAACCGGACCGCGTCGCCTTTGTCGCCGGTCTGGCCGCGTCATGGGCAAGGCTGCGGCTGGCCGCGCCGGAGCGGCGGCGCATCGCCATCGTGCTCGCCAATTATCCCAATCGCGATGGCCGCATCGGCAATGGCGTCGGCTACGACACGCCGGCGAGCACGGTCAATATCCTGCACGCGCTGGCCGGCGCCGGCTATGCCCTTGGCGCTCTTCCCGCCGATGCCAAGGCCCTCATGGCGCGCATCTCCGCCGGGCCGACCAATGCGCCAGGCGGCGCGCGGGCCGGCGGCGAAACCCTTCCGCTTGCCGATTATCGCCGCCATTTCGAAGGCTTGCCGCAAAGGGTGCGCGATGAGATCGCCGCCCGCTGGGGCGCGCCGGAAAACGATCCCTTCGTCACTGATGATGCCTTCCGCCTCGCTGTCATCCGTTTCGGCAATGTGGTGGTCGGGGTGCAGCCGGCGCGCGGCTACAATATCGACCCGAAGGAAACCTATCACGACCCCGCCCTGGTGCCGCCCCATGGCTACCTCGCCTTCTACTTCTGGCTGCGCCATGAGTTCGGCGCCCAGGCGGTCGTCCACAATGGCAAGCACGGCAATCTGGAATGGCTGCCGGGCAAGGCGGTGGCGCTGTCGCAAGACTGTTTCCCCGAGGCCGTGCTCGGCCCGCTGCCCAACCTCTACCCCTTCATTGTCAACGATCCGGGCGAAGGCACCCAGGCCAAGCGGCGCAATAGCGCTGTCATCGTCGATCACCTCACCCCGCCGCTGACCCGCGCCGAGAGCTACGGCCCGCTGAAGGATCTCGAGGCGCTGATTGACGAATATTATCTCGCCTCCGGCCTCGACCCGCGCCGGCGAGACCTGCTGCGCAAGGAAATCCTCGACCTCACCCGCTCCTCCGGCCTTGACATGGATGCCGGTATTTCCGGCCTGGCCGACGAGGATGCCGCTTTGCAGCGGCTCGATACTTATATTTGCGAGTTGAAGGAATCCCAGATCCGCAACGGGCTGCATGTTCTGGGCGAGGCGCCGCAAGACCGCCTCGAGACCGATCTTCTGGTGGCGCTCACCCGCGTTCCGCGCGGGGTTGACGAGAACGGCGACGCCTCGCTTATCCGCGCGCTTGCCGCCGACCTGGGATGCGACGGCTTCGATCCCCTAGACTGCGACTTGGGCGCACCCTGGCCGGGGCCGCGGCCGGAAATTCTCGTCGCGCTGGCCGACGGTCCGTGGCGCACCGCGGGCGATACCGTCGAGCGCCTCGAGGCGCTGGCGTCCGCGCTGGTGGATGGATCGGCCGCCGCCGATCCGGGCTGGGCCGCCAGCGCCGCCGTGCTGGCGGAAATCGAGGAAAAGATCCGCCCCGCCTTGCGCCAGTGCGGTCCTGATGAAATCGCCGCCGTGCTCAAAGGTCTGGATGGCCGTTTCGTGGCGCCGGGACCCTCCGGCGCGCCGACGCGCGGCCGCCTCGACGTGCTCCCCACCGGGCGCAATTTCTTCTCCGTCGATAACCGCGCCGTGCCGACGCCGGCGGCATGGACACTGGGGCGCAAGTCCGCCGAGCGCCTTGTCGAGCGCCATTTCCAGGATCACGGGTCCTACCCGAAATCCCTCGGCCTGTCGGTCTGGGGCACCTCAAACATGCGCACCGGCGGCGACGATATCGCGCAAGGCCTGGCGCTGATCGGCGCGGCGCCCAAATGGGACCGCGCAAGCTGGCGCGTCACCGGCTTCGAGATCCTGCCGCTGGCAAAGCTCGCCCGTCCGCGCGTCGACGTTACCTTGCGCGTCTCCGGTTTTTTCCGCGATGCCTTTCCGGCCCAGATAGACCTCTTCGATTCCGCCGTTCGCGCCATCGCCGCCCTCGAGGAAGACGAGGCCGACAATCCCATTGCCGCGCGCATTGCCTCTGAAGCGGCGGAACTTGAGCGCGGCGGCTTGAGCGCGGAGGATGCGCGCCGGCGCGCCGGCTTTCGCGTTTTCGGCTCGCGCCCCGGGGCCTATGGCGCCGGCCTCCAGGCTTTGATCGACGAGAAGCTGTGGGACAGCCGAGACGATCTCGCCGCTTCCTATGTCAACTGGGGCGCCTATGCCTATGGCTCGGGCGCCGCCGGTGCCCGCGACGAGGACGGCTTCCGCCGCCGCCTGGGGCAGATCGAGGCCGTGGTCCACAACCAGGACAACCGCGAGCACGACCTGCTCGACAGCGACGATTACTACCAGTTCGAGGGCGGCATGAGCGCGGCTGTCGAGCACCTTTCAGGGCAAAGGCCGGCGGTCTATCACAATGACCATTCGCGCCCCGAGCGCCCGGTGGTGCGAACCCTGGAGGAAGAGGTCGGCCGGGTGATGCGATCGCGCGTCGTCAATCCCAAATGGATCGCCGGCGTCATGCGCCATGGCTACAAGGGCGCCTTCGAGATCGCGGCGACGCTCGACTATATGTTCGCCTTCGCCGCCACCACCGGCGCCGTGCGCTCTGATCATTTCGACCTCGCCTATGAGGCTTTCATCGCCGGGGAGGAAGTGCGCGATTTCCTCGAGGCGAACAACCCGGCGGCATTGCGGGAAATATCGCAGCGCTTTCTCGAGGCGCTGTCGCGCAATCTCTGGACCCCGAAATCCAATGCCGCCTACCATGAACTGAGCGCGCTGGCCGCCGGCGCGCGCGAGGAGATGGAGCCATGAACGAAAAGCATGCCGACCTGAGCGAAGAGGAACTCAATGCCCGCCACGCCGAAAAGATGCGGCGCAAGAAGGAAGCGCGGGCCAAGATCCTCGCCACCAAGACCATCGAGAAGGGACTGCTGATCGTCCATACCGGCAAGGGCAAGGGCAAGTCGACGGCCGCTTTCGGCCTCGTCATGCGGGCGCTGGGCCACGGCTTCCGGATCGGCATCGTCCAGTTCGTCAAGGGCGCCTGGGAAACCGGCGAGCGCTTCGTCCTCGACAGATTCCCGGATCTCGTCACCATCCAGGCCATGGGCGAGGGCTTCACCTGGGAAACCCAGGACCGCGAGCGCGACATCGCCGCCGCCAGGGCCGCTTGGGACAAGGCCAGGGCCATGATCGCCGATCCCGACTACCAGATGGTGCTGCTCGACGAACTCAACATCGTGCTGCGCTATGGCTATCTCGATATCGACGAGGTGGTCGAGGTGCTGAAGAACCGGCCCGAGGGCATGCATGTCATCGTCACCGGGCGCAATGCCAAGGATGAGCTGATCGAAGCCGCCGACCTCGTCACCGACATGACCCAGGTCAAGCATCCCTTCCGCGCCGGGGTCAAGGCCCAGGTCGGCATCGAGTTTTAGGTGCCGAAATCGCCGCGATGCCGGTTGCCGGTGCCGCGCCGATCCGCTACAGACAGGAGCGGGGAATTTCCCCGATAGAACGAGCAGCGTTCCACCCCAAGGAACTGAAAGCTATTCCGGTGCGGTCGACCCAATCAGGGGGCCAAGCCCGGAGCTGCTGGAAGTCAAGCAAGCCGCCATCCTTTGGCGACGCCTGCCTCCTTGGGTTGCGAATTCTGTCCGCGACAGGCCATCAAAAGGAGGCACTTGATGAATTCTCTGGCAAAAATTTCCGTTTCCGCCGTTTGGCTTTCGGCGTTCCCGATGATGGCGCATGCCCATCCGGGCCATATCGATGCCGCCGGCGAAACCCATTCGCACTGGATCGGCCTTGCTCTCGCGCTCGCCGCCGCCGGCGGCGCGGCTGCCTACTACGTCATACAGCGCCGCAGCAAGGCCCGCGCCGCCGCCCGCCGCGAAACCGTTTAAGATATTGGCCGAGGGGATGGCGGAGCGCAGGGATGAAAAGCTCGGCGTCATGGTCTGCGGCCATGGCAGCCGCGACGACAACGCGGTGGCTGAATTCGCCAATCTCGCCAAGGGGCTGAAAACACGCCTTGGCGACATGCCGGTCGAATATGGCTATCTGGAATTCGCCACGCCCGTCATCCGCACCGGCCTCGATGCCCTGCGCGCCGCCGGCGTCACCCGCATTCTCGCCGTGCCCGGCATGTTGTTTGCCGCCGGCCACGCCAAGAACGACATCCCCTCGGTGCTCAATACCTATGCCGCCGGACATGCCGGATTGCGCATCGATTACGGCCGCGAGCTTGGCACCGACACCCGCATGATGCGCGCCGCCGCCGCCCGCATCGAGGAGGCGCTGGCGCAAGCGGGGGACGGCGTGGCCCGCCACGACACCCTGCTCATGGTGGTCGGGCGCGGCGCCTCGGACCCCGATGCCAATTCCAATGTCGCGAAGGTCATGCGCATGCTCTGGGAGGGCTTCGGCTTCGGCTGGGGCGAAACCGCTTATTCCGGGGTCACCTTCCCGCTGGTCGAACCGGCGCTGGAGCGCGCGGTGCGCCTCGGCTTCAGGCGCATCATCGTCTTTCCCTATTTCCTCTTCACCGGCATTCTGGTCGACCGCATCTACGAGCACACCGACCGCGTCGCCGCCCGCCATCCGCAGATCGAATTTGTCAAGGCCGGCTATCTCAACGACCACCCGCTGGTGGTCGAAACCTTCCTCGAGCGCATCGACGAGATCCTGAACGGCGCCAATCTGATGAACTGCGCGCTGTGCAAGTATCGCGAGCAGGTGCTGGGCTTCGAGGGCGAGGTCGGCCTCGCCCAGGCCAGCCACCATCATCATGTCGAGGGCATCGGCACCGCTGGCGGAGATCATCACCACGACCACGACCACGACCATGACCACGGCCACGGCCACGGACATGACCACGGATACGGACATGACCACGGACACGGCCACGATCACGGTCATGACCACGGGCACCATCCCTATCCCCATGCCGATCACCCGCTGGGGCCGAAGAGCCTCAAAGGGCACGACTAGGCAAGCTTGAGGGAAGTGCGCGGCAATGGCTGGCATGAATTACGAAAAAGACCCGGCGGCGATCTATGCGGCTTCCTTCGCCGCCATCCGTGCCGAAACCGATCTTGCCGCCCTGCCACCTTCGCTGGAAAGCGTCGCCGTGCGCCTCATCCATGCCTGCGGCATGACCGACCTTGCCGCCGATCTCAAGTTTTCCCCCGATGTCGCTGACGCCGCCCGCGCCGCTTTGGCCAGGGGTGCCCCGGTCCTGGTCGATACCGAGATGACCGCCCATGCGGTGATCAGGAGCCGCCTGCCGTCAGCTTGCGACCTCGTCTGCACCCTTAACGATCCCTCGGTTCCGGCGCGCGCGAAAGAACTGGGCACCACCCGCTCCGCCGCCGCGCTCTCCCTTTGGCGCGACCGGCTCGAGGGCGCGGTGGTTGCCATCGGCAACGCCCCGACGGCACTCTTCGCCCTGCTTGAAATGCTCGATGCCGGCGCGCCCAGGCCGGCCGCCATCCTCGCCTTTCCGGTCGGCTTTGTCGGCGCCGTGGAATCGAAGGCGGAGCTCGCCGCCAATCCGCGCGGCGTGCCCTTCCTCACCCTTGCCGGACGGCGCGGCGGATCGGCCATGGCCGGCGCCGCGGTCAACGCGCTCGGCGCCGGCGAAAGACCATGAACCGCTGGCTGTCCATTATCGGCGCCGGCGACGACGGGCTTGGCGGCCTCGCGCCGGCGGCGCGCGCCCTGCTCGAAAGGGCCGAAATCGTCGTTGGATCAAAACGCCTGCTGGAAAGGGACGGCGCCGCGCTTTCCGGCAAGGACCTGGTGCCCTGGGCGTCGCCCTTGGGCCAAACCCTGGATCGTATCGGCGCCTGGCGGGGGCGCGAGGTCGCGGTGTTGGCAAGCGGCGATCCCATGTATTTCGGCATTGGCTGCACCCTGGCGCGTCGCTTTCCGGCTGAGGAAATGACGATCGTTCCCGCGCCTTCCGCTTTCAGCCTTGCCGCCGCCCGCCTCGCCTGGCCGCTGCAAGATGTCGAGCAGATATCGCTCCATGGCCGCGCCGCGCAACTTCTCATCCCCTTCATCGCGCCGCGTGTCCGCATCCTGGCCCTGACCTCGGGCGCGGCGACGGTCGCCGAGGCCGCCGGATTGCTCGCAGCGCGCGGTTTCGGCGCCAGTGTCCTCACCGTGCTGGAGCATATGGGCGGTGAGGCCGAGCGCCTCGTCACCCTTCGCGCCGACGAAGTGGGGAGGCAGGATTTCGCCGAACTCAACCTGCTCGCCGTCGAATGCGTCTGCGGTCCCGGTGCGCGCATTCTCTCCCGCCTTCCCGGCCTGCCCGATGCCGCCTTTGCCCATGACGGCCAGCTGACGAAAGCCGAGGTGCGGGCCGTCACCCTGTCGGCTCTGGCGCCAACTCCCGGCGCGCTGTTGTGGGATGTCGGGGCAGGCTGCGGCTCCATATCCGTCGAATGGATGCGCGCCGCGCGTGGCTGCCGCGCCATAGCATTCGAGCGCGAAGAGGCGCGCCGCGAAATGATTGCCGCCAATGCCCTGGCGCTCGGCGTGCCGGGGCTGGAAATCGTCTCCGGCGATGCGCCGCAAAGTCTTGTGGGGGCGCCCGTGCCCGATGCTGTCTTTATCGGCGGCGCAGTGGCGGACGAGGAAATCTTCGCCGCCTGCTGGCGCGCGCTTCACGCCGGCGGCAGGCTTGTCGCCAATGCGGTAACGCTGGAAGGCGAGGCGGCATTGCTCGCCCGCCACGCCCGCCATGGCGGCGAGCTGGTGCGCATCGATATCTCCAGGATTGAAAATATCGGATCAAGCCGGGCGATGAGCCCGCGCCGTTCGGTGCTGCAATGGCGCGCCGTCAAACACGCGGAAGGCTGAATGAAGCAGGGAATACTATATGGCGTCGGCCTCGGGCCAGGCGATCAGGAATTGATGACGCTGAAGGCCGCGCGCATCGTTTCGGCAGCGAAACTGATTGCCTATCCGGCCGATGAGAATGGCGCAAGTTTTGCCCGCCGCATCGCCGCGGCGCAGATCTCGCCGGGCGCCGAGGAAATGCCGGTTCCGATCCCGATGCGCGTCGAGCGCGACCCGGCGCGCCGTGCCTATGACAAGGGTGCCGAGGCCATCGCCGCTCGCCTCGAAAAAGGCGAGGATGTCGTCTTCCTGTGTGCCGGCGACCCGCTGTTCTATGCCAGCTTCATGTATCTGCTCGCCCGCCTTGGCTCCCGTTTTGAGGTCGAGATCGTGCCCGGTGTCACCTCGCTCACCGCCGTGGCGGCGCGCCTCGCCCGTCCGCTCGCCGCCCGCAGCGACGTCCTCAAGGTGCTTCCGGCGACGCTGCCCGAAGCGCGGCTGCGCGAGGAACTGAAGACCGCGCAGGCAGCGGCGATCATCAAGGTCGGGCGCCATTTCGACAAGGTGCGCGCCATTCTCGACGATCTGGACCTCACTGCGCGCGCCGCCATCGTCACCGATGCCAGCCTCGGCGACGAGCGCGCCGGGCCCTTGAGCGAGGTGCCCGCTGGCGCGCGGCCTTACTTTTCCACCATCCTCATCTATGCGGGGGCTGAACAATGGTAGCCGCGCCCGTTTTCGTCTGTCTGTCGGCCTCCGGCCTTGCCATGGCGCGCCGCCTATCCGGCGAGTTCGGCAACGCCGAGATCCACGGCCTTGCCGGGCGGGCGCCAGGCGCCGATGCCGCCTTTGCCGACACCATGGGCCACCTGCGTGAACTGTTCGCTGGCGGGCGCCCCGTCATCGGCATCTGCGCCGCCGGAATCCTGATGCGCGCCATCGCTCCGCTGCTGTCCGACAAGGCGGCCGAGCCGCCGGTGCTCGCGGTTGCCGAGGACGGCTCGGCGGTGGTGCCGCTCATCGGCGGCCATCGCGGCGCCAACGAGATGGCGCGCCGGCTCGGCGCCGTCCTCGGCATCGCGCCCGCCATCACCACCGCCGGCGATGCGCGTTTTTCGGTCGCCCTCGATGCACCGCCGCCAGGCTGGCGCCTTGCCAATCCGCAACATGCCAAGCCGGTCATGGCCGCCCTGCTGGCCGGCGCCTCGGCGCGCCTTGACGGCGAGGCCGGCTGGCTTGCCGCCGCCAGCCTGAACCTGGCCGAGGACAGCGAGGTTGCGCTGATCGCCAGCGAGCGGCAGGTCGAGGGCAGCGAAACGAAGCTCGTCTATCACCCGCCGCTGCTGGCCCTTGGCGTCGGCTGCGAGCGCGGTTGCCCGGCGGAAGAGCTGATCGCGCTGGTCGAGGAAACTCTCGCTGCCCATGGCCTTGCCGCCGGCGCGGTGGCCTGTGTCTGTTCCATCGACCTGAAAGCCGACGAAGCGGCGATCCACGCCCTTGCCGCCCATCTGGATGTGCCGGCGCGCTTCTTTTCGCGCGATCAACTGGCGGCGCAGGAGCCAAGGCTGGCCAATCCTTCCGAGAAGGTGCGCGCCGAGGTTGGCGTTGCCGGCGTTGCCGAAGGCGCGGCGTTGGCCGCCATTGGCGAGAAAGGCAGCCTGATTGTCGAAAAGACCAAGTCGCGCCGCGCGACATGCGCCATAGCCCGCGCCGCCGCGCCGCTCTCGGCTGAACGAATCGGGCGTCCGCGCGGCAAGCTCTCCATCATCGGCACTGGGCCGGGCAGCGCCGAGTGGCTCAGCCCGCAGGCGGTGGCGCTGCTCAGATCGGCCAGCGACTGGGTCGGCTATGGCCTCTATCTCGACCTTGTCGCAAAATATGCCGCCGGGAAAGAGCAGCACCGTTTTCCGCTTGGCGAGGAGGAGGCGCGGGTGCGTCACGCCCTCGAACTTGCCGGGCAGGGCAGGGAGGTGGCGCTGATTTCCTCCGGCGATCCCGGCATCTACGCCATGGCGGCGCTGGCCTTTGAATTGCTCGACCCCGAGACAAGCCCGCCCTTGAGCGAGGGCGCGCGCCGCGTCGAGATCGAGGTGGCGCCGGGCATTTCCGCCTTCCAGGCCGCCGCCGCCCGCGCCGGCGCCCCCTTCGGCCATGACTTCTGCCTGATCTCGCTTTCCGACCTGCTCACCCCCTGGGCGGCGATCGAAAAGCGCCTCCATGCCGCCGCTGAAGGCGATTTCGCCGTCGCCTTCTACAATCCGCGTTCGATGCGCCGCACCGAGCATTTGTCGAAGGCGCTGGAGATCCTCAAGAACCATCGCCCCGGCGACACCCCGGTCATCATGGCCTCCAATCTCGGCCGGCCGAAGGAGACGCTGGCGATTTGCCCCTTGCGCGACTTTGACCCCGAGGTGGTCGACATGCTGACCATCGTCATCGTCGGCTCCTCGGCGACCCGTGCCTTCACCCGCGGCGATGGCCGCACCCATGCCTATACGCCGCGCGGCTATGCCGCCAAGCGGGAGAACTGAAATGACTGTCTTCTTTATCGGCGCCGGCCCCGGCGCCCCCGATCTCATCACCGTGCGCGGCCTTGATCTCATCCGCCGCTGCCCGGTCTGCCTCTATGCCGGCTCGCTGGTTCCGGCGCAGATTGTCTCCGCCGCGCCCGAAGGCGCCCTTGTGCGCGACACCGCGCCGATGACGCTGGACGAGATCATCGCCGAAATGGAGGCCGCCGAGGCAAGAGGCCAGGATGTCGCCCGGGTTCATTCCGGCGATCCCTCGCTTTATGGCGCCATCGGCGAGCAGATGCGCCGCCTCGACGCCCTGGGCATAGACTATGACATCGTGCCCGGCGTGCCCGCCTTTGCCGCCGCCGCCGCGGCGCTGAAATGCGAGCTCACCCTTCCCGAGATCGCCCAGACGGTGATTCTGACCCGCACCACCATGAAGGCCTCGGCCATGCCCGAGCGCGAAAGCCTTCAGATCCTCGGCCGCTCCGGCGCGACGCTGGCCATCCACCTCTCGGTGCGCAACCTGCGCCATGTGCGCGAGGCGCTGGAGCCCCATTATGGGCTGGACTGCCCGGCGGTGGTGATCTACCGCGCCAGCTGGCCCGACCAGCAGATCCTGCGCGGCACCCTTGGCGACATCGGCGAAAAGGTGCGCGCCGCCAAGATCACCCGCACCGCGCTGGTTCTCGTCGGCCCGGTGCTGGCGGCGGAGGGCTATCGCGATTCGGCGCTCTATGATGCCGCCCATGAGCATGTGCTGCGCCCGCGCAAAAAGGCCGCCGGCGCGGCCCGGACCTAGCGGGAGGCGAGGATGAGATTGCGCATGCCTTCGGCCGTGGCCGCCATCGGCGCCGCCGGCTTTGGCGGCCGCGCGATCATAACCACCGGCACCTTGAGCATCCGCGCCGCGACGAGCTTGGCATATCCGGCGCCGCCGCTGTTCTTGGCCACCAGCACGGTAATCGATTTTTCGCGCATCAGCTCAAGTTCCTCTTCCAGCGCGAAGGGCGGCCGGGCCAGCACGATCTCGCAATTGGCCGGAACCGGCGCTTGCGGCGGTTCGATCATCCGCGCCACCAGGAAAATATCGCCGCGGGCGAGGAACGGGTCCAACTCGCCGCCGCCCACCGCCGCCAGCACCCGCGCGCCGCTATCCAGGGCCGCCGCCGCCGCGGCGCTGTCGCCCACCTTGTGCCAGTCATCGCCGTCCAGCTGTTCCCAGGCCGGGCGTTCCAGGCGCAGATACGGCACGCCGGTTTGCGCGCAGGCGGTCGCCGCATTGGTGGATATCCGGGCGGCAAAGGGGTGGGTGGCATCGGCGACAAGATCGACCGCTTTTTCGCGCAGATATGCCGCCAGCCCGGCCACGCCGCCAAAGCCGCCGCTGCGCGTTTCGCCTTCCGGCATCAGCGGCTCCTTGGTGCGTCCGGCCAGCGAACTGATTGCCGTGACGCCGGGCACGGCGGAAAGCAGGCTCGCCAGCGCGCGGCCCTCCGCCGTTCCGCCAAGAATGAGAATGCGCCGCGCTCTAGCCGCCATGTCCGGCGCGGCCGATGATTCCGCCCTCCCGGTCAATGACGACAATGTCGATTTCGACCGGCGCATCGCGCATGACCCTGCGCGCAGTGGCCAGCGCCAGTTCGGCGATGTGCGCCGCAAGGTCGGGCCCGCCGCCGCCGCACAGTTCCAGCGCCTCGGCGGCGGTATTGGCGCCGCGCACCTTTTCCGCAACGGCATTGCTGCCGCCCGCCGCCGCGACTTGCTCCGCCAGCCAGTCGAAGGATACCTCGCCGCGCGCCGAATGCAGGTCGAGCAGGCCCTGGCCGAGCTTGCACATCTTGGCGAACCCGCCGGCGATCGAAACGCGGGGCACCGGATGCGAACGGACATATTTCAGCATGCCGCCGACGAAATCTCCCATATCGATAAGGGCGGCTTCCGGGAGGCCGTGGAGCTTGCGCACCGCATCTTCCGAGCGCGAGCCGGTGGCTCCGGCGATATGGTCTATTCCGGCGGCGCGGGCGACGTCTATGCCGCGCTGGATGGCATGGATCCAGGCCGAGCAGGAGAAGGGGTGGACGATCCCCGTCGTGCCAAGGATGGAGAGGCCGCCAAGGATGCCAAGGCGCGGGTTCCAGGTCCGTGCCGCGATCCTCTCGCCGTCCTTGACCGAGATCTCGATCTCGACATCACCGCTGGCGCCATGGGCCGCCGCCACTTCGCCGACAACCTCGCGCATCATCGCGCGCGGCGCCGGATTGATCGCCGGCTCGCCCACCGCAACCGGCAGGCCCGGCTTGGTGACGGTGCCGACGCCCTTTCCGGCGCGAAAGGTCACGCCCGATCCGGCGGCGCCGGCGCGCACCGTGGCCATGATCAGCGCGCCATGGGTGACATCTGGGTCATCGCCCGCATCCTTGACGATTCCGGCGCGGGCAAAGCCGCTCCCGCGTTCTTGCATGGCAAGGGCGAAGGCCGGTTCCTCGCCCTTGGGCAGGCGGATCGACACCGGATCGGCGAAACTGCCGGTGAGCAGGGCGCCATAGGCCGATTTGGCCGCCGCCGCCGCACAGGCGCCGGTGGTCCAGCCGCGGCGCAGGGCGCTGCTATTCTCGTCACTGGTACTGGCCATGATCGGCATCTATACATCGCCTTGGGGACTGGCAACAGGAAGGTTCCCGGCACATGAGCGCGAAGCTGGACCGGAAGGGAAACAGGACCATGGCGGCAAAGGGCGATAACAGCGGTTTTGCGCGCCTCGACGGCCTGGCCTTCCCGCAATTTGCCCCCGGCACCGTATGGCTGGTCGGCGCCGGTCCCGGCGCCCCGGCGCTGATGACCCTGCTTGGCTATCACGCCCTGCAAAACGCCGACGCCGTGGTTTATGACGCCCTGGTCAATGAAGAAGTGCTGGGCTGGGTGCGCGCTGGGGCCAAGGTCGAATATGCCGGCAAGCGCGGCGGCAAGCCCTCCGCCAAGCAGCGCGACATCTCGTTGCGCCTGGTCGACCTGGCGCGCGAAGGCAAGCGCGTGCTGCGCCTCAAGGGCGGCGACCCGCTGATCTTCGGACGCGGCGGCGAGGAGTGCCAGGTGCTGGCCGGCGCCGGCATTCCCTTCCGCATCGTGCCCGGCATCTCGGCCGGCATTGGCGGCCTCGGCTATGCCGGAATTCCGGCGACCCACCGCGAAACCAATCAGAGCGTCCTGTTCCTGACCGGGCATGATTCCAGCGGCGCGGTGCCCAGCCTGCTGGACTGGAGCAAGCTCGCCACCGCCACCCAGGTCATCGTCATGTTCATGGCGGTGCGCAATCTTGGCCAGATCGCCGGAAAGCTGGTCGCTGGCGGGCGCGCCGCCGCCGAGCCGGTGGCCATCGTCTCCAATGCCACCCTGCCGCATCAGTCCGTCCACCAGACCTCCCTTGCCGCCCTGGCCTCGGGCGAGGACCTTTCCCAGGTGCCGACACCCGCCATCGTCGTCATCGGCAAGGTGGTGTCGCTGCGCGGCTCGCTGGACTGGTACCGCGACGCCCTAAAGGAGAACGGGCTTGGCTGAGCCGCGCGGTCTTCTCATCGCCGCTCCGGCTTCCGGCAGCGGCAAGACCT
The DNA here is from genome assembly GCA_020441905.1 of Rhodobiaceae bacterium. Taxonomy (GTDB): domain Bacteria; phylum Pseudomonadota; class Alphaproteobacteria; order Rhizobiales; family NORP267; genus JAGRLG01. The sequence goes on along the minus strand of JAGRLG010000035.1, from coordinate 36,096 downwards.
TTCTCACCCTTGCCCTGCTGCGGGCACTGCGCGCCGCCGGCGTCAAGGTGGCATCGGCCAAGGCCGGACCGGACTATATCGACCCCAGGTTTCACGAGGCCGCCACCGGCGCCCCCTGTCCCAATCTCGACCCCTGGGCCATGGCGCCGGCGCAGTTGCGCGCCCTGGCGGCGCAAAGCGGCGGCGGCGCCGACCTCATGGTGATCGAAGGCGTCATGGGCCTGTTTGACGGCGCCGAATCGGGCGGCGGCTCCAGCGCCGATCTTGCCGCGCTGCTGGGACTGCCGGTGGTGCTGGTTATCGATGCCCGCCGTCAGGCCCAGTCCGTGGCGGCCCTGGTATCGGGCTTCGCCGGGTTCCGCGCCGATTGCAATGTCGCCGGCATCATTCTCAACCGCGTTTCCAGCCCCCGCCACCGCGCTATCCTCGAGGCTGCGCTGGCGCCGCTTCAAATTCCGGTACTGGGCGCTGTCGGCGAGGACCCTTCTCTCAATATCCCCTCGCGCCATCTCGGCCTGGTACAGGCCGGCGAGCACGAGGATCTGGAGCAGTTCCTGAGCGAGGCGGCTCGGATCGCCGCCGCCGGCATCGATCTTGAGCGCTTCGCCGCCCTTGCCGCGCCGCTGCCCATGCCGGCTTCCGCGCCCGCCCTGGCGCCCCTTGGCTCCCGCATCGCCATTGCCTCCGATGCCGCTTTCTCGTTCGCCTACCCCCATCTGCTCGCCGGCTGGCGCCATGCCGGCGCTGAACTGGCGCCCTTTTCCCCGCTTGCCGGCGAGGCCCCGGACCCTGCGGCCGATGCCATATTCCTTCCCGGCGGCTACCCGGAACTTCACGCCGGCCGGCTGGCGGCCAGCGGTCGCTTTCTCGCCGACCTGCGGGAGGCGGCGGCTCGCGGTGTCCTGGTTTATGGCGAGTGCGGCGGCTTCATGGTGCTCGGCCGCGGCCTTATCGATGCCGAAGGCGGCCGCCACGCCATGGCCGGACTGCTGCCGGTCGAAACCGACTTCTCGCGCCGTTCCCTGCATCTGGGCTATCGCCGCCTGCGCCATGCCTCGCCGCTGCCCTGGGCACCGGCCTTGCGCGGTCATGAATTCCATTATTCGAGCCTGGCCCGCCAGGGCCAGGGCGAGGCCCTGTTCGAGGTTGCCGATTCGGCCGGGCGCGACCTCGGCGCGGCGGGCCTGAGGCTTGGCTCCGCCATGGGATCCTATATCCACGTCATCGCGCCGGAGGCCGCGCCATGAGCGCCGCGGTGATGTTGCAGGGCACCGGTTCGGATGTCGGCAAGTCGCTTCTTTCCGCCGGCCTGTGCCGCGCCTATACGCGCCGCGGACTGAAGGTGCGTCCTTTCAAGCCGCAGAACATGTCCAACAATGCCGCGGTGACCGTGGATGGCGGCGAGATCGGCCGCGCCCAGGCCCTTCAGGCCCGCGCCTGCGGCGTGCCCGCCACCGTGGCCATGAATCCGGTGCTTCTGAAACCGGAAACCGATATCGGCGCCCAGGTCATCGTGCGCGGCAAAAGGGTGGCGACGCTGAGCGCCCGCGCCTGGGCCCATGAGCGGCTCACCTATCTGCCCGCGGTATTGGAGAGCTATCATGCCCTTGCCGGCGAGGCCGATCTCGTCATCGCCGAGGGGGCGGGCAGCCCGGCCGAGATCAACCTGCGCGAACGCGACATCGCCAATATGGGTTTTGCCGCCGCCGCCCGGATGCCGGTGGCGCTGATCGGCGACATCCATCGCGGCGGCGTCATCGCTTCCATTGTCGGCACGATGGAGGTCATCGATCCGCAGGACGCCGCGCGTATAAAGGCGTTCATCATCAATAACTTCCATGGTGACCCGTCCCTGTTCGACGACGGCGTGCGCTTTCTTCGGCAGCGCACCGGCCTTGCCTGCCTTGGCGTGGTGCCGCATTTCGCGCCGGCGCGAAACCTGCCGCAGGAAGACGCCGTGGCGCTGGAACGGGCATCGAGCGAGGGCACCGGCGCGCTGCATATCGCCGTGCCGCGCCTGTCGCGCATCGCAAATTTCGACGATCTCGATCCGCTGCGTCTGGAAGAGGGGGTCAAGCTGACCATCGTCCAGCCCGGCCATCCCATTCCCGCCGATGCCCGGCTCATCATCCTGCCCGGCACCAAATCGACCATCGCCGACATGCGCTTCCTTGCCGCCCAGGGCTGGGATGTCGACATTGCGGCCCATGTGCGGCGCGGCGGCCATGTGCTTGGCCTGTGCGGCGGTTACCAGTTGCTGGGGCGCGAGATCAGCGATCCCGGCGGCATCGAGGGCGCGCCGTCCGCGGTTCCGGGGCTTGGTCTGCTCGACATCGTCACCGAGCTTGGCGGTGACAAGATGCTGGCGCAGGTCAGCGGGACCCACTGCGCCAGCCGGATGGCCGTGTCCGGCTACGAAATCCATCTCGGCCGCAGCGAGGGCGCCGACCGGTCGCGTCCCTTCGCCCTGATCGGCGGGCGGGAAGAAGGCGCGACGTCGCGCGACGGCCGCATATGCGGCACCTATCTGCACGGGCTGTTCTCCTCCGACGGCTTCCGCCAGGCCTTTCTCTCCGCCCTCGGCGCTTCGCCATCGGAGCTGGCTTTCGAGCCGCGTGTCGAGGAAACGCTGGACCGGCTTGCCGACCATCTGGAATCCTGCCTCGATCTCGACCGCCTGTTGGCCCTTGCGCGCGCGGGAGCCTGACGCCATGGCCAGGAAAAGCGAGGCAAGGCACAAGGGTATGCTGGCTGCGGACCTGCCGGTCCATGGCGGCGACCTGGCCGAGGCCGAAGCCTTGCGCGCCGGCCTGACCGGCGAAGCGGCCGACCCCCACGCGCCATGGCTCGACCTTTCCACCGGAATCAATCCCTGGCCCCACCCGCTGCCCGAGATCGGCGCCGATGCCTGGCGCGCCCTGCCGTCGCGCCGCGAACTCGACGCGTTGCTCGATGCCGCCCGCGCCTGCTACCGCGTGCCGAGCAAACTGCGAATTGTCGCCGCGCCTGGCTCGGAAGCCCTGATCCACTTGCTGCCAACCCTGTTTGATCCGGCCCCGGCAGCGATAGTCTCGCCCACCTATGGCGAGCACGAGCGCTCCTGGGCGCAAGCCGGCCACGACGTTCGCGCCGTGGACAATATCGGCGCCGCCCTGGCCGCCGCCGGCAACGTGGTCCTGGTCAATCCCAACAACCCCGATGGCCGGCGCCTTGCGCCCGAAGAGATCGCCGCCCTGGCGGAGCGGCTGGCAAAGGCGGGCCGCTGGCTTATCGTCGACGAAGCCTTCGGCGATCTTGACCCCCATGCCGGCGCGCTGGCCAGCGCCGCGCCGGACGGGTTGGTGGTGCTGCGCTCCTTCGGCAAGTTCTTCGGCCTTGCCGGCCTGCGCCTCGGCTTTGCCATTGCGCCACGCGACCTTGCCGCGCGGATCGAGGCCCGCCTCGGCTCCTGGGCGGTTTCGGGACCGGCGATCGCGGTGGCGCGCGCCGCGCTCGGCGATGTCAACTGGCAGCGCCTGACTCGCGATCGCCTGGAAGCGGAGGCGGCCCGCCTCGACCGTCTCCTCGAGGCCGGCGGGCTGGAGATTATCGGCGGAACCGCGCTGTTCCGCCTTGCCGCACATGAGCGGGCCGCCGAACTGTTCGCCGATCTGCTTGCCGCCCGCATCTATGTGCGCCGCTTCGCTCACGATCCGCGTTGGCTGCGTTTCGGTCTTCCCGCTTGCGCCGCAGATTCGGCCCGGCTAGGCGCCGTGCTAGCCGGTTTTGCCGCCGGAGCGCGCCGGTGAGCGCCCTCTTCTTCTCCGCCACATCGCTTTTTGTTGCCCTGATCGCCCTTGGCCTTGAGCGCCGCTTTGGCTACCCGCCGCGCCTTTACCGCGCCATCAGGCATCCGGTGGTGTGGATCGGCGCCATCATTTCCGATCTGGAAAAACAGCTTAACCGCGCCGGCCGCCGCGACCTGAGATTGCGCGGCGGCCTCACGCTCGCCCTGGTGCTGGTGGTGGTGGCGATCGTCACCGTGCCGTCGGCGCTGGCGCTGCGATCCTTTCCCGGCGGTTTCGTCCTGGAAGCCATCGCGGCGGCAAGCCTGATAGCGCAGAAGGAGCTCGGCGCCCGGGTTGGCGCCGTCGCCTTCGCCCTGCACCGGGGAACCGAAGAGGCCCGCGCCGCCGTTGGCCATATTGTCGGCCGCGACACCGCGCAGCTCGACGACCACGCCATCGCACGGGCCGCTGTCGAAAGCCTTGCCGAGAATTCCGCCGACGGCGTGACCGCGCCGCTGTTCTGGCTGCTGGTCGCCGGCCTTCCCGGCATCGCGCTCTACAAGGCCGTCAATACCGCCGACAGCATGATCGGCTACCGTTCCGAGCGCTATCGCGATTTCGGCTTCGCCGCCGCCCGCCTCGACGATGCGGTCAACTGGATTCCCGCCCGCCTGACCGGCCTGGCCCTTGCTTTCGCCGCGCCCTTTTCCGGCGGCGGGACCCGCGCCGCGCTGAGAGCCATGGTCCGCGATGCGCCGGCCCATGCCTCGCCCAATGCCGGCTGGCCGGAGGCGGCCATGGCCGGCGCGCTGGGCTTTCGCCTCGGTGGCCCGCGCCGCTATGGCGAGACAGCGCTTGCCGGCGCCTGGCTTGGCGAGGGCCGAGCCGAGCTTGGCCCGGCCGACATCCTGCGTGCCCTGGCGCTCTACCGCCGCATGCTCGATGGCGTTTTGGCGCTGGTTGCTCTGGCCTGCCTGACGGTGCTGGCGGGCCTTGCGCCCGCCTGGTTCTAGGCGGGCGGCAGCGGCGGACCCTTGAGCACCAGCGGCAGTCCGGCGGCGACCAGAACCACCTGGTCGCATACCCGCGCCAGCGCCTGGTTGGCCAGCCCGGCATGGTCGCGAAAGCGCCGCGCCAGGGCATTGTCGGGCACGATGCCGAGCCCGACCTCATTGGCGACCAGCGCCAGCGTGCCCTCGACCCCCTGGACCGCGCTGGCCAGTTGGCCGATTTCTGCTTCGATGTCGCCCTGTGCCGTCATCAGGTTGGACAGCCACAAGGTGATGCAATCGACCAGGATGAAGCATTTTGCGCCGTCATGGGCGCCAAGCGCGCCGGCAAGATCGAGCGGGGCCTCCACGGTGTGCCAGGACGGGCCGCGGCGCTGGCGGTGGCCGGCGATGCGCGCCGCCATTTCGTCGTCTCCCGCGGCCGCGGTGGCGATATAGATGCGCCGGTCATGTCCTGCCGCCAGAGTCTCGGCCAGCGCGCTCTTGCCCGAGCGGGCGCCGCCCAGGATCAGTTTGCGCCGCGCCTCGCCGCTGGTGTCCGCTTCCATCGTTTGCTGCGCCCCCGAGTTTGCCGCCATCGCGTCAGGCAGCCTGTGTCACATTTGCCACAGCTGCAAGTAATTGCATGCAATGCACAATTATTGATCGGAAATCGGCCGCGTTGCACACAAAATGACCTTGCCGGTCCTAAGATCCGCGCTAGTTATTGCCTCAGTGAGCGGCGCCGTTCAAGGGCGCCAACATGCGCAACGGCACCTGCGGAGCCCCGATGTCTGTATGGCGGCCGCGGCCGGCGCGCAGTCGGCAAGAGGATTTATGTCATGACCATGAACCGCGATCTGATCTCGCGCCTGAAACTGTTTGCCGGTGCCGCGGCCTGCGCCGGCGCCTTGGCCATGGCGCCGGTGCCGGCCGGCGCGGCGGATAATAACGGCGTCGCTGCCAATTCGTCGCCCTTCGGCGCGTCCGCCGGTATCTCGGTGTCGAACGACTACACCTTCCGCGGCATTTCCCAGACCGGCGGCGAAGCGGCCTTCCAGGCATGGGGAGAGGTCAATTACGACATGTTCTATGCCGGGATCTGGGGATCCAATATCGATTTCGGCAGGACCGCGACCGGGCGCAAGATCGCCGAGGTCGAAGTCGATTTCACCGCCGGCGTGCGGCCGAGCTGGAACAATGTCGATTTCGATTTCGGCGTTATCTACTACGTCTATCCCAGCGCCATCGACCCGGCCGGCGAGTTCAACTATGTCGAGATCAAGGCGGCGGCCAGCGCCCCGGTCATGGACAAGGTGACGCTGGACGGCGGCTTCTATTACTCGCCGGACTTCTTCGGCTCGGTGGGCAACGCCTATTACGCCGAAACCAACCTTACCGTGGAACTGCCTCACGACTTTTCGGTGAGCGGTGGCTTTGGCTATCAGTGGTTCAACAACCCGACCCAGATCGACTACCTCAACTGGAATGCCGGTATTTCCTGGACCTATAACGACCTGATCACCATCGATCTGCGCTATCGCGACACCGATATTTCGCGCGCCACCTGCGGCTCGAACAATTGCGACGCCCGCTTCATGGCGACGGTTTCGATGGATATCGCGACCAAGTAGGGCCGGTCACTGGCCAATAGGCCTGTTATCGGCCAACCCATTGGCGGCCGGGCTATTCGCCCGGCCGTTCTTGTCTTGCCGCCCTGCCAGCTCCGGTTCTCGCACGCCGCCGGCAGGAGCAGGCGGTCAGACCGCGGCCGCCGCCAGCGCGCCGTCGGCGCCTTGCCGGCGGTTCTGTTCGAGAACCGCGCGCCCGGTCAGTTCCATCGAATCGATGATGTGAAAGCGGATTGCCATGCGCAGTCCGGCTTCATCGCCGGACTTGATCGCCGCCAGGGTCGCCGCGCGCTGGCCGATCAGTTCCGAAGTGCCGACCCGGCCATAGACCGCCCTCATGAAGGGGCCCGACTGCAACCACAGGCTTTCGATCATCGGCACCAGGACATCGGAGGCGGCGGCGCGGTAGATGCGGAAGTGAAACGCGTAGTCGTCGCGCACGTAAGAATCGACATTTCCCGTGCGCAGGCTGTCGGCGATATGGCCGTCAAGTTCCTCCAGCGCCAGAATATCGTCTTCGCCAAGATGAGGAAGGGCGCGGGCCGCCGCTTCCGGCTCTAGCTGCAAGCGCACCTTGACCAGTTCCTCGAAGCGGCCGGGTGTCATTTCCGGCACGAAATAACGCCGGCTGGAATTCATTTCCAGGGCCCTTTCGGCGGTCAGGCGCTGAATGGCCTCACGCACCGGCATCGGGCTGACCCGCATTTCCCTGGCCAGGCTGCGCAACGAAACGCCGTCGCCGGGGATTATGCGTCCCATGGCGATCGCCTTGCGCAGCTTGTTGTAGACTTTTTCGTTGACGTTATGCCGGCACAGCTTTTTCGCCGCCGCCGGCAGACCGGTATTCGACTTGTCACTCTTGCGCATACTCCAGCAGCGAACTGCCCCCCTAAATATGCGCGCTCAATTGAACAACGTTGTGAAATATTTGGATACTATGGCGACCCGCAATAATCCCTCATTCGTTGCGCAAATGAGCGCATATGATTTTTGTTCGTTTCCTCGCCTGCGAGGCCTTAGCACCCTGAAATACTGGGTGTCTCTCCCTTCGGACCCGCATGCCTGGGCACTATAGGGGGCTGCGCCACGAATTGTCACGCAATTCGTGGCCAAACGCGCTGGTGCGGCCGGTTAAATCTAATTGTTGGTAAAGCAATTTTGGAGTTTACGGACCCGCCCGCGCTGCCTCCGGCCGATGGCGCCCGTCAGCCGCGCGGCGGTCGGAACAGATAGATGACCAGCCATACCGGCACGGTCACGATGGCGCCGATGATGATATGCGGCACCGCCCAGCGCATCGAACGGTCGAGATAGGAAATCAGATCCTGCGGCGTCAGGCCGAAATCCTTGAGCACCTCTTCCGGCGAAATATCCAGATAAGCCAGGATCACTCCGACCAGAAGCGAGGCGAGCAGGATTTTGAAGATCGTCGATATGAAGCGCAGCATCATCGCCAGTTCCGTTCCCCGCCGCCGCGCCGCTGCGTCGCTTGAAAAATCGGACAGCAGCGTCGCGCCAGCCGCTTATCCAATCGCGTGGGCGGGGAAAATACAAGCCGTGGCGGGCCGTGGCGGTGTTTCCGTCTGAACGTATGGTTAGCGGCGGCCTGTCGGCGGTGGGGCTATTTGTTGCCGGTCAACGCATTGAGAACGTCGTTGATATTGCCTTTGCGGATGGCGTCGCCAATTTTCCCCAGATCGCCGTCCTGCAGTTTCTCGCCGACATCGCGTATCACCTTCTCCACTTCCGGAGAGGCCATGTCGAGACCGAAGCCGCCGGGCAGAATGGACGGTTTTTCCCACGGGCCGCGGATGATGATCGGCAGGTCGAACAGGGCGACGGGATCGCCCGCCGGCGTGACCTTGGTCCCGTCGAATATGCGCGCCCGCATCCGCAAGTCGAGGCTGGCCGTCGTCAGGTCGGCATGCCCGGCCCCGGTCAGGTTCAGCCCCGGCCCGTCGATGGTGAGATTGTTGGTGCGGGCAATGCCCTTCTCGACGCGGTAGTCGGCGCTCATCGTCTTGTAGGCGGTCTGGGCGCCATTGCCGGCAAGCCACCCGGTAATCTGCCCGGCGCGCAAGGAGCGGATTGCCTCGACCAGATTGATGCCGCGAATGGCGCCGTCGGCGGCGGCGACTTGCACCGTGCCATCGAGATTGGCGATCTCGGCCTGGCGCGTCGCGCCCCTGGAATTGAGATTGGCGGCAATGTTGCCGGTTCCGCTCAGCCCGCCATAGCCGGCGGCCTGCGCCAGCAGGAACTGTAGATTGACGCCCTTGGCCACGGCATTGACGGTCAGCAGCGGTACCCGTCCGCGCCCATCGACGCCGACCGTGGCATTGATGCTGCCGCCAAAGCCCTTGATATCCGCCAGCTGCGCGGTCAGCACGCCATTCATCAGCGCCGCTGTCACCGCGCCGGAGCCGAATTCAAAACTGCCGGCGATGGTCTTCGCCGCCGAAAGCCGCAAATCGGCATCGAGAACCCGCAAGCCCGAAAGGTCGATGCCCGCCTCCGGACCAGCGCTCCCGCTCCCATTGACCGCCGCCGCACCCGATTGCGCCGCGCCCGATTGCGGCGGCTGCGAAGCGCCAGCCGTTCGCCCCGGCACAGCCGCGCCAGATGCGGCGCCGGCTGCGCCGGGTGCCGGCAGATAGGGCGTCAGGTTCAAGGTCGAGGTGGCGAGCGTCGCCTGGATCAAGGGCCGCGGCGACACCATCTTGACGACGATGGCGCCTTCGGCGGCATTTCCGTCCAGATTGAGCAAGGCGTCGGGGAAGGAAAATTTGGTTCCGCCGGCGAGGAACTTCGACTTCAGCGACAACTCGTTGAGGCCGCCGCCGGCGGGCAGATCGACATCGAACCAGCGGGCCAGGGCGCGCACCGAGGGTATGCGGGTTTCGACACTGCCATCGACGGCAAAATCGACCGCGGTGCTGACGATTCCCTTCATATTGAGGGTTCCGCGGCTGCTCGAAACCATGACCTCGCTGTTGCTGGCACCGGCGGTGGCCAGCGCAACCGGATCGTCGAAGCGCAGCGCGAAGGTCACGACCTCGCCGCGCCAGACCAGTGTGCCATTGCTGCTCAGGGCGCTGGTCAGCGAGGGCCAGGCCATGCTGGCGCTGATGCTGCTGGCTTCAATCTTGGCGCCGGTCTGGGCATTGCGGTAGCTGACCTGTCCGTCGCGGACGTCGAACTTGCCGATCTGCACCGCCGTGACGGCGAAGGTGCTGGTCTTGCTGGCGGTGTCGGACTGGCGGGAGGGCGTGGGCGCGCCGCCTTGTCCCTGCGGCGCTGCGCCGCCGGGCGCATTTGCCGGCGCTGCCGCGGGCGCCGCGCTGCCCGCCGCGGCCGGCCGGGCGGCAAGGCGCCAGTTTGGCTGGCCATCCCGGCCCACCACCAGATTGATGCGCGGACGCACCAGGGCAAAACGGTCGACCTCGACCCTGCCGCTAAGCAGCGGCATCAGCCGCACGCTGGCGTCGAGTTCATCCATCGCCACCAGGACATCGGCGCTGTCGCTGCCCGACGGGCCGCCGACGCTGACCCCGGACAGCCGCATCGAGACGGTGGGAAATACCGAAAGCTGGGCCTGGCCGGCGATTGTGACCTTGCGCCCGGTCCAGCTTTCAAGCTGCGCGGCGATGGACTCGCGAATGGTGTCGGTCGAAAGGACAACGGGCAACAGCAGGAAGGTGCCAATCGCGGCAACGGCGATGAATCCAAAAAGAGAAATGAGCCGCTTCATGTTCTGAAAACCGATGCGCTGGCGATTCGGGCGCGGGGCAGGGCCATCTTAGGCGGCGCCCCGGATGCTTCAAAGGCAAAAGTGCCGATTTCCGCCATCCCGCCGCCATCCCGCCGCCGTCTTGCCCGCCTGTCCACAGGGCCCGGCCCCGCCACGGCGCGGCGCGGCTCCTGGCCGCTGCCGGTCACAGGGCGGCCGCCGGTCCGTCGACCGAGGCCCTGGCGCGGAAACTGAGCTTGGCGGCGCGGTTGAGCAGTGCCACCGGCACCAGGCCCGCGAGCACGATGGTCAGCGCCGCCAGCGCCGCATCCTCGAAACGCTCCAGCGAGGCATAGGAATAGACATTGGTCGCCAGCGTTTCGAAATTGAAGGGCCTGAGCAGTATGGTTGCCGGCAGTTCCTTCATCGAATCGACAAACACCAGCAGCGCCGCGGTGATCACCGCCGGCCGGATCAGGGGCAGGTGGATCAGCCGCAGGGCGCCGCCGGCGCTCAGTCCCAGCGTGCGTGCCGCCATGCCCAGATGCGGGCTCACCTTGCCGGTGCCGGCGTCGATCGCGCCATGGGAAACGGCAAGGAAGCGTATGGAATAGGCAAGGACGATGGCGAAGGCGCTTCCCGACAGCATCAGGCCGGTGGATATGCCGAAGCTGTCCCTCATCCAGCCGTCGACCGCATTGTCGAGGCTGGCCAGCGGCACCAGGATGCCGATCGCCAGCACCGTTCCGGGAATTGCATAGCCGATGCTGGCAACCCGCGTCATCAGATGGACGGCGCGCGAGCGCGACAGGCGCCGCGCATAGACGAGGACGATGCCGGCGCCGACCGTGATTGCCGCCGCCAGCGCCGCCAGGGTGAGGCTGTTGCGGACCAGGCCGAGAAAATCGCTGCTCAGGGCACCCTCAAGGCGCAGGCTGGCATAGCCGGCCAGCACCGCGACAGGAATGAAGAAGCCGGCCAGCACCGGCGCCAGGCAGACAAAGGCGGCGAGCAGGCCGCGCCAGCCGGAAAGCCGGGCATGGGGCAGCGGGTGGACCTTGCTGGAGGTATGATGAAAACGCTGGTTGCGGCGGCTGTGGCGTTCGAGCCAGATCAGGAACAGCACCACCACCAGGAGAACCGCCGAAAGCTGCGCCGCGCCGGCCAGATTGCCGCGCCCGAGCCAGGTCGAATAGATCGCCACCGTCAGCGTCTTGACGCCGAAAAACTCGACCGCGCCGATGTCGTTGACGGTTTCCATCAGCACCAGCGTCACCCCGGCGACCAGCGCCGGGCGGGCCAGCGGCAGGCCGACCTCGCGGAAAGTGCCCCAGGCATTGCGCCCGAGGGTGCGCGCCACGTCGAGCACGCAGACCGACTGCGCCAGGAAGGAACTGCGGGCGGTCAGATAGACATAAGGGTAGAGTACGCTTCCCATGACAAAGACCGCGCCGCCGCGCGAGCGGATTTCGGGAAACCAGTACTCGGTCGCATTTTTCCACCCGAACACGGCGCGCAGGGCGGTCTGAGCCGGCCCCGAATAGTCGAGAACCTCGACCCAGCAATAGGCGATGATGTAAGTCGGCATCGCCAGCGGAACCAGCAGCAGCCACTCGAAGACAGCGCGGCCGGGAAAGCGGCACATCGTCACCAGCCAGGCGGTTCCGGTTCCGGTAACCAGGGTCAGCACGCCGACGCCGGCCATCAGGACCAGGGTGTCGCGCACCGCCCCCGGCAGCACCGTCGCCAGCAGATGCGGCCATATATTGGCCCCGGCGCCCGTCGAGGGGCCGAAAGCCATGACCGCCAGCGCCAGCATCGGCGCCACCGCCACCGCCGAAATCGCGAACACCGCCAGTGCCCAGCGCAGGTCCGACAGGTTGCGGGCTACCGGCGAGGCGGCCGCCATGTAGATCTGGGTAGTGTTCTTTGGGGGCCCGCGCACGCTGCACACTCACTATTCACCAGGCGCCGGGCGGCGCGCAGCTCTCGCCGCCACGCCGCGCCTTCAACTGCCTAGCAGGCAAGCAATGGCCATGTCGATACGCGGCTTGCCTCCGCGTGCATGCGGGCGAAGCGCCGCTGCCGCCTCCTGGGCGGCATCTGGTCCTACATCTGGGTTTGCAGGTAATTGCCTTCGCCCATGCGCTCGATGAGGTTGAGCTGCTCCTTGAGCCACTCGACATGGCCTTCTTCCTCGGTCAGCAGGGAAACGAAGAGATCGCGGCTGACATAGTCCCTGGCCTGGTCGCAGTCGCCCGCAGCCATGGAATAGAATTCCAGCGCCCGGAGTTCTTCCTTCAGGTCGGCCTTGAACAGATCGACTACGGTCTTGGCGGTATAGACCTTGTTCAGCTTTCCGGTATCGGGCATGCCGTCGAGAAAGATGATCCGTGCCATCAGCTGGTCGGCATGGGCCTGCTCCTCGGCCATTTCCTCGCGCATTTTGGCCGACAGCTTCTTGAATCCCCAGTCGTTGAAAATATGGGCATGCAGGAAGTACTGGTTGATTGCGGTCAGCTCCATCGCCAGCGCTTCGGTCAGGTGCTTCATGACTTTGTTGTTGGTCGGCATGCACATTCTCCGCCTTTTTGAACCGTCAGATATATGGGTGCCCCGGGGCGACATTCAAACTAGCCGCGCCGCGTGGATTTTGCGAGCCATTGGCAGCTGGAAATGAGGTTTGCCAGCGCGCCCAAGTGCCGCAGTGCGGCGTTTGGCGGGGTCCCGCGGCGCCAATGCCTATTCGTCGAGCACGCGCTGGGAAGGGAAGGTGATCTCGGTCAGCGTGCCGCGGCCATCCTCGCTCTCGATATGGAACCGCGCCCGGTTTGCTTCCGCCAGGGCCTTGGTCAGAGGCAGGCCCAGCCCGGTGCCGGGGGTGCGTGGCAATTTCGCCGTGCGGGCCGCCTGGCCATAGGGTTCCATCGCCAGCGCCAGGTCCTGTTCCTCCATGCCGATGCCGGTATCGCGGACCCGGATCTGCACCTCGCCGGCCGGAGTCAGCACCGTCGCCAGCGCCACCTGCCCGCCGGGCAGGGTGAACTTGACGGCGTTGGACAGCAGGTTGAGCAGGATCTGCTTCAGGCTGCGGGCGTCGGCCACCACCGCCGGCAGCTTGCGCGCCAGGCTGGAGCGCAGGACGACACGGCCGCGATTGGCTTCCGGCAGCATCAGGCGGATGGCCTGGACGGCGATTTCGTTGATATCGACACTGGCGAAGTCGAGTTCCATCTTGCCCGCTTCCACTTTCGACAGGTCGAGCAGGTCATTGACCAGACCGAGCAGATGTCGCCCGCTGGCATGGATGTCGCGGATATAGTCGCGGTAGCGTTCCGAGCCGATATTGCCGATATGCTCGCCCATGATCACCTCGGCAAATCCGATGATCGAGTTGAGCGGCGTGCGCATTTCATGGCTCATGCGGGTGATGAACTCGGATTTCTGCCGGCTTGTCTCTTCCGCCAGGTCGCGGGCCTTGACCAGTTCGGCTTCCTTGCGCGCCGATGCGCTGATATCACGGAAAATTGCGCAGAAACGCCGCTCGGGATCATCACCCAATATGCCGAGCGTGACGAAAAGCGGCAGGTCGGCGGCGCCGGGCACGGCGGCCGCGACACTGCGCCCGTCGCCGAGGATGGAGGCGACGCCATGGGTCCGCAAGCCGTCCAGATAGTCGCGCACCACCTCCCGGCTGGCGGGGCAGAACAGGGTTTCGAAGGGCGCGCCGGCGCAGTCCTCGCTGGAGCGGCCGAGCAGGCTTTGGGCCGCCGCGCTGAGGCTGGTGATTGCGCCTTGCTGGGAGAGGATGGCCAGCCCGGATGTCGCCAGCCCGGCGATCTTCGCCCATTCCTCTTCCCTGGCGCCGGGCGCCGGCGATACCGCTTCGCCGGCGGGCTGGACACTGAGCGCCATTGCCGTGCTCTCGCCCCAATTGACGGCCTGAAGCCGGGCCATGACCGGCACCGGGCGGCCATGGCGGTCATAGGCGGTGAGGGCGCCGCTGCGGCCGGTTTCGCCGCCGGACCGTGATTGCGGCTCCCCGCTGCGGGGCAGCAGCCGGGTCACGTCGCCCCGCGCCGCCAATTCGCCGATATCGGCAAATCCGAACAGGTCGAGAAAGGCCCGGTTGGCAAAAAGCGGCTCGCCATCGCGGTAGATCAGGACTCCGACCGGAAGCCGGACCAGGAGTTCGGCCAGATCGTCGCGCTTGATCGCCGGTTGCGCGCTCAGCGGCGGCGATATCCCGGCCGCCTTTTTGCCGCCCCGGCCAGCATCCTCCGGGTCATTTCCGACCGGAGGCAGGAATTTCGATCCCTCCGGCGCGAGGTCCTGTTGCGCCGGAGTTCCGCCATCATCCGCCTCGTCGCCCTCGATTCGGGCGCCCAGGGCCTTGGCCAGCGCACGGAACGCATCATGCTCATGAGGATCCAGCGGATTGATGCGCTCGGTCGCCCGTCCGCCGCCCCGGAAGGGAACGACCTCGCCGTGGCGTCCGCGCTGCCCGCCCGTCCGCAGCCCCGCGCTCTCGCCCGGGCCATCCCAGTCGGTCTTGAAAATGACATCCGTAGCGTCGCCGTCATCGGCGCCGAATTCCGCTTCCGGCGCGCTGCGGGCCTGCCATGCGAGATCGCCGCTTCCCTCCTGGGGGCCGGGCGCTTCCCTTGCCGGTTGCCCGGCCGCGCTTTCCCGGCCCGCCGCCGTGCCGGGACCGAGCGGCAATTCAGGGTGCGGTCGGCCTTCGCCGCTCTTTTCGCCTTGCTCTGCCGCCGCCGCCGAGCTGATCGCGGCCTCGATCCTGGCGCCGGGGGCGCCGTCATCGGGCCGTGCCGGCGCGCTTTCCGCTGCCGCCGCGCCAAGTCCGCGCACGGCGACAAAACCCTGCCCGCCGTCCGCCGGCCTTACTTCGACCGCCTCGACATTGACCACCATGTCGCCGCAGCGCAGCCGGCCCTCGCAGCGCCCGGTTTCGCCCGCCCGCCGCGCCAGCGCATCGAGGCCGCGGATGGCGTGGCGATGGGTGCCGTCGGGCGCGACATTGAAAAACAGGCTGGCGCCGGGCGGGTTGGCGTAGAGCAAATCTCCGCCCTTGCCGATGGCCAGCGCCGGTTCGCCCAGCCCGGCCAGCATGCCGGCCGCAAGGTCGCCGCCCGCCGAATCGGCGGCCCGATGACCGCCCCGCCCGCCGCTGCGCCGCGCTCCGGCGTCGAGCACGCGCACCGCCAGCAGCCGCCCGCGTCCGCAAGGGTGCCAGGCGCATTGGCAGGTCAGATTGGCATTCGAGCCGCCGATAAACAGGCGCAGCCGTTCAATCCGCCCGCCATTTTCCGGCAATGTCCCCGACAGCCGCGCCAGATTGGCCAGTCCCGGCTGCTGGGCAACGTCCATTCGGGCCTCCGCTTGCGCGAAATCCTTTGCCTCCCAAAGCGCCAGGGCTTCCCCATTGGCCCAGGCAAGGCGCCGGCGGCCGGTATCCCACAGCCAGACCGCGCCCGAACCGTGCCAGTTTGCCGGCGGGTTGGTCACGACATCAAAAATCGATCTGCCGCTGCTGGTCATGCGCGTCCGATCCCGAATGCGGAAGGGGTGCCCGCATTTGACTGTCCCGGCGTCCCGCCGCGGCGAAACGCATGAAATCCCGGCACATTTCCCCAAGAAAACGCCGGATCCCCGATCGATCAATTGATATAGCCATTTGCCCGGTGCGTCCACAAAGCGCGGCCGCCGATTCACCGCAGATCCGGCCAATGGTTAATCGGCGGCTCGAGGATTCCGGCCTCGCCACCATGCGATATGTGCGCTGCACAAAAAACATATTGCAGTGCAAAATAAAAGTCGCTAATCTTGATGTGAAGATATTAGCCGGTGCAGCACCGGAGATTGGCGGCGGTGTCAGCACCCCGATCCACCGCCTCAGGACCAGATGGAAGGATATCAGGATGTCCGAGAACGAGAAAAAGGTTTCGGTTGAAGCGGTTCCCGCCAAGGCAGCTCCTGCCCCCAAGGCGGTGCCCGAGTTGAAATTCGTGACCGCGGAAGTGCCGCAGGTGGTCCGCAAGCTGGCGGAACAGAGCGTTACCAAGGCCAAGGACACCTACGAGGTGTTCAAGACTGCCGCCGAGAACGCCAGCGGCGCCATTGAAGACAGCGTCACTTCGGCGAGCAAGGGCGCGACGGCCCTCAACCGCCAGATCATCGGAGCCATCAAGGACACCGCCACGGCCCAGTTCGATCTCGTCAGCGATCTTGCCGGTGTCCGCACCCCCGCCGAGGCCATTGAACTGCACAACAGGTTCATGCGCGCCCGCATGGATGCCCTGACCTCGCGCAGCCAGGCGATCGCCCGTCTCGTTGGCGAAATCACCATCGAGGCCGCCAAGCCGATTCGCGAGAACGCGGCCCGCACCTTCGACGTCATTGCCGACGCGCGCTAAGGTGATCCTGCCGGTTTGCGCCTTCAAATGAGGCGCAGCGGCGGCGCTTTGCCGCCCTTGAAAAGACCAGAAACGGCCCGGCCCCGCGCCGGGCCGTTTGCTGTTGGCAAGGCCGTCTCTTCCTCTTGCCAAGGCGCGGGCTAGGCCTTAGTTTGCGCCGCACGATTGGCGGCCCCGTGCAGCTGTAGCTCAGTTGGTTAGAGCGCTTGATTGTGGATCAAGAGGTCGCTGGTTCGAATCCAGCCAGCTGTACCATTCCCGCCTTTCGTGATTTGTTTTTTCATCCCCCGCCCTCCCATTCCGTCCGCATCGCCCTTACCTTCCCTTCATGGCGCCGTTGGCGCCGCCGGGCCAAGGGCGGGGAGGCTGGATCTTGAGCGAGCTGTCGAACGATAGCGGCGGGCCGGCGCTGCGGCGCTCCATCACCACCCTGCCGCTCGCCCTGTATGGCATCGGTGTCACCGTCGGCGCCGGCATCTATGTTCTGGTCGGCGAGGTTGCGGCCAATGCTGGCGCCGCGGCGCCGCTGTCCTTTCTGCTCGCGGCGCTGGTCATCGCGCCCACCGCCTACAGTTATTGCGAATTGTCGGCGCGTTTTCCGCGCGCTGCCGGCGAAGCGGTCTATGTCGGCGCCGCCTTCTCCAGCCTTTTCATGGTGCGCCTTGCCGGCCTGCTGGTCGCCGCGGCCGGCGTGGTCTCTTCGGCCGCCGTGGCCATCGGCGCCGCGGGCTATCTGCGTTCCTTTATCGACCTGCCGCCGCTCATGCTTGCCCTTGCCATCGTCCTTGCCCTTGGCGCCGTCGCGGCCTGGGGCGTGGTGCAATCCGTGGCCTTCGCCATCGCCGTCAGCCTGTTCGAGGTCGGCGCCCTGGTCTGGATCATTGCCATCGCGGTGCCTGAGATCTCCGCGCCCTGGGCCGCCTTGCACGCCTCATGGCCCGGCCTTGCCGCCGCGCCCTGGCTCGGCGTCGGCTCCGGCCTGCTGCTCGCCTTTTTCGCCTTTGTCGGTTTTGAGGATATCGTCAATATGGCCGAGGAGGTCAAAAGGCCGGAGCGCGCCCTTCCCGCCGCGATCGGCCTTACCCTGCTCGCCACCACCGTTCTCTATCTCGCCATAGCCTTCGTCGCAGTCGCCACCATCGGCGCCCCAGGGCTGGCCGGGCAGGAGGCGCCACTGGCCCATCTCTATGCCCGCCTCACCGGCGGCGACCCGGCGCTTATCAGCGCCATAGCCGTGGCATCGACGCTCAACACCATCCTGATCCAGATCGTCATGGCCACCCGCGTGCTTTACGGCCTGTCGCGCGAAGGCGCGCTTCCCGAGCCGCTCGGCCGCGTCAGTCCCCTTACCCGCACGCCGCTGCTGGCAACCGGCCTCGTCCTGGTTGTCGTCATCGTGCTGGCGGTAGCGGCGCCGATTTCGGTCCTCGCCCGCGCCACCTCGGCCATGGTGCTGTTTGTCTTTATTCTGGTCAATCTGGCCCTGCTGCGGCTCAAGCTCGCCGGCGCGCCGCCGCCCGTCTCAACCCCGTCCTTTACCGTCCCCCTGGCGGTTCCGGTGGTCGGTGCCGCGCTCTCCGGCCTGGTCTTCGCCTTCGAAGTCGTCCGCCTGCTGATGTCCTGAAACCGCTTGCCGGAAATGGTGCCTGGCCAGCGGGTGTGACAACTTGACCTAGAGGAAGGTGTCTTGAAGCCGCCTCTGCGCGCCCCAAATCAAATTCAGTGCGCCATCCGGCGCCGGGTCTATGGTTGCTTTTAGGGGAGAAGAACAATGCGCTCTCTAATGCCGCTTTTTGGGTCGCGTGATACCGTCAAGAGCGATCCGTTCACCCAGCTTCAAAATGAGGTCGATCGCCTGTTCGGCGACTTTTCGCGGGCCATGCCGGCGGGCCGCTGGTCTCTCGCTCAAAACGGGCAGATGGCCCTGAGCATCGATGTTTCCGAGACCGACAAGGCGATCGAGGTCAGCGCCGAACTGCCCGGTGTCGAGGAAAAGGACATCGACGTTTCCCTCCATGACGATGTGTTGACGATCAAGGCCGAGAAAAAGGCCGAAAAGGAAAGCAAGGACAAGACCTGGCACATGGTTGAACGCAGCTATGGGTCGGTTCGGCGTACCATCGGCATTCCGTTCTCCATCGATCCCGACAAGGTCGAGGCCAAGTTCGACAAGGGCGTACTCAGGATCACCCTGCCCAAACCGCCGGAAGCGGACCGCAAGGGCCGCAATATCAAGATCAAGGGCGCCTAGCCCGCCCCCGATCGAAGGCGCCCCCGCGCCCGCCCCGGTGCCCGTCTTGCCCGGGGCGGGCGCAATTGCGCCCAGCGCATGGCTGCTATGCGGTGGAAGCGAAGATGCCCCTTCGGCCTTGCAAAATTGCCACCGGCAGCGGACCCTTGCGCGCCGTTCAGTCAAGCAAACCGCAAGGCTCCAAGATCCAGTCATGATTTCGTACGACGCGCCAAGCGAAAAGCCCAGGGCGCCGAGCCTTGCCATACTCGTTGCGGTAACCGCGCTGGGGCCGGTTTCGCTCAACCTCTTCGTGCCGTCGATGCCGGGATTGCAGGCCGCTTTCGATATCGACTATTCGACGGCGCAGCTTACCTTGAGCCTCTATCTGGCCGCCCTTGCCACCGCGCAGCTCATTGTCGGCCCGCTCTCGGACCGTTTCGGCCGCCGTCCCGCCCTGCTCGGCGGCACGGCGCTGTTTGTCGTGGCCAGCATCGGTTGTGCCTTTGCCCTGTCGATCGAGCAACTCATCCTCGGCCGCATCGTTCAGGCCATTGGCGGCTGCGCCGGCATCGTCATTGCCCGCGCCGCCATCCGCGACCGCTATGATCGCGACGAGGCGGCAAGCAAGTTCGGCTACATCACCGTGGCCATGATCGCCGTGCCGATGGCGGCGCCCGCGCTCGGCGGCTATCTCGACGAGATCGGCGGCTGGCGCCTCGGCTTCCATGCCGTTTCCGCGCTCGGAATCGCGGTGCTCGCCCTGGCCTGGAGCGGATTTGGCGAAACCCACCATCCCGGCCATGACTCAGGCGGCGGATTTCTCCGCCTCGCCCGCACCTCCGGTGCCCTCATCCGCGAGCCGGTCTTTCTCGGCTATTCCCTCGCGGTCGCCTTTTCCACCGCCATATTCTTCGCCTTTCTCGCCGGCGCGCCATTTATCGTGACCGAGGTTCTCGGGCGCAGCCCCGGCGAATACGGCATCTATTTCATCTTCGTTTCCGGCGGCTACATGCTTGGAAATTACCTCTCCGGGCTGCTGTCGCGCCGTCTCTCCGCAGGCCGCATGTTCGCCGCCGGCATTGTGCTGCTCATTGCCGGCCTTGCCCTGACGGCCCTGTTTCCCCTTGTCGGCCAGCTGACGATGATGACGCTGTTCGCGCCGATGACGCTGGTCACCATTTCCAACGGCCTGATCATTCCCGCCGGCACCGCCAGCGCCATATCGGTGCGCCCGGATATTGCCGGGTCCGGCGCCGGTATCGCCGGTTTCCTGCAGATCGGCATGGGCGCGCTGGCCAGCGCGGCGGTTTCGCTGTTCCATGACGGCAGCTATCTGCCGGTGCTCGCCGTCATGCTGGTGTGCGGCGCGGCCTCGGTCGTGCTGCTGGTCTATGCCGAATGGGCGAACCGCGCCGCGGCCTGATTGGCGCGGGTTCAAATTCCGGCAAATTGTCCGGAAAAGCCGGTTGAAAACCTTGTGGCCATCCTGTGGAAAAGCTGTGCGTGATGGGTCACGAAATCCGTTTCGGATACGAAACCGAACAGGGCGGCCTAGCCGACGACGATGATGTGCAGCCGCGCCGGGCCGTGGGCGCCGAGCAGCAGCATCTGGCCGATATCGGCGGTGCGCGACGGCCCGGTGATCCAGTTCACGGTGCGCGGCATGGTGCCATCGCCCAAGTGCTGGCGCAGTCTCTGCCACACCGTCTCGTAGTCGCCGGCGATATCGCCCGCCTCGACAATGGCGATCTGGCTGAAGGGCAGGAAATTCAGCGTCACCGGATTGTCGGGTCCCGAAAGCATCACCAGCGTTCCGGTTTCCGCCACGCCGGCAAAGGCCCTTGTCAGCGAAACCTCGTCGCTGCCCCGCGCCACGCCCTCGCGGCGGCGGATGTTCTTGTGCCCGCCCCAGTCCAGCGCCGCGATAAAGGCATCGGCGCCGTGCACCAATTCGTGCCGCAGGTCATGGGCAGCCAGGAACTTTTCGACCGCCGGCAGGATATCCTCGTTCCTTTTCACGCGCTCGGTGGTGGCGTCGGCACCCGCCGCCATCTGCATGAACAGGCGCACCCGCCCCGGCGCGGCGAGGTTGCCGCGCGCCGGCACCGGCCCGCGCGGCCGGTTCTCCAGCCGTCCCCGCACGATGGCGAGGCGGGCATTCTCGCCGCCCCGCACGCCAAGCGCCCGGCGCACCGCGCCAAGGACACGTTCGCGGGCCTTGTTGTCGCTCTTGCCGCCGCTCATTGCCGTTTGTCCCGTTGTGCCCGCCACTGGCTGTGAAAGCTCCGCCCCTCCGGCGCCGGCAGGTCGCGGTGGGCGGTCCATCCGCCGGCGAGGGGCAGCCGGCCGAGGCGCCTCGTCTTGCCTCCGAGCAAAGCCAGCAAGCGGGCGGCGATGCGCGTTGCCGCCTGGTAGAGCCTGGGCCGGCGCGCCAGCGCCAGCCACAGGACAAGGGCGAGGCGCGCCCGCGCGCTGTCCAGCCCGCGCTCATGCTGCTCGGTGCGCCAGTTGCGCATCAGGCGCGGCAGCGGGATGCGGACCGGGCAGATTTCTTCGCAGCGCCCGCACAAGGTCGAGGCATTGGGCAGGTGTCCGGCGGCCTCGATGCCCAGCAATTGCGGATCCAGAACCGCGCCCATGGGGCCGGGATAGACCCAGCCATAAGCATGGCCGCCCACCGACTGGTAGACCGGACAATGGTTCATGCAGGCGCCGCACTTGATGCAGCGCAACATCTCGCTCTGCTCGCCGCCCAGCATGGCGCTGCGCCCGTTGTCGAGCACCACGACATGATAGTCCTGCGGCCCGTCGCCGTCGTTTTCCCGCCGCGGCCCGGTCGAAAAGGTGGTGTAAACCGAAAGCTCCTGGCCCGTTGCCGAGCGCGCCAGAACCCGCAGCAGCACCGAAACGTCCTCCAGCGTCGGCACCATCTTCTCGATGCTGGTGACGACGACATGGACGCGTGGCAGCGACTGGGTGAGATCGCCATTGCCCTCATTGGTCACGATCACCGAGGAGCCGGTTTCGGCGATGAGGAAGTTGGCGCCGGTGATGCCGACATCGGCGGCGAGGAAACGCTCGCGCAGCACCGCGCGCGCCTCGTGCACCATGGTCACCGCCTCGCTCAGGTCGCGATCGGCCGGCAGGTCGGTATGGACGCGGCGGAAATCCTCCGCCACCTGCTCCGGGGTCAGGTGGATCGCAGGGGTGATGATGTGGCTCGGCCCCTCGTCGCGGATCTGCACGATATATTCGCCAAGATCCGTCTCCACCGGATTGAGGCCGTGGGCCTCGAGATAGGCATTGAGGCCGATCTCCTCGGTGATCATCGACTTGCCCTTGGTGACGTTCTTTGCCCCCGCCTTGCGGCAGATGTCGAGCACGATGTCGCAGGCGTCCTGCGCCGTCGGCGCGAAATGGAGATGGCCGCCGGCTTCGCGCATCTTGGCTTCGTATTGTTCGTAATAGACGTCGAGATATTGCAGGGTGTGGGTCTTGATATCGCGCGCCGCGTCGCGCAGCGCGTCGAACTCCGGCAGCCGGTCGACAACGGCCTGGCGCCGGGCCACCGAGCCGCGGCCGGCAAAGCGGATCGCCTCGCCAAGGCGGGCGTCGCTGAGAGCCTCGCGCGCGTTGTCGACAAAACTCTGCGTGGTGACCTTCACTTCTTGCGCTCCGCATGGCCGCCGATCGGCGGCTGGCCGGTCATGCCCGCCAGCACTTCGGCGACGTGGCGCGCCTCGATGGCGCTGCCCTGGCGGCGCAATTTTCCGGCGATATTCAGCAGGCAGCCAAGATCGCCGCCCAGCAGCAGCTCCGCGCCACTGGCCTCGGCATCGGCGCATTTGCGGCTCACCATGGAATCGGAGATCCCGTCATATTTTACGCAGAAGGTGCCGCCGAAGCCGCAGCAGGCTTCGCCGTTTTCCATTTCCGTAAGCTCAAGCCCCTTGACCGACGACATCAGGGCGCGCGGCTGTGCCTTGATGCCGAGTTCGCGCAGGCCGGAGCAGGAATCATGATAGGTCGCCGCCGCGGCAAGGCTGGCGCCGGTGTCGCGCATGCCCCGCACATCGACCAGAAATGACAGCAATTCGTGAGTCCTGGCCGCCAGCGCCTCGGCCTCGGCGCGCATCTTCGGGTCGCCCGCAAAAAGCGCCGGGTAATGGAGCTTGACCATGGCGGCGCAGGAGCCGGATGGCGCGACCACATAATCGAAAGCGGCGAAGGCGGCGATCACCTGGCGCGCCAGCACCGCGGCGCCGGATTTGTCGCCGGAGTTATAGGCCGGCTGGCCGCAGCAGCTTTGCAGTTCGGGAACCTCCACCCGGCAGCCCGCCGCCTCGAGCAGTCGGACGGCGGCAAAGCCGACGCTCGGCCGGAACAGGTCGACAAGGCAGGTCACGAACAGTCCGACCCGGGGCTGGCTGTCTGGCATGTGGCGATTTCTCCGCAATTGCCGGTCCGCACCGGCTGGCACGTCCTGTCCGGTCTGGCCTGTCCGGTCTGGCCTGTCCGTTCTAGCCTGTCCGTTCTGGCCTGTCGTCCTTGCGATATCGGAGCACCGAAGGCCGGGCCGGTCAACCGGGCCTAAAGCGCAAGGCGCCAATCGGCCGCCACTGCGGTGATGAACAATGACGATTGACATAACCATATTGTCAATGGAACTGATACAATCATGGATCGCATCGACGCTATGCAGGTTTTCGTCTCCGTCGTCGAGAGCGGCAGCTTCACCGCCGCCGCCGACCGTCTCGGTATTTCAAAGGCCCTGGCCAGCAAGCAGATCGCCGGCCTCGAGAAGCGCCTCGGCGCCCGCCTGCTCAACCGCACCACGCGCTCCCTCGCCCTCACCGAAATAGGCCGCAGCTACCTTGCCGCGTGCCAGAACCTTCTCGGCGAGTTCGAGGCCATGGAAGCCCTGGTTCAGGAAAGCCATGCCAAAGTGCGCGGCTTGCTGCGGCTGTCGGCGCCCACCAGTTTCGGTGAATCCCATCTTGGCGCTGTCGTTGCCGCCATGCTGGCGCAATATCCCGAATTGCAAATCGAGTTGAAGCTCACCGACCGCGTGGTTGACCTCATCGAGGAAGGTTTCGACGCCGCCATCCGCATCGGCGAGCTGGAGGACTCGACCCTGATCGCGCGCCGCGTTGCCGAAATCCGCACTCTGTTGTGCGCGGCGCCCGGCTATCTTGAGCGCGCCGGCCGGCCAACCCATCCCCGCGATCTTGCCGCGCACCAGTGCCTGCTCGATCTCAATTACAAGACCGGTCCCAACTGGGCCTTCACCATCGATGGCCGGCGCCAGTTTGTCCATGTTGATGGCCGGCTCAGGGTCAACAGCGCCGTCACGGTGCGCGAGGGCCTGTTCGCGCTCGGCGGCATCGCCCGCCTGCCCAGCTTTGTCGTTGCCGACGACATTGCCGCCGGCCGCCTCGAAATCGTGCTGTCGGACTTCGAGGTCGAGCCCTTCGGCATCTTCCTGGTCTATCCCCATGCCCGCCACCTCGCCGCCAAGGTCCGCGTCTTCGGCGCGCTGCTGGCCGCCCATGCCCGCTCCGATCCCCATTGGCAGGGCTTCAACCCCTCCCAGGGCTGACGGCGCGCCGCGCCGAGCGGGCCGGATCTGCCGGAACGCAAGAACAAAGGGGCGGCCCCGTGGACCGCCCCTTCCGCCTCCCTGGCTTTCACTGAGCCAGTCTGCCTTTTGCCGCCGCCGCCTAGAAGACCACAACCTTGGTGCCGATATCGACCTGCTGGTAAAGGTCGATGACATCCTCGTTGAGCATGCGGATGCAGCCGGACGAAACCGCCTGTCCGATGGTCGTCGCTTCATTGGTGCCGTGGATTCGGTAGAGCGTAGATCCGAGATAGAGCGCGCGCGCGCCGAGAGGATTTCTCGGGCCGCCGGGCATCATTTCCGGCAGATAGGGCTGGCGGGCCCGCATCTCTTCCGGCGGGCGCCAGTCCGGCCATTCCGCCTTGCGCGTTACCGTATGGGTGCCGGCCCATTCGAAGCCTGGCCGGCCGACGCCGACGCCATAGCGCACCGCGGTGCCGTCGCCCTTGACCAGATAGAGATAGCGCCGGTTGGTATCGATGATGATGGTGCCGGGCGCATGCGGCGTGCGCACCTTGACCGTGCGGCGCGCGAAGGCGGGGTCCGCGCCCTGGCTGCGTCGCGCTCCGGTATCCCGGACCGCCATTTGCGCGCCATGACGCTCGCCGCCGATGGCGACCTGCCGGTTGCCCCAGCCGCCGAATATCGAAACCCGGCCGTCCTGCGCGGCTTGCGCCGGTCCATGCACCGCCGACAGGGCCAGCAGCGCGCCGAATCCCGCCAGCGCCGCCTTCCAGCCGGCCCGCCCCTTGCACCTGAACTTGCCTAACCTGATTTCCATTGCCCTCACCGCCTTGTCTCCGGCGGCTCCCTATTGCCCAAAACTGGCGATGAGTGTCGCAGGCAAGCAAAAGGAAAGCGTGAAAAGCTCGGCAAGACTCTGATTTTGTTGATTCTTAGGTTAGCAAATTATTGCCGCCGCGGGATCGGGCGGCGACTAACCTTTGAGGCGAATCCAGGCGTCGCGGTATTTTTCGGCAAAGCCGGCGCAACTGCCCCCCGCCGCGTAGGTCGGCGGCTGGTGCGCGGTTTCGATCACCCGCAAGCCATAGGTGTCGCGCAGTTTCTCGAACTGTCCGCCGCCGTGGCGCTGTAGCCAGCCCATTGCCAGGCGGCCAAAGCTGTCGGTGTTCTTCTGCCGGCAATAGATGGCGGCGCCATGCAGCTCGCCAAGATCGCGCGCGCTCTTCATCATGTCTTCGGCGCTGGCCTGAGCCGGCGCAAGAAGGCAGGGCAAGGCCAGGGCGATTATCGCCCCGGCGGCCTTAAGGCGGCAAACAGCAAATCCCGTCATGGCATCTCCCTCAACTTGGTTCCGGCAGCGCAAAAGCGCACCCGGTCTCGGATCCGGTCGAAGAACCGGGTATACCGGCCCATCGGCAGCATGGCCTACTGATAGCACATTGCCGTCATTTTCCGGCAGTCAGCAGGCCCTCGCATGCCGCCGGCCCACAAGAATTCCTTAACCATCATCTTGATATTTGTAGACATTCGGTTTTTGCGCCAGGCGCAATATATCTGGAGTTGTCAATGGTTGCCCAGCGCAAGCGCTTTCGCATTGAATCCCATCCCGCCCATGGCGGCCGCGCTTCGGCCGAACCGCGCCCGGTTCTCCTGGAGGGCGCTGACGCCGACGCCGCGCGGATCCGCCACAATGAGTTGATGGACGCCATCGCCAGCCTCCAGGCCAGGCTTTTGCGCCAGGCCGCGGCGCAGCCCTCCGCCAAAAGCGCCGCCCCGGTCCATATGCCCGAAACCGGCGACCACGCGCCTTCCATCAGCGATGTGCGCCAGCTCAAGGCCGAACTGGACGAAATGAAGGCGGCGATCACGCGCACCAAGAAGGAAATCGCGGCCCTTCATGCCAAGGGCATTCAGAACACCAATGTAGGCCACGCCTCCGATCATCTCGACGCCGTTGTCGATGGCACCGAGCAGGCGACCTCGGCCATTCTTGGCGCCGCCGAGGAAATCGACCAGATGGCGGCCATGTTGCAGGTCAATCTCGGGGATCCCCAGGACAAGGCCCTGGCCGAGGATATCCAGCTTCAGGTGGTGCGTATCTTCGAGGCCTGCAACTTCCAGGATCTGGCCGGACAGCGCATCTCCAAGGTGGTTGCCACCCTCGGCTTCATCGAAGAGCGCATCGGGCGCATGACCGAGCTGTGGGGAGGCATCGAAGCTTTTTCCGGTTTCGAACCGGACGATATGCCGGTGCCCAGCGGCGAGCGCGCCCTGCTCAACGGCCCGGCCCTGGCGGACGAGGAAGACCAGGCCAGCCAGGACGATATCGACGCCATGTTTGGCTAGCGCGTTTCCCGAAAAAGTGGGCACCGGTTTTTCGGTAAGGAAACGCGCCGGGATAGGCTAATCGTTTCCGGGTGAGGACGCCTCAGCCCCCGCCGGTCATGTCGAACAGCAGGAACTCGCTGTCTTCCTCGGCGCTCAGTGTCACGGCATCCTCGCCGGCGATCGCCGCGCCGTCGCCGGCCTTGAGTGTCTTGCCGCCGGCGCCAATTCGCCCGCTGGCGATTTGCAGCCAGCCGATCCGGCCCGGGCCGAAGCGGTGCGTCACGGTTTTTCCCCTGCCCAGCAGGCAGGCATGGAGCGCAACGTCCTGGTGGATCGTCAAGGCGCCGCCGCGCCCGTCGCGGTCCGCCACCAGGCACAATTGATCCTGGCGCTGTCTTTTCGAGAATGCCTTCTGCTCGTAGCCGGGCGCGATGCCGCCGCGTTCCGGTAGCAGCCAGATCTGGAGCAGGTGCACGGGGTCGGTTTCCGAGCCGTTAAATTCGCTGTGGGTAATGCCGGTGCCCGCGCTCATGCGCTGCACTTCTCCGGGGCGGATTACCGAACCGTTTCCCAGCGAATCGCGATGGGAGAGGGCGCCGGAGAGCACATAGGTAATGATTTCCATATCGGCATGGGGGTGGGCGCCAAATCCGGCGCCTGGCGCGATATGGTCCTCATTGATGACCCGCAGCGGTCCGAACCCCATAAAGGCGGGGTCGTAATAATCGGCGAAGGAAAAGCTGTGGCGCGTCTGCAGCCAGCCGTGGTCGCCGGCGCCGCGTTGGTTCGACGGTCTGATTTCGATCATGCCCTGGCCCTCTCCTGAAGCTTCTGCCAGCCCTTAGATAGGATCGCGCCGCCGCCGCGCAAAGATCGCCGCCCGCCACCGTCTTGTTCATGAGGCCGCCATGGGTTAGAACCGCCGCAAATCACGGATGATACTGGCCGCGCCGGCGGCAATTGGCAGCTTCATTGAGGCGTTCCCATGGGCAAGGACAAAAAGCCGGCGCGCGTCGCCGCTCGTTTGCCGCGCGGTTTCATCGACCGCGCCGCGGGCGACCTTGCCGCCCAGCGCGCCATGCTGGAATCCATCGAGGCGGTCTATGAGCGTTACGGCTTCGACCCGCTGGAAACGCCGGCGATCGAATACACCGAGGCGCTGGGAAAATTCCTGCCCGACGAGGACCGGCCCAACGAGGGCGTGTTCTCGTTCCAGGACGATGACGAGCAGTGGCTGAGCCTGCGCTACGACCTCACCGCGCCGCTGGCCCGATATGTGGCGCAGAACTACGACCAGCTGGCCAAGCCCTTCCGCAGCTACCGTGCCGGCTATGTGTTTCGCAACGAAAAGCCGGGCCCCGGCCGCTTCCGCCAGTTCATGCAGTTCGACGCCGATACCGTCGGCACCGAGTCGATGGTCGCCGATGCCGAGATCTGTATGATGGCCGCCGATTGCATGGAGGAACTGGGCATCGCCCGCGGCGACTATGTGGTGCGGGTGTCGAGCCGCAAGGTTCTCGATGCGCTGCTGGAAACCGTCGGTCTTGGCGGCGAGGACCAAACCGCCCGCCGCCTCACCGCCCTGCGCGCCATCGACAAGCTCGACCGCCTGGGGCCCGAGGGTGTGCGCGCCCTGCTCGGCAAGGGGCGGCGCGACGACAGCGGTGACTTCACCCGGGGCGCCGAACTGGAGGACACCCAGATCGACGCCATCATGCGTTTCGTCGGCGCTTCCGATGCCTTCAGCTACAAGCCGCTGAAAGAGGCGGGCGCGGCCGAAATAGCCGATGGCGAACTGAGCGCCGACGGCACCAGGGTCTTCGCCAACGCGCTTCAGCTGGAGGGCCTTGGGCAATTGCTGGCGACCAGCCCGTCGGGCCGCGAGGCCCTCGACGAGCTTGGCGAACTGGCCTCGCTGGTGGCCGCCTGCGGCTATGGCACCAAGCGCATCCGCATCGACCCCTCGGTGGTGCGCGGCCTCGAATATTACACCGGCCCGGTCTACGAGGTGGAACTGACGTTCGAGACCGTCAACGAAAAGGGCGAGAAGGCGCGCTTCGGATCGGTGGCCGGCGGCGGGCGCTATGACGGGCTGGTGGCCCGTTTCCGCGGCCAGGAAGTCCCGGCAACCGGCATGTCGATCGGCGTCTCGCGCCTTCAGGCCGCCCTGGCCGCCCTCGGCCGCCAGAAGGCGAGCGCGCCGGACGGGCCGGTCGTGGTGCTGGTCATGGACCGCGAATATATCGCCGATTACCTCGCCATGGCGGCAAGCCTGCGCTCCGCCGGCATCCGCGCCGAAATCTATGTCGGCACCAGCGGCATGCGCGCGCAGATGAAATATGCCGACCGCCGCGCCGCGCCGCTGGTTGTCATCCAGGGCGAGGACGAGCGCGCCGGGGGCCAGGTCACGGTCAAGGATCTCGACGAAGGGCTGCGGCTGTCGCGCGATATCGAGGATCGCGAAAGCTGGACCGCCGCGCGCCCGGCCCAGGTCGCGGTCCCGCAGGAGAATCTGGTGGCCTGCGTAAAGGACATGCTGGCGGCCCGGCTTGCCGCCGCCGCGGGCGAACAGGCGGGGGAGGGCAGGTAATGGCTGCCGGAAAAACCATGGGCAGGGACACCAGTGCCGGGGCGGCGTCCGACGCTTGCGCGCGCGCCCGCGAGATATGCGCGCGCTATGCCGATGCCGGCTTCGCGCGCGCCGAGCCGGCGATCCTGCAACCGGCCGAGCTGTTCATCGGCCTGTCGGGCGAGGATATCCGCCGCCGCGTCTATACCGTTTCCGATCCCACCGGGGTCGAGCTCTGCCTGCGCCCCGATTTCACCATTCCGGTGGCCCGCGCCTATCTCGACGAGGCCGCGCCCGCCGAGGCGCGCTACTGCTATGCCGGCCCCGCTTTTCGCTTTCGCCGCAGCGCCGCCGGCGCCGCCGGCTATGGCGAATTCCAGCAGGCCGGCATCGAGATCTTCGGCGCCCGGGACAGCGAACAAGCCGAAGCGGAAGTGCTGCGCCTGGCGCTGGAAACGGTCATCGCGCAGGGGCTGAACCGGTTTGAGCTGCGCCTCGGAGACCCGGGGCTTTTTGCCGATCTGCTGACCGCGCTCGATCTTCCCGAAACCATGAAGCGCCGCCTGCGCCGCCACTTCTGGCGCCGCGATCTGGCCGAGGACCTTGCCCGTTCCGTTTCGGCGCGCTCCGGCAATGGCAGCCGCGAGGCGCTGGCCCAGGCCCTCGCCGGCCTCGACAAGGCGGCGGCGGCCAACCTCATCGAGGAAGTGCTGGCGCTGGCCGGCATTGTTCCGGTCGGCGGGCGCAGCGCAGAGGAGATCGCCCTGCGCTTCATGGAATGCTCGGGCGAAGCGGCGCCGGCGGCCTCCGACCGGGCGGTCGGCATCGTCAAACGCTATCTGGAGATCGCCGGTTCGCCGCGCGGCGCCATGGCCCAGCTTGCCGCGCTGGCCAGCGACGAAGGGCTGGACCTCGGCCAGCGCATCGGAGCACTCGATCACCGCTTTGCCACCATCGAGGCGCTACTTGGCGAACTTGGGGCAGATGTCGAACTGAGCTTTCAGACCGAATTCGGACGGCGGCTGGAATATTACACCGGCCTCGTTTTTGAAATTCGCGATCCCGCGCGCCCCGAAACCGGGCAGCTTGCCGGCGGCGGACGCTACGACCAGTTGCTTGCCGATCTTGGCGCCGGAGCGCCCATTCCCGCCGTCGGCTGCGCCATCTATGTCGACCGCCTGCCCGTAACGGGAGCTGAGGCATGACCGCAACCCTCGTCATCGGCGTGCCGTCCAAGGGCCGCCTGCAGGAAAATACCAACGCCTTTTTTGCCGCCGCCGGAATGCCGGTGCGCCAGACCGGCGGCGCGCGCGGCTATACCGGCACCATAGCCGGTCTGGGCAATATCGAGATTGCCTTCCTGTCGGCGGCTGATATCGCCCGTAAGCTTTCCGACGGTGCCATTCACCTTGGCGTCACCGGCGAGGATCTGCTGCGCGAATCGATCCCCGATACCGACAAGGCGGTCGAGTTCATCGCCCCGCTGGGCTTTGGCTACGCCAATGTGGTGGTCGCGGTGCCGCAGTCCTGGATCGATGTTTCGACCATGGCCGATCTCGACGATGTTGCCGCCGCCTTTTATGCCCGCAGCCGCGCGCGTATGCGGGTGGCGACCAAATATGTCAATCTGACCCGATCGTTCTTTGCCGCCCACGGCATCGCCGATTACCGCATTGTCGAGAGTCCCGGCGCCACCGAGGGCGCGCCGGGTGGCGGCAGCGCCGAGCTCATCGTCGACATCACCACCACCGGGGCGACGCTGGCGGCCAATTCGCTCAAGATCCTCGATGATGGCGTCATGCTGCGCAGCGAGGCCAATCTTGTTGCGTCATGTGCGGCCGACTGGAGCCCGCCGGTGCGCGCGGCGCTTGCCGAGGTGCTGTCGCGGGTTGCCGCCCGCCAGCGCGGCCGCATCATCCACGAAGTAAGGTTTCTCGCGCCGGAGGGCGGCGCCGCCGCGCTTGAAAAGATCCTCGGCGAATTTTCCGCCGAGGCTCCTTTCGGCATCCGCCCCGGCGCGGTTGCCAGCATCCACTGCCCGTCGGCCAGCCTCTATGACCTTATCGCCGCGCTGAAGGGCGCCGGCGCCGGCACCATTTCAGTGGCCGGGTTGGAGATGGTGTTCGAGGCTGACAACGCGCTTTACGGCAAGCTGGTTTCCAGATTCGGCTGGCGCTGAGCCTCGCCTGCCGCCGCAACGGGCAACAATGACGGACCGGCGCTAGCGGCGGTGCCACAGGCTGGCGGCGGCATAAAACCCGTCGCCGCGCCTCCCGCTTCGCCCGTCATCGCCAAGCCACCCTGCCGAAACGCCCATCTGCGCCGCGCCGACCCGGTACCCGCTGATCTGGCCGCCGATACGGTATTGGCGAAACTGGCGGTTGCCGAGAACGACGCCCTCGATGCCGGCAAAGAGGTCTTCGCCAAGGGGCAGTGCATGGCCCGCCGAGGCCCGCAGGTAATATCCGCCAAATACGGTGGTGGCGTTGCCCGCCAGCGTCACGAGAATGCCGTCCGCTGGCTTGGCCCAGGCATCGAAGGCGGCGGCAAATCCGGTGCGCGCGCCCTGAACCGGATTGCCGGGGTCGGGCAAATCGAGGCGGTGACGTTCGCGGCGCACGCCGCCAAGCAGCGCCGCGCCCAGCTTCGGGGTGACGATCTGATACCCCGCCATCGCTTCGCCGGTGGCGAATGTGCCGTTCACTTTCGCGCCTGCCGGGCCGGCATAGCGATAGCCGCCGCCACCGGCGAAGACGGCGAGCAGCGGTCCCGACCGGGTGATCGGCGAGAAGGGTGAAAAGCGGGCGCCGGAATGGGCGAACCAGCCCGAAGGCGTGACATCGGCGCCCGAAAACAGGAGCAAGGTCTGGGTGTCGGCGGGACCGGCGGCCGCCTCGCCGCCGTTTGCCGCCGCCATGCCGGCAGCCAGCCCGGCAGCCAGCCCGGCAGCGAGCGTGCCGCCAAGCGCCAGCATGGCCGCAAATCTGCGCCGAGCCTGTGTCAGACGGTGCGCCCCCATTCGCCCCCCTTGTTGCCGGCAAGACTAGAATGGCAGCAGCCGTCAGTCCATATGCCGGCCGCTCGCGGCCCGCGGCTTGTTGACGGCGCCGGGCTTGTTGGCGGCGCCGGGTGGGGGCATCTGCCGCCTAGCGGCGCGGGCTTTCGCGGGCGAAATGGGCGCGGATGCGGCCGATATCGGAAATGACCTCGCCGCTGGCGGTGATGAAGCGCACGCCGACTCGCTCGCCGCTCAAGGTGTCGTGCAGGCTCACCGGCGCGCGCCGGTCGGCCATCAGATAGGTCTCGCCCCATTCCATCATGGCGACGAATACCGTCATCAGGTCGCGCCCGCGCCCCGAAAGGCGATATTCATGGCGCGGCCGCCGCCCCTGCTCGCGATACGGGATCTTGACCAGGATGCGGTCCTCGACCAGCGCCGTCAGGCGGCGGCTCAGGATGGTTCTCGGCGCCCCGGTGTCGTGTTGCAACTGGTCGAAGCGGTGCACGCCGAAAAAGATCTCGCGCAGGATGAGCAGCGTCCAGCGATCGCCGATCAGCCCCACGGTGCGGGCCAGGGCGCAGGCATCGATCGCCAGCGGTGAAAAGGGCGCCAGTCCCTTCGGCGCCCCGTCCTCCCGTCCGTCCGCCCGCCTGTTCTTGCGCGCGTTCTTGCGCCCGTTCTGGCCGCCGCCGTTGTCCTTATCCGCCATAGTCCGCGTTCCAATCGAAACCAATCTTGTTGCCTGGCGCCCGAAAAACCCGGCGCCCGAAAAACCCGGCGCCCGAAAAACCCGGCGCCCGAAAAACCCGGCGCGCGAAATACCTGGCGCGCGATAGACATGCCGCGCAAGGGCCGCCGGACGCTCCCCGCATCTGGCCTGCGCCGCGGGACAATCCTAGCAGCGGTGCAACATTAAGTCCACGAAGTGGAGTGAGGCCGCCGTGGCCACGGCCCGGGCCCGGTCGATGGGCGGATCTGCTAAGTCCATAAAAAAGACCTACAGACCGGTCGAGCGTAGGGCCGGCTGCCGGAGGCTCGGTCTTGCGTCATGCCGCCCTGTTTCGCGTGTTCGGCAAATCGTCCCAGGCGTACCAAAAAAGGGCCCGGCCTTGCGGCCGGACCCCCCTATCCAAAAGCTGGATCTATGCTTGGAACTTAAGGTTCCCGTTGGCTTAAAAGCCCATGTCGCCCATGCCGCCGCCGGGCATGGCCGGCATGGCCGGGCCATCCTTCTTCGGCACTTCGGCGACCATCGCCTCGGTGGTGATGAGCAGGCCGGCGATCGAGGCCGCGTCCTGCAGCGCCGTGCGCACGACCTTGGTCGGGTCGATGATGCCGGCCGCGACGAGATCGCAATAGGTCTCGTTCTGGGCATCGAAGCCGAAATTGGCGCTCTTGTTTTCCAACACCTTGGACACCACGATCGAGCCCTCGACGCCGGCATTCTCGACGATCTGGCGGATCGGCGATTCAATGGCCCGCATGACGATATTGATGCCGGCCTGAATGTCGGCATTGTCCGACGACAGCTTGGCGACCGCGGCCTTGGCGCGCAGCAGCGCGGTGCCGCCGCCCGGCACGATGCCTTCCTCGACTGCGGCGCGGGTCGCATTGAGCGCATCGTCGACGCGGTCCTTGCGCTCCTTCACTTCCACTTCCGTGGCGCCGCCGACGCGGATCACCGCGACGCCGCCGGCCAGCTTGGCCAGACGCTCCTGGAGCTTCTCGCGGTCATAGTCCGACGAGGTCTCCTCGATCTGCGCCTTGATCTGGCTGACCCGGCCCTCGATGTCCTTCTTGGTGCCGGCGCCGTCGACGATGGTGGTGTCTTCCTTGGAGATCGTCACCTTCTTGGCATTGCCGAGCATGTCGATGGTGACATTCTCAAGCTTGATGCCGAGGTCTTCCGACACCACCTGGCCGCCGGTCAGGACGGCGATGTCTTCGAGCATGGCCTTGCGGCGATCGCCGAAGCCCGGCGCCTTGACGGCAGCGATCTTCAGCCCGCCGCGCAGCTTGTTGACGACCAGGGTCGCCAGGGCTTCGCCCTCGACGTCCTCGGCGATGATCAGCAGCGGACGGCCTGACTGGACCACCGCTTCGAGGATCGGCAGCATCGCCTGCAGGTTCGACAGCTTCTTCTCGTGGAGCAGGATATAGGGCTCCTCGAGGTCGGCGATCATCTTCTCGGCATTGGTGATGAAATAGGGCGAAAGATAGCCGCGGTCGAACTGCATGCCCTCGACGACTTCAAGCTCGGTCTCGAGCGCCTTGGCTTCCTCGACCGTGATCACGCCTTCATTGCCGACCTTCTGCATCGCATTGGCGATCATCTGGCCGATCTCGCGCTCGCCATTGGCCGAAATGGTGCCGACCTGGGCAACTTCCTCGGAGGTCTTGATCTTCTTGGAGCGCTTCTCCAGGTCCTTGATGACCTCGATCACCGCCAGCTCGACGCCGCGCTTCAGGTCCATCGGGTTCATGCCGGCGGCAACCGCCTTCGACCCTTCGCGCACGATCGACTGCGCCAGCACCGTGGCGGTGGTGGTGCCGTCGCCGGCGATGTCGTTGGTCTTGCTGGCGACTTCGCGCAGCATCTGCGCGCCCATGTTCTCGAACTTGCCCTTGAGCTCGATTTCCTTGGCGACGGTCACACCGTCCTTGGTGATGCGCGGAGCGCCGAAGCTCTTCTCGATCACGACATTGCGACCCTTGGGGCCGAGCGTGACCTTCACGGCATTGGCGAGCGTGTTGACGCCATTGAGGATTTCCTCGCGCGCGTCACGGCCAAAACGTACGTCCTTGGCAGCCATTTTCTTGTTCCTCTTGAATTCGTGTTGTGTCTGGAAATGCGGTCGGGATGCGGCTCAGCCGATGAGGCCCAGCCCGTCGGCGTCAGCCAACAATTCCCAGAATGTCGCTTTCCTTCATGATGAGCAGCTCTTCGCCATCGACGGTCACTTCGGTGCCCGACCACTTGCCGAACAGCACGCGGTCGCCAGCCTTGACGTCGAGCGGAATGCGGTCGCCGTCATCGTCGCGCAGGCCTTCGCCAACGGAGACGATCTCGCCCTCGGCGGGCTTTTCCTTGGCGCTGTCGGGAATGATGATGCCGCCGGCCGTCTTTTCTTCGGCCTCGACGCGGCGCACGAGAACACGGTCGTGCAGCGGACGAAAACTCATGGGGTATTCCTCCTCCAAAGGGATTTTAAACTTTTGGCACTCTCACAGCAGGAGTGCCAGCGGGCGCGCATATGGGTTTGAGACCTTCGTGCGTCAAGCGATTCCGCGCAAAAAGATTCAAGTTTGTCCCTATGCGGGAAGCAGCCCGTGGGCCGCGCGGCGCGACCAGCGCCACACCAGCAATAGCGCGACCACGACCAGTCCCGCCGCGAGGCCGATCCACACGCCAAGGCCGCCGAGCGGGCTGGCGAAGCCCAGACCGATGGCCATGACGAAGCCGATCGCCCAGTATCCGCCGATGGCGATCAGCATTGGCGCGCGCGTATCGCGCAGGCCGCGCAGCAAGCCCGACGCCACCGCCTGCGTGCCGTCGAAGATCTGGAAGGCCGCCGCGATGAACAGGTATTGCGTGCCAATTGCCAGCAATCCCGCGTTGGCCGGATTCGCCGCGTCGATGTAAATGGCAAGGAACGGCGTGGGGAACGCGAAAAGCACGATTGCCGCCGCGGTCATGAAGCCAACGGCAATCATCAGGCCGGCGCGGCCTGCCCGCGCGATCCCGGCGTGGTCGCCAGCGCCATAGTAATAGCCGACCCGGATCGTCGCGGCCTGCGCCACGCCGAAGGCCACCTGGAAGGTGAACGAGG
>JAGRLG010000034.1 GCA_020441905.1 Rhodobiaceae bacterium | reverse complement strand
GGGCGCACGGTGGGCGCGGGCGTCGTCGCCACCATCATCGAATAGGTTTTAACGGCAGAATTTCAGGGCACGCGCGCCCGAACGGGCAGCAAGGTTCGCATCCAGGGGCGCGCGGGTGCTGGAGAGGTAAGGTCCATGAACGGTCAAAATATTCGCATCCGGCTGAAGGCGTTCGACCATCGCATTCTCGACGTCTCGACGCGCGAGATCGTCAATACGGCGAAACGCACCGGCGCGGAAGTCCGGGGGCCGATCCCGCTGCCGACGCGGATCGAGCGGTTCACGGTGAACCGGTCGCCGCATATCGACAAGAAGAGCCGTGAGCAGTTCGAAATGCGGACGCACAAGCGGCTCCTCGACATCGTGGATCCGACCCCGCAGACGGTCGATGCTTTGATGAAGCTCGACCTGGCGGCTGGTGTTGATGTTGAGATCAAGCTCTGAGATCAGGGCGGGAAAGGGCTTTGCAATGCGTGCCGGAGTGATCGCGCAAAAGGTTGGGATGACCCGCATCTTCACTGATGCAGGCGAGAATGTGCCTGTGACGGTGCTGAAGCTGGACAATTGTCAGGTCGTCGCCCACCGGACCGAAGACAAGAACGGCTACACCGCGCTGCAGATCGGCGTCGGCCGGGCCAAGGTCAAGAATGTTTCGCGGGCGCAGCGGGGCCATTTCGCGGTGGCCCGCGTCGAGCCCAAGCGCAAGCTGGCGGAATTCCGGGTCGCCCCGGAAAACATGATCGACGTGGGGGCGGAAATCACAGCCGACCATTTCGTCGAGGGCCAGTATGTGGACGCCACCGGGACTTCGATCGGCAAGGGTTTCGCCGGTGCCATGAAGCGGCACAATTTCGGCGGCCTTCGCGCCAGCCACGGCGTGTCGATTTCGCACCGCAGCCACGGCTCGACCGGTCAGAACCAGGATCCGGGCCGTGTCTTCAAGGGCAAGAAGATGGCCGGCCATATGGGCGATGTGCGGGTGACCACGCAGAACCTGCTGGTGGTCAAGACCGACGCCGAGCGCGGCCTGATCATGGTGCGCGGCGCGGTGCCGGGGGCCAAGGGCGGCTGGGTGGCGCTGCGCGACGCGATCAAGCGGGGCATTCCCGAGAACGCGCCGCTGCCGGGGGCTTTCCGCGTCGCCAAGGCGTCCAGCGAGGCTGCCGCGGCCGAGGCCAAGAAAGAAGAAGCAGCAGCCGAGGTTCAGGGCGGTGACGCCGGGGCCGAAGGCGGCGAGAAGGAGGGTGCGTGATGGAGCTCCAGGTATCGACCCTCGAAGGCAAGAAGGCCGGCGCGGTGACGCTGTCGGACGCGATTTTCGGCCTTGAGCCGCGCGCCGACATCCTGCAGCGGATGGTGCGCTACCAGCTGGCGAAGCGCCAGGCGGGCACGCACAAGACGCAGGGGCGCTCGGAAGTTTCCGGCACCACGGCCAAGATGTTCAAGCAGAAGGGCACGGGCCGGGCGCGGCACGGCTCGCGCAAGGTTCCCCAGTTCCGCGGCGGTGGACGGGCCCATGGCCCGGTGGTTCGCAGCCATGCCATCGACCTGCCCAAGAAGGTGCGGGCATTGGCGCTGCGCCACGCCCTTTCGGCCAAGGCCAGGAGCGGCTCGCTGGTGGTGCTGGATGCGGCGGCGGCCAAGGAGCCCAAGACGGCGGCGCTGAAGTCGCGTTTCGCCAAGCTCGGTCTGGCTTCGGCGCTGATCGTCGACGGCGCGGAAATCGACGCCAATTTCGGCCTCGCGGCGCGCAACATCCCGAATATCGATGTGCTGCCGATCCAGGGCATCAACGTGTATGACATTTTGCGCCGCGATCAGCTGGTGCTGACCAAGGCGGCGGTTGAAGCGCTGGAGGCGCGGTTCAAATGAGCGCGACAAAGCATTTCGACATCATCGTTTCGCCGGTCGTTACCGAGAAATCGACCATGGCTTCGGAAGCCAACCAGGTGGTTTTCAACGTGGCGCGCTGGGCGAGCAAGCCGGACATCAAGGCGGCGGTTGAGAAGCTGTTCAACGTCAAGGTCAAAGGCGTCAACACATTGATCCGCAAGGGTAAAGTGAAGCGTTTTCGCGGCCATAAGGGCCAGCAGAGCGACGTCAAGAAAGCGGTCGTGACCCTCGAAGAGGGCCATTCGATCGACGTGACGACCGGTCTGTGAGAAGGGCGAACGGGTAGAGAGACGAAACGATGGCACTGAAGACCTACAAACCGGTTACGCCGGCCCAGCGCGGACTTGTGCTGGTCGACCGGTCGCAGCTGTGGAAGGGCAAGCCGGTCAAGGCTCTTACCGAGGGCCTGACCAAGAGCGGCGGGCGCAACAGTTCCGGGCGCATCACCGCGCGCCGGCGCGGCGGCGGCCACAAGCGGACCTATCGCGTCGTCGATTTCAAGCGCAACAAATTCGACGTTTCGGCGACGGTCGAGCGGATCGAATACGATCCCAACCGGACCGCGTTCATCGCCCTCATCAATTACGAGGATGGCGAGCAGGCCTATATCCTGGCGCCGCAGCGCCTGGGCGTCGGCGATACCGTGGTCGCCGGCAAGCAGGTCGACGTAAAGCCGGGCAACGCGATGCCGCTGGCCAGCATGCCGGTGGGCACCATCGTTCACAATGTCGAGCTGAAGCAGGGCAAGGGCGGCCAGATCGCACGCGCCGCCGGCACCTATGTGCAGCTGGTGGGACGCGACCAGGGCTATGCCATCCTGCGCCTCAACTCGGGCGAACAGCGCATCGTGCGCGGCGAGAACATGGCGACCGTCGGCGCGGTATCCAATGCCGATCATTCGAATGCGAATGTCGGCAAGGCCGGGCGGGCGCGCTGGAAAGGCAAGCGGCCAAGCGTTCGTGGCGTCGCCATGAACCCGGTCGATCACCCCCATGGCGGCGGTGAAGGGCGTACCTCGGGCGGCCGTCATCCGGTGACCCCCTGGGGCAAGCCGACCAAGGGCAAGCGGACTCGCTCCAATAAGGCGACCGACAAATACATCGTGCGCAGCCGTCATGCGCGCAAGAAGGGCAGATAAGGGAAGCCGATCGTGACACGTTCAGTTTGGAAAGGCCCGTTCGTCGACGGCTATCTGTTGAAGAAAGCCGAGACGGTACGCGCTTCAGGACGCAACGAGATCATCAAGATGTGGAGCCGTCGCTCCACCATCCTGCCGCAATTCGTCGGCCTGACCTTCGGCGTCTATAACGGCCAGAAGCATGTTCCGGTGCTGGTCACCGAGGACATGGTGGGCCACAAGTTCGGCGAGTTCTCGCCGACCCGGACCTATTACGGCCACACGGCCGACAAGAAAGCTCGGAGGAAATAACCGATGGGCAAGAAGTCGCGTGAACGCAGCCTCGGCGAAAACGAGGCCCAGGCCGTCAACAAGATGCTGCGGATCAGCCCTCAGAAGCTGAACCTGGTGGCCGGCATGATCCGGGGCAAGAAGGTGAGCAAGGCTCTGGCCGACCTGACCTTCTCGCGCAAGCGGATCGCCGGCGATGTCAAGAAGACGCTGGAATCGGCGATTGCCAATGCCGAGAACAATCACGATCTGGACGTCGATGGTCTGGTCGTCGCTGAGGCCTATGTGGGCAAGAACCTGGTCATGAAGCGCGGCCGTCCGCGGGCCCGCGGACGTTATGGGCGGATCTTGAAGCCTTTCGCGCAGATCACGATCGTGGTGCGCCAAGTTGAGGAGACTGCCTGATGGGTCAGAAGGTCAATCCGGTCGGGCTGAGGCTCGGGATCAACCGCACCTGGGATTCGCGGTGGTTCGCCGATAGCGATTACGGCACGCTGCTGCATGAGGACATGGCGATCCGCGCCCACCTCATGGAGGAGCTTAAGCAGGCCGGCGTTTCCAAGGTCGTGATCGAGCGCCCGCACAAGAAGTGCCGGGTCACCATCCACACCGCGCGTCCGGGCATCGTCATCGGCAAGAAGGGCGCCGACATCGAGAAGCTGCGCCGCAAGGTTGCCTCGATGACCGACTCGGAAGTGCATCTCAACATCGTCGAGGTGCGCAAGCCGGAAATCGACGCCAAGCTGGTGGCCGAGAATATCGCCCAGCAGCTGGAGCGGCGCATTGCCTTCCGCCGCGCCATGAAGCGCGCCGTGCAGTCGGCGATGCGGCTTGGAGCGGAAGGCATCCGCATCAATGCCGGCGGGCGGCTCGGCGGCGCCGAAATCGCGCGCATGGAATGGTATCGCGAGGGCCGTGTGCCGCTGCATACGCTGCGCGCCGATATCGATTACGGCGAAGGCACCGCCAAGACCGCCTATGGCACCTGCGGCATCAAGGTGTGGGTGTTCAAGGGCGAGATCATGGAACACGACCCGATGGCTCATGACCGGCGCCTGGCGGAGGCTTCAAGCGGCCCCAGCAGCGGCGGCGGCGGGCGCGGCGGGCGCCGCGATGGCGATGACAGGTCCGGACCGCGTCCGGCGAAGGGCTAAGAGAGCAAGACTATGCTGCAACCAAAGCGCACCAAGTTCCGCAAACAGTTCAAGGGCCGCATTCACGGCCTGGCCAAGGGCGGCACGGCGCTGTCCTTCGGCTCCTTCGGCATCAAGGCGGTCGAGCCGGAGCGCATCACCGCGCGCCAGATCGAAGCCGCGCGCCGCGCCATCACGCGCCACATGAAGCGCGCCGGCCGGGTGTGGATCCGCATTTTCCCGGATGTTCCGGTGTCGAAGAAGCCGACCGAAGTGCGCATGGGCAAGGGCAAGGGCACGCCGGAATACTGGGTCGCCAAGGTGAAGCCGGGGCGGATCATGTTCGAGATCGACGGCGTGTCGGAAGAAATCGCGCGCGAGGCGCTGCGGCTGGGGGCGGCGAAGCTTCCCGTTCGCACCCGCTTCGTTGAGCGGCTGGGCGCCTGAGCGGGCGACTGGAAGACAGAGAGAAGGTTGGTTCGATGAACGCGCAAGAGATCAGGGACATGTCGCCGGACCAGCTTGGCGACGAGCTCGTCAAGCTCAAGAAGGAGCAGTTCAACCTGCGCTTTCAGCGGGCGACCGGGCAATTGGAAAACACTTCGCGCATTCGTCAGGTGCGCCGCGATATCGCGCGGATCCAGACCATTGCGCGCCAGAAAGCGGCCCTGGCGGCCAAGGCTTAAGGATAGGGCGATGCCGAAAAGAATTCTCCACGGTGTGGTTGTCTCGGATGCGAACGACAAGACGGTCGTCGTCAAGATCGAGCGCCGTTTCACCCATCCGCTGTTCAAGAAGACCGTGCGCCGGACCAAGAAATATCACGCGCACGACGCGGAGAACAAATTCAAGGTCG
The DNA here is from genome assembly GCA_020441905.1 of Rhodobiaceae bacterium. GTDB lineage: Bacteria > Pseudomonadota > Alphaproteobacteria > Rhizobiales > NORP267 > JAGRLG01. Next base: position 40,054 of record JAGRLG010000034.1, on the reverse strand, counting down.
GCGACCTGGTTTCGATCGAGGAATGCGCGCCGATTTCCAGGCAGAAGCGCTGGACCGTTGTGAGCAATGAAGGGGGCGCGCGCTAGGGCGCGGCGCATGTCCCTTCTGGTTTGGCCGAGGGATAAGAAGATTAGGAGCTGTCGGTCATGATTCAAATGCAGACCAATCTCGATGTCGCCGATAATTCCGGCGCCCGTCGGGTCCAGTGCATCAAGGTGGTAGGTGGCTCAAAGCGGCGCTATGCCGGGGTCGGCGACATCATCGTGGTGTCGGTCAAGGAAGCGATTCCGCGCGGGCGCGTCAAGAAGGGCGACGTCATGCGCGCCGTTGTCGTGCGCACGGCGAAGGATATCCGCCGTCCCGACGGCAGCGTGATCCGCTTCGACCGCAATGCGGCGGTGCTGGTCAATGCCCAGGGCGAACCGGTGGGAACGCGCATTTTCGGCCCCGTCACTCGCGAGTTGCGGGCGAAGAACCACATGAAGATCGTTTCGCTCGCGCCGGAGGTGTTGTAATGGCCGCGAAAATCAAGAAGGGCGACCGCGTCCACGTTCTTGCCGGCAAGGACAAGGGCAAGACCGGCGATGTGCTGAAAGTTCTGCCGGGCAAGGGCCGGGCGGTGGTGCAGGGCGTCAATATCGTGCGCCGGCACCAGCGTCAGACGGCGAGCCAGGAAGGCGGCATCATCGCCAAGGAAGCGCCCCTGGACCTGTCAAACCTGGCGATCGAGGATCCCAAGGACGGCAAGCCGACGCGGGTCGGGTTCAAGATCCTGGAAGATGGCCGCAAGGTCCGTTACGCCAAGCGTTCTGGAGAAACCATCGATGGCTGAGGTTAGTTACACTCCGCGCCTTAAGGGCCACTATGACGACGTGGTTCGCACCCGTCTGGTGGAGAAGTTCGGCTACAAGAACGCGATGCAGGTGCCGCGGGTCGAGAAGGTCGTGATCAATATGGGTGTCGGCGAGGGCGTCGGCGATTCCAAGAAGGTCACGTCGGCGGCACGCGATCTCGGCCTCATTGCCGGGCAGAAGCCGGTGATCACCAAGGCGCGCAAGTCGATCGCGACTTTCAAGCTGCGCGAAGGCATGGCGGTGGGCACCAAGGTGACCCTGCGCAAGGCCCAGATGTACGAGTTCCTCGACCGTCTGGTGAATATCGCCTTGCCGCGGGTGCGCGATTTCCGCGGCCTCAGCGCCAAGAGCTTCGACGGCCGCGGCAATTATTCGCTCGGCATCAAGGAACACATCATTTTCCCCGAGGTCAATTACGACCAGGTGGAGCAGATCTGGGGCATGGACATCGTGGTGTGCACCAGCGCGCGCACCGACGAAGAAGCGCGCGCCCTGCTCGATGAACTGAATTTCCCCTTCCGCAAATAGACAAGCGGAACGAGAGGGATACGGAGGTAAGGAATGGCGAAGACTAGCTCGGTGGAGAAGAACAATCGTCGGCGCAAGCTGGCGAAGAAGTTCGCCGGCAAGCGCGGGCGCCTCAAGGCAATCGCGCGGGACCGCTCGCTGACCATGGAAGAGCGTTTTCAGGCGCAGATCCGGCTTGCCGAGCTGCCGCGCAATTCGGCGCCGTCGCGGATCCGCAACCGCTGCGAGATCAGCGGCCGGCCGCGCGCCTATTACCGCAAGCTGAAAATGTCGCGGATCGCGCTCAGGGAGCTGTCCTCTAAGGGGCTGATTCCGGGCATGGTCAAGGCGAGCTGGTAAGGAGAACGCAAGCATGACGATGACCGATCCGCTCGGTGACATGCTGACCCGCATCCGCAATGCGCAGATGCGAAGCAAGACGAAGGTTGCAACGCCGGCTTCCAGCATGCGGGGCAGGGTGCTCGAGGTGCTGGCGTCGGAAGGCTATATTCGCGGGTTCTCGCGGGTCGACCATGACGGCGGCAAGGCCGAGTTCGAGATCGAACTCAAATATTTCGACGGCGCCCCGGTGATCAAGGAGATCCAGAGGGTCTCCAAGCCGGGCCGCCGGGTCTATGCCTCGGTAAAGAACCTGCCGCGGGTCGCCAATGGCCTTGGGGTGTCGATCATCTCGACCCCGAAAGGCGTGATGGCCGACCATGAGGCGCGCGAGCAGAATGTGGGTGGCGAGGTTCTGTGCCGGATATTCTGATCCGGCAGGTTCCCGATAACGATTGGAAGTAAGAGCGATGTCTCGTATTGGCAAAAAGCCCGTACCAGTGCCCGGCGGCGTCACCGCGACCGTCGAGGGGCAGCATATTTCGGCCAAGGGGCCCAAGGGCGAGCTGTCTGTTGTGCTGGTCGAGGAAGTGCTCGCCGAGATGACCGATGAGGGCATCAAGGTCAGCCCGCGTGATTCCTCCAAGCGCGCCGCCGCCATGTGGGGCATGTCGCGCACCCTGGTGTCGAATATCGTCACCGGCGTGTCCGAGGGGTTCACCCGCAAGCTGGAGATCGTCGGCGTCGGTTATCGCGCCGCGCTCCAGGGCAACAAGCTGATGCTCAATCTGGGCTTCAGCCATGATGTGGCCTATCCGGTGCCGGACGATATCACCATCGAGGTTCCCAAGCTGACCGAGATCACGGTCAGCGGCAAGGACAAGCAGAAGGTCGGTCAGGTTGCCGCAGAAATCCGCCGTTATCGCAGGCCGGAACCCTATAAGGGCAAGGGCGTTCGCTATGCCGGCGAGTATATTTTCCGCAAGGAAGGCAAGAAGAAGTAACGGAGCGCAGTGATGGCCAGTGGCAAGTCAAGAGACGAACGGCGCCGCAACCGGGTGCGTGGCGCGCTGGCGAAAGCCGGCAAGGGGCGTCCGCGTCTGAGCGTGTTTCGCTCCTCGAAGCAGATTTATGTGCAGGTGATCGACGATGCGCGGGGCGTCACCCTGGCGGCGGCGTCGAGCCTCGACAAGGACCTGCGCGAAAAACTGAAGACCGGCGCCGATATCGAAGCGGCCAAGGAAGTCGGCAAGCTGGTTGCCGAGCGCGCCAAGAAGGCCGGCGTCGACAAGGTGATCTTCGATCGCGGTTCCTATCTTTATCATGGCCGGGTCAAGGCCCTGGCCGATGCGGCGCGCGAAGGCGGGCTGAGTTTCTAAGGTGAGATTGGCCGGCCTTGGGCCGGACAGAAAACCCAGGCGCGAGACAGCGCCGAGCTGAACAACGGGATAAGAGAGCATGGCTTCGACAAGAGAGCGCAGCAAGGATCGCGAGGAGCGCGACAGCGAATTTGTGGACAAGCTGGTCCACATCAATCGCGTCGCCAAGGTCGTCAAGGGCGGCCGCCGCTTCGGTTTCGCGGCGCTTGTGGTGGTCGGCGACCAGAAGGGCCGTGTAGGCTTCGGTCACGGCAAGGCGCGCGAAGTGCCGGAGGCGATCCGCAAGGCCACGGAGTCGGCGAAGCGGGCGATGATCCGGGTGTCGCTGCGTGAAGGCCGCACCCTGCATCACGACGTCACCGGGCGCCATGGCGCCGGTAAGGTCATCCTGCGGGCGGCGCCGGCCGGTACCGGCATCATCGCCGGCGGCCCGATGCGCGCCGTTTTCGAGACGCTGGGCATGCATGACGTGGTGGCCAAGTCCATGGGCTCGTCGAACCCGTACAACATGGTGCGCGCCACCTTCGATGCGCTGCGCCACGAGGACAGCCCCAAGGGCGTCGCCGCGCGGCGGGGCCTGAAGCTGTCGCAGTTGCAGTCGCGCCGCCGCGAGGGCGGTGCGGAGCGCGCCGAGGGCTAAAGGCCTGGCGCAGCTTGTAAAAAAGAGGGTTTGGCATGGCCAAGACTAAGGACAATACGCTCACCGTCGAACAGACCGGCAGCCCGATTCGCCGCCCCCGCGAACAGCGGGCGACGCTGATCGGCCTGGGGCTGAACAAAATTCGCCGGCGCAGCACGCTGCCGGATACGCCGGCCGTGCGCGGGATGATCGCCAAGGTCGCCCATCTCGTCCGCGTCGTCGACGAAGCTTGAGAATACAAAGGGATCTCGACATGAAGCTCAATGAGCTCAGGGACAATTCGGGCGCAACCAAGGCCCGCAAGCGGGTCGGCCGCGGCATTGGCTCCGGCCTGGGCAAGACCGCGGGCCGCGGTCACAAGGGCCAGAAGTCTCGCGAAGGCGTGGCGATCAAGGGCTTCGAGGGCGGCCAGATGCCGCTGCACCGGCGCCTGCCGAAGCGCGGCTTCAAGAGTCCGAACCGCAAGCACTTCAACCAGGTCAATATCGGCCGCGTGCAGGGTGCCATCGACGCCGGCAAGCTGGACGGCAGCAAGCTGGTGGATATCGACGCGCTGATCGCGGCGGGCCTGATTACCTCGCGGCGCGACGGCGTGCGCCTGCTGGCCAAGGGCGAGATCAAGGCCAAGGTGTCTTTCCTGGTCGACGGCGTTTCGGAAGCTGCCGCCGAGGCGGTGAAGAAGGCGGGCGGCTCGGTCGAGGTGCGCGAGATCAAGATCCTCGCCGAGGATGAGCGCAAGCGCGCCAAGACCGCCGCCAAGAAGGGCCGGGCGGGCGCGGCCAAGCCGGCCGAGGGCGACAGCGCGGCCTCCTGACGGCGCGCGGATACGGGACAGCAAGAACGCAGGGCGCGCCGGCGCCGGGTTTGAAGGACCGGCAACCAATGCGGAGCAGGTGATATGGCCTCAGCAGCCGAACAACTGGCAGCGAATCTGAATTTCTCCGCCTTTGCCAAGGCGAGCGAACTGAAGAAGCGCATCTGGTTCACGCTGGGCGCGCTGCTGGTTTACCGGCTCGGCACCTATATTCCGATGCCGGGCATCAATATCCAGGCGGTCGCCGACCTGTTCAATCAGAACCGGTCCGGCATTCTCGGCCTGTTCGATATGTTTGCCGGCGGCGCGGTGGGGCGGATGGCGATTTTCGCGCTCAACATCATGCCCTATATCTCGGCCTCGATCATCATTCAGCTGATGACCACGGTTTCTCCGCATCTGGAGCAGCTGAAGAAGGAAGGCGAGCAGGGCCGCAAGCAGATCAACCAGTACACCCGCTACGGCACGGTGATTCTGGCCACGCTTCAGGCCTATGGCATTGCCGTTGGCCTGGAAGGCGCCAGCAATGTCGTGCTGGATCCGGGGCTGTTCTTCCGCATCACCACGGTGATTACGCTGGTCGGCGGCACCATGTTCCTGATGTGGCTCGGCGAGCAGATCACCGCGCGCGGCATCGGCAATGGCATATCGCTGATTATCTTCGCCGGCATTGTCGCCAATCTGCCCAATGCCATTGTCGGCACTCTTGAACTGGGCCGCCAGGGCGCGCTCTCGACGCTGATGATCATTGCCGTCGGCATCATGGCGATTGCCGTGATCGCCTTCATCGTCTTCATGGAGCGGGCGCAGCGGCGCATCCTGGTGCAGTATCCCAAGCGCCAGACCGGCAATCAGGTCTATCAGGGCGAGTCGTCGCACCTGCCGCTGAAGCTGAATACCTCGGGCGTCATTCCGCCGATCTTTGCCTCCTCGCTGCTGCTGCTGCCGATCACGGTCGCCAATTTCACCGCCGGGCAGGGCCCGGAATGGCTGACCACGATCACGGCCATGCTGGGGCGCGGCCAGCCGCTGCACATGGTGCTCTATGCCGCCGGGATCATCTTTTTCGCCTTTTTCTATACCGCCATCGTCTTCAATCCGGCGGACACGGCGGACAATCTGAAAAAATATGGCGGCTTCATTCCCGGCATCCGGCCGGGCGAGCGCACCGCGCACCATATCGATTACGTGCTGACCCGGATTACCGTTGCGGGCGCCGGTTACCTGACCCTGGTGTGCCTGCTGCCGGAATTCCTGATTTCCTATTCCGCGGTGCCTTTCTATTTCGGCGGCACGTCGCTGCTGATCGTGGTCAGCGTCACCATGGATACCGTTGGCCAGGTGCAGGGGCATTTGCTTGCGCACCAATATGAGGGCCTTGTCAAGAAATCCAAGCTGAGGGGGCGGCGGCGGTGAGGCTGATACTGCTCGGTCCGCCGGGGGCCGGAAAGGGCACCCAGGCGACGCGTCTGGAAGACAAGTTCGGAATCAAGCAGTTGTCGACCGGCGACATGCTGCGCGCCGCCGTGGCCTCGGGCAGCGAGGTCGGGCGCCAGGCCAAGGCGGTGATGGAGCGCGGCGATCTGGTATCCGACGATCTGGTGATCGGCGTTATTTCCGACCGCATCGACCAGGATGATGTTGCCGGCGGATATATTCTCGACGGTTTTCCGCGCACCGTGGCGCAGGCCGAGGCGCTGGGCGCGCTGCTGGCCAAGAAAGGCAGCCGGCTCGATGTCGTCATCGAGATGCAGGTCGACGATGCGGCCCTGGTGGACCGTATTTCGGGGCGTTTTTCCTGTGGCAAGTGCGGCGAAGGCTATCACGACCGCCACAAGAAGCCGGCGAAAGACGGTATTTGCGACAAGTGCGGCAGCACCGAATTCAAGCGCCGGGCCGACGACAATGCGGAAACGGTGGCCAGCCGGCTCAAGGTCTATCATGAGCAGACGGCGCCCTTGATCGCCTATTATCGTGAACAGGGCTTGTTGCGCTCGATCGACGGCATGGCGGACATCGACATGGTGACGGGCGCGATGGTGGAAATACTTGAAGGAATTGCCGCGACTTCGGGCAAAGCGGCGGCGAAATAGACTTCTATTGGACGGAGCGTGCACGAGGCAGTTGACGACGATCGCTGAAATCCGATAGAAACCGGCATTCACTGAAGAATCTTTCAGGTTCGGGGCCGGTTGTTGGAGCTAGGATCGGCAGCCGGGCCGTATCGTGCTGGTCAGGCGGCAGGAATTTGTTCATGGCTGCGCGGGGCGCGGCTGACGGAAACATCGAAGGGCTGCGGTAGTCGCGGCAGATAAGAGGAGACTGGGATCGTGGCCCGCATCGCTGGCGTCAATATTCCGAGCAACAAGCGCGTTGAAGTCGCGTTGAGCTACATTCACGGCATTGGTACGACCAAGGCCCGTGAGATCTGCAAGAAGGTTTCTATCCCGTCCGAGCGCCGCGTCAGCGAGCTGTCGGACGCGGAAGTCATCCAGATCCGTGAAGTCATCGACGCCGATCATGTCGTCGAAGGCGACCTGCGGCGCGAGGTGGCGATGAACATCAAGCGGTTGATGGATCTGGGCTGCTATCGTGGCCTGCGTCATCGCCGCGGCCTGCCGGTTCGTGGCCAGCGCACCCATACCAATGCGCGCACCCGCAAGGGGCCCGCGAAGCCGATTGCCGGCAAGAAGAAGTAAATCAGAAGGCCCGGCGAGCTGTTCGGGTGAAGAGGCGCTAAGACTATGGCAAGAGACAAGACCCGCGTCCGCCGGCGCGAGCGGAAGAACATCAGCTCGGGCGTGGCCCATGTGAGCGCGACGTTCAACAACACGATGATCACGATCACCGACGCGCAGGGCAATGCTATCTCCTGGTCGTCGGCCGGGACCATGGGTTTCAAGGGATCGCGCAAGTCGACCCCCTATGCGGCGCAGATGGCGGCGGAAGATGCCGGCAAGAAGGCCCAGGAACATGGCGTGAAGACGCTGGAAGTTGAAGTCAGCGGGCCGGGCTCGGGGCGCGAATCGGCGCTGCGGGCACTCCAGGCGGCGGGCTTCATGATCAGCTCCATCCGCGATGTGACGCCCATTCCGCATAATGGCTGCCGCCCGCGCAAGCGCCGCAGGGTGTAAGCCCGGGTCAGACCGGGTCTTGAGCAGGACGGAGGGCCTTCACAGCCCTCCTGGCGTGAAAAGAGAATTTGTGCAAGCCGGTGTGTCGAAAGCGATGCGCCGGCTGCCAGCCGAAAGGATGGACACGTGATCCAGAGCAACTGGCAGGAACTGATCAAGCCGACCAAACTCGAGGTCGATGCCGGGCATGACGCCAAGCGGCTGGCAACCCTGGTTGCCGAGCCGCTGGAGCGCGGCTTTGGCGTGACGCTGGGCAATGCGCTGCGGCGCGTTCTGCTGTCCTCGCTGCAAGGAGCGGCGGTGACGTCGGTGCATATCGACGGCGTTCTGCACGAGTTTTCCTCGATTGCCGGCGTGCGCGAGGACATCACCGACATCGTGCTCAACATCAAGGAGATCGCCCTGCGCATGGACGAGGACGGTCCCAAGCGCATGGTGCTGAAGAAGCAGGGGCCCGGACAGGTGACCGCCGGCGATATCGAGACGGTTTCCGACATCAAGATTCTCAATCCCGACCTCGTGCTGTGCACGCTGGACCAGGGCGCCGAGATCCGGATGGAGTTCACCGTCAATCGCGGCAAGGGCTATGTTCCGGCGGACCGCAACCGGCCCGAGGACGCGCCGATCGGCCTGATCCCGGTCGACAGCCTCTACAGCCCGGTGCGCAAGGTATCCTACAAGGTCGAGAATACCCGCGAGGGCCAGATTCTCGATTACGACAAGCTGTCGATGCAGATTGAAACCGATGGCTCGCTGAAGCCCGATGACGCGGTTGCCTATGCGGCGCGCATCCTTCAGGACCAGCTCCAGGTCTTCGTCAATTTCGACGAGCCGGAGCGCGAAGTGGCGGAAGATCGCGGCATACCGGAACTGGCTTTCAACCCGGCGCTGCTGAAGAAGGTGGACGAACTGGAACTTTCGGTGCGCTCCGCCAACTGCCTGAAGAACGACAATGTCGTTTATATTGGCGATCTGATCCAGAAGAGTGAGGCGGAGATGCTCCGTACGCCGAATTTCGGCCGCAAGTCGCTCAACGAGATCAAGGAAGTGCTGGCGCAGATGGGCCTGCATCTCGGCATGGAAGTGCCGAACTGGCCGCCGGAGAATATCGAAGATCTGGCGAAGCGTTACGAAGACCATTATTGAGGGAAGGGCTGCGGCGTTGCCGCCATTCCCGTGTTTGGAAGGAATTTAAGTCATGCGTCATCGGCGGGCCCATCGCAGGCTGAACCGGACGGCGAGCCATCGCAAGGCGTTGTTCGCCAATATGGCGGCGGCGCTGATCAAGCACGAGCAGATCGTCACCACCTTGCCCAAGGCCAAGGAGCTGCGGCCGATAGCCGAAAAGCTCATCACGCTGGCCAAGCACGGCGGGTTGCATGCGCGCCGTCAGGCGCTGGCGCAGATCCCGGACAAGGATCAGGTGACCAAGCTTTTTGAAACGCTGGGGCCGCGCTACAAGGAGCGCAATGGCGGCTATACGCGCGTGCTGCGCGCCGGTTTCCGCTATGGCGACAATGCGCCGCTGGCGGTGATCGAGCTGGTGGATCGCGATCCGGCCGAAAAGGGCAAGGATTCCGGCCCCACCGCGGACCGCGAGGAAGCCGAGGCGGAGGCGGCGGCCTGAAGGCTGCCGGAAGGCCCGCGCGGGGATTGATGCCGCGCCAAGATTTGAAGGGCGGCCCACGGGGCCGCCTTTTTTGTTCCCGGGGGCGGGAGGGTTGTTTCCGGGGCGGGGTCGTGGCCCTGCCTTCCCCGGAGCGGCGATGCGGCCTATATCTGCTGCGGGAAAAGGTTTCGGGAGGACGGGATGAGGTTTTTCGCAACCAGGCCGGGGGCGGCGATGGCGCCAGGCGTGGCACTGACCCTGGCGGTCGCGCTGGCGGCGCTCTTGACGATGCAGACCGGCGCCCCGGCCCAGGACGCGGTTCCCTCCACGCGGAGCCAGATCGCGCTGTCCTTCGCCCCGGTGGTCAAGAAGACGATGCCGGCGGTGGTCAATGTCTATGCCCGGCGCGTCGTCAGGCAGCAGGGACGCCCGCCCTTGATGGGCCTGTTTCCCGAGCTGTTCGGCGGCGGCGGCTTCGGCGTGCCGCGCGAGCGCGTCCAGCAGTCGCTCGGCTCGGGCGTCATCGTGTCGCCGGATGGCGTTGTCGTCACCAATACCCATGTTATCGCCGATGCCACCGATATCCGCATCGCGCTCTCCGACCGGCGCGAGTTTGCCGCCGAAGTGGTGCTGAAGGACGAACGCAGCGACCTGGCCGTACTGCGTCTCGTCGGCGCCAAGGAAGCGCTGCCGTTTCTCGATATCGGCGATTCCGACCAGCTGGAGGTCGGCGACCTGGTCCTGGCCATAGGCAATCCCTTCGGGGTCGGGCAGACCGTGACCAGCGGCATCGTGTCGGCCACCTCGCGCACCAATATCGGCGCCTCCGACTACCAGTTCTTCGTCCAGACCGATGCCGCCATCAACCAGGGAAATTCCGGCGGCGCGCTGGTTGCCATGGATGGCCGGCTGGTGGGCATAAATACTTTCATCTTTACCCGTTCCGGCGGCTCCAACGGCATCGGCTTCGCCATTCCCTCCAACATGGTGCGGGTGGTGGTGGAGGCGGCCAAGGTGGGCGGCACGGTGCGCCGGCCGTGGATCGGCGCCGCGGTGCAGCCGGTAACGCCGGAAATTGCCGAATCGCTGCAATTGCGCGCGCCGGTCGGCGTTCTGGTCAATGCGGTCCACAAGGCGGGGCCGGCCGCCGCCGCCGGCCTTGCCGTCGGCGATCTGATCCTTGCGGTCGATGGCCATGAGGTGAATGACGCCGATTCCTTCGGTTTCCGCCTGGCCACGGTGGGGATCGGCAAGACAGCGCGGCTCGATATCCTCCGTAACGGGGCCAAAAAGTCGTTGCAACTAGCCTTGCAACCGCCGCCGGAGGATCCGCCGCGCGAGCTGACAAAGCTGGAGGGCCGCAATCCGCTGGCCGGGGCCACGGTGCTCAATCTGTCACCGGCGGTCGCCGACGAGCTGCGCCTCGATTTCGATGCCGCCGGGGTGGTGATTTCCCATGTCGAGCCTTATTCGCTGGCGGCGCGCTTCGGTTTCGAGCGCGGCGATATCGTGCGCGCCGTGAATGGCGATGCCATCACCAGCGTTGGCGATCTGCGCCGGGCGCTGGCCCAGGACGCTTATCGCTGGCAGCTGGTGATCGGGCGCGGCGGCCAGGACCGGACCTTGATTATCGGGGGGTGAGATGGCGGCGGCGGACCTGTTCGGGGCGGCGGGACTGGAGGAGGACGCACCGCGTCCGCTCGCCGACCGGCTGCGTCCGCGCGTGCTTGGCGAGGTCGTCGGCCAGGAGCACCTGACCGGGCCGGAGGGCATTCTGGCGCGGGCGATCGCGGCCGGAGCCTTGCGCTCGATGATTTTCTGGGGGCCGGCGGGAACCGGCAAGACGACCGTGGCGCGCCTGCTGGCTGGCGCGACCAATGCCCATTTCGAGCAGGTGTCGGCGATATTTTCGGGCGTACAGGAATTGCGCAAACTGTTCGATGCCGCCCGCGCCCGGCGCAGCGAGGGCAGGGGCACGCTGCTCTTCGTCGACGAGATCCACCGCTTCAACCGCGCCCAGCAGGATTCCTTCCTGCCCCATATGGAGGACGGCACCATCACCCTGTTCGGCGCCACCACCGAGAACCCTTCCTTCGAGCTCAATGCCGCCTTGCTGTCGCGCGCCGCCGTGGTCAGCTTCCGCCGCCTCGACGACGCGGCGCTGGAAGAACTGCTGGTGCGCGCCGAAGACCACCTGAAGCGGGCGCTTCCGCTCGGCGGGGATGCCCGTGCGGCCTTGCGCGATATGGCCGATGGCGACGGGCGGGCGCTGCTGGGGCTGGTGGAAACGGTCTTCGCATCGGCTGGCGAGGGCCAGAGGCTGGACCGGGAACAGTTGATCGAGGCGGTGCAGCGCCGGGCGCCGATTTTCGACAAGGGGCAGGACGGGCACTACAACCTGATCAGCGCGCTGCACAAGGCGGTGCGCGGGTCCGATGCCGATGCCGCGCTGTACTGGCTGGCGCGCATGCTGGTGGCTGGCGAGGATCCGCTTTATGTCACCCGCCGCGTGGTGCGCATGGCGGTGGAGGATATCGGCCTGGCTGACCCCCAGGCGCTCATTCAGGCCAATGCGGCCAAGGATGCGTATGATTTCCTCGGCAGCCCGGAAGGCGAACTTGCGATCGCCCAGGCGGTGATCTACTGCGCCACGGCGCCGAAATCCAACAGCGCCTATACGGCGTGGAAGAAGGCATCGAAAACCGCGCGCGAGGGCGGCTCGCCGCCGCCGCCGAAACATATTCTCAACGCCCCGACAAAGCTGATGAAGGATGAGGGCTACGGCGCCGGCTATTCCTACGATCCGGATGCGCCGGACGGGTTTTCGGGGCAGAACTATTTTCCCGATGGCTGGGAGCGCAAGACGTTCTATACCCCGCGTGAGGCCGGGTTTGAACGCGAGATAAACAAGCGGCTGGCCTATTGGGCGAAACTGCGCGCGGCGCGCGGCGGGCATGCCGGCGGGGGAGAGGCAAGTTGAACCATGTTCTGATCGTTGCCGCCGGCGGAGCGGTGGGCGCGGCCCTGCGCCATTTGACCGGGCTGGCGGCAATGCGCCTGCTCGGGGCCGGATTTCCCTGGGGCACGCTGAGCGTCAATATCGTCGGCTCGTTCCTGATGGGCGTCTTTATCGAGCTGCTGGCGCTCAAGATCCAGGGCGGCACCGAATTGCGGCTGTTCATCGCCACCGGGCTTCTGGGCGGCTTCACTACCTTTTCGGCCTTTTCGCTGGATGTCGCGGTGCTGTGGGAGCGCGGAGCGCCGGCCGCCGCCGCCGCCTATGTCATCGTTTCGGTGGCGGCCTCGGTGGGGGCGCTGTTCGCCGGCCTTGCCGCGGTTCGGAGCGCACTGGCATGAACGCGGCGCAGCAGGTACGGGTCGATTCGGAAGAGGATGGCATGCGCCTCGACCGCTGGTTCAAGCTGCACTACCCGCAATTGACCCATGCCTATCTCAACAAGCTGCTGCGCACCGGGCAGGTGCGCCTCGATGGCGGGCGCGTGAAGGCCAATGCGCGGCTGAAGGGGGGGCAGGAAATCCGCGTTCCGCCCTTTTCCTACGACACCAGGCCGGCGGATGCCCCGCGCAGTGAAAAATCGGCCAGCGCCGGCGACCGCGCCTTGCTCAATTCCCTCATTATCTATTCCGACGACGATCTGATGATCCTCAACAAGCCATCGGGGCTGGCGGTGCAGGGCGGACCGAAAACGCCGCATCATATCGACGGCATACTGGAAGGCATGGCATTGGAATTCGGCGAGCGGCCGCGCCTGGTGCACCGGCTCGACCGCGACACGTCCGGCGTGCTGGTGATCGCGCGGCGGCGCTCCATCGCGTCCTCGCTGGGGCGCCTCTTCGCCACCCGCTCGGTGCGCAAGATCTACTGGGCGCTGGTGCACGGGGTCCCTAAGCCCGAGCAGGGCAAGGTCGCGGCGGCGCTGGTCAAGACGGCGGGACCGGAGGGCGACCGGGTACGCGCGGCGCGACCGGGCGAACAGGAGCAGGCCCAGCATGCCACCACCCATTACGCGGTGATCGACCGCGCGGCGCAAAAGCTGGCCTGGGTGTCGCTGAAACCGGTGACCGGGCGCCAGCATCAGCTGCGCGCCCATATGGCGATGATCGGCCACCCCATCATCGGCGACAACAAGTATGAGGCCGACAGGCCGTTTCCGGCCGAAGGCATGGAGAACCGGTTGCACCTGCATGCGCGGCGCATCTCCTTTCCTCACCCGCGCGGCGGAACGGTAGACGTTTCGGCGCCGCTGCCCGGCCACATGACGCGCAGTTTCGAGATGTTCGGTTTCGATGCCTCGCGCTATGCCCAGGCGGGCGATAGCGGGGACGAGACATGAAAAGCGGCCCCCAGGCGCCCGGAGGCGGCGTCCGGCACCAGCAGCTAGATTTGCTGGCCATGGTGCTGCTGACCGTGCTTTGCGCCAGCTGGGGACTCGCCCAGGTGGCGATCAAGGTCGCCAATACGGGCATATCGCCGGTGCTGCAAAGCGGCCTGCGCTCGGCCGGCGGCGCGGTGCTGGTGCTGGGCTGGTGCTGGGCGCGCGGCATCCCGCTTTTTGCCCGCGACGGCACGCTGGCGGCGGGGATCATTGCCGGGGTTCTGTTCGCCGGTGAATTCGCCGCGATCTATACCGGCCTGCTTTTCACCAGCGCCGCGCGCGGCATCGTCCTGCTCTATTCGATGCCGTTTTTCGTCGCCCTCGGCGCCCATTTTTTCCTGCCCGGCGAGCGGCTCACGGCGATGAAGGCGGTTGGACTGGCGGCGGCCTTTCTCGGTGTCGTGCTGGCGCTTGCCGACGGCCTGACGCTGCCTGGCAAAGATGCGCTGATCGGCGATGCGCTGATGGTCCTGGCGGCGGCCTTGTGGGGAGCGACCACAATCGTCATCAAGGTGTCGCCGCTGGCGCGCGCCAGGGCCGAGAAGACGCTGCTCTACCAGCTTGCCGTTTCGGCGGCGGTGACGCTGCCGCTGTCGCGGCTGCTGGGCGAGGCCGGCATTTTCGCGCCGACGCCGCTGGTTTTCGGCGCGCTGGCGTTCCAGATCGTCTGGGTGGTGGCGATCACCTATGTAGTCTGGTTCTGGATCATGACCCACTATCCGGCAGCGCAGATGTCGTCATTCACCTTTCTTACCCCGCTGTTCGGGGTCGCCTTTGGCGGGCTGCTGCTTGGCGAGCGGGTCAGCCCCTATCTGATCGGCGCGCTGGTGCTGGTGGCAATCGGCATCTTTCTCGTCAACCGGCCGCGGCGAGAGGGGCGGTGAGGCCGATGTATCTCGTCATTTTCGATTGCGACGGCACCCTGGTCGACAGCCAGCACATGATCGTGGCGGCGATGGAATCCGCCTTCGCCGCGCGAGGGCATGAAGCGCCGGCGCGCGAACAGATTCTCTCCGTGGTCGGATTGTCGCTCGAACCGGCGATCAGAAAGCTGGTGCCAGACAGCCTCGCGGGCGAAGCGGCAAGGCTGGCGGATGCCTATCGCGACGCCTTCACCGATCTGCGCTCCGACCCCGCCCTGGCCGAGCCGCTCTATCCCGGCGCGCGCGCCGTTCTTGACGCGCTGGCCGGGCGCGACGACGCGCTGCTCGGCATCGCCACGGGGAAAAGCGTCAGGGGGGTGCGCCGGTTCTTGGAGCGCGAAGGGCTGGAGAAGCATTTCATCACCATCCAGACGGCGGATACCCACCCCTCCAAGCCGCATCCTTCGATGGTGGCCGAGGCGATGGCGCAAACCGGCATCGGGCCGGAGAGCACGGTCATGGTGGGCGATACCACCTATGACGTGGAGATGGCGCGGGCGGCGCGCGCCGGCGCGGTCGGCGTGCGCTGGGGTTATCATGCGCCCGATGCGCTGTTGAAGGCCGGCGCCGAGCATGTATTGGATGAGTTCTCCGGGCTGATGCCGCATCTGGCGGCGCGCTGGGGCAGTTGGACGGACAGGCGATGAGCGAAAAAAGCGCGGATCCGGTCAAGCGGGTGCAGGAGGCGGCCCGCCAGCAGCGCCTCAAGCGCTTCTACAAGGCGGCGGGCGTCGAGGAGGGCAAGACCGGCTTTGCGGTGCGCCTCGACGGCCGCGCCGTGCGCACGCCGGGCAAGGCGCCGCTGGCCGTCCCGGCACGCGCGATTGCCGAGGGTATCGCCGCCGAATGGGACGCGCAGGGGGATTATGTCGATCCCGCCACCATGCCGCTGACCCGGCTGGCCAATACCATCATCGACGGTGTGGCAATTGCCGGAAGCCGCGCCGCGGTGATCGATGAGATCGTGTCATTTGGCGCTTCGGACCTTCTGTGCTACCGCGCCGAGGAACCGGACGGGCTGGTCGAGCGCGAGCGCGCGGCCTGGGATCCGGTGCTGGCCTGGGCGCGGGACAGATTTGGTGCCCGCTTCAGGCTGGCGGCGGGCATCGTGCATGTCGAGCAGGATCCGGCCATTCTTGATAAGTTGCGTCAAGATATTGAAAATGAAGATAGTTTCGTAATAGGCGCGCTGGCGAGCATGACCAATCTCACCGGTTCGGCGCTGCTGCCGCTGGCGGTATTGCGCGGGTTTCTGAGCGCCGGGGACGCCTGGGCGGCGGCCCATGTCGACGAGGACTGGCAGATCTCGCTCTGGGGCGCCGACGCGGAGGCGGCGGCGCGGCGGGCCTTTCGCTGGAAGGATATGGCGGCGGCGGCGCAGGTGCTGGCGGCGCTAGCCTGAAAGCTGGCCTGAAAGCTGGGTCGGAAATGGGCGCTGTGGCGGCTTTTCGCCGGGCGGGGCGCATGCTAATGGAACCCGGAGCAGAATTGGGGGACGGGCAGGCATGAAAGCGATACTCGACAAACTGGAAGCCAAGCGCGCCGAGGCACGCCTCGGCGGCGGACAGGGGCGCATCGACGCGCAGCACGGACGCGGCAAGCTGACGGCGCGCGAGCGCATCGAGCTTCTGATGGACGAGAATTCGTTCGAGGAGTTCGACATGTTCGTCGAGCACCGCTGCACCGATTTCGGCATGGGCGAGACGCGCATTCCGGGCGATGGCATCGTTACCGGATGGGGCACCGTCAATGGCCGCACCGTCTATGTCTTCGCCAAGGATTTCACCGTGTTCGGCGGCTCGCTGTCGGAAACCCACGCCCGCAAGATCACCAAGATCCAGGACATGGCGATCCAGAACCGGGCGCCGGTGATCGGGCTGTTCGATGCCGGCGGCGCGCGCATCCAGGAAGGCGTGGCGGCGCTCGGCGGCTATGGCGAGGTTTTCCTGCGCAATGTGCTGGCTTCGGGCGTCATTCCGCAGATATCCGTGATCATGGGGCCGTGCGCCGGCGGCGATGTCTATTCCCCGGCGATGACCGATTTCATCTTCATGGTGCGCGACACCAGCTACATGTTCGTCACTGGCCCCGATGTCGTGAAAACGGTGACCAACGAGACGGTGACCGCCGAAGAACTGGGCGGTGCCAGCGTGCACGCGGTCAAGTCGTCGGTGGCCGACGGCGCCTATGACAATGATGTCGAGGCGCTTTTGCAAATGCGCCGGCTGGTCGATTTCCTGCCCTCCTGCAATACCGATCCGGTTCCGGTGCTGCCCAGCCGCGATTCGATCGACCGCATGGAACCTTCCCTCGATACGCTGGTGCCGGATAATCCGAACCTGCCATACGACATGAAGGAACTGATCCACAAAGTTGTCGATGAAGGCGATTTCTTCGAGATCCAGCCCTCATTTGCCAAGAATATCGTGACCGGCCTGGCGCGCATGGAGGGCAAGACGGTGGGCATCGTCGCCAACCAGCCGATGGTGCTGGCCGGAGTGCTCGATTCGGACGCCAGCCGCAAGGCGGCGCGCTTCGTGCGCTTTTGCGACTGCTTCAACATCCCGCTGCTGACCTTTGTCGATGTGCCCGGCTTCCTGCCCGGGACGGCGCAGGAATATGGCGGGCTTATCAAGCATGGCGCCAAGCTGCTGTTCGCCTATGCCGAAGCGACGGTGCCCAAGATCACGGTCATCACCCGCAAGGCCTATGGCGGCGCCTATGACGTCATGAGCTCCAAGCACATCCGCGCCGATGTCAATTACGCCTGGCCGACGGCGGAGATCGCGGTTATGGGGGCAAAGGGCGCGGTGGAGATCATCTATCGCTCCGAGCTTGGCGACAGCGCCAAGATCTCCAAGCGCGTCGCCGACTACGAGGAGCGCTTCGCCAATCCGTTCGTCGCCGCCGAGCGCGGCTATATCGATGAGGTCATCCTGCCCCATGGCACGCGGCGGCGCCTATGCCGCGCGCTCGACATGCTGCGGCGCAAGAAGCAGGAGCGGCCGTGGAAGAAGCACGACAATATTCCGCTTTAGCGACTGCCGGGCCGTCTTGAGGCCCGGTGCGGTTGCCCGGCGGCGGGCCATCGGCGATCTTACGTAAGTTCGCCGGTTCAGGCAGGGAGGATGTGGGATGACTGGCTTGTTGCGGACGGGTTTTCTTGCCGCGGTGCTGGGTCTTTGCGGCTTGGTGGCGGGGCTTGCCGGTTCGCTGCCCGCGGCGGCCGGCTGTTACGAGGGGCTTGGCTGCACCGACGTCAACCGGTTCTCGCAGGCGAACCTGCGCCAGCAGAGTTGCGACACGCTCTATTTTGTCCGCAATTCGATTTACCAGGAACACGGCTATTGTTTCAAAACCGCGCGGGCCAGGGCGGTCTTGGGCAATGCGGGCTGCTATATCCACGATGCCGGGGCGGTGCCGCTAAACCGCAACGAAAGCGCGAACGTCGCGGCGATCAAGCAGGCGGAAAACTGGCTCGGCTGCCGCTGAAGGCCGCGGCCGATTTCAGGGGCGGCGTCAGGGGCGGCGGAAGCGGCACTTGCCATAGACGGTGCCGGTGTAAAAGACGTCGAGGTCCGCCGGCTTGGGAACCATCCAGTTGCACTCCGCTTCCATCGACAGCCGGGTGTCCGATCCACTTGTCTCGACCGTGATGTTATCGGCCTTGATCGGGCACATGAACAGGGTGCGATAGCCGAGCTCGGCATCGGTTTCGCCTTCCTCGAAATCAGCGCTGGCGAGGAATATTTCATTGGCGAACAACCATTCCTTGCCCGGCCAGGGATGGGCGCGCATGGCGATTTCGCGTTCGATGTCCTTGTCCGCTATGGGGCTGGAGAAGACCACCCTGCTATTGCCGCCGAGGGACTCGCCGGTCAGCCTGCCATGGGGAATGACTCTGTTATCCCTGGCGCTGGGGGCTTCCGGCGGGCCGAAGGTGAAACGGTGGGAAGGGCCGTTGTCGCACTCGACGTTCCAGTCGCCGAGCAGGGAATCGGGCAAGGTGAGTTCCGCCAGCTTCGCCGGTTCCGTCGCCGCCGGCTGTTGCGCGTCCACAGATTGCGCGGCGCCGGTTTCGGCGGGCGGGGCCGATAGCGGCGCGGGGGGCGTGGCGGGGGGCGTGTCTGGCGTCTGCGCCGGGGAAGTCCCGGGCGCCTTGTCCGCCGATTGCTCGCCGCCAACGGCGTCAAGACCGGCTTTCTTCAAGAAGTTCTTCTGCCAGTCTATGGCCACGGCCCGCTGTTCGGCCAGGGGCGAGAAAACGACGGTCAGAATGAGCTCCGCCGCCTTCGACCTTTCGACACCCGCCAGAACCCCGGCCAGCATCAGCGGCGAGGCGAGCGCGGCGACCAGCATGCGCCAATTGCCGATGAAAAGAATGGCCCCGGCGAGGGCGACGGCGAGGCCATGGACGGCGAGGGCGCCATATCGCGCCAAGCCGCGATATTCGGCCAGCAGCGGGCCGACCGCCCAGGCGCCAAAGGCGGCGATGAGGATCAGCAGGAAAATGCGGATCCAGGGGAAGCGGCGGCGCGGGCGCAGCGCGCGGGTGTCAGCGCGGCTGGCGCCGGGGTGCAGGCGCTCCGCCTCGTCGGGCGCGAAATCGGTGGGCGGCGGATAGGCCGCCACCGCCGGCGCCGGCTCGTCCTCGGCCTGGGGAAGCTCCGCTTCCGCTTCCTCTTGCCCGCCATCCTGAAAGGCCTGCGCGGCGTAGCGGGCCTCGATGTGGCGGACCGCGGCCTCGAAGCGGCCAAGTTCGGCGGCGCGCTGCGGGATATCGAGGCTGGAATCGGCTTCAAACTGCATCAGCAGGGAGATTCGCGCCTGGCCATAGAGCGTTTCGCGCGCAGCTTCGTCGCCGGCCTCGAGCCGGCTCAGAGCGTCTTCAAGAATGGCGGTATATCTGTCGGTCACCCCGGCGCTCCCCGCAACGGCGCGATATGGACGAAAAGAACACAGCTCTCCGGCGGTGGCAATTGCCAATAGGAATGGCCGGCGCAAGGCTGGGGACAACCGGCGCCGGGCGGCAGGAAGCGCGCTGCGGCGGCGCGCTAGGGCGCGCGCCGGGACGCGGCGTGTTCGCGCCACACCACGAACAGGCCGCTGGCCACCACCACCGCGCCGCCGGTCAAGGTGACGAGGTCGGGCAATTCGTCAAAGAAGACAAACCCCAGAATGATGGCCCAGACCAGAATGAGATAATGGAACGGCTGGAGCACGGCGGCGGGGGCGGATTCCAGGGCGCGGATGAGCAGGAAATGGCCGAGAATACTGGTGATGCACAGGGCGCCTATAAGCCCCCAGTCGCCCAGTGTGGGGTTGGACCAGGCCAAGAGGCCGAAAGCCGTTGCCGCACCGGCGCCGATGACGCCAGTGAACAGGAAGGTGGTGAGAAAGCCGTCATAGCGGCTGACCTTGCGGGTGAGGATATTGTAGAAGGCCAGCGAAACCGCGCAGGCGAGCGCATAGGCGGCGGCGGGCTGGAAAACGCCAAGGCCCGGACGCAGGATAATCAGTACTCCGAGAAAACCGAACATGACCGCCAGCCAGCGGCGCCAGCCGACCTTCTCGCCCAGCAACGGCGCGGACAGCGCCGTCACCATCAGCGGCATGGCGGCAAGAATGGCGTGGGTGTCGGCGAGTTTCAACTCGCGCACGCCAAGGGCAAAGAGGATCATGCTGAAATAGAGCAGCAGGGCGCGGACAATCTGCTGGACCGGCGCCCGCGAGGTCGCGACATCCAGGGTCGGCTGGCGCGCGCGCAAGGCGATGGCCAGGGCAAAGGCGGCAAACGCCCAATAGCGGATCATCAGGAAGAAGGGGGCCGGATAGGCGGCAACCAGGTGCTTGGTGATGGCATCCTGAAGGGCGAAAACGGTGACCGCCCCGACCATGAACAGGATTCCGGGGAGCGTTCTCACCGGTGCAAAGCCGGACTGCCCGGCCGGAAGTGGCTCGTTCATTCGTTTCCTCCGGGCATGGTCTCGGGAAGCCGATGCCGCGCGGCCGCCCGCCGGGGCACTTTTTGCTTGTTGAGGGCTTCCGCCGGACGTCGTTCGCGCCTGTTGTGGCGCATCGCAAAATGGGTGGCAACCTCAGACCAATAGCGGATCGCGGCGATTTGTCCTATGCATTCGGCGCATGGCAGGCATGGCGATTGCGGGCAGGTGGATATTGACATTCGCGTGACAGCGTCGGAAATCCCTGTCGTGGAGTTTTACAGGTGCCGGAGTGGGGCCGGAGAGCGGGGCTACCTAAGTGATGTTCAAGAAAATACTGATCGCCAATCGCGGGGAAATTGCCTGCCGTGTCATCAAGACGGCGCGCAGGATGGGGATTGCCACCGTCGCCGTCTATTCCGATGCCGACCGGGATGCACTGCATGTGGAGATGGCGGACGAAGCCGTTCACATCGGTGCCGCCGCCGCGTCAGAATCCTATCTGAAGATGGACAAGATCCTAGCCGCCTGCGCCGAAACCGGCGCCGAGGCGGTTCATCCCGGCTATGGCTTCTTGTCCGAGAATGCCGCCTTCGCCAAGGCGCTGGCCAAGGCCGGCATCGCCTTTATCGGTCCCAATGTGAAGGCGATCGAGGTCATGGGCGACAAGATCGAATCGAAGAAATTCGCCAACAAGGCCAAGGTCAACACGGTGCCCGGCTATCTCGGGGTGATCGAGAGCGCCGAGGAAGCGGTGAATATCGCCGACGATATCGGCTATCCGGTGATGATCAAGGCGTCGGCTGGCGGCGGCGGCAAGGGCATGCGTATCGCGCACAACGCCGAGGATGTGCGCGACGGCTATTCGCGCGCCAAATCGGAAGCGGCGTCGTCCTTTGGCGATGACCGGGTCTTCATCGAGAAATTCATAACCGAGCCGCGCCATATCGAGATCCAGCTGCTGGCCGACAAGCACGGCACCGCGCTCTATCTCAATGAGCGCGAATGCTCGATCCAGCGCCGCAACCAGAAGGTTATCGAGGAGGCGCCGTCTTCCTTCATCGATCCCAAGACGCGCAAGGCCATGGGCGAACAGGCGGTGGCGCTGGCGAAAGCCGTCGATTACGAGAGCGCCGGCACGGTGGAGTTCATCGTCGACAAGGACAAGAACTTCTATTTTCTCGAAATGAACACCCGCTTGCAGGTGGAACATCCGGTCACCGAGCTGATCACCGGCATCGACCTGGTGGAACAGATGATCCGCGTTGCCGCCGGCGAAAAGCTCAAGCTGGCGCAAAAGGACGTCAAGCTCGATGGCTGGGCCATCGAGTCGCGGGTTTATGCCGAGGATCCCTATCGCAAGTTCCTGCCCTCGACCGGGCGCCTGGTGCGCTACCGGCCGCCGGAGGAGGAAACAGGCAAGCGCGGCACGGTGCGCAACGATACCGGCGTTTACGAGGGCGGCGAAATCTCGATCTACTACGATCCGATGATCGCCAAGCTGATCACCCACGCCAAGGACCGCAAGGCGGCGACGGCGCTGATGGCGGACGCGCTCGACGCCTTCTATGTCGATGGCATCCGGCACAATGTGCCGTTCCTGTCGGCCCTGATGGGGCATCCGCGCTGGCACAGCGGCGATATCACGACCGCCTTTATCGCCGAGGAATTTCCCGACGGCCTGCACAGCCATGAGCCGGATCCCGCCACGCTGGAGACTCTGGCGGCGGTGGCGATCGCCATCGATCACCTGGAGAATTCCCGGCGGCGGCATATCACCGGGCAGATGAGCGAGCTTCCTTTCGCCTTTGCCCGCGACCGAGTGGTCGCCATCGGCGAGGCCCGCATCGGCGCCAGCGTCTCGGACGAGGGCGGCGGAGTGCAGATTGCCTTCGCCGGCAAGAGCGGCAAGGCGACAAAGCCTCGTCTCCTGGTTTCAAGCTGGGTGCCGGGCAATCCGGTATGGCACGGCACGATCGACGGGCGCGAGGTCTATGTCCAGGTGCGCCCGATCCTCAACGGCTTCGACCTTTCCCATCGCGGCGCCGAAGTGAAGGCCTATGTCTATACGCGGCGCGAGGCCGAGCTTGAGGCCCTGATGCCGGTCAAGGTGCCGGCCGATACCTCCAAGCTCCTGCTGTGCCCGATGCCGGGCCTGGTGGCCTCGATTGCGGTCGAGGTCGGGCAGGAGGTTCAGGCCGGCCAGCAATTGTGCATTGTCGAGGCGATGAAGATGGAAAACGTGCTGCGCGCCGAACGCGACGGCACCGTCGCCAAGATCAATGCGGCGCCGGGCGACAGCCTGGCGGTCGATGCCGTGATCATGGAATTCGAATAGGCGCGTTTACCGCTTTTCGAATTCGCCCGCGCGGCCGGTTGTGCCGCCGGCCCGGCTGTCCCAATATGCGCCCGGCTTGGTCGCGCTGAGGGTGGGGCATGCGTCTGCTATCCGGGCTTTTGAACCGAATGGTGCAAAAGGGAACCTTGCGTCTGTATGACGTGAGGGGCCAGCTGCATATCTATGGCGGCGGCCCCCAGGGACCATCGGTCACGGCGCGGATTCACGATCCGAACCTTTATTCCAGCCTGCTTTTCAATCCCGAACTGGTGATCGGCGAAGCCTATATGGACGGCTCCATCACCTTCGAGGACGACACCGGGATCCACGACCTGCTCCATCTGTTCGCCGTCAATGGAGAGGGCCTTGCGGCCCATCCCGGCCACCGCATCATGCGCGGGGTCTGGCAGGCGACGCGCCGCCTGCAACAGCGCAACCCGCTCAAGAAAGCGGCGGCCAATGCCGCCCATCACTATGATATCGGCGCCGATCTCTACCGGCTGTTTCTCGACAAGGATCTCAATTACAGCTGCGCTTTCTTCGAGGATCCGCAAAACGACACGCTGGAGCGGGCGCAGCACAACAAGCTGCGCCGCATGGCGGCGAAACTGCAATTGCGGCCCGGCATGCGGGTTGCCGATATCGGCTGCGGCTGGGGTTCGGCGGCTCTGTTCCTGGCCAGGAATTACGGGGTGCACGTCACCGGCATTTCCCCGGCGGGACAGCAGATCGAGGTGGCGCAGGCGCGCGCCCGCTCGGCACGGCTGACAAGCCGCCTCGATTTCCGCCAGTGCGATTATCGCGAACTGGAAGGCAGCTATGACCGCATAGTCTCGATCGGGATGATGGAGCATGTAGGCGCCGGCTATTTCGACACTTTTTTCTCGACCGTGCGCGAGCGCCTGACGCCGGAGGGCTTCGCCTTCATTCATTGCATCGGGCGGATGTCGCCGCCTGGCGTCACGGCGCCGTTCATGCGCAAGTACATCTTTCCCGGCGGCTATGTTCCGGCGCTGTCCGAGGTCTTTGCCGCCACAGAACGGCAGAGGCTGTGGGTCGCCGACATGGAAGTGCTGCGGCTTCACTATTACTACACGCTGCGCCACTGGCGGCAGCGCTTCACCGCGCGGCGCGCCGAGGCGGCGGCGCTTCATGGCGAGCGCTTTTGCAGGATGTGGGAATTCTACCTTTCGGCGGCCGAACTCGGGTTTCTGCACGGCACCAACATGGTGTTCCAGATCCTGGTTTCGCCGCGCGCCGACGCGGTGCCGATCCAGCGCGACTATATGAGCGACGATGCGCGCGCGCCGCTAGCGCCGCCGGTCCGCAAGAGCGGCGGGGCGAAGGCGCGGAAAAGCGCCGGCACGCAAGCAAAGAAGCTCCTGAAACGCGCGGCGGCGCGGAAAGCCGGCGGCAAGGCAGAACGGGCGGCGGCGAAGCTGTCCGGCAAGACGCGATGAAGACGGTTCGGGTCGCGATAGAGGGGCGGGTGCAGGGCGTTGCCTATCGTGCCTGGACGCAGCGCCAGGCCCAGGAACTGGGGCTGGCGGGCTGGGTGCGCAACCGCCGCGAGGGCTGGGTCGAGGCCCTGTTCAGCGGTGGCGAGGGCGCGGTTGACGGCATGCTCGCCGCCTGCGCCAACGGGCCGGCGGCGGCGCGGGTCAGCGCCGTCAGGATCTTGGGCGAAGGGGAACCGGCGCCGGCAGATCCAGTATTCCGGGTGCGGCCGAGCAAATAGCGCCCGAGGGGCCGAATATCCCGCCGAAGGCCGACCACAAGGCGCGGTCGACCTCTTCCATTGTTGTTGGAACTTTCAGGTCGGCGAGGCTGGTGGCGCCGTGCTCGCGGATGCCGCAGGGCACGATGCCGGCGTAATGCTCCAGATCCGGCATGACGTTGAGACTGACGCCGTGCAGCGAGATCCAACGGCGCAGGCGAACGCCGATGGCGGCGATCTTGTCTTCGGCGCCGGCGCCCTTTTCCGGCCTCTGCACCCAGATGCCGACCCGTCCCTGGCGACGTTCTCCGGCGACCTGGAAAGCGGCAAGGGCGCGGATCAGCCACTCCTCCAGACCGTGGACAAAGCTGCGCACATCGGGGTTGCGGCGCTTGAGGTCGAGCATGACATAGGCCACGCGCTGGCCGGGGCCGTGATAGGTGTATTGGCCGCCGCGCCCGGCGCGAAATACCGGGAATCGATCGGGATCGACGAGGTCCTCGTCGCGGGCGCTGGTGCCGGCGGTGTAGAGCGGCGGATGTTCGAGCAGCCAGACGCATTCAGCGCCGCCACCGCCAGCGATTGCCGCCACCTGGCGGTCCATGGCGAGAAGCGCGCAGGCATAGTCAACCGCGCCGTCAAAGCGGCGCCATTCGACCGGCGCGGCGTCGTTTGCGGGGCGAAGATCGCCGATCTGCGGGGCGCAATTAACCATCCAGTAACCGCTGCATGAAAAAGTCACACAGGTCAACGCTTTGCCGCGCGAACAATTCGCTGGGCCGGGCAGCGGGGGGGCTTCGGAAAGCGCACATGATCGAGTCTGTATCGGTAGAACTTTCGGTGGAACTGGGTTCGACGATCATGCCGATCCACCAGCTCTTGCGCATGGGACGCGGCGCGGTGATCGAACTGGACACCAATGAGAGCGACGATGTGATGCTGCTGGCCAACAACGTGCCGGTGGCGAGGGGCAGCGTGGTGATCCGCGGCGACCGGGTCGCCATCGAGATCACCGAAATGTTCTCGCGCCAGAAAGTTGCCGAGGCGGCGGCCTGAAATCAGCCGGGCAAAAAAGGTTTTCCGATAAAGATGGGTTAGAGGCGTTGCGGGCCTTGTCCTTGCAAGCTGGTTTTGCTAAGTGACCTGCGCTTGCGGCGTCGTCGCCGGAGCAATTTGCGGACGTGGCGGAACTGGTAGACGCGCAGCGTTGAGGTCGCTGTGGGGGAGACCCCGTGGAAGTTCGAGTCTTCTCGTCCGCACCAAATTTCCTGACAACTTGCCGGCCCCGTGCCGGCATTTTGCATTTTGGGCTTGCGCGCCGTCTTTGCGCCGCGCAATCGGCCAATGGATCGGCCAAAGCTTCGGCCAGTCAGTTGCTGGCTATGCTGCGCGCCAGCGGAAAGCCGATGGCGCCGCGCAGCGCGATCTGGCGTCCGTCGGTGCCGGGCTCAATATGAACGATCTTGTACCCGCGCCGCTTGAGCGCGGCCAGGAGGTCGGGCAGGATCTCCGCCGTTCCCGGCTTGATGTCATGGAGCAGGATGATGCCGCGCCCGCGCCGCTCCAGCCGCCCGAGGACACGATTCAAGACCTGCTTCGGCGCGATGTCGGTCCAGTCGTCGCCAACGATGTCGGCGCTGAAAACGGCCTTGCCGGCGGCGATCAGATAGGTGTCGATTTCGGCCGAACGCGACAAGCCGGGATAGCGGAAAAAGGGTGACACCTCGCCATGCGGGCCAAGGGCGGCGCCAAGGGCGGCAAATCCGCCTTCGACTTCGCGGATCTGGGTCCAGAGCGGGCGTTCATTCATGTGATAGGGGTGGGAAAGGCTGTGGGCGCCTATGGTATGCCCGGCGGCCGCGACCCTGCGCGCCAGGGCCGGATAGGCCGCCGCCATGTTGCCAACCATGAAAAAGGTCGCCTTGACGCATTCCGCCTCAAGCGCCGCCAATACCTTTTCGGTGGGGCCGGGCAGCGGGCCGTCGTCGAAGGTGAGGACGACTTCCTTATGCTTCAAGGGGAGTGGGCGATGATACTGCATGGTACCGACCCGCAGGCCGGGGCCGGTGTCGATGCGGATCGTTCGGCTGATGCCAAGACCATCGCCAGGGCACTGCTGCGCCATCGCGGGGGCCGGCGGACCCAAGGCGGCCAAACACGCGGCCAACGCCACTGCAACGGTTGGAATACGCACAACAAGATCCCCGTCTCCCGCCCCCCAAGGCGGCAGCAGGCATTGAAACGGTTCAGGCAGGGTTGTGCAAGTTAACCATGTTCGCGTGGTTAGCGAATCGTGACCGCCTTTCGCCCGTCAAGCAATTGGAATACAAGTAGCTGCGAGCGAATCCGGGGCACACCGGGGCCCGGGGCGGACGAAAAAAAGGGTCGGTCTGTGGACGAAACAGTGACAACGGAGCGACCGGAAGCAGCCGTGCGCGGTTCCGACGGTCATATTTCGAACGAATTCCTGGCCGGGATCGTCGCCGCGGTGGAAGCGGCCGATGGCGACCGGCTGGCCGAGATCGCGGAACCGATCCATGAGGCCGATCTCGCCGATATCCTGGAAGCGCTGAAGGGGCAGCAGAGGCGGCTGTTCGTCCAACTGCTCGGCTCGCGTTTCGATTTCCGCTCGCTGACCGAAGTCGATGACAAGGTGCGCGAGGAAATCCTCGACCTGCTGCCGACCGAGGCGGTGGTTGAAGGCGTGCGCGATCTCGACACCGACGACGCGGTCTACATCCTGGAAGACCTCGACGAGGGCGAACAGAGGCAGATCCTCGACCGCATGCCCGAGGCCGAGCGCGCGCCATTGCAGCGCAGTCTCGAGTTTCCCGAAGAATCCGCCGGGCGGCGGATGCAGAGCGAATTCATTGCCGTTCCGCCATTCTGGACCGTCGGCCAGACCATCGACTACATGCGCGATTCCGACGATTTGCCCAGCGAGTTCTATGAAATCTTTATCGTCGATCCCGCATTCCGGCCCATCGGCACGGTGACGCTGAACCACCTGCTGCGCTCCAAGCGGCCGGTGCCGATGGAAAAGATCATGGATCGCGAGATCTACACCGTGCGGGCCAGCGAGGACCAGGAGGTGGTGGCCCGTACCTTCGAGCGCTATGACCTTGTGTCCTCGGCGGTTATCGACGATTCAGAGCGACTCGTCGGCGTCATCACCGTCGACAATATCATCGACGTCATCGAGGAGGAGGCGGACGAGGACATTCGCCTGCTGGGCGGCGTCGGCGATGAGGAGATTTCCGATTCCGTGCTGTCGACGACGCGCAGCCGTTTCGTCTGGCTGCTGGTCAATCTCGGCACCGCAATTCTGGCGTCCTGGGTCATCAGCCTTTACGACGGTTCCATCAGCCAGATGGTGGCGCTGGCGGTGCTGATGCCCATCGTGGCCTCGATGGGCGGCAATGCCGGCACCCAGACCATGACGGTGGCGGTGCGCGCGCTGGCGACCCGCGATCTTGCGCGCTTCAATGTGCGCCGGGTCATAACCCGCGAAACAATCGTCGGTTTCCTCAATGGATGCATGTTCGCGGTGATCATGGGGGTCGTTGCCGCGTTCTGGTTCGCCAATGTCCAACTGGGCGGCGTTCTTGCCGTCGCCATGGTTCTGAACATGCTGGCGGCCGGCGTTTTCGGCATCCTGATTCCGCTCGGCCTGCACCGCATGAAGCTTGACCCGGCGGTGGCGTCCGGGCCATTCGTGACCACGGTCACCGATGTCGTCGGCTTTTTCGTCTTTCTCGGTCTCGGCGCCTGGTGGTTCGGGCTGTCGTGATCCCGGCGGGGGACCGTCCGGCCCGGATCTGATTGTCTTTTTTCAAAGGAGAATTCGTTGGTTTCCTTGGATTTTCGTCGTGTCTGCGCGCTTGCGCAGGGTGACCATAGGTGCGAAGTATAAAGCCATGACCGGGGCACTTAGAGCAGCAGTCGTGGGACTTGGATATTTCGGCAAGTTCCACGCCAAGCATTATGCGGCACACCCTGATGCCGACCTCGTCGCCGTGGTCGATGCCGACCCCGCGCGCGCGGCCAAGCTTGCGGCCGAATATGGCGCCGAGCCGCTGACCGACTATCACCAGCTTGCCGGAAAGGTCGATGTCGTCAGCATCGCGGTGCCGACCTCGGCCCATTTCCAGGTGGCGCGGGATCTGCTGAAGGCGGGGCTGCATGTGCTGGTCGAAAAGCCGATCACCGACACCGTGGAGCATGCCGAGGAACTGATCGCCTGCGCCAAGGCAAAGAACCTGGTGCTCCAGGTCGGCCATATCGAGCGGTTCTCGGCGGCCTTTCGCGCCCTTTCCGACAAGATCAAACGTCCGGTCTATTTCGAGAGCTACCGGATTTCGCCGTTCAAGCCGCGCGCCACCGATGTCGATGTGGTCCTCGATCTGATGATCCACGATATCGATATCATTCTCGGACTTGCCGGATCCAAGGTCATATCGGTCAGCGCGGTTGGCGCGCCGGTGCTCAATCCGACCGAGGATCTGGCCAATGCCCGCATCGAATTCGCCAATGGCGCGGTGGCCAATGTCACCGCCAGCCGCATCTCGGGAAAGACCGAGAGGCGGATCCGGATCTTCCAGCCGGATTGCTATGTCGTCTGCGATTTCAACGAGAGCCGGATCGTTCGGTTCAACCGCAAGGGCAATCCGGAAACCGAAGGGCTGGCGGCGATCGAAATGGAGACTTGGGATATTCCCAAGGAGGACAGTCTCTATAACGAAATTACCGAATTCCTCGATTGCGTTTGTGGTAAACGCGTGCCAACTGTTGACGGCATGGTGGGGCGCGAGGCGCTCAGGGTGGCGAGCATGATTACCGACAATTTGCGGGCGCATCGCCGCCGGATCGAGTCTGAGTTGGTGGAATGACGAAACTTACAGCTGCTCCCGTTTCCGCCGCCGTTACGGCGCCGGCAATCAATGTTCCCTTGTTCGACCTGAAGCGCCAGCAGCAGAGGCTGCATGCGCGCATCGGCGAGCGGCTCGACCGCGTTCTTGGCCATTGCCAGTTCGTGTTCGGCCCCGAAGTGGAGGAACTGGAACGGGAACTGGAAAAATATTGCGGCGCCAGGCATGCCGTCGGCGTGTCGTCGGGGCGCGACGCGCTGATCATGGCATTGATGGCGCTTGGCGTCGGGCCGGGCGATGCGGTTTTCGTGCCCGCCTTCACCTTTTCCGCCACCGCCGGTTCGGTGGCCGCCACCGGCGCCAGCCCGGTTTTCGTCGATGTCGACGAGGCCAGCTTCAATATGTCGGCGGCCGATCTGGAGCGGGCGATCGGCGAAGTCGCGGCGCGCGGAGAACTGGCGCCCAAGGTGGTGATGCCGGTCGATCTCTACGGCCAGGCCGCCGATTATGCCGCCATTGGCGAGGTCGCGGCGCGCCATTCTTTGGTCGTGGTCGCCGATTCCGCGCAAAGTTTTGGCGGTTCGGTGGGCAACCGCAAGGTTGGAACCATGGCGCAGATCAGCGCCACCAGCTTTTACCCGACCAAGCCGCTGGGCGGATATGGCGATGGCGGCGCGGTTTTCAGCGATGACGACAGGCTTGCCGCCGAGGTGCGGCTGATCCGCACCCATGGCCGGCAGGGGTCCGGCGACGAGGCGTTGCGGCTGGGCATGACGGCGCGGCTCGACACCATGCAGGCGGCGGTGCTGCTGGTGAAGCTGGAGGAATTCGAGAAGGACCTGGCGGCGCGGCGGCGCATCGCCCGGATCTATGACGCGGAATTGAAAGGCGTAGTGCAAACGCCGCGGCTTGCCGAGGGTATCGAAAGCGCCTGGGCGCTCTATACCCTGCGGGTCGAAAACCGCGATGCGGTGCGCCAGCGGCTGGCCGATGCCGGGGTAGGGACGGGGCTGTTCTATCCGCTTCCCCTGCACAAACATGCTGCTTTCGCGCCTTTCGTGCGCGGGGATGAAAAATTGCCGGTTTCCGAACAGCTGGCGAAGGACGTATTGTCGTTACCAATATTTGCCGATCTTGAAGATAACGAAATTGCCCATGTCATTGCGGAGGTGAAGCAGGCTGTTTGATCCTGTGGCTGTCTAAGGACGGTCGGTACGGAATATACCAAAGATGTTCAAAAGAGCGTGGGGGGAAAACCGCTCTTTGGACATGAAATGACGGGCATTCCAGGGGGAAATGCCATGAAAGACAGTTACACGATCTCCGAACTTGCCAATGAGTTCGGAGTTTCGACCCGTACGCTTCGCTTTTACGAATCCGAAAACCTGATCGATCCCGTGCGCCGCGGGCGCCAGCGCGTCTACCGGCGCGAGGACCGGGCGCGGCTGAAGCTCATCTTGCGCAGCAAGCGGCTCGGCATGTCGCTTGCGGAAATCGGCGAGATCCTCGATCTTTACGACAAGGAGCCCGGCAACGAGGCGCAGGCGCAGCGTGCGCTGGCCATCATCGATACCTGGCGGGGCGAGTTGGCGCGTCACCTGCTGGACGTGGAGACGATGAGTGCGGAACTTGATCGCATCGAGGGGAACTGCCAGCACTTCGTTGGCGCCGGACGGGCCGGCGAGCGGCGTTTGGCGGAATGATGTGACAGAGCGGCCGGCCTGGCGGGCTGGCCCGGACCGGGGCGGACAGGGAACCGGCGCATGAGTTCGGATGCCTACCGCGCGCTCGATTTCGGCCTTGGCGAAACCGCCGACATGATCCGCAAGTCGGTGGCCGGATTTGCCGCCGACCGGATCGCCCCGCGGGCGCAGGACATCGACCGGACCAACGAATTTCCGCGCGATCTGTGGCCGCAAATGGGTGCGCTGGGCCTGCTCGGCGTCACGGTTGAGGAATCTCATGGCGGCGCCGGGCTTGGTTACCTGGAACATTGCGTCGCCATGGAGGAGATCAGCCGCGCATCGGCCTCGGTGGGGCTGAGCTATGGCGCCCATTCCAACCTGTGCGTCAACCAGATCCGCCGCAATGGCAGCGAGGCGCAGAAGCGCAGATTCCTGCCGAAGCTGATTTCGGGGGAACATCTCGGCGCCCTGGCGATGTCGGAGCCGGGAGCAGGTTCCGACGTTTCGGCGATGCGGCTGCGGGCAGACAGGAAGGGCGGCGCCTATGTTCTCAACGGCAACAAGATGTGGATCACCAATGGGCCGGGCGCCGATGTCCTCGTGGTCTATGCCAGGAGCGATCCCGAGGCCGGCTGGCGCGGCATTACCGCCTTTATCGTCGAAAAAGGGATGGCCGGGTTTTCCACGGCGCAAAAGCTCGACAAGCTCGGCATGCGCGGCTCGGATACCTGCGAACTGATCTTTGCCGATTGCGAGGTGCCGCTGGAGAACGTGCTTGGCGAGCCGGGCGGGGGAGGTGCCATCCTGCTGTCGGGGCTGGACTATGAGCGGGTCGTGCTGGCGGCCGGCCCGCTGGGCATCATGCAGGCCTGTCTCGATCTGGTGGTGCCCTATGTGCATGAGCGCCAGCAGTTCGGCCGGCCCATCGGCCGCTTTCAGTTCATCGAGGGCAAGATCGCCGATATCCATGTGACGGCCAATGCCGCGCGCGCATATGTCTATGCGGTGGCCAAAGCCTGCGATCGCGGGCAGACCACCCGCGAGGACGCTGCCGGCGCGATCTTGTTCGCCGCCGAGGCGGCAACCAGAGCCGCGCTGGAGGCGGTGCAGATCCTGGGCGGCAACGGTTATATCAACGACTATCCAGCCGGACGGCTGCTGCGCGATGCCAAGCTCTATGAGATTGGCGCGGGAACCAGCGAGATCCGGCGCATGCTCATCGGGCGCGAGATTTTCGACAAGAGCAACTGAGCTGGATAGCGCTCAAAGCTGGAACAGGTGACCGGCGGGGCCGGCGGGAGGAGATCCATGAATATCGAGGAGCGGCTTGGCAAGCTTGGCATCGTGCTGCCGGCGCCGATGAAGCCGGCCGGAGCCTACCGCGCCTGTGTCGAGGCGGGGGGCATGGTCTATGTCGCCGGGCAGGGGCCGGTGCGCCCCGATGGCAGCCTGATAACCGGCCGCGTGCCCGATATCCGCAGCGAGGACGAGGCGATCGAGGCGGCGCGGCTGACGGCGCTCAATTCGCTCAGCCAGTTGCGGGCCCATCTGGGATCGCTGGATCGGATCAAGGAGGTGGTGCGGGTGTTCGGCCTGGTCAATGCCGTGCCGGGATTCCAGAATCACCCCAGGATCATCGACGGGTTTTCGCACCTGATGGTCGAAGTCTTCGGCGACGCCGGCAAGGGCGCGCGCTGCGCTGTCGGCGCGCCATCGCTGCCCTTCGATATCACGGTGGAAGTCGAAATGTCGGTGGCCCTGCGCGACTGATGGTGGCGCAAGGGGCGTATTGCGCCTTGCCGGGCACGCCGTGCTGGCCTATTTGTCTTCCTGCCTGCTTGGGGGGCGGGCAAATGCGGCACATTTCTGACCCATGTTCTTTTACCTGTCCAAAATCCTGTGGTTCTTCTTCGAACCCTCCTCCCTGCTTGTGGTGCTTGCGGTGGCGGGGGTGCTGGCGCTGTTCACGCGCTGGTGGCGGGCGGGCAGGGCGGTGGCCACCGCGGCCACGGTGCTGCTGCTGATCGCGGGCCTCAGCCCGCTCGGCCATGCCGTGATCCTGCCGCTGGAGAACAGGTTTCCGCCGCCGCCCGCCGACGCGCCGGCGCCGGACGGCATCATCCTGCTCGGCGGCGCCTTCGATACGCTGGTATCGTCGGCGCGCGACGTTTCCGCCCTGAATGAAGCCGCCGAACGGCTGGCGGAACTGGTTGTATTGGCGCGGCGCTACCCCAGGGCGCGGATCGTCATCAGCGGCGGTTCGGGCGGCGTGCTCTACGACAGGGTGGCGGAGGCCGGCCTGGCGCGGCGCATGCTCGCGGAGGCCGGGCTCGATCCGCTGCGCCTGGAAAGCGAGGACCGCTCGCGCAACACGTTCCAGAACGCATTGATGACCAAGAGCATGGTAGTGCCCAAGGCGAGCGAGCGCTGGCTTCTCGTCACCTCGGCCTATCACATGCCGCGCGCGGTGGGCTGTTTTCGCCGGGTCGGCTTTCCTGTTGTCGCCCATCCAGTCGACTACCGCACGCGCGGCACGCAGGATCTGTTGCGGCCTTTCGGCAGGGTTTCGGAAGGCTTGCGCCGGGTCGATCTGGCAACCCGCGAATGGGTCGGCCTGGTGGTGTATTACCTGACCGGGCGGACCAGCGCGCTGCTGCCCGGGCGCTAGGGGCTTTGCGCCGCCGCGGGCCATTAATCGCTTCCATTGAAAGCTGTTGGCGGAACGCCGGGCTGCTGCTTGAATGGCGGCACGCGGGAGCGCATGCATGATCATTGATCTTCAGAAGTGGTTGTCCCTCGCCTGGACGTGGCTGACCGAGAATATTTTTTCGTTTCAGGCCATGGCGCAGGGCTGGGCTTTTGCCCAGTTCGGCCTGATTGCGGGCCTCTACGTTTTTTCCGAATTGCTGCACCGCTGGCTTGAACCGCGTCTGGAAAAGCGCCTGAGGCAGATCCAGAACCAGCCGCGGCTGCTGCGCTTCCTCGCGCTTCTGCTGCGGCGTATCCGCTGGATCGCCTTCGCGCTGCTGCTATGGATCGCCTATGTCGTCCTGCGGGAGATAACCTGGTACAGCCGCAGCTATTTCATCGGCGTGGCAATGAGCCTGGTTTCCGCATGGCTCATCATTTCCGTCGGTTCGCGGATTATCCGCAATATCACTCTTGCGCGCACCGTGGCGGTGATCGCCTGGACGGCGGCGGCGCTGAACATTCTCGGCCTGTTGCAACCGGCCATCGACCTGATGGATTCGATCTCGCTCGGCATGGGCGAATTGCAGGTTTCCCTGTGGTCGCTGGTCAAGGGCATCCTGCTGCTGGCGGGGTTGCTGTGGGCCGCAGGCGCGGTGGGCAACCTGGTCGACCGGCGCCTCGCCGGCAACGAGGACCTGACGCCCTCGCTCCAGGTCCTGATCGGCAAGGTGTTCAAGGTTCTGCTGGTCACCATCGCCTTTTTCGCCGCGCTGACGGCGATCGGCGTCGATCTCACCGCGCTGGCGGTCTTTTCCGGCGCTGTCGGCCTCGGCCTCGGCTTCGGATTGCAGAAAGTGGTTTCCAACCTGGTGAGCGGAATCATCATCCTGCTCGACAAGTCGATCAAGCCGGGCGACGTGATTTCGGTGGGCGAAACCTTCGGCTGGATCACCTCGCTGCGCTCGCGCTACGTCTCGGTGGTGACGCGGGACGGGCGCGAACACCTGATCCCGAACGAGGACTTTGTTACCCAGCAGGTCATCAACTGGTCGTTTTCCAGCCGCAATATCCGCCTCGAAGTGACATTCGGCATTTCCTATGACTGCGACCCCCATATGGCGCGCAAGCTGGCCATAGAGGCGGCCAAGACGACGGACCGGGTGGCCCAGGTTCCCGAGCCGGTCTGCCACCTTGCCGGATTCGGCGATTCCTCGGTCGATTTCGTCCTGAGGTTCTGGATCCAGGATCCCGAAAGAGGGGTCGCAAATGTTCGCGGGCTGGTATTGCTGGCACTGTGGGATTCCTTCAAGGAAGCCGGGCTGAGTTTCCCCTATCCGCACCGCGAGATCATCATCAAGTCGCCGCTGGAAGTCCGCTCGGTGGAACCGAGGGACGGCTAGAATTTCCGTAGTGCCCTGCGCGCCCGTGGGCAGCCGGCTTCGTGGCCCCGCGTGGCGCCGCCCCTTTTGCCCCGGCGGGGGCGCGACTTCTTGCCCTCCAAATTCCCTTGCGGAACCTAACCAAAAGTATAATATACTTTAGGATAAGCGATGAGCTGTACGGCAGCCGCCATCGCGATTGTGCAAGTACGGTTCCCAGAAACAAGGAGAACAGACATGGCACAGCCCCAAACAGGCAACAATCTTACCCAGGTCGCGCTTTGGACGGCGGGCGGCATAGTCGCCATCATCCTCGCCGCTTATCTGCTGGGCATATTCTAGAACCCGGCGGCGCAAAGGTTTCGGCCGCGCTCAAGGCCAGTGTTGGCGTAGCCTGAAGCGCGGCTCCTTTTTGCCCTCCCGCCAGGCGCCCGTCCGCCGGCGGGGCAGGGGAGCATTGTTTTCAAACCGCATTCAGAGCCATTATGTCTTCTTGAAGAGCAGGGCGCGCGCGCAGGCGCCTGCCCGGATTCCGGCGAGGGCGGAGGACAGATGGTTCAGACAATCACCAAGGGCTTCCGCGAACTGGTCCGCGAAGCGGAGGCGCGGCTCGAGCGGCTGGAATGCGCCGACGCGATTGCGCTTCACGGCCGCGAGGACGTGATCTTCGTCGATGTGCGCGACGTTCGCGAACTGGAACGCGAGGGCCGGATTCCCGGGGCATTTCATTGTCCGCGCGGCATGCTCGAATTCTGGATCGATCCCGAAAGCCCTTATCACCGCGATATTTTCCAACAGGACAAACGGTTCGTCTTCTTCTGCGCCGCCGGTCTGCGATCAGTGCTGGCGGCGGAAGTCGCCCAGCGCATGGGGCTGGCGCCGGTAAGCGATATCGTCGGCGGCTTCGGCGCCTGGAAAGCGGCGGGCGGCGCGGTGGAAGGCGGAAAGGACTGGAGCTGACGCGGGAGCACCTTCCATTTTGCCTGAGGCAGAGATAGTGGTTGTTGCCGCAGGCGGGGAGGATCTAGTCTCGCTGTTCCCAGGACCGCGCAGGGTGCCGCCTGGCGGTCGATAATCCCCGGGGGGCGGGAAGTGCTTCGCGCACGCATCCAGTTTTCTTTCTATGTAACCGGTCTGCTGCTCTGCTTCCTGGCCACGGTCATGGTGCTGCCGGCCATGGTCGATCTTGCCTTCCACAATCCCGACACCGTTGTCTTTCTGGAATCGTCGCTGGCCACCTTTGCCGTCGGCGCCCTGCTGGCCGTTTCCAACCGCAGCGAAAGGCCGCCGACAGGGCGCGCCTTCTATTATTTGCTGACGGTGGTGAGCTGGCTGGCCCTCGGCGTCTTCGCTTCGGTGCCACTCGCCCTGTCCTCGGTGAAACTCGACCTTGTCGACATCTATTTCGAGGTCATGTCGGGGCTGACCACGACCGGCTCGACGGTGCTGGTCGGCCTCGACGGCCTGCCGCCCGGGCTGCTGCTGTGGCGCTCGCTGCTGCAATGGTTCGGCGGCATCGGCATCATCGCCATGGCGATGATCGTGCTCCCGGCGCTCAGCGTTGGCGGCATGCAGCTTTTCCGAACCGAATCTTCCGATATTTCGGGAAAGATCCTGCCGCGCGCGCGTCAGGTCGCAACCGTCGGCGCCCTGGTCTATATCGGGCTGACCGTGCTTTGCGCGGTGGCCCTGAGACTGGCCGGGATGAATGGTTTCGACGCCATCAATCATGCCATGGCGACCCTCGCCACCGGTGGCTTTTCCACCCATGACGCCTCTCTGGGCCATTTCAATTCGGTGGCAATCGAGGTCGTGACCACGGCGTTCATGGCGATGGCGGCGCTGCCGCTGATCTATTTTGCCCGGTTCATTATCGAGGGCCGGCGCGCGCTCGCGCGCGATCGGCAGGTGCGCGCCTTTCTGATTACGCTGCTGGCCGCGATCCTGATCGTGACCTTGTGGAATGCGGCGTTCAATCACATGACGCTGGCCGTGGCACTGCGCCACTCCTCATTTGCCGTTACCTCCGTGCTTACCGATACCGGCTTCGTTACCGAGGATTTCAGCGCCTGGGGCAGTTTCGGAACCGGGTTCATGTTTTTCCTGATGTTTGTCGGCGGCTGTGCCGGCTCGACGGCCGGCGGCATCAAGATCTTCCGCTGGCAGATCATGCTTGGCGCGGTGCGCAACCAGCTTCGCGTTACCCTGTCGCCCAATCTGGTGGCGCCGCTCAGCTATAACGGCAAGCCGGTCGACACGCCGATGCTGGCTGCGGTTCAGACTTTCTTCTTTCTCTATTTTCTTTCCTTTTCGGTGCTGTCGCTGGCGGTCATGGCCACCGGGCTGGACTTCCTTTCGGCGTCCTCCGCGGTGGCGCAGGCGATGGCAAATGTCGGTCCCGGCCTGGGACAGACCGGAGGACCGGCGGGCAATTTTGCCGCCGTTCCCGACAGCGCCAAGCTGCTTCTCGTCCTCTCGATGCTGGTGGGGCGGCTGGAGCTGGTGACGGTCTATGTCGTTCTGATGCGGGATTTCTGGGACTGAGCGGGCGATGGCGGCGGCTTGAGCCGGAAAGCGCCGACGCCGCTCTTGCCTTGGCCACCCGCGGCACCCGATAGTGGGCCGATTTCTTTGCAGCGCCCGGGAGAGGCCATGTATTCGCTTATCGTCGGCAATCTGAATTATTCGTCGTGGTCGGTGCGGCCCTGGCTGGCGCTCAAGGCGGCCGGCATTCCCTTCGAAGAAAAGGTGATCTCGCTTTATGTGCCGGGCAGCAAGGAGCAGATCCTGAGCCATTCGCCCGGCGGCAAGGTGCCCATTCTCGAAGACGGGGCGGTGACGGTGTGGGATTCGCTGGCGATCATCGAATATGCAGCCGAAGGACATCCGCAAGCTGGCCTGTGGCCCGCGGACGCCGCGACGCGGGCGCGGGCGCGGTCGCTGTCGGCGGAAATGCATTCGGGTTTTCTGCCGCTCAGGCGGGAATGCCCGATGAATTTGCGCCGCCCGCCCAAGGCGATCGGCCTTAGCGACGAGGCGCGGGAGAATATTGCCCGCATCGACGCCATCTGGAGCGCACGCCAGGCCGGCGGACCGTTCCTGTTCGGCGCTTTCGGCGCGGTGGATGCCATGTTCGCGCCGGTGGTGGGGCGGCTGCACATCTATGACGTGCCCGTTTCGCCGCCGGCGCGGGCCTATATGGAGGCGGTGATGGCGCTGCCGGCATGGGGCGAATTGATGGACCGGGCGCGGGCCGAACCGTGGACGGTGGACAATTTCGAGGTGGCGTAAGCCAAACTGTAAGGAAGGGGGCTGGCGGTGGCGGTTCTGCGTTCGTCGATCAATCCGCAATCGCGCGAATTCGCGGCCAATGCGGCGGCGATGGGCCGCCTGGTTGGCGAACTGGAGCGCCATTTGGCGGCGGCTTCCGGCGGCGGCGGCGAACAGGCGCGCGCACGTCACGCCGGGCGCGGCAAGCTGCTGCCGCGCGACCGGGTGATGAAGCTGATCGATCCCGGCTCGCCTTTCCTGGAGCTGTCGGCGCTGGCGGCGGGCGGCATGTATGAAGGCGACGTCCATGCCGCCGGGCTGATCACCGGCATCGGGCTGATCGAGGGGCGCCAGTGCATGGTCGTGTGCAACGATGCGACGATAAAGGGCGGCAGCTACTATCCGATGACGGTGAAAAAGCACCTGCGGGCGCAGGAAATCGCCGCCGAAAACCGCCTGCCCTGCATTTACCTGGTCGATTCGGGGGGCGCCAACCTGCCCAACCAGCGCCATGTCTTTCCCGACCGCGAGCATTTCGGCCGCATCTTCTTCAACCAGGCCAATATGTCGGCTGCCGGAATTGCCCAGATCGCGGTGGTAATGGGGTCATGCACCGCGGGAGGCGCCTATGTGCCGGCAATTTCCGACGAGGCGATCATCGTGCGCGGCCAGGGCACGATCTTTCTCGGCGGGCCGCCTCTGGTCAAGGCGGCGACCGGCGAGGAGGTCAGCGCCGAGGAGCTTGGCGGCGCCGACGTCCACGCGCGGCGCTCCGGGGTCGCCGATCATTATGCTCTCAACGACGATCACGCGCTGGAACTGGCGCGGGGAATCGTGCGCGGGCTGGGGCGGCAGCGCGGCGCCGACATCGCGGTGCGCGAAGCGGTGGAACCGGCGCTGCCGGCGAGCGAACTGGATGGCGTGATCCCGGCCAACCGGGCGGCTCAATATGACGTGCGCGAGGTCATCGCCCGCCTGGCCGACGGGTCCGAGTTCGACGAATTCAAGCAGCTGTACGGCACGACGCTGGTGACCGGCTTTGCCCATATCTGGGGCGTGCCGGTGGGTATCATCGCCAATAACGGGATCCTCTACTCGGAATCGGCGCTGAAGGGCGCCCATTTCGTCCAGCTCGCCTGCCAGCGCAGGATCCCGCTGCTGTTCATCCAGAATGTTGCCGGGTTCATGGTCGGGCGCGACTATGAGGCCGGGGGTATCGCCAAGGACGGCGCCAAGATGGTGAGCGCTGTGGCCTGCGCCAAGGTGCCGAAAATCACCCTGATCGTCGGCGGCTCGCACGGGGCGGGGAACTACGCCATGTGCGGGCGCGCCTATGGGCCGCGTTTCCTGTTCACCTGGCCCAGCGCGCGTATTTCGGTCATGGGGGGCGAGCAGGCGGCCAGCGTGCTGGCGCGGGTCAAGCGCGACAACATCGAAGCCTCGGGCAAGAGCTGGTCGGAGATCGAGGAAGAGGAATTCAAGCAGCCGATCCGCGAAAAGTACGAGGAGGAGGGCAGCCCCTATTACGCCTCGGCGCGGCTGTGGGACGATGGCATCATCGCGCCTTC
>JAGRLG010000033.1 GCA_020441905.1 Rhodobiaceae bacterium | reverse complement strand
TGGCGCACCCGAGAGGATTCGAACCTCTGACCTCTGCCTTCGGAGGGCAGCGCTCTATCCAGCTGAGCTACGGGTGCCTCGGCCGCGCGGCGCGGCTCGCGCGGTTGCGCGCGCGGGGCGGACAATAGCCGAACAATCCGGTGCCGGCAATGCGCCTTGGCGGCAATTTTCCGCCCTCCGGCGTGGCTGTTGCGCCTGCTGCCGCCACGCCGCAATGGGCGCGGATCCGGCCGGCAACGCGCCGGCCTGCCCTGGCCGCCACGCATTTGCCGGCAACTGGCCTGCTCCTTGCAAAATACCTTCTGCGCGCATGCAATTTGCAAGGAGACTGTACCATGGCGGGACCGCTTGCCTCAAAACGGGTCGACTGGGTCGATTATGCCAAGGGCTTTTGCATCGTCATGGTGGTGATGATGCATTCGACCCTTGGCGTTGAAAAGGCTCTCGGCGAACCAAGCTGGCTCCACGGCGCTATCGAATTTGCCCGCCCCTTCCGCATGCCCGACTTCTTTCTCATCGCCGGGCTTTTCCTTGGCCGCGTCATCGACCGCGACTGGCGCGACTATGGCGACCGCAAGGTCGTTCATTTTGTTTACTTCTACGCCCTCTGGGTCACCATCCAGTTCGCCCTGCGCGCGCCCGCCCTGGTTGCCGAACAGGGCGCCGGCGGTGCCGCTCTTGCCTATCTTGCTTCCTATATCGAGCCTTTCGGCACCTTGTGGTTCATCTACCTGCTGCCGGTCTTCTTCGTCGTCACCAAACTGGTGCGCAACTGGCCATGGTGGCTGGTTTTTGTGCCCGCCGCCGCGCTGGAAATCCTTCCCCTTGAGACGGGATCGATCGTCATCGACGAATTCGCGGCGCGCTATGTCTATTTCTTTGCCGGCTATGCCCTCGCCCGCCATGTCTTCCGCCTCGCCGCCCTCGCCGGCGCGCGGCCGCGTGCCGCTCTCGCCCTGCTTGGCCTTTGGGGGCTGGTCAATGGCGCATTCGTGGCCCAGGGCTGGGCCGCCCTGCCGGGTATCGGCCTGGTTCTCGGCTTCCTGGGCGCCGGCGCGGTGGTCTGCGCCTCGGCCCTGCTCGCCCGCCTGCGCCTGTTCAATGCCCTGCGCTATTGCGGCGCCCGCTCGCTGATCGTCTATCTCGCCTTTTCGCCCTTCATGGCGGCGGCTCGGGTCGCCCTGCTCAAGACCGGCATCGTGCCCGACCCCGGCGCCATCGCCGCGCTGGTCACCCTTGCCGGCGTTTCCGGCCCGCTCCTTCTAGAGCGTCTTACGCGCGCCACGCCGGCCCGGTTCCTCTTTGTCCGCCCGGCCTGGGCGCGCCTTGGCGGCGATGGCGCCAGGGCCGGCCTGCCGGCGGCTGTGTAAAACCGGCACCAAGCCGCCATCGGGGCTTTCACGGACGCGCGCCCGTGGCATAGTCGGTCCCATGAGCCGAACCAGCACCAAGCACGCGCCGGGCAAGGGCGATCATGTCGTCCTTGTCGACGGCTCCTCCTATATCTTCCGGGCCTATCACGCCCTCCCCCCGCTGACGCGAAAATCCGACAATCTGCCCGTTGGCGCCGTCGCCGGCTTCTGCAACATGTTGTGGAAACTGCTGCGCGACGCCGACAACGGCGAAAAACCCACCCATATCGCGGTTGTTTTCGACGCCTCAGGGGTCAGTTTCCGCAACGAGTTCTTCCCCGGCTACAAGGCCCTCCGCCCTGATCCGCCGGAAGACCTGGTGCCGCAATTTCCCCTGATGCGCGAAGCCGTGCAGGCATTCAACGTCGCCTGCGTCGAACAGGAGGGCTATGAGGCCGACGATCTCATCGCCACCTATGCGCGCCAGGCGGCAGACGGCGGCGCCAGGGTCACCATCGTCGCCTCCGACAAGGACCTGATGCAGCTTGTCGGCCCCGGTGTCTCTATGCTCGATACCATGAAGAACCGCGTCATCGGTCCTGACGA
The DNA here is from genome assembly GCA_020441905.1 of Rhodobiaceae bacterium. Lineage (GTDB taxonomy): Bacteria > Pseudomonadota > Alphaproteobacteria > Rhizobiales > NORP267 > JAGRLG01. The sequence goes on along the minus strand of JAGRLG010000033.1, from coordinate 38,693 downwards.
GGTGGTGGAAAAGTTCGGCGTCGGTCCCGGCAAGGTGGTCGAGGTGCAGGCGCTGGCCGGGGATTCGGTGGACAATATTCCTGGCGTGCCCGGCATCGGCGTCAAGACCGCCGCCCTGCTCATCAATGAATATGGCGATCTTGAAACCCTGCTCGCCCGCGCCGGCGAGATCAAGCAGCCCAAGCGGCGCGAGAATCTCATCTCCTTCGCAGAGCAGGCGCGCATGTCGCGCCGTCTCGCCGAACTCAAGCAGGACGTGCCGCTGGAGGTGCCCGGCGAGGAACTGGCGGTGCGCGATCCCGACGGCGAAAGGCTCATCGCCTTTCTCAAGGCCATGGAATTCACCACCCTGACCCGGCGCGTCGCCGCCGCCTCCGGCACCGATATCGACGCCGTCGAGGCCGATGCCGGCCTTGCCGCCGGCAGCAGCCGCGCAAAGGCGGCGGTCGCCCGGGCCGCCCCATCCCGGCCCCAGACGCCGCACCCCGCACCGGCGGCAGCCGGCGCAGGCACAGGAACGCCGCACCGGTTGCTCGCCGCCCGCGAGAAGGAGGCCGCAACAACCGCCATCGACCGTTCGGCCTATGAGACGGTGGGCGATATCGCCGCCCTCGAGCGCTGGATCGCGGCAGCCTATGAGGCCGGCAGCGTCGCGGTGGACACCGAAACCAATTCGCTCGATGCCATGCAGGCCGACCTCGTCGGCGTCTCCCTGGCCACCGCGCCAGGCAAGGCCTGCTATATCCCGCTGGGCCACCGCAAGGGCGACGGCCTCGACCTGGAGGGCGACGGCGGCGATCTGGTGCAGATCGATGCCAGGCAGGCCCTGGCGGCGCTGAAACCGCTTCTTGAAGACCCGGCAATTCTGAAGATCGGCCAGAATATCAAATATGACTGGCTCATCCTGGCGCGCCGCAGCATCGAGATCGCCCCGTTCGACGACACCATGCTGCTGTCCTATGTGCTCGATGCCGGGCGGCACGGCCATGGCATGGACGAGCTTTCGCGCCTCCATCTCGGCCACGAGCCGATCCCCTTCACCGAGGTCGCCGGAAAAGGGCGCGACAAGATCACCTTCGACCTCGTTCCCATTGCCGAGGCCACCGCCTATGCCGCCGAGGATGCCGACGTCACCTTGCGCCTGCATCGCCTGCTCAAGGCGCGCCTCGTCGCCGGGCATATGGCGGGCGTCTATGAAACCCTTGAGCGCCCGATGGTCGCGACTCTGGCGCGCATGGAGCGCGAGGGCGTTCATGTCGACCGCCAGGTTCTGGCCCGCCTGTCGGGGGAATTCGCCCGCAAGCTGGAGGCCATAGAGGCCGAGCTGGAACAGCTGGCGGGAGAGAAATTCAATCCCGGCTCGCCCAAGCAGGTCGGCGAGATCCTGTTCGAAAAAATGAACCTGCCCGGCGGCAAGAAAACCAAGACCGGTGCCTTTGCCACCGGCGCCGATATTCTCGAGGACCTCGCCGGCCAGGGCCATGACCTGCCGCGCCGCCTGCTCGACTGGCGCCAGCTTGCCAAACTGCGCTCGACCTATACCGACGCCCTGCCCGGCTTCATAAACCCCGCGACCGGGCGCGTGCACACCTCCTATGCGCTGGCGGCGACCACCACCGGGCGCCTGTCCTCCTCCGAACCCAATTTGCAGAATATCCCGGTGCGCACGGAGGAGGGACGGCGCATCCGCACCGCCTTCGTTGCCGAGAAAGGCAATATTCTGATCAGCGCCGATTACAGCCAGATCGAATTGCGCGTACTCGCCCATATCGCCGACATCGCGGCGCTCAAGAAGGCCTTCGCCGACGGGCTGGATATTCACGCCATGACGGCCAGCGAAATGTTCGGCGTGCCGGTCAAGGGCATGGACCCGCTGGTGCGCCGGCGGGCCAAGGCGATCAATTTCGGCATCATCTACGGCATTTCCGCCTTCGGCCTTGCCAACCAGCTTGGCATTTCGCGCAGCGAGGCCGCAGACTATATCGACACCTATTTCAGGCGCTTCCCCGGCATCCGCGACTATATGGAAGAAACCAAGGCCTTCTGCCGCGCCCACGGCTTCGTCACCACCCTGTTCGGCCGCAAGGCCCATTACCCCGATATCGCCAGCGCCAATCCGCAGACCCGCGCCTTTCTGGAGCGCGCCGCCATCAATGCCCCGATCCAGGGCAGCGCCGCCGATATCATCCGCCGCGCCATGGTGCGCATGCCCGAAGCATTGCAGGCGGAAGGTCTGGCGGCGCGCATGCTGCTCCAGGTCCACGACGAACTGATCTTCGAGGCGCCGCGCGAGGAGGCCGAAGCGGCAATCGAAGTCGCCAGGCGCGTCATGCGCCAGGCCCCCGAACCGGCCATCGCCCTCACCGTTCCCCTCGTTGTCGATGCCAAGGCGGCGGACAACTGGGACGAGGCGCATTAGGCCGGCGCGGCTGCGGCCATGGGCGATGCCGCCGCCGGCGGCACTGCCGGCCCGCCACCGGCCCGGCGGCCGCAGGAACGGCTATTTGTATCGATACGATACTATAATTTCCGCCGCGCCGCTTTTCGCGATTTCTGGCGGATTTCACGGCTGGATCCCGGCACCCTATCTGCATTATTGAAAAATATATAGCGACTCGCTATTATAAGACATGGAGTCGCCGGCCAAAATCCCCCCCGCCGCCGCGGTTGCGGGCTATCTCGACCGCCTCGGGCGCTTGATCCGCGCCCGGGAGCACGAAGCGGGACTTAATCCGGCGCAATGGGAAGCCCTGCGCTATATCGCACGCGCCAACCGCTTTTCTCGCAACCCCACCGCGCTCACCGCCTGGTTCGGCGCCACCAAGGGCACCATTTCGCAGACCCTGATCGCGCTGGAGCGCAAGGGGCTTGTCGGCAAGGAACGGCGCAGCGGGCGCGGGCGCGCGGTCTCCGTCTTTCTGACCGACGGCGGCAAGGCGGTTCTTGCCCGCGACCCGCTTGTCGATATCGAGGCGGCCGGCGTCGCCCTCGGCGGCGATGCCGCCAGACTGGCCGGACTTCTTGCTGCCCTGCTCAACGAAGTGCAGGAAATGTCGGGCCAGCACAGCTTCGGCAACTGCCGCACTTGCCGCTTCTTCGCCCAGGGAGAAGGTGAGTCAGACAGCCGCCCGCATCGATGCCTTTTGCTCAAGAGCGATTTTGAGCAGGAGGAGGCGGCAAGGATCTGCGTCAAGCACGAACCGGCCGCCTGACGGCGCGTTGTCCGCAGCCGCCTTGGGCCCTACCGCCTTGGGGCCGTGCCGCCCTTAGCTTCGCCAGGCATCGCCACCGGATAGGAAGCCGCGCCGCGCCGCGCTATACTGGTACTCGACAGGGGAGAAGCCGGAGAGCCGCATCGGAGAGAGCCGCGAATGTGCGCCTTGCCACTGCGTCCGCTTGCCAGACGGACAGGGCACGCGCTGGCCGCCGCCACGCTGGCCGCCGTCGCCTTGGCACTTCTCGGCCACCCGGCACGGGCACAGAATTCCTGCCTCACCGTCGCCGGATCCAGCCCCCCGCTGGTGCGCGCCGGCTTCACCCCGGCCGCCTTGAGCGCCCTGGAAACCCGGCTCACCTTTGTCGGCCACTCGACCTTCCTCATCGAGAGCGCCGCGGGCGTGCGCATCGCCACCGATTACACCGGCAATGCCGGTCCCGGGCCGCTGCCCGACGTCGTCACCATGAACCACGCCCATAGCAGCCATTACACCGAGTTTCCCGATCCGCGCATCGCCCATGTGCTGCGCGGCTGGAATCCCGGCGGCGGCCATGCCGAACACGACTTGCAGGTCGGGGACGTCCATATCCGCAATGTGCCAACCAATATCCGCAGCTTTGGCGGCACTACGGAAGAATTCGGCAATTCGATCTTCATCTTTGAAATGAAGGGGCTTTGCATCGCCCATCTGGGGCATCTGCATCACGAACTGACCGGCCAGCAGCTCGGCCAGATCGGCCTAGTCGATGTCGTGCTGGTGCCCGTCGACGGCAGCTATACCCTGGATCTCGACGGCATGATTTCGGTCATCAGGGAGATCAATGCGCGACTCATCGTTCCCATGCACTATTTCAACGCCTACAGCCTCGAGCGTTTCCTGGAGCGCATGCGCCCCCATTTCGACATACGCATCGCCGATCAGCCGCAGGTCACGCTGACCCGCCCCGCCTTGCCGCAGAAGCCGCAGGTACTGGTCCTGCCCGGCCCCTGAGCCTGTTCAGATGACGACAGCCTCGCCGGCGCGGCGCGGATCTCCGGCCGCCGCAAGTCCGCCCTTGCCGTCGCGGCAGGCAATATGGACCCCGCCGAAGAACATATTGCGGTCCGCCCAGGGCCGCACCTCGCCGGCGGCCTCCAGCAACCCCTGGCGCTCCTCCTCGCCAGCCAGGAGATCCTCGAAATCGATGCTATCGCGCTCGCAATGGATGCGCGGCGCGGACACCGCCGCTTCCAGATCCGGTTCCCCGGCCAGAAGCCGCATCACCGTTTGAAACAGCGCCGTGCGGATGCGGTTGGAGCCGCCGCTGCCCAGCGCCGCGACCGCACCATCATCCCCAACAAGCAGGCTCGGCGCCATCATCGAGGCCAGTCTCGCGCCCGGCCGCCAGGCATAGAATCCGTCCGGATTGATATCCTCCTCGCCCAGCATGTTGTTGAGCATGAAGCCGCAGCCCGGCACCACATGGCCATTGCCCTCGCCATTGCTCACCGTTGCCGCGGCGGCGTTGCCGGCACCGTCGATGACGCTGACATGGGTCGTGCCCCTGCTGGCCAGCCCGCCGCTTTCTGCCGCGTTCCCGGCGCCGAGAAAGCGCGATATGTCGCGCCCGCTGGCCCGCCACGCCCGGTCGCATTCCAGAATGAAGGCGGCAATGTCCGCCGCCCTGGGCAGTGCCCCGCCGCCGGCCCGCATTGCCGCTTCGCCCCTTGCCACCATGTTGCCGATCAGGGCGCCGCCGCAGGAGGGCGGTGGATTGAGGAACAATCGCCGGGCGCCCGATTCCCACACCAGCGGCTGGCGCACGATGACCTCATAGCCCGCCAGGTCGTCCCGGCGCAGGACGGACCCCGATCCGCCCGCGGCCAGCATGGCGGCTGCGATCTCGCCCTCGCTGGCAATGCGCGGCCCCTCGCGCCCGATCGCCTCGATGGCATCGGCGAGGCCGCCATTGCGCAAGCGCGCGCCGGCGCCGAGCAGATCCCCGCCGGGCGCGAACAGCGCCCTGGCGCTGGCCTCCCCGGTCAGGATCGGCCTGACGATTTGAAAAAGACGGGCCTGAAAGGGGCTGACCTCGATACCGCCCTTGGCCGCTTCGACCGCCATTTCACACAGCCGCGCCATCGGCCGGCTCGCCAGCGCCGCGTGAACGGCGAAAAGTCCCGGCACAAATCCGGGCGCCGCCGCCGCCCCGGCGCCGATATGGAACTGCTGCGTCGCCGGGCCGAAATCGGCATGGATAGCCCGGAACTCGACATCCTCGACCGCCGGCTTTGCCAGCGGCGTATGGACGAAAAAGTCGAAAAGCTGGCTCTTGCCGCCCGCCGGGCGCGCCATCATGAAGCCGCCGCCGCCCGGAGAGGCCAGCACCGGCTCGCAGACACAGGCCATCCACAGCGCCGCGATCGCCGCGTCGAAGGCATTGCCGCCATCGCGCAGCACCTCGGCGGCCGCCTGCACGGTCAGCCGGTGGCCCGCGGCCACCGCGCCGCGCCCGGCGCCGCTATTTCTGCCCCCGCTCATTGGTCAATTGCCGCAAAAAAGGCCGCCGTGCCGGAAAGGGCAGCGGCGGCCTTGTTGCCGTTGATCATCGCGATGGCCTATTCGGCCGCCGCCCTTACCGCCGGCGCCGCCTGGCGCACATCCGGATCGACCTCCGATTCGAAAATGGCGAAATTCTCGGCGAACATCTTCACCAGCTTCGCCGCCTGGGCATCATAGGCCGCCCCGTCCGACCAGGTGCCGCGAGGGTTGAGAATGGCGCCATCGATGCCCGGCACCTCGATCGGCACCTGGAAACCGAAGAAGGGATCGGTGCGCATCGGCGCATTGGCCAGGGAGCCGTCCAGCGCCGCCGCCAGCAGCGCCCGCGTCGCCTTGATCGGCATGCGGCTGCCGACGCCATAGGCGCCGCCGGTCCAGCCGGTATTGACGAGCCAGCAGTCAGTGCCGTGGGCCGCGATCTTGTCGCGCAGCAAATTGCCATAAACGGTGGGATGGCGCGACATGAAGGGGGCGCCGAAGCAGGTCGAGAAAGTCGCCGACGGCTCGACCACGCCCTTTTCGGTGCCTGCCACCTTGGCGGTGTAGCCGGACAGGAAGTGGTACATCGCCTGGCTCGGCGTCATCTTGGCGATGGGCGGCATGACGCCGAAGGCATCGGCGGTCAGCATGATGACATTGCGCGGATTGGGCGCCGTGCCGGTCTTGCTGGCATTGGGTATATAATGGATCGGATAGGCGCAGCGCGTGTTCTCGGTCAGGCTGCCGTCGAAGAAATCAGGCTCGCGGGTGACCGGATCAAGCACCACATTTTCCAGCACGGTGGCAAAGCGCCGCGTCGTGGCATAGATCTCCGGCTCGGCTTCGGCCGAAAGATTGATCGTCTTGGCGTAGCAGCCGCCCTCGAAATTGAACAGGCCGTCATCGGACCAGCCATGCTCGTCGTCGCCGACCAGGGTGCGCGTCGGGTCCGCCGACAGCGTCGTCTTGCCGGTGCCCGACAGGCCGAAAAACACCGCCGCGTCGCCTTTCGAGCCGACATTGGCCGAGCAATGCATCGGCATCACGCCTTCCGCCGGCAACAGGTAGTTGAGATAGGAGAAAACGGATTTCTTCATCTCGCCGGCATAGGAGGTGCCGCCGATCAGCACGATGCCGCGATCGAAATCGCAGGCGATCACGGTCTGCGTGCGGGTTCCGTGGCGCGCCGGGTCAGCCCTGAAGCTGGGCAGGTCGATAATCGTCATCTTCGGCACGAAGCTGGAGAGATCGCCGGCCGGCGGGCGGATCAGCAGATGGCGGATGAACAGCGAGTGCCAGGCATATTCGGTGTAGACGCGCACCGGCAGGCGATAGGTCGTGTCGGCGCCGCCATAAAGGTCCTGGGCGAACAGGTCCTTGCCCACGGCATGAGCCAGGAAATCCTGGTGCAGCAGGTCGAACTGCTCCGGCGTCAGTGCCGCCGCGTTGTCCCACCAGATATTGGCTTCGCTCTCGGGGCGGCGGACCAGAAACTTGTCCTTGGCCGAGCGCCCGGTGTGCTGGCCGGTCACGGCGCAGAACGGGCCATTGGCGACCACCTGGCCCTCGCCGCGAACCACGGCCATCTCGTAGAGCGCCGCCTCGGACAGGTTCCAGTTGATACCGGAAAGCCCCTTCAGGCCGAATGTCTCGGCGCCGCACGCTTCGTTATGTACCCCGTTCTGTTTCACAGGTGTCTCCCGTAACGCAATCCGGGCCGTTATCGCCCAAGCCCGGTCCAGGCCAAATGCACCACTGGCAACGTCCGCCCGCCCGCCAAATGCCGGGTCCGGCGGATCCACCGCGCCGCTCGTCACGGCAGCCCCTAAACCATCGCGCCCGCCGTTGCAAGCCAGCCGAAGGATTCAGATCGCGACAAATACGCCAATAGGGTTTCCCGGCAAGGCTATCGCTTTCTATTCTGCGCTTTCCAGTGCGCGGCGCAACTCATCGCCGCCGCCAACCGCCTGGGGAAAAATCACGCGCCGCAACATCCCCTCGCGCATGACATCGGCGCCTTCGCAATCGCAGCCGACAAGGCGCCATGCCTCGCCGCCCAGCATCAGGGTCGGGGGCGTCGGCGACGACAGCAATTCCGCCTCGGCTTCTGCAACCGGCCCGGCCAGGGCTTGCGCGAGCAGGAATTGCTCCCCTTTCAGGGTCCGCACCCTGCCGAAACCGGCGACGAAATAGGCGCTTTTCACCTTCAGGCGAAAAATCGAGAAATCGGCGAAGCCGGCAAATTGCGCGCTTGCCGGATGGCGCGCCAGAAAACGGGCCCGGCCGTGATCATCGGCCCACCGCTCAAGATCCCCCGACAGCGTTATTCGCCCGCGGTCAAGAAAATCGTCGGCGGCGCCTTCGCGCCCCGCTGTTTCAAACAGCAGGCTGGCGCGCGGGTCGCTGGCCGCATTGCCGGTGTGGCGGGCCAGCGTCGACATCAGCATCACCGGCGTGCCGTCGCCCGCCGTCGCTACCGCCACCAGCGAGCAGAACGGCGCGCCGGATTTCGCATCCAGCGTTCCCAGCACCGCCTTGGCCGCCGCCCTGACGATCTGCCGGCACTCGGCCCCCACCGTCTGTGTTTTTCCGTCCATTCTGAACTTCCGCCCGCCGCCCGCCTGATTTCATCCCTTCTCTGGCAATCCGGTATAAATAGAATAGATTAGGCAGAACCCGAGGGACAGGGCGGCAAAAATAGCAGCCGCGGAATGTCTGCCACAATTTGCCCCCTTTGCCCGCTTAAAGGGCGCCGATCTGCCACAATCCGGGAGCGGGAACCAGATGGCGACCATTGCTCTAGTTGACGACGACCGCAATATCCTGACCTCGGTGAGCATCGTGCTCGAATCCGAGGGCTACAAGATCCGCACCTTCACCGATGGCGCCAGCGCGCTGGAGGGCATGCGGTCCGAACCGCCCGACCTGGCCATCCTCGACATCAAGATGCCGCGCATGGACGGCATGGAACTGCTGCGCCGCCTGCGCCAGGAAAGCGAAGTCCCGGTGATTTTCCTCACCTCCAAGGACGAGGAGATCGACGAATTGTTCGGCCTCAAGATGGGCGCCGACGATTTCATCCGCAAACCCTTTTCCCAGCGCCTGCTGGTCGAGCGCGTGCGCGCCGTGCTGCGCCGCGTCAGCCCGCGCAGCGCCGCCACTGCCAGCGAGGAGAAGGAACGGGTTCTGGAACGCGGCCAGCTCAAGCTCGACCGCGAGCGCCACACCTGCACCTGGAAGGACCGCCCGGTCACCCTCACCGTCACCGAATTCCTCATTCTCCATGCCCTGGCCCAGCGCCCCGGCGTGGTAAAAAGCCGGAATTCCCTGATGGATGCGGCCTATGACGATCAGGTCTATGTTGACGATCGCACCATAGACAGCCACATCAAGCGCCTGCGCAAGAAATTCAAGGGCGTCGATCAGAGCTTCGATGTGATCGAAACCCTTTACGGTGTGGGATACAGATTCAAGGAAAACGGGGTCTGAGCGTGATGCGCCAATCGGTTTGGCAACGCTCGGCGGCGAACCGATATGACAGCGGAGACTGAACGTACCTGGCGCAAGCGTTCGCGCACCGGCACCCCGGCCGCCGTGCGCCGCCTTGGCTCGGCCAGGCGCTCCACCAAACGCCCCACCAGTTTCGGCTTCTCAACCCTGTCCCGGCGCATCGTCGTCCTCAATCTGTGCGCTCTGCTGGTGCTGCTCTCCGGCTTCTTGTTCATGAACCAGTTCCGCGAGGGGCTGATCGACGCCCGCGTGCAAAGCCTGCTGACCCAGGGCGAAATCATCGCCGCCGCCATAGCCGCCTCGGCGACCGTGGACTCCGACGCCGGCGGCATCAATCCCGAACGGCTGCTTGAGCTGGAGGCCGGCCAGAGCCTGTCGCCCGGCGGCGACGATCTCGACCCCCTGGAATTTCCCATCAATCCGGAGCGGGTGGCGCCGATCCTGCGCCGGCTCATCCTGCCCACCGGCACCCGGGCCCGCATCTATGACCGCGAGGGGATCCTGATCCTCGATTCGCGCCATCTCTATTCGCGCGGCCAGATCCTGCGCTACGACCTGCCGCCGGTCGATGAACCGGAACCGGGGCTGATCGAAAAGGCCTGGCGCGGTTTCCTGCTTTGGGTGCGCCGCGGCGATCTTGCCCTCTATGAGGAACTGGCCCCCGACAACGGCCTCGGCTACCCCGAGGTGCAAGCTGCCATGACCGGCTCCAAGGGTACCTTCGTCCGCGTCAACGATCGCGGCGAGATCGTCATTTCGGTCGCAGTTCCGGTGACCCGTTTCCGCGCCGTTCTCGGTGTCCTGCTCTTCACCACACAGGGCGGCGACATCGATGCCGTTCTTCATGCCGAGCGGCTCGGCGTCGTGCGCGTCTTTCTCGTCGCCGCGCTGGTCACCATCGTGCTCTCGATCGTGCTCGCCAGCACCATCGCCGGACCGGTGCGCCGCCTCGCCGATGGCGCCGAGCGCGTGCGCCGCTCCATAAAGGCGCGCACCGCCCTGCCCGATTTCTCGCACCGGCGCGACGAGATCGGCCATCTCTCCGGCACCCTGCATGACATGACGGACGCCCTGTATGACCGCATCGAGGCCATCGAAAGTTTTGCCGCCGATGTCGCCCATGAACTGAAGAACCCGCTGACCTCGCTGAAAAGCGCGGTCGAAACCCTGCCCCTTGCCGCCAATGACGCCGACCGCAAGCGTCTGATCGAGATCACCCGCCACGATGTGCGCCGCCTCGACCGTCTCATCAGCGACATTTCCGATGCCTCGCGCCTCGACGCGGAATTGGCGCGAGAGGACGCCGAACCGGTCGATCTTGAAAATCTCCTCACCACGGTGGTTTCGGTGCTCAACGATACCTGCAAGGCGGGCCAGCCCAGAATCGAACTCACGATCCAGGACGTCCGCGGCGGCGAGGGCGGCTATACCGTCTCCGGTCATGCCAGCCGGCTCGGCCAGGTCATCTCCAACCTGCTCGCCAATGCGCGCTCCTTCTCGCCCCCTGGCGGCCATGTGCGCATGATCGCCCGGCGCCTTGACGGCGAGATCGAAATCCGCGTCGAGGACGAGGGGCCGGGCATTGCACCGGAAAATCTCGAGCGCATCTTCAATCGCTTCTACACCGACCGCCCGGACCAGGACTCTTTCGGCCAGAATTCCGGGCTCGGCCTGTCGATCTCACGCCAGATCGTGGAAAACCACCGTGGCCGCATCTGGGCCGAGAATATCGCCTCCGATATTTACCTCGCCGGAGCCGCCAATGGGGAGGGTGCGGACGCTCCGCCGCCGCCCTTGGCCAGGGACAAGAGCAAGGCCGCCACAAGGATCGGACGCGGGCGCAAGAAGCCGGCGCCGCCCGCCCAGGGGAAGGCGGGCAGCGGCAAGACCGGCGCCCGTCTCATCGTGCGGTTGCCGGCAGCGTGATGGTGGACCCGCGCCAGCGCGCCGGCGCAACGCTGCTGCCCGCAAGCTGCGTTCTTCTCGGCGCCGCCGCGATCCTGATTCGCGGCCCCTCGGGGGCCGGAAAGTCGAGCCTGTGCCACACGCTGCTGGCCAATCCGGCGCCATTTCCTTTCGTTTCCCTGATCGGCGACGACCAGATCTGGGTCTATCCGGCCTCTGGCCGCCTGATCGGCGAACCACCCCCGGCCCTTGCCGGCAAGCTCGAGCTCCGCGGCCTCGGCATCATTCCCGTTTCCTTCGAGCGGCGCGGGCGCATCGCCCTGGTCGCCGACCTGGTGCCGGCCGGCGAAATGGAACGCCTGCCCGAAGAAGACGAACTCTCGACCACGCTTTGCGGCATCACCTTGCCGCGCCTTGCCGTCCCCGCCTCCGGACCGCAGCATCAGGCCTGCGCGGCGCGCCTCAGACAGGCCATGGCCTGGATCGCGGGCGGGCGGGAATTGGCCGATTTGACCAGATAGAACGGTGCCGCCGGCGCGGAATCGGCATGGCGCCGGGAAATCTTGCTGTGGATTGATGGAAACCTTCTTGCACTGCACACACGATCCGGCCCATGATTGTCGGCTGAGGCGGGGTGGAACCGGGTCTTGCGCCGAGCGGCGCGCTGGCCGCGGCGGCAGGCCCGTTTCAGGCAGAAGCCGTAGATCACGAACCGTAACAATTGGGACTCTGGTGTATGATTGGTCTTGTCCTGGTCACTCATGGCAAGCTCGCGGACGAGTTTCGCTCGGCGCTCGAGCATGTCGTTGGCGCGCAGAGCAATATCGAGACCATTTCCATCGGCCCCGACGACGACATGGAGCAGCGCCGCGCCGAAATCCTGGCCGCAGTCGGCCGGGTCAATGATGGCGGCGGCGTGGTCCTTCTCACCGACATGTTCGGCGGCACCCCTTCCAACCTGGCGATTTCGGTGATGGAAAGCGCTCCGGTCGAAGTCATCGCCGGCATCAACCTGCCCATGCTCATCAAGCTGGCCAGCATTCGCGGCGATGCCAAGCTGGCCGATGCCGTGCGCGAAGCCCAGGACGCCGGGCGCAAATATATCAATGTCGCCAGCCAAGTGCTGTCTGGCAGCTAGCGCAGACTATGTCATCACGCAGCGCTCCGCCCGGCGGCCACGCCAAGAACGTGTCCCGCGAACTGACCATTATCAACAAGCGCGGCCTGCACGCCCGCGCCTCGGCCAAATTCGTCAAATGCGCCGAAGCCTTCGACGCCAGCATTCGTGTCACCCGCGACGGCCAGGCGGTAGGCGGCACCTCGATCATGGGACTGATGATGCTGGCGGCGGGACCCGGCTCGAAAATCCTGGTCGAGGCCAGCGGCCCCGATGCCGAGGCCGCGCTGAGCGCCCTGGCCCAACTTGTCGAAAGCCGCTTCGACGAGGATTGACGCCGGCGGCACCTGCCTGGCCCCATGGCGGCGCCCGCACATAAAGAAATCTTTATATCTTTGTTGAACCTGTGGTGCTCCATTGCTATAGAAAGCGCCAGCACCGTCTTCGCGCCGCGGCCAGCCGGCCTGCGCCCCGCGCTAACATGAATCTGGAAAGGACGCCAAATGCCCGCCAATGCCGACTATATCGTCGCCGATATCGCGCTTGCCGACTGGGGCCGCAAGGAACTGGTGATTGCGGAAACCGAAATGCCGGGCCTCATGGCCAGCCGCGAGGAATATGGCGCCAGCCAGCCGCTCAAGGGCGCGCGCATCGCCGGCTGCCTGCACATGACGATCCAGACCGCGGTGCTGATCGAGACCCTTCAGGCCCTCGGCGCCGAAGTGCGCTGGGCCTCGTGCAACATCTTTTCGACCCAGGATCATGCCGCCGCTGCGATTGCGGTGAAGGGCACGCCGGTCTTTGCCAAGAAGGGCGAGACCCTTGCCGAATACTGGGAATATGTCGACCGCATTTTCGATTGGCCGGATGGCAAGAGCGCCAACATGATCCTCGACGATGGCGGCGACGCCACGCTCTATATCCTCCTTGGCGCCAAGGCGGAAAAGGATGCCAGCGTCATTTCCAATCCCGGCAACGAGGAAGAAACCGAGCTTTTCTCCCGAATCAAGACGCGCCTGGCGTCCTCGCCGGGCTGGTTCTCGGCCATCCGCGATTCCATCAAGGGGGTCTCGGAAGAAACCACCACCGGCGTCCTGCGCCTTTATGAAATGCAGAAGAAGGGGGACCTGCCGTTCCCCGCCATCAACGTCAACGACTCCGTCACCAAGTCGAAGTTCGACAACAAATATGGCTGCAAGGAGAGCCTTGTCGACGGCATCCGCCGCGGCACCGATGTCATGATGGCCGGCAAGGTGGCCATCGTCTGCGGCTATGGCGATGTCGGCAAGGGCTCGGCCGCCAGCCTGCGCGGCGCCGGCGCGCGCGTGAAAGTGACCGAGATCGATCCCATCTGCGCCCTGCAAGCCTCGATGGACGGCTTCGAGGTGGTGACCCTGGACGACGCCGCGCCCGACGCCGATATCGTCATCACCACCACCGGCAACAAGGACGTCATCACCGTCGATCACATGCGGGCGATGAAGGACATGGTCATCGTCGGCAATATCGGCCATTTCGATAATGAGATCCGGGTCGCCGACCTGAAGAATTTCAAATGGACCAATATCAAGCCTCAGGTCGACATGATCGAGTTTCCCGATGGCAAGCGCATCCTGCTGCTGTCGGAGGGCCGGCTGCTCAACCTGGGCAACGCCACCGGCCATCCCAGCTTCGTCATGTCGGCGTCCTTCACCAACCAGACCCTGGCCCAGATCGAACTCTGGGCCCATGGCGAGAAATATGAAAACAAGGTCTATGTGCTGCCCAAGCACCTGGACGAGAAGGTTGCCCGCCTGCATCTCGACAAGCTCGGCGCCAAGCTGACCCGGCTGCGCCCCGACCAGGCCGCCTATATCGGCGTCGAGGTTGCCGGCCCCTACAAGAGCGACGCCTACCGCTACTAGAGCGTGATCCGGCCGGATTGAAACGGTCCGGCCGGAATTTGCCTCTCGGCGCCAGGCCCGCCCGCGGGTCTTCGGCGCGGCCCGTTTCATGCCGCCGGAGCGCGCGCCAGCGCCCTGGTTGCCGCGCCCAGCCCGCCGGAAGCTTTTATTCCCCGGTGGGCAGAGTCGGCAATTCCGGTTAGATTTCTTACTGATTCGCAATTGATCGCGGCCAGCCGCTTCAACCCGGAACGCGGCCTTGCCGGAACTGCGAATGGTGGGGGATCGCTTTCATGCCGGCTCTGGACCGGGGCATCATCATTGGCCGAAGGACCTGCGCTCCTCTCGTCCTGCTGGCGGCGGCACTGAAGGCCTCGCCGGCAGCCGCCGCGCTGTTGCCTTCGCCCGGCGACAAGTCGGGCCTGTGGGCCGCGGTGGACCCGCGAACCCTTGCCACCACCAGCATCCTGCTTTCCCTGGCCGCCGCCGCCCTGCTGCTCGCCTTCGGCCTCATCTCGGCGCGCCGCAGCGCCGCCCGCCTGCTCGCCGGTCAGCAATCCCAGTTCATCGCGCTGCAAGCCGATATCGACCGCGCCGAAGGTTTGCTGGAGGCTCAGGGCCAGCTGTCGATTGTCTATGGCCCGGGCGGCATTTCGCTCCACGGCAGCCTCGCTGGCATCGAGAACCTGCCGCGGGAAGCTTCGGCAATCGCCAATTTCCGGGCCTGGATCGAGCCTGCCACCGCTGCGGCGCTGGAGCAGGCGCTGGCCCGGCTACGGGCCGGCGGCGAGGGCTTCGCCACCATGATCCGGACCAGCGACGGCGAGCGACTTGAGGCTCTGGGGCGGACCGCTGGAGGCTTACCCGTCCTCATCCTGCGCGCAATTTCCGCCGATCGCCTCGAACAAATGCGTTTGCACGAACGCCTGGCGGCGCTCGAAAGCGAGGCCGCCGGTTTGCGCGACCTGCTCGACAGCGTGCCGGCGCCGGCCTGGATCCGGGACGAAAACGGAACCCTGCGCTGGGTCAATTCCGCTTATGCCCGCGCTCTCGGCTGCAACGGCAGCGGCGAAGCCCTGGCTTCCGCGCGCGAATTGTTCGACCCCGAAACCTGCAAGGCCGTCGCCGGCGCCCTCGCCCAGTCCGCCCGCCACCACCGCACCGCGAGCATCAACATGTCCGGCAGCGCAACCGGCGAACGGACGACCTTCGAGATCTCGGCCGTGCGCCTCGGCAAGGGCGAGGCCGGCCTGGCGCAGAATGTCTCCGAAACCGAGGCTCTGCGCGACGATATGAGCCGACTTATCGACTCCCATGCCCGCACCCTCGACCAGATCAACACCGCGGTCGCCATTTTCGGCGCCGATACCAAGCTGCGCTTTGCCAACGCGGCCTATCGCAAGCTGTGGCAACTCGACGCCAAATGGCTCGACAGCGCCCCCACCGACGGCGAGATTCTCGATCGCCTGCGCAGCGCCGAGCGCCTGCCCGAGCAGCCCGACTACCGCAAGTGGAAGGCCCAGCAGCTCAAGAGCTATTCGAGCCTGGAACCCAGCCGTCAATTGTGGCACCTGCCCGATGGGCAAACCCTGCGCGCCGTCGCCGAGCCCCACCCCCAGGGCGGGGTTACCTATCTCTATGACGATGTCACCGAAACCCTGGCGCTCAAGAGCCGCCACACCGCGATGATGAAGGTGCAGAGCGAGACCCTCGACAATCTTGCCGAGGGCGTGGCGCTGTTTACGAGTGACGGCCGTCTGCGTCTCTACAATGCCGCCTTCGCCAGGATGTGGCGCCTGCCGGTCGCCGATCTCGATGCCGGGCCGCGCATCGATCAGCTCATTGCCTGGTCGCGGGCCCTGGTCGACGACGCCGGCGTGTGGAGCCGCATCAAGGGACGCATTACCGCCCTCGGCGATGCCCGCCAGACCGATACCCTGCGCCTGGAACGCGCGGACCAGAGCGTCGTGGACTGCCTGCTTGTGCCCCTGCCCGGCGGCGACACCCTGGTCACCTATGTCGATGTGACCGATACCGCCCTGGCCGAACGCGCCCTGCGCGAGCGCAACGAGGCCCTGGAACAGGCCAGCAAGATCAAGTCCGCCTTTATCCGCCATGTCTCCTATGTGCTGCGGGCGCCCCTGACCACGATTACCGGCTACACCGACCTGCTGGCGCGCGAGGCCACCGGCCCTCTCAACGACAAGCAGCGCGAATATGCCGGCCACGTGCTGTCCTCGAGCCACTCCCTTCTCGCCATCATCAATGACATTCTCGACCTCGCCACCATCGATGCCGGAACCATGGAACTGGAACTGGCGCCGGTCAGTATCGACGAGATCATGCGGACCGCGGCCCAGGGCCTCGAAGACCGCATCCGCCAGGCCGACCTGACCCTTGAGCTTGCCGAGTCCGGTGACATCGGCACCTTCCTCGCCGATGGCAAGCGCCTGACCCAGATCCTGTTCAATCTGGTGTCCAACGCCATTTCCCATTCCAATCCCGGCGGCAGCATATCGGTCACCTGCTCGCGCGAGGACGACGAGGTCCGTCTCGAGGTTGCCGATCAGGGCCGCGGCATTCCCCCCGAGATGCAGGAAGTAGTGTTCGAGCGTTTTGAAAGCCTCGCTCCGGGCGCGGGCCAGCGCGGCGCCGGCCTCGGCCTGTCTCTGGTCAAGAGCCTGGTCGAGCTTCACGGCGGCGAGGTTCAACTGCGGTCCGTTCCCGGCCAGGGCACCACCATCACCTGCATCTTTCCGATTTCGCCCCAGGCCGCGGCCCGCCGCCGCCAGGCGCGGCAGATCCTTTCTGCCAGCGAGCGCCCGGAGCGTCAGGACGGTCCGGCACCGGACGGCCTGGCCCGGCCCGCCGCCGCCGGCTGACGATCCGCCATGGATGCCGCCAAGGAATCCGTCTGGCAGTTCGAGGTCGCGTCCCAGGACGCCCTGGAACGCTTCGCCGCTGATCTCGCGCCGTCGCTTCGCCCCGGCGATGTCATCGCGCTTTACGGCGCCCTGGGCGCCGGCAAGAGCACCTTCGCCAGGGCGCTAATCCGCGCCATCGCCGCCCCCCAGGTGATCGGCGAGGTGCCGAGCCCGACCTTCACCCTGGTCCAGGCCTATGATCTGCAGCGCCTCCCCGTCGCCCATTTCGATCTCTACCGGCTGTCCGACCCCGGCGAGCTGGACGAACTCGGTTTCGACGACGCGCTGGAGCATGATCTGGTGCTGATCGAATGGCCCGAACATGCCGGCGCCACGCTGCCAGCCGGGCGCCTCGACCTGCGTCTCGATCCCGGCGGCACACCCGATGCCCGCCAGCTGCGCCTAACCGGCCATGGCCCCTGGGCGGCGCGCCTGACCCGCCTGCGCCAGATCGCGGACTTTCTCAAGGGCGCCGGATGGGGCGAAGCGGCGCGCAGCTTCCTCCATGGCGACGCCTCGAACCGGGCCTATGAACGCCTTGTCCGCGGCGCCGAGCGCGCCGTGTTCATGAACGCGCCGCGCCAGCCCGACGGCCCGCCGATCCGCGACGGCAAGAGCTACAGCGCCCTGGTCCATCTCGCCGAGGACGTCCGTGCCTTCGTCGCCATTGCCGGCGAACTGCGCCGTCATGATCTCTCGGCGCCCCGGATCCACGCCGTCGATCTCGAACACGGCTTCGTCCTGCTCGAGGATCTGGGTTCGGATACCCTGCTGGACGAGGCCGGGCGGCCCGACGGCGCGCGCTATGGCGTGGCCGTCGACCTTCTGGCCCGAATGCACAGCCTCGACTGGCCGCGCCAGGCCCCACTCGGCAATGGCGAGCACCATATCCTCGCCGATTATTCTCCCGCCGCGCTGCAAATCGAGAGCGAGCTTGTCCTCGACTGGTTCGCCCCCGCCTTTGCGCGCCAGCTGCCGGAGCAAGCGCGGGCTGAGTTTGCCGCCCTCTGGCAGCCGCTCTTCGCCAGCCTGGAGCGCCAGCGCCGGGTCTGGTCCCTGCGCGATTTCCACTCCCCCAACCTGATCTGGCTGGGCTGGCGCGGCGGATTGGCCCGCATCGGCCTCATCGATTTTCAGGACGCCGTCTTCGGCCATCCGGCCTATGATCTGGTATCGCTGATCCAGGATGCCCGCATCGACATGGACGCTGAACTGATGGCCGGCCTCTATGAGCGCTATATCGCCGCCGCGCGGGCCGATGACGCTTTTGACGAAGCGGCTTTTTCCGCCGCCTTCGCCACCCTCGGCGCCCAGCGCAATACCAAGATCCTCGGCATCTTCACCCGGCTTTGGCGGCGCGACGGCAAGGGCGCCTATCTGCGCCATCTGCCGCGCATTGCCCGCTATCTGGCGCGCAATCTCGCCCACCCTGCCCTTGAAGGACTGGCCGGCTGGTACCGGCGCTGGCTGCCCTGTGTCTTCGACCCCGTCGCATTGGCGCAGATCCCCGGCGCCGCCAAACCGGAACAGGGCGAGCGATGACGCTGCACCGCCACAGGATCCGCATACCCGCGACCGCCATGGTGCTGGCCGCGGGCAAGGGCCTGCGCATGCGCCCGCTGACCGAAACCCGCCCCAAGCCGCTGGTGAAGCTTGCCGGCAAGACCCTGCTCGACCGCGCCCTCGACCTGCTCGATGCCACCATCGTGCGCCACGCCATCGTCAATGTGCATTACCTCGGCGAGCAGATCATCGACCATGTGAAGACCCGCATCGCCCCCGCCGTTCTCATTTCCGACGAGCGCGGGGAACTGCTCGACACCGGCGGCGGCATCGCCAAGGCGCTGCCGCTCATCGGCTCGCGGCCCTTCTTTCTCATCAATTCCGATTCGACCTGGCGTGATGGCCCGTCGCCGGCGCTGCTGCGCCTCGCCGAGATGTTCGATGAAAAGCAGATGGATGGCGTGCTGCTGCTGATCGCGCCCGAGCGCGGCATCGGCTTTGACGGCCCCGGCGATTTCCGCCTTGGCGCCGATCGCCGGCTTACCCGCGCCGGCGCTGGCGACACCGCCGCCCTCGCCTATATGGGCGTTGCCATTCTCAGCCCGAAAATGTTCGCCGGCGCGCCCAGGGGCGCCTTTTCGCTGAACATCCTTTTCGACCGCGCCATTGCCGCCGGGCGCCTGTTCGGTCTCGTCCACGAGGGGGACTGGATGCATGTCGGCACGCCGCAAGCGCTACGGCAGGCCGAAGAGTTTCTTGCCGCCACCACGACCAGGTAACCGGGAGCGCCCGCGCCATGGACAAACCCGCCACGGCCGGAGGAGACACCGCGAGGGTATGGACCATCGCACCCGGGGACGCCTTTCTGCCCCGCCTCGCCCGTGCCCTCATCGACGGCGCGCTGATCGGCGAGAAGCCGTCCGCCGCCGACCAGGCCGCGAGGTCCGCCAGCCCCTTCGCCCTCGCCGAAGCCACGGTCTTGCTGCCGACCCGGCGCGCCTGCCGGGCGCTTGGCGATGCCCTCGTTGAGGCCAATGGCGGCGCGCCGCTGCTGCTTCCCGCCATCCGCGCCCTGGGCGATGTCGACCTGGCCGAACTGGCGCTCCAGGGCGGCGCCCCCGGCGATGACGAACTCGCCGCCGACTTCCCCGATCAACGCGCCTTTGCCGATCTGCCGCCGCCGGCCATCGGCGCCCTGGAGCGCGTTGTGACCCTGGGCCGCCTCATCGAAGCCTGGGGCGAAAAGGTATCGCCTGCTGAGCCTGACCCCACCAGGGATGCCGCGATGCGCAAGCCCGGCTCCGCGGCCATGGCGGTCCGCCTTGCCGGCGATCTTGCTCATTTCATGGACAGCCTCGAGACCGAAGGTATCGACCCGGCCCGCCTTGCCGAGATCGTGCCCGAGGGTTTTTCGCGCCATTGGCAGGTCACCCTCGATTTTCTCCAGATTGTCAGTGGCGCCTGGCCCGAACACCTTGGCCAGCGCGGCCTTATCTCGCCGGCCGCCCGCCGCGACCTCCTGCTTGCAATGGAAACCCGTCGCCTCGCCCGCCTGCGCCCCGCCGCGCCGGTGATCGCCGCCGGATCCACCGGTTCGATTCCCGCCACCGCCGACCTGCTCGGCACCATTGCCCGCCTGCCCGCCGGCGCCGTGGTGCTGCCCGGCCTCGACCTCGACAGCGACGAGGGTGACTGGTCCGGCATCCTTGCCGCGCCGTCCCACCCCCAGCACGGCATGGCCCTGCTGCTGGCGCGCATCGGCGTTTCGCGCGATCAGGTGCGCGCCCTGGGCGCCGCTCCCAGGGCCTCGCGGGCCGCCCTCGCCCGCGAGGCAATGCGCCCGGCGCCGCGTACCGACAGCTGGCATCTGGCGCTGGACGGCAGCACGCCGCACCGCCTCGCCGGCGCCGGACAGGGACTGACCCTGATCGCCGCCCGCACCATCGAGGAAGAGGCGCTGGCCATTGCCCTGGCGATGCGGGAATGCATCGAAACCGCCGGCCAAAGCGCCGCCCTGATCACCCCGGACCGCGCCCTGGCGCGCCGCGTCGCCGCCGAACTGGGGCGCTGGAACCTGACCGTCGACGACAGCGCCGGGATCTCGCTTGCCGCCACGCCGCCCGGCCTTTTTGCCCGTCTGGTTGCTGAAATCATGTGCGAGGGACTGCGCCCGGTGCCCTTGCTCGCCCTGCTCAAGCACCCGCTGGCTGGCCTTGGCATGGCACCGGCCGAATTGCGCCGCGCCGCCCGCATTCTTGAGATCGCGGTGTTGCGGGGACCGCGCCTGGCCCCCGATCTGGCGGCCCTGCGCACGCGCCTGGCCGGCGCACGCGCGAACAGCGAATCGGGCGCCGACCGCGACCCCGCCCGCGCGCGCCTGGGCGCCGCCGACTGGGAGCTTGCCGGCGCGCTGGTCGAACGCCTCGCCGCCGCCCTTGCCGCGAGCGGCATGGCCGGCATCGAGCAGTCCAGGGCGCCGCTGGCGGAGCTTTTCGCCCGCCACCGCGCCCTTTGCGAAAACTTCGCCGGCAATGAGCGAACCGGGGGCAGCGCGCTGTCCGGGGAGAGGCTCTATGCGGGACCCGCCGGCGCCGCCCTCCGCGCCATGTTCGATGCCGCCGCGGCGCAACCGGATGGCGGCTGGCGGGTCGCCCCCGGCGCCTATCCCGCGCTGTTCACTACCCTCATCTCCGGTCAGCCGGTGCGCCCGCAAGGACCGGCCCACCCCCGCCTGCACATCCTTGGCCTGCTCGAAGCGCGGCTCCTCAGTTTCGATCGCATCATTCTCGCCGGCCTCAACGAAAACATATGGCCCGGCGAAACGGCGGGCGATCCCTGGCTCAGCCGGCCGATGCGCGACGCCCTTGGCCTGCCGCCGCCGGAACGGCGCATCGGCCTTGCCGCCCATGATTTCGCCCAAGGCTTTGCCGCGCCCGAAGTCATCCTGACCAGGGCCGACCGGCGCGACGGCGACCCTTGCGGCGAATCGCGCTGGCTGTTGCGCCTGCGGGCGGTCGACCCGGCGGGCGGTATTCTCGACCAGGCGCAGGCCCGCGGCGACAAGTGGCTTGCCGTCGCCCGCGCGCTCGATGCCACCGCCGAGTGGGCGCCGGCGCCCGCCCCCCGGCCGCGGCCGCCACTGGCGCTGCGCCCGCGCCGCCTTTCGGTTACCGAAATCGAGACCTGGAACCGCGACCCCTATGCCATCTATGCCCGCCATGTCCTCAAGCTGGCCCCGCTCGAGGCGCTGGATCAAGGACCAAGCGCCGCCGACCGCGGCACCATCATTCACGCCGCGCTTCAGCGCTTTATCGACCAGGCGCCGCGCCATGGCGGAGAAACCGGCGAGCAGGCGGCGCGGCGCCTGATGGCGATCGGCGCCGGGCTCTTTGAGACCCTGCCCGATGCCCCGGAGATCAAGGCCTTCTGGTGGCGGCGCTTTGTCCGCGCCGCCCGCTGGTTCGCCGAAACCCACGCCGCAGGCAGCGCCCTCATTGCCGCCTCCTTTACCGAGCGGCGCGGCGAGATCGCCATTCCAGCGCCCGCAGGGACCTTCACCTTGAGCGGGCGCGCCGACCGCATCGACCTCATGGGCGACGGCACCCTGGAGATCATCGATTACAAGACCGGGACGACGCCATCGCCCTCGCAGGTCGAAAGCGGTCTGATCCCTCAATTGTCGCTGGAAGCGGCCATTGCCGAAGCCGGCGGTTTCGCCCCTGACGGCATTGGCGCCTGCCCGGTGGCAAGGCTGGCCTATATTTCGCTTTCCGGCGCCGAGCCGCCGGGAAAGATCGCCGACATCGCCACTGGCGGCGCCAGCGCCCTCGGTGCCGAGGCCCTGGCCGGGCTGACGCGCAAGATTGCCGCCTTCGACAACGAGGCGGTGCCCTATCTGTCGCGTCCCCACCCCATGTTCGCCTCCAGATATGCCGACTACGACCATCTGGCCAGGGTCAAGGAATGGGCGCGCGATGCCGCCGGGGAGAGCCAATGACCGCGTCCGGCGCCAGACGCAGCGGGCCGACGCCCGACCAGGCGGCAGCGGCCGATCCCGCCGCCTCGGCCTGGGTCAATGCCAGCGCCGGGTCGGGCAAGACCTTCGTTCTCGCCCGCCGCGTGTTGCGCCTGTTGCGCCAGGGCGTCGCCCCGGGGCGCATCCTCTGCCTCACATTCACCCGCGCCGCCGCCGCGGAAATGGCCAAGCGGGTCTTTCTCGAGCTTGGCCGCTGGGCCACCCTGCCCGACGGCGAATTGACCCGGCTTCTGGAGGATCTGGAAGGCGAGACGCCCGATGCCGCCAGCCTGGCGCGGGCGCGGCGCCTTTTCGCCGAGGCCCTGGAGACGCCGGGCGGGCTGAAGATCCAGACCATTCACGCCTTTGCCGAGCGGGTATTGCACCGCTTCCCCTTCGAGGCCAATGTGCCGGCCCATTTCGATGTGCTGGACGATGCCACCGCCACCGAGTTGCGTGCCAAAGCCCAGGGCGAGATCCTCGTCTTGGCCGATTCATCGCCGGACAGCCCCCTCGCCCGCGCCCTCGACATTGTCGCCGCCCGCACCGGCGATGGCGGATTTTTCGCCCTGCTCGCGACTGTGATTGCCCAGCGCGGCCAGCTGGAACGCTGGACCGGCGAGCGCGGCGGGCTGGAGCCGGCATTGGCCCATCTCGCCTACCTTCTTGGCGCCGACGAGGCCGGCGACGCCGCCGCGATGCGCGCCGGTCTGCTCGATGCCACGCTGTTTCCCGCCGCCGAATGGCCGCCGGCGATAGAAATCCTCAACAGCGGCAGCGCGCAGGACCAGAACCTCGGGGCGGCCCTCGCCGGCGCCCTTGCCGCGGCGGCAGAGGCGCGCCGCGCCGCCTTCCTCAGCGTCTTTTTCACCCAGAAGGAAAAACCGCGCGCCAGGTTGATGACCAAGACCCTGACCGCCGCCAACCCTGCGCTCGCCGATATCCTGGCCGCCGAGCAGAACCGCCTCGCCGCAGCGATATCCGCCATCCAGGCGCAGGAGAGCTTCGAGGCCAGCGCCGCCCTGTTCCGCCTCGCCCATGGCATTGTCGCCCGCTATGGCGAACTCAAGCGCGCCGCCGGCATGCTCGACTATGAGGACCTGATCGGCGCCATGCTGGCCCTTGTCACCCGCCGCGAGGACGCTCAGTGGGTGCTCTACAAGCTCGACGGCGGTATCGATCATATCCTCGTCGACGAGGCTCAGGACACCAGCCCGGCGCAATGGGCGATCATCGCCGCCCTGGCAGAGGAAGCGCTTTCGGGAAGCGGCGCGCGCGAGGTCGCCCGCACCATCTTCGCGGTCGGCGACGGCAAGCAGTCGATCTATTCTTTCCAGGGCGCCGACCCGGAAAAATTCGACGACATGCGCAAGTTCTTCGCCCGCCGCAGCGAAGCGGCCGCTCTGGCCTGGCGGCAGGTGCCGCTCACCGTATCCTTCCGCTCCGGCCCGGCGGTGCTGGAAGCGGTGGACCGCGTTTTCGCGCCGCCCCAGGCCAGGGCCGGGCTTGCCGCCGGCGAAACCCCGATCAGCCACACCCCGCACCGTGCCGACGCCCCGGGCCTGGTCGAGATCTGGCCGCCGGAGGAGGTGGTCGAACGGAGCAAGCCGGATCACTGGGCGGCGCCGCTCGACCGCATCGACATGGAAAGCCCGCGAGCACGCCTCGCCCAGCGCATCGCCGCCACCATCAATTGCTGGCTGGCCAAGGGCA
The DNA here is from genome assembly GCA_020441905.1 of Rhodobiaceae bacterium. Lineage (GTDB taxonomy): Bacteria > Pseudomonadota > Alphaproteobacteria > Rhizobiales > NORP267 > JAGRLG01. The sequence continues at coordinate 14,385 of JAGRLG010000033.1, read as the reverse complement.
AGATGCTGCAAGCCAGGGGCCGCGTCATCCGGCCCGGCGACATCCTGATCCTTGTGCGACGGCGCAACGAATTCGTCGATGTCCTGATTTCCTGCCTGCGCGGCCTCGATATTCCGGTCGCCGGCGCCGACCGCCTCGTTGTCCAGGACCATATCGCCGTCATGGACCTGATGACGGCGGGCGACGTCGCCCTTCTTCCCGAGGACGATCTTTCCCTCGCCACCCTGCTCAAGAGCCCGCTTGTCGGCCTCGGCGAGGAGGACCTGCTGGAGCTTGCCGCCGGGCGCAAGGGCAGCCTGTGGGCCGAATTGCGCACCCGCCGCGGCGAGGCCCGGTTTGCCCGCGCCCATGAGCGCATTGGCGCCCTGCTGGCGCGCGCCGATTTTGCCCGGCCCTTCGATTTTTTCGCCGCCCTGCTGACCGGCGAAGGCCAGCGCGGCCGCCGCGCCCTGACGTCGCGCCTCGGCCCCGAGGCTGGCGATGCCATCGACGAATTCCTCGCCCTCGCGCTGCGCTATGAACAGCTCGGCGCCCCCAGCCTGCAGGGCTTCCTTTCCTGGATGCGCGGCCAGTCGCGCGAGATCAAGCGCAACATGGACCAGGACGCCGGCGAGATACGCATCATGACCGTCCACGGCGCCAAGGGACTGGAAGCTCCCATCGTCATTCTGCCCGATACCTGCGACGTACCGGGCGGACGTTATGACGGGCCGCTGCTCCCGGTTCCCGACCCCGCGCGCCCTCATGGCGCGCCGGCGCTGGTCTGGCTGCGCGGCGACAGGGAAACCCAGCCTGCGGCGATTCTCGGCGCCCGCGAGGCGGTTCAGGCCGCCGCCATGGCCGAATATCGCCGCCTGCTTTATGTCGCCATGACCAGGGCCGAGGACTGCCTCTATGTCTGCGGCGCCCTGGGCGGCAAGAGCACGAAAGCAGCCGAGGGCAGCTGGTACGAGATGATCGAAAACGCGCTGCGCCCGGTTGTCGCCGGCGCCGCCCATGATCTCGACGGAGCAAAGGTTGCGCGTTTCGAGCGCGGCGCGGCGAAGGACGAGCAGGATGTGATCACAGCTGCGCCCGGCGCCGGGGCGCCGCCGCCCGGATCAGGCGGCCTTCCCGGATGGGCGACGGCGGCCGCGCCGCCGCCGCCGCCCCGGGCCGCCCGCATCGCCCCGTCGCGCTTTGCCGCCTCGGAGGACGAAGCGGGCGGGCGCGCCGATGGCCAGGGCGCTGGGTCTGGCGCCGGCGGCGGCAGGGCACAGGCGCTGGCACGCGGCACCGCGATCCATCGCCTGCTCGAACTCCTGCCCGGTCTGGCGCCGGGCGAGCGCGAAGGCGCCGCGGCGCGGGCGCTTGGCGCGCTTGCCCCCGGCTTTTCCGAAACCGGCCGCGGCGAGATCGCCGCCGAGGTTCTCGCCCTTTTCGCCCGGCCCGAACTGCAGGAACTGTTTTCGCCCGCCAGCCGCGCCGAGGTGCCGCTTGCCGGGCGAATCGCTTCTGAGGGGGGGCGCGAAATGATCGTCTCGGGACAGATCGACCGCCTCGCCATCGGCCCCGACAGCGTGCTCATCGCCGATTACAAGAGCGACCGCCTTGTGCCGCAAAGGGCACAGGAGATCGCCCCGGCCTATATCGGCCAGCTGGCCGCCTACCGCCTGCTCCTGGAAAAGCTGTTTCCCGGCAAGGCGATCCGCGCCTTCATCGTCTGGACCGCCGCTCCCAGTGCCATGGAGATCCCCGCCGCGATGCTCGACCGCGCCGCCGCCGCCGGCCCCGGCAACGCCTCCGGCGGCCATTCCGCCGCCATCGCGCCTTGACGCGGCACAAGGGCGTTCCTACCTTGACCGCAAGACAACCGGGCGCCAAGCCGGCGCCGTGGCAGCCGCAGCACACCTAAGCGAGGATTTCATGGCAGACAAAGTGTCGGACGCATCATTCGATGCAGACGTTCTGGGCTCTTCGACCCCGGTCGTGGTCGATTTCTGGGCCGAATGGTGCGGCCCCTGCAAGCAGATTGCGCCGACGCTGGAGGAGATCGCCGGTGAAATGGCCGGCCAGGTCAAGATCGCCAAGATCAATATCGACGAGAATCCGGACACCCCGTCCAAATACGGCGTGCGCGCCATTCCGACCCTGATGCTGTTCAAGAACGGCGAGGTTGCCGGAACCCAGGTCGGCGTGCAGCCCAAGAGCCGCCTCGTCGACTGGATCAAGCAGTCGATCTAGCCCGCTGTTTCGGCCCCAACCATTCACGCCGCGCCGCATGCCTTGCGGCGCGGCTTCTTTTTGCCACTCAAGCCTGATGGGCGGCGAGCACCCGGCCCGCCAGATAGAGCGAGCCGCAGATCAGGATCCGCGGCGAGGACGTGCCCTGCCCCGCCTTGGCCAGCGCCTGTTCCAGCGATCCCGCCTCCTGCGCCGCCAGCCCAGCAGCGCGGGCGATGGCGGCCAGGTCCCCCGCCGGCACGGCGTTCTCCTCGCCCGGTATGGTCACCGTCACCACCCCGCTGGCAAGCCCTGCAAAGGGAGCGAGAAAGCCGGCCACGTCCTTGGAATTGATCATGCCGGTGACCAGCACCAGAGGCCGCGAAACCCGCTCCTCCAGTTCCGACATCGCCTGCGCAAGGACCAGGCCGGCGGCCGGATTATGGCCGCCATCGAGCCACAACTCGGCGTCCGCGGGCAGATAGGTCCATAACCGCCCCGGACCCAGCCTCTGCATGCGCGCCGGCCAGTCGACCCGCGCCAGGCCGGCATCGACTGTTTCGGGCGCCAGGCGGCCGCCGGCAGCGCTTCTCAGCGCCCGGATCGCGGTTCCGGCATTCTCGATCTGATGGCGCCCGGGCAGGCGCGGCAGCGCCAGGTCGAGCAAGCCGTCCTCATCCTGAAACACCAGCCGGCCCTGCTGCTCGATGGCCTGCCATTCCTCATTTGAAACCAGCAGCGGCGCCCCGGCCCTGGCCGCCTCGGTGCGCAGCACCGACAGCACCTCGTCGTCCTGCTTCGCCACCACGCAGGGCACGCCGCGGCGCATGATGCCGGCCTTTTCCCGCGCCACCAGGGCCAGTGTGTCGCCGAGGAACTCGGGATGGTCGAGGGCGATCTGGGTGATGACGCTGACCGCCGGGCGCTCGATGACATTGGTGGCGTCGAGCCGCCCGCCAAGCCCGACCTCCAGCACCAGATAGTCGGCCTCGTGGCGGGCAAAGAGGTGGAAGGCCGCCGCGGTGGTGATCTCGAAAAAGGTGATGGGGGCGCCGTCATTGACCCTTTCGCAATGGTCGAGGGCGGCGGCAAGCTCGCTTTCGCCGACCGGGGCGCTGCACTGTGCATGGGCGAGGCGGATGCGCTCGTGGAAATGCACCAGATGCGGCGAGGTATAGACGTGGACCCGGCAGCCGGCCGTTTCCAGCACGGCGCGGCAATAGGCCGTCACCGACCCCTTGCCGTTCGTGCCGGCGACATGGATGACCGGCGGCAGCCGTTTTTCGGGATGGCCCAATGCCTCGAGCAGGCGCTCGATGCGGCCGAGCGAAAGATCGATGCGCTTGGGGTGCAGCGACAGCAGCCGCTTGAGGATTGTGTCGCTGTCATTCATCGGCGCCGATCCGTTCTCCCGGCCCGCGGCATGGCCGAATCTGTTCCGGCCTGACGATCAAGGAGCCGAACCGCGCCCAATGCGCATCATGGCCAGTCTAGGCGGTTGTCCCGGCGCTGGCGCCAGGGCTGCTTCCCGAATTGCCGCCCGCGGCGGCGGCGGACGATGGACCGTTGAGCTTGCGCGCGCCCGCTGCCAAAGCGGGCTTGCCGGTCAGCATGCGGCACAGCCGGCTCAGCGTCTCGCGCATCTGGTGGCGATGCACCACCATGTCGACCATGCCGTGGTCGCGCAGATATTCGGCGCGCTGAAAGCCGTCGGGAAGCTTCTCGCGGATCGTCTGCTCGATAACCCTCGGACCGGCGAAACAGATCAGCGCGCCCGGCTCGGCAATGTGGATATCGCCCAGCATGGCATAGGAGGCCGTGACGCCGCCTGTCGTCGGATTGGTCAGCACCACAATATAAGGCAACCCGGCCTCGCGCATTTCCTGCACCGCGACCGTGGTGCGCGGCATCTGCATCAAGGACAGGATACCCTCCTGCATGCGGGCGCCGCCCGAAGCGGTGAAAATGATGAAGGGGCACTTGCGCTTGACCGCAGTCTGCATGCCGGTGATCACCGCTTCGCCCGCCGCCATTCCGAGCGACCCGCCGAGAAAGTCGAAATCCTGCACCCCGGCGACAACCGCCAGCCCGTCCAGCTTGCCGGCGCCGAGCAGCACCGCATCCGACATCGACGTCTTGGCCCGCGAATCCTTGACGCGGTCGGTATAGCGCCGCTCGTCGCGGAACTTGAGCGGGTCCAGAGCAACTTCGGGCAGCGCTATCTTGTCGAATTCACCGCCATCGAACAGTGCCGCCAGCCGCACCTGGGCCGACATGCGCATGTGATAGCCCGATCCGGGCACAACGAACTGATTGGCCTCCAGATCGCGATGAAAAACCATCTGCCCGGTTTCCGGGCATTTTACCCAAAGATTGTCCGGCACCACGCGCTTGCGCAGGATGCCGCTGATCTTCGGCCTGACGACATTGTTGATCCAGTTCACGCCACTCACCTTCCGCGGGTTCGCTCGCCCGCGCCAACGCTATTGACCATCTTACCCGGCCTGCGCGGCCGTTTCTGCCTTCTTCCTGCCGGCGGTGGCAATGCCGTCCGCCAAGCCGCGCACCAGATCGCTGACCGCCGCGATACCGGCACCCTCTCCCGCTTCCTCCAGGCTCTTCTCCAGCGCCCGCACCAGGGCCGACCCGACGACCACGCCATCGGCGCCCGCCGCGGCGATGGCGCCGGCCTGCTGCGGCGTCGAAACGCCGAAGCCGACCGCCACCGGCAGCGCCGTATGCGCCTTGATGCGCGATATGGCGCCGGAAACCGCGTCCGGGTCCGCCGCCGCCGTGCCGGTGATCCCGGTAATCGAAACATAATAGACGAATCCGCCGGCATTGCTCAGAACCTTGGCCAGACGCGCATCGTCGGTGGTCGGCGTTGCCAGGCGGATGAAATCGATCCCGGCGGCTTGCGCCGGCAGGCATAGCTCCCCGTCTTCCTCCGGCGGCAGATCGACGATGATAAGCCCGTCGACGCCGGCGGCCTTGGCATCGGCCAGGAACCGCTCATTGCCGTATATGTAGATCGGGTTGTAATAGCCCATCAGGATGAGCGGCGTCTCGCTATCGCCGGCGCGGAAGGCACGCACCATCTCCAGGGTGCGGACCATGGTCTGCCCCGCCTTCAGCGCCCGCAGCGAGGCCGCCTGGATCGCCGGGCCGTCGGCCATGGGGTCGGTAAAGGGCATGCCGAGCTCGATGATGTCGGCGCCCGCGCCCGGCAAGGCCTTGAGCAGCGCCAGCGAGATGTCGAAATCGGGGTCGCCGGCGGTGATGAAACTCACCAGCGCCGCCCGGCCCGCGCCGCGCGTTGCGGCAAAGCGTCTTTCCAGCCGCCCGCTCATGGCCGCCCCCCGGCGCCGATATGCTCCGCCACGCTGGCCAGGTCCTTGTCGCCGCGCCCAGACAGGTTGACCACCATGAGATGGTCCGCGTCCTTGCCGGGCGCCAGGTCCAGAACCTTGGCGATGGCATGGGCCGGCTCCAGCGCCGGGATGATGCCTTCAAGGCGCGACAGCAGTTGGAAGGCGCTGAGCGCCTCCTCGTCGGTCGCCGACAGGAAGGTCACGCGGCCGATATCCTTCAGCCAGGCGTGTTCCGGGCCGATGCCGGGATAGTCAAGCCCGGCGGAAATCGAATGCGCCTCGGAAATCTGGCCATCATCGTCCATCAGGAGATAGGTGCGGTTGCCATGCAGCACGCCGGGGCGCCCGCCGGCGATCGAGGCCGCGTGCTGGCCGCTTTCGATGCCGTGGCCCGCCGCCTCGACGCCATAGATCTCGATATCCGGCTCGTCGAGGAAGGGATGGAACAGCCCCATGGCGTTGGAGCCGCCGCCGATGCAGGCGATCAGCGAATCCGGCAGCCGGCCTTCGGCCTCCAGCATCTGCGCTCTCGTTTCCTCGCCTATGACCGACTGGAAATCGCGCACCAGCATCGGATAGGGATGCGGGCCGGCGACGGTGCCGATGCAATAGAAGGTATCCGCGACATTGGACACCCAGTCGCGCAACGCCTCGTTCATCGCGTCTTTCAGCGTTTTCGCGCCCGAGCGCACCGGAACGATTTCCGCCCCCAGCATCTTCATGCGGAATACATTGGGCTGCTGGCGCGCGACATCGACCTCGCCCATATAGACCACGCAGTCGAGGCCGAAGCGGGCACACAGCGTGGCGGTCGCCACGCCATGCATGCCGGCGCCGGTTTCGGCGATGATGCGGGTCTTGCCCATGCGCCGCGCCAGAAGGATCTGCCCCAGCACATTGTTGACCTTGTGGGCGCCGGTATGGTTGAGCTCCTCGCGCTTGAGATAGATCTTGGCGCCGCCGCAATGCTCGGTGAGCCGCTCGGCGAAATAAAGCGGGCTGGGCCGCCCGACATAATGGGTCAGATAGCCGTCCATCTCGGCGCGGAACGCGGGGTCTTTCCTGGCCGCCTCATAGGCGCGCTCAAGCTCGAGGATGAGCGGCATCAGCGTCTCGGCGACGAACCGTCCGCCATAAATGCCGAACCGCCCCTGCTCGTCGGGACCGCTCCGGAACGAATTGACCGCCTTAACCGACACCCCGGTCTCCATTACAAGATTCCACTTCCCGCCCCCCCAGGCCTACATCTCGCCCGCCGCGCGAACGCGCTCGATAAAGCGCGCGATGCGCTCGGGATCCTTGACCCCCGGCGCCTTTTCGACACCGGAGGACACATCCACCGCATCCGGGCGCACCGCCTTTATCGCCGCCGCCACATTGTCGGCATCAAGACCGCCCGACAGCATCACCGGCAAGGCCCGGTTGCCACCTCTCAGCAGGTCCCAGTCGAAGCAGATGCCGTTGCCGCCCGGCAGCGCGCCGGCCAGCGTATCCGGAGCCTTGGCGTCGTAAAGGAGCATATCGGCGGCGTCAATGTATGGCGCGCCGGCGGCGATATCCTGCGCATTGGCGATATGCACCGCCTTGGCCACCGGCTTGCCGAAGCGGGCCCGGATCTCGCGCACCCGCGCCGCGCTCTCCTTGCCGTGAAACTGATACCAGTCGGGCCGCAGCCCGGCCTCGATCCGCGCCAGCAAGTCATCGTCGCCATCGACGGTCAGGGCCACGATCTGGGTGCGCCCGCGCAGCGGTGCCGCCAGTTCCCCCGCCCGTTCCGGTGTCACATTGCGCGGGCTGGGCGCATAGAACACGAAGCCGACAAATTCGGCGCCGCCGGCCCTGGCCGCCGCCACCGCCTCTTCGCTGTTCAAACCGCAGATCTTGATCTTCGGGCTCATTCGGTCCGTCCCGGCGCCGCCCATGGGCGCGGTCTGTTGCGGGGTATCCGCCTCATGTCAGATAGGATGCCGGCGCCGCCGTCTCAACGGGGCCGTCAGGCCACCGGGTGCTCCTCGCCAGGCGCCGGCAGGCGGGCGGTAGCCATTTCATCGAGCCGCCGCCGCAACTCGTCGGCCTCGCGCTGGCGCCGCGCCGCCAGATGGGCGTTTTCGCGCGCCGCGCGCCGCCATTTTCCCTGGCGCCACCAGGCCGCGGCGCCGCCCGCGGCAATGCCCGCCAGCACGCCGGCCATCAGCAGCACGAAAAGCGGCAATTTCAGTTGCAGCGCGGGATCCCCGCCGCCCAGAGGATCGTAGGAGAAGACCACCATGTGACGATTGGCAACGCTGAGGGCAATCACCACCAGCGCCACCGGGCCGCCAATGAGCACCCAGGCGAATTTCTTGATCATGACACCCCTGTCCGGCCGGTACGATAGCGGCCTGGCGAACTGCCGGAAATGGGAGCTGAAAGCTGCGTCAGCGCTTCTTGTCCTTATTCAGCCGCTCTCGCATTTCCTTGCCGGACTTGAAGAAAGGCACCGCTTTCTCATCGACCTTGACGGTGGTTCCGGTGCGCGGATTGCGCCCGACACGGGCCGGCCGGTTCTTCACCGAAAAAGCACCAAACCCGCGCAGCTCGACCCGATTGCCGTCCGCCAGCGCGGCCGTGATCTCATCGACGATGGTATTGACGATGTTCTCGACATCGCGCTGATACAGATGCGGATTGGCCCTGACCATACGCTGTACAAGCTCGGACTTAATCATTTCGCCTCCCGTTACAGGCAAAATGCCTGTTATTGCTGGCGGTTAGTCCGCCTTGTCCTGCGGAGCGTGCCAAACTGACACCAGCCCGTCAAGACGCAGCCTTCCGCGTGCGTCAAATTGATCGAGCACAGGTGCCAATATGTCTCGCATGCCGAAGGCCCGCGCCAGGCCAAGGGCCGCCCGCTCCAGCAACCCCAGCGCCTCAAGATCGCCGGACGCCTTCCAGTCGCGCACCTTGATGGTGGCGCTCAGCCCCTTGTTCTCGGCCAGCCAGGCAACCGCCTCTTTCTCCCCGCCAATGGCATCGATGAGGCCGGCGGATAGGGCCTGGCGGCCGGTATAGACCCGCCCGTCGCCAAGGCGGCGCGCCTCGGCGGCGGCAAAGCCGCGCCGCTCCGCCACCAGGTCGAGAAACCATTGATAGGAATCGGCGACCATCTCGCGCATGACGGCGCGCGCCGCCTCCGGCGTGACCGTGAAGGGCGAAGGCTCGGCCTTGAGCGGCGCGCTCTTCACCTCCTCGAACTTGATCCCCAGATTTTCCAGCGCCTGGGATACCTGCGCCCACTGGAAGAGGACGCCAATGGATCCGGTAATGGAATTGCCGCGGGCAATGATGCGCTCGGCGGCGATGGCGGCGATATAACCGCCCGAAGCCGCCACCGTGCCGACCACGGCGACCACCGGCTTCTTTTCCGCCGCTTCGCGGATCGCCAGATAGAGCGCTTCCGAACCGGTGGTGGTGCCGCCGGGCGAATTGATCGCCAGCAGCAGCGCCTTGACATTGCGGTCGCGGGCCGCCCTTTCGATCAGCTTTTGCAGGTTGCGGTCATCGGTGATCAGGCCTTCGATGGCGATGCGCGCGACATGCTCGCCGCGGCCCAGCGCCGCCGGCCCGCCGCCAATCAGCGCCGCGGCGCTGGCCAGCGCCGCCAGGGCGAGCACGAAGGCAACGGCGCGCCACAGGCTGACCCTGCGGGAAAGCCGGCGCCGGTCCACGAGCACATCCGGATCAAGCGACATCGAGTAGTTCCCCTAAGAGCGGTTCCCCTCGCAGGTCAGCTCTATCTGCCGGGCACCAGGTCTGCCGGGCGCGAGCGCTCTGGGCCAGGCCGGTCGCATAGGCGGGTGCCGGCCGCAAGCCGGCACCCGTTCAACCATGGTGCCGGCGCCGCTGGCGCCGGCCAACCGGACGCTAGGCGTCCTTGTCGCCGGTCCCTTCCTGGGCCCGGTTGAGAGCGGCGCCCAGGATGTCGCCCAGCGAAGCGCCCGAATCGGCCGAACCGTATTGCGCCACCGCCTCTTTTTCCTCGGCGATTTCCAGCGCCTTGATCGACACCGAAACCTTGGCGTTCTTCTTGTCGAACTGGGTCACCTTGGCATCGACCTTCTGGCCGACCGAGAAGCGCTCGGGGCGCTGCTCGGAGCGTTCGCGCGACAGGTCCGAGCGGCGGATGAACGCGGTCAGATCGCTGTCGACGATCTTGACCTCCAGCCCGCCTTCCTTGACGTCGAGCACTTCGCAGGTCACCGAGGCGCCCTTGCGCAGATCGGACGAGGCTTCGGCGAACGGATTGCCCGCCAGCTGCTTGATGCCGAGGCTGATGCGCTCCTTGTCGGTATCGACGTCGAGCACGACCGCCTTGACCATGTCGCCTTTCTTGTAGTCCTGAATGGCTTCCTCGCCGGGCCGGTTCCAGTCCAGGTCGGACAGGTGAACCATGCCGTCGACATCGCCGTCGAGGCCGATGAACAGACCGAATTCGGTGATGTTCTTGACCTCGCCCTCGATATTGGTGCCGGTCGGGAAACGGGTGGCGAAAGTGGTCCACGGATTGTCCATGGTCTGCTTGAGCCCAAGGGAGATGCGGCGCTTGACCGGATCGACCTCGAGCACCATCACTTCCACTTCCTGGGAGGTGGAAACGATCTTGCCGGGATGGATGTTCTTCTTGGTCCAGCTCATCTCGGAAATATGGATCAGGCCCTCGATGCCCGGTTCCAGTTCCACGAAGGCGCCGTAGTCGGTGATATTGGTGACGCGGCCCTTGAAGCGGGTCTCGACCGGGTATTTGGCCTCGATGCCATCCCAGGGATCGGCCTCGAGCTGCTTCATGCCGAGGCTGATGCGATGGGTTTCGTGGTTGATCTTGATGATCTGCACCTTGACCGTCTGGCCGACCGACAGCACGTCGGCGGGGTGGTTGATCCGCCGCCAGGCGATGTCGGTGACATGGAGCAGGCCGTCAATGCCGCCGAGATCGACGAAGGCGCCGTAATCGGTGATGTTCTTCACCATGCCCTCGACCACCTGGCCTTCGGTCAGGTTCTGCACGATCTCGTGGCGCCGTTCGGCATGGGTTTCCTCGAGCACCGAGCGGCGCGAAACCACGATATTGCCACGGCGGCGATCCATTTTGAGGATCTGGAACGGCTGCGGCGTGTTCATCAGCGGGCCGATGTCGCGCACGGGGCGGATATCGACCTGGCTGCGCGGCAGGAAGGCCACGGCGCCGCCAAGATCGACGGTATAGCCGCCCTTGACCTGGTTGAAGATCTGGCCCTCGACCTTCTCGGCGTCGGCATAGCTCTTCTCGAGCCGCTCCCAGGCCTCCTCGCGGCGCGCCTTGTCGCGCGACAGAACTGCCTCGCCAAGCGCATTTTCGACGCGCTCGAGATAGACTTCGACCTCGCCGCCGACCTCTATCGCCTCGCCCTTGCCGTGGCCGGTGAATTCCTTGAGCGGAACCCGCCCTTCCATCTTCAGCCCGACGTCGATGACCGCCAGGTCCTTTTCGATCGCGACTACGCGACCCTTGATGACATTGCCCTCTTCGAGCGCTGAAGACTGAAATGATTCTTCCAAGAGTGCGGCAAAATCTTCGCGGCTTGGATTAAGTGAATCGGTCGAACCCTGTGACATGAAAACTCCTTGCGGGGTGCGGGGGCGCGCCTTGTCCGGCATGAAAATTACGAAGCCCGCGTTGCAGGCCCCCGCGACAGCCACCGACATCAAAGCCGGCAGGCGGCGCGTCCCGCAATATGAGGGCGCTGGTCCGTTCCTCGCGTCCCGGCATATCCGGCGGACAAGAGTTCCGGCCCCTTTGCCGCTGCGTGGAACCGCAGCGGTCAACACGAAATGGGCGCACTCCCTGGAGCTGCACCCACTCAGGCCTTTACTGCGCCGTCGATCAGGTCGATGGCCGCAAGAAACGCGGTTTCTATATCCAAATTCGTGGTGTCGAGCAAGTGGGCGTCGCCGGCCTGCCTCATCGGCGAGACGGCGCGGTTGGCGTCGCGCTCGTCGCGGGCGCGCAAATCCTCTTCGATATCGCGGTATTGCGCCTCGCTGCCGCTTGCCCCCAGCTCCTTCCAGCGCCGTCTGGCGCGCTCTTCCAGCGAGGCGGTGACAAACAGTTTCACCTCCGCGTCCGGGCAGACAACCGTGCCGATGTCGCGCCCGTCGAGCACGGCTCCGGGCGGCGTTTGCGCAAAATGGCGCTGAAAGGCGACCAGGGCCTTGCGCACCCCGGGCATGGCGGCGACGATCGATGCCGCCTCGCCGGCATGGCGCTGGCGCAAGTCCTCGCGCCTCAGGTCGTCCTGCGACAATCCTCGTGCCGCCCGCGTCGCGGCCTCTTCGTCGTCTATCGCCGCGCCCTCGGCATTCAGCCGGCAGGCAACGGCGCGATAGAGCAGCCCGGTATCGAGATAGGCATAACCATAGTGATCGGCGATCCGGCGCGCCAGCGTGCCCTTGCCCGAAGCCGCCGGCCCATCGATGGCGATGATCATGATGCCGCGGCCTCGGCGGCGGGCTCGAAACGCGCGCCAAGCCCGCCCATCAGGTCGGCAAAACCGGGAAAGCTAGTGGCGATCATTCTGGTGTCGTCGACCATGACCGGCTCCTCGCTGGCCAGCCCCATGACAAGGAAGGACATGGCGATGCGGTGGTCCAAATGGGTTGCGACCCGCCCGCCGCCGCGAACCCTTCCTCCACCGCCGGAAATCATCAGATCGTCGCCCGCCACCTGCGCCACCACGCCATTGGTCTCCAGCGCGGCGAGAATGGCCGCCAGCCGGTCGCTCTCCTTGACCCGTAATTCGCTCAGTCCGCGCATAATCGTCGGTCCGCTGGCAAAACTCGCCGCCACCGCCAGAACGGGATATTCGTCGATCATCGACGGTGCGCGCTGCGCTGGCACCTCAATGCCCGAAAGCGTGCTTGCCGCCACCACGAGGTCGGCGACCGGCTCGCCGCCTTCCTCGCGCCGGTTCTCCAGCGAGATATTTCCTCCCATTTCCTGCAGCGTGGCAATGAGGCCGGCACGGGTCGGATTAACCATCACCCCATCGATACGGATATGAGATCCCGGCACCAGCAGGCCGGCCACGACGGGGAAGGCGGCGGAACTGGGATCTCCCGGCACCAGCACGTCCCGCGCCGCCAGCTCGGCTTCGCCGGTCACCGTAATATGGCGCCCGTCGCTGCGATCGACCGTCGAAATCCGGGCACCGAAATGGCGCAGCATGCGCTCGGTGTGGTCGCGCGTTGCAACCGGCTCGATAACCGTCGTTTCGCCCATGGCGTTGAGGCCGGCCAGCAGCACCGCCGATTTGACCTGGGCCGAGGGCACCGGCAGGCGATAGGTGATCGGGATCGCCGGCGCGCTGCCTTCGAGGGTAAGCGGCAGCCTCTCGCCCGGCGCGCAGTCGATGAGCCGCGCGCCCATGGCCTTCAGCGGCTCGAGCACCCGCCCCATCGGCCTCTTGCACAGCGAGGCATCGCCGGAAAAGCGCGCCCGCAGCCCCTGCCCCGCGACCAGCCCCATGAGGAGGCGCGTCGAGGTGCCTGAATTTCCCATCTCCAGGGTTTCGCGCGGGGCCAGCAGCGCGCCATTGCCACAGCCCTCGACCACCCAGCGGTCCGCCTCGAGGCGCGCGATGCGCGCGCCCATCGCCCGCATCGCCGCCGCGCTGGCCATAACGTCTTCCGATTCCAGCAGGCCGGAAATATGGCTGGTGCCGCGCGCCAGTCCGCCAAACAGAACTGCCCGGTGCGATATCGACTTGTCGCCGGGAACCCGGCACTGGCCAGTCAGCGCGGCGCTGGCATGCGCCCGGCAGGGGAGTTGTCCGTACTTGTCTGTCATCATGAAAACCTGCCTCGTCGCGCGGCGGCGCAACCGCATTTCCTCCTAGCACGGGGCGCCCTTCGCCGTCATGGTGGAAACCGCCGCCGGAATACCCGATGATCGGGAGTGATTTTTGGTTTTGACAGCCAGCCGACATCATGGCAATGACGGCGCCGAATTTCAAAACGGCAAGACGAGACCCGGACCGTGGCAAAACCCGAACTTGGAACCAAGCGGATCTGTGCCGGATGCGGCACGAAATTCTATGACTTGAACAAGTCGCCGATTACCTGTCCGCGCTGTCAGGCTGAATTCGTCATTCAGGCGAAACCGGCGCCGGCAGCCAAGAAGGCGGCGCCCGCCGAGGAGAAGGAAGCGGCGGCGGGACCCGAATTCGTATCCCTGGAGGATGCGGATAACGAGAAGAAGGTGGCGGCCCGGGCGGTCCCCGGCGATGACGACGACGATTTCGAAGCCGACGACGCGCCGCTCGACGACGACGAGGACGATCCCTTTCTCGGCGACGAGGACGAGGAAGACGATGACGACGTCAGCGGCCTGATCGGCAGCGGCCGCGACTCCGACGACGAGGACGCCTGACCCGGTTCAACGGCTAAACTTGCATCGGCGGCGCTGAACAGCATTGACCGGGCAGCCAAGTTTCGATAGCGAAGGGGCAATTCCTGCGCCGGAGTAAAATCCGGCGCGGCCCAGGTGGGGGCCATAGCTCAGTTGGGAGAGCGCTTGAATGGCATTCAAGAGGTCGGGGGTTCGACTCCCCCTGGCTCCACCAAATTATAAGAATAAGCGGTTGATTTCATTAAATGAAATCAACCGCTTATTTTTTTGTCCTACCTTCGCGCCGGCTGTTTTGCCTCTTTTGGGCAACTGAAAGCCTGTTTGGCAACCGCGGACGCCGATTGGCTCGCACCCGCCCTTTCCTTCAGGAATTCCGGCCTTCAGGAATTC
>JAGRLG010000006.1 GCA_020441905.1 Rhodobiaceae bacterium | reverse complement strand
GCAGGGGCGGCGGGGGCGGCGGGAGGGGCCGTTTTTTCAAGGGCGGCGAGCACATCCTCCTTGAGGATCTGGCCGCGCTTGCCGCTGCCCGTCACCTGGCCCGCGTCCAGACCCTTTTCGGCCATCAGCTTGGCGGCCGAGGGCGCCGGGGCCATGGCCGCGCCAGCCTTGGCCGGTGCCTCAGCGGACGCCGGCTTCGGCGCCGCCGGTTTGGCCGCCGCATCGTCGCCGCGCGGAGCCTTGATGCCGACCGGCTCGGGGCCGCCAGAAATGCCCGGATCATCGACCTCGCCCTCGGTAATGGCGCCCAGCAGGGCACCGACTTCAACCGTGGCGCCATTGCCGGCGGCAATATCGGACAGTATGCCGGACACCGGAGCCGGCACCTCGATCGTCACCTTGTCGGTCTCGAGCTCCACCAACGGCTCGTCGGCCTTGATCGCCTCGCCGCGCTTTCGGAACCATTGTCCGATCGTCGCCTCGGTGACCGATTCACCCAAAGCGGGAACCCGAATTTCGGTCGTCATGCCGCGTCAGCCCCTTCTCAATCTCAATCGTCTCGTTCCTGATCCCGGCCCCCGGCTCCCGGCGCGTGCCGGGAAACCGCCAGCGCGCGGGCGCCGACGGCTGCCGCGCCAGGCCGCTTATTCGGCAAAGGCCTCGCCGAGCAGCGCCTTGAGCTGCGCCGCATGCTTGCTCATCAACCCGGTCGCCGTCGCCGCGGCGGCGGCGCGGCCGGCATAAGCCGGACGCTGGCTTCGGGTCTTTACCTGGCCCAGCACCCATTCCAGATAGTCCTGGACGAAGGTCCAGGCGCCCATATTGCGCGGCTCTTCCTGACACCAGACAATATCAGCCCCGGGGAATCGCGCCAGTTCCTTGGTCAGCGCCTTGAGCGGGAAGGGATAGAGCTGTTCGATGCGCATCAGGTAGACGTCCTTGATGCCGTTCTTCTCGCGTTCATCGAGAAGATCGTAATAGACCTTTCCGGTGCACAGCACGACGCGCCGGATCTTGCCGTCGGCCGCCAGTTTCACCGTGGATCCCGGATTGCTTTCGGCATCGTCCCACAAGACGCGGTGGAAAGAAGTATCGGGGCCCATTTCCTTAAGGCTCGAAACCACCCGCTTGTGGCGCAGCAGGGACTTGGGCGTCATAATGACCAGCGGCTTGCGGAACTCGCGATGCATCTGCCGGCGCAGAATATGGAAATAATTCGCCGGCGTGGTGCAGTTGGCGACCTGCATATTGTCTTCCGCGCACATCTGCAGGAAGCGTTCGGGACGCGCCGAGGAATGCTCCGGCCCCTGGCCCTCATAGCCATGGGGCAATAGCAGCACGAGGCCCGACATGCGCAACCATTTGCGCTCGCCGGCGGAAATGAACTGGTCGATCACCACCTGGGCGCCATTGACGAAATCGCCGAACTGCGCCTCCCACATCACCAGTGCCTTGGGATCGGCCAGGCTGTAGCCATACTCGAAGCCCAGCACCGCCTCCTCGGACAACATGGAGTTGATGACCTCGAAGTGGGACTGGGCAGCACCAAGATTGTTCAGCGGGGTAAAGCGCTCTTCGTTCTCCTGATCGATCAGTACCGAATGACGCTGGGAAAAAGTGCCGCGCTCGCAATCCTGCCCCGACAGGCGGACTGGAAATCCCTCGCGCAGCAGGGTGCCGAAGGCCAGTGCCTCGGCCATCGCCCAGTCGATACCCTCGCCGTCCTCGATCATGCGGCGGCGGCCATCCAGAAAACGGCGAATGGTGCGGTGGAGATTGAAATTTCGCGGCACTTCGCAGATCGCGCGCCCGACGGTCAGGATTTCGTCGATGGTCGCCTTGGTCGCGGCGCCGCGGCGCTCATCGCCGCTGTCGGCAATGCGAAAACCCGACCAGGCGCCGTCGAGCCAGTCCGCCTTGTTGGGCTTGTAGGCCTGACCGGCCTCGAACTCGGCGTCCAGCTCGGCGCGCTTTTCGGCGCGCATCGCGGCGATGTCCTCCTCGCTGACAACACCCTCGGCCATCAGTTTTTCGGCATAGATAACGGCCGTGGTCGGGTGGGCGCGGATCTTGGAATACATCAGCGGCTGGGTGAAGGCCGGCTCGTCGCCCTCGTTATGGCCGAACCGGCGATAGCAGAACATGTCGACCACTGCCGGCTTGCCGAAGCGCTGGCGGAATTCGGTCGCCACCTTGGCGGCGTAGACCACCGCCTCCGGGTCATCGCCGTTGGCATGAAGAATCGGTGCCGCGATCATCTTGGCGACGTCGGACGGGTAGGGCGAGGAGCGCGACCAATGGGGCGCGGTGGTAAAGCCGATCTGGTTGTTGACGATGAAATGCACCGAGCCGCCGGTGCGGTGGCCGCGCAGGCCCGACAGGCCGAAACACTCGGCCACCACGCCCTGGCCGGCAAAGGCAGCGTCGCCATGAAGCAGCAGCGGCAGCACGGCGGAGCGGTCGCGCGTGCGCATCGTATCCTGCTTGGCGCGCACCTTGCCGAGCACCACCGGATCGACGATTTCCAGATGCGACGGGTTGGCGGTGAGCGAGAGGTGGACCTTGTTGCCGTCGAATTCGCGGTCGGAAGACGCGCCGAGGTGATATTTGACGTCGCCCGATCCCTCGACGTCGTCGGGATTGACGCCACCGCCCTTGAACTCGTTGAAAATGGCGCGGGCCGGTTTGCCCATGACCTGGGACAGCACGTTGAGGCGGCC
Organism: Rhodobiaceae bacterium; assembly: GCA_020441905.1. Taxonomy (GTDB): domain Bacteria; phylum Pseudomonadota; class Alphaproteobacteria; order Rhizobiales; family NORP267; genus JAGRLG01. Next base: position 17,014 of record JAGRLG010000006.1, on the reverse strand, counting down.
GCGATGGGACATGCCGATGACGATCTCGCGCACGCCGAGATGACCGCCGCGCTTGATGATCTGTTCCAGCGCCGGAACCATGGATTCGCCGCCATCGAGGCCGAAGCGCTTGGTCCCGGTATATTTGAGATCGAGGAACTTCTCGAAGCTTTCCGCCTCGATGAGCTTGGCCAGAATGGCCCGCTTGCCCTGGTCGGTGAAGGCGACGCCCTTGTCGGGTCCCTCGATGCGCTCCTGGATCCACGCCTTTTCGGCCGGATCCGAGATATGCATGAACTCGACGGCAAAGGTGGAGCAATAGGTGCGGCGCAGGATTTCCAGCATCTGGCGCACGGTGGCGAATTCCAGGCCGAGCACATGGTCGAGAAAGATCGGGCGGTCGAGATCGGCCTCGGTGAATCCGTAGCTCGCCGGGTCGAGTTCGGAATGATGCTTGGGCGGCTCGAGTCCGAGAGGGTCGAGATTGGCGTAGAGATGGCCGCGGATGCGGTAGGCCCGGATCATCATCAGGGCACGGATCGAATCGCGCGTCGCCTGCTGGACCTGAGCCTGGGAAATATCGAACTGGCCGCCATGGGCGCCGGCCGCGATGCGCTGGCCGATATGGGCCTCGACACCATCCCAGTCGGAAACCAGGGCGGCGACATTCTCGCCATTGGCGACGATCGGCCAGTTCTGGTTTTTCCAGTGCGGCCCGCGCGCCTGTGTGATCACAGCGGAACGTTCGTCACTGAGACCGGCAAAGAAATTCTGCCAGCCGGCATCCACCGATGACGGGTTGTCCTTGTAGCTGGCATACAGGTCTTCGATATAGGCGGCGTTTCCGCCATCGAGAAAAGAGGTCTTCAGGAACGCGTCATTCGCGTCTTGCCGTGCCATGTCTCCACCCGCGGGCTGTTTCGAGCCCTTTTTGGATAACCCGGAAATGGTTACCAGTTTGGGTAAAGTAGATAGGTTGCCGGGGCGGCGAAAGCTAGACTTTCATCGCACGGCGCCCGGCTTTCCGGCTTTCCGGTGTTGCCACCCGAAAGCCGGCTGGTCCTGCCGCCGCCCCGCCGTTTTCCTCGCCCCGCTCAGCCCTTGAGCATCGCCGCCAGGGTGGTGCCCAGCGCCGCCGGCGAATCGGCGACGCGGATGCCGGCGGAGCGCATGGCCTCGATCTTGTCCTCGGCGCCGCCCTTGCCGCCGGAGATGATGGCGCCGGCATGGCCCATGCGCCGGCCCGGAGGCGCGGTGACGCCGGCAATGAAGCCCACGGTCGGCTTCTTGATCTTCGAGGCCTTGAGGAACTCGGCCGCCTCTTCTTCGGCCGAGCCGCCGATCTCGCCGATCATGATGATCGACTGGGTATCGGGGTCGGACAGGAAGAGATCGAGGCAGTCGATGAAGTTCGTGCCGTTGACCGGATCGCCGCCAATGCCGATGCAGGTGGTCTGGCCAAGGCCGGTGGCGGTGGTCTGCGCCACCGCTTCATAGGTCAGGGTGCCGGAGCGCGACACGATGCCGACGGTGCCGGGCTTGTGGATGTGGCCGGGCATGATGCCGATCTTGCACTCGCCGGGGGTGATGATGCCGGGGCAGTTAGGGCCGATGAGGCGGGTCCTGGAGCCCGACAGGGCGCGCTTGACCTTGACCATGTCGAGCACCGGAATGCCCTCGGTGATGCAGACCACCAGCTCGATGCCGGCGTCGATGGCTTCGAGAATGGCGTCGCCGGCAAATGGCGGCGGCACATAGATGACGCTGGCGCTGGCGCCGGTGGCCTCGACGGCGCCGGAGACGGTGTCGAAGATCGGCAGGCCGAGATGCTGGCCCCCGCCCTTGCCCGGCGTCACGCCGCCGACCATCTTGGTGCCATAGGCAATGGCCTGCTCGGTGTGGAAGGTGCCCTGGCTGCCGGTGATGCCCTGGCAGATGACCTTGGTGTTCTTGTCGACCAGTACTGACATTACGCGGCCTCCTTCACTGCCTTGACGACTTTTTCGGCCGCATCCGCCAGATCGTCGGCGGCGATGATGGCGAGGCCCGATTCATTCAGGATCGCCTTGCCCTTTTCGACATTGGTGCCTTCGAGCCGCACCACCAGCGGCACCTTCAGGTGCAGCTCGCGGGCCGCGGCGACAACGCCTTCGGCGATGATGTCGCAGCGCATGATACCGCCGAAGATATTGACCAGGATCCCTTCGACATTGGGATCGGTGAGGATGATCTTGAAGGCCTCGGTGACCTTTTCCTTGGTGGCGCCGCCGCCGACATCGAGGAAGTTGGCCGGGGCCGAGCCATAGAGCTTGATGATGTCCATGGTCGCCATGGCAAGGCCGGCGCCATTGACCATGCAGCCGATGGAGCCATCGAGCTTGATGTAGTTGAGGTCGTAATTGGAGGCTTCGACTTCCGCCGGATCCTCTTCATCGAGATCGCGCAGCGCCAGAATGTCGGCGTGGCGGTAGAGGGCGTTGGAATCGAAGTTCATCTTGGCGTCGAGGCACAGGACATCGCCATCCTTGGTCACCACCAGCGGGTTGATCTCGACCAGGCTGGCATCCTTGCCGACAAAGGCCTTGTAAAGGCCGGAGATCAGCTTGGTGAACTTCTTGACCTGATCGCCCTGCAATTTCAGCGCGAAGGCGATACGCCGGGCATGGAAGGGCTGAAATCCGGTGGCCGGATCGATAGTCAGGGTGACGATCTTTTCCGGGGTCTTGGCCGCCACTTCCTCGATATCCATGCCGCCCTCGGTGGAGGCGATGAAGGCGACGCGCGAGGTGGCGCGGTCAACCAGGCAGGACAGATAAAGTTCGCGGTCGATGGCCGAGCCGTCCTCGACATAGAGCCGCTTGACCAGCTTGCCCTCGGGGCCCGTCTGATGGGTGATCAGGGTCATGCCGAGAATGCGCGAGGCTTCCTGGCGCACCTCGTCGATCGACTTGACGACCTTGACGCCGCCGCCCTTGCCGCGGCCGCCGGCGTGGATCTGGGCCTTGACCACCCAGACCGGGCCGCCAAGCTTCTCGGCCGCCGCAACGGCCTCGTCAACGGAGAAAGCGGGAAGACCGCGCGCAACCGGCACGCCGAATTCCTTCAGGACTTCCTTAGCCTGATATTCGTGAATATTCATGGGGGGGACCAGCCCTTTCGTTCGTTCAGAAGGGTTACGCGCAGGGCGCCTTGCGGCGTCATGCGAAAGACCAAAGCGCCGGGTCAACCCCCGGCGCTTTGCCATTCATTCCTTGCCAAGTTGCGGCGCGATTTTCTGGCAGGCCTCGATCAGGCCCTGAACAGAGGCAACCGAACTGTCGAACATCTTGCGCTCGGAGCGGTTGAGCTCGATCTCGACGACCTTCTCGACGCCGCCGGCGCCGATCACCGTCGGCACGCCGACATAGATGTCCTTGAGGCCGTATTCGCCCTTCAGATGGGCGGCGCAGGGCAGAACCCGCTTCTTGTCCTTGAGATAGGATTCGGCCATGGCAATGGCCGCGCTGGCGGGGGCGTAATAGGCCGAACCGGTCTTCAGCAGGCCGACGATCTCGGCGCCGCCATCGCGGGTGCGCTGCACGATATCCGCCAGACGCTCCTTGGTGGTCCAGCCCATCTTGATCAGGTCGGGCAGCGGAATGCCGGCAACCGTGGAATAGCGGGTCAGCGGCACCATGGTGTCGCCGTGTCCACCGAGCACGAAGGCGGTTACATCTTCAACGGAGACGTTGAATTCGTCGGCGAGGAAATAGCGGAAGCGCGCCGAATCGAGCACGCCGGCCATGCCGACGACCTTGTTCTTGGGCAGGCCGCACGCCTTTTGCAGCGCCCAGACCATGGCGTCGAGCGGGTTGGTGATGCAGATGACGAAGGCATTGGGCGCATATTTGCGGATGCCGGCGCCGACCTGCTCCATCACCTTCAGATTGATGCCGAGCAGATCGTCGCGGCTCATGCCGGGCTTGCGCGGCACGCCGGCGGTGACGATGCAGACGTCGGCACCCTTGATCGGGGCGTATGTGGTGGCGCCGGTCAATTTGGCGTCAAAGCCCTCGACGGGCGAGGATTCGGCAAGATCGAGCGACTTGCCCTGCGGGATACCTTCGACGACGTCGAACATGACGACATCGCCCAATTCCTTGAGACCGACCAGATGGGCGAGCGTACCGCCGATCATGCCAGATCCGATGAGTGCAATCTTGTTCCGGGCCATTTGGAAATTCCCCCATTTCGGGGCCCGTGCGGGGGCGTGCCGGGCCGCAGGTTGACTAGCCTGAATGCGCGCCGCATTCAAGACATCATAGCGTCAAGATTCCCGCCCTAAGCTGGACATTTGCACCAAATGCGCAAAATTTGGGCGCCGGCGCGCCGGCGTCAGGCCGGTTCGTCCTGCCCCGCGGCCTCCTGCTGGCGGCCGTGGGCGGCGGCCAGATAGTCGCGCGAGCCCATGTCGATGAGCCGCGAGGCGGTGCGCAGGAAATGCTCGGCGCCGTCGCCCGCCGGGTAGAGCGCCGCCGGTTCGGCATCAGCCGAGATCACCAGCTTGACGCCATTGTCATAGAGCGCGTCGACGAGGTTGATGAAGCGGCGGGCTTCATTGCGCCGGTTGGGGCCAAGCGTCGGCACCTCGTCGAGGAAAACGGTGTGATAGCTGCGCGCGATCTTCAGGTAATCGGCGGCGCCAAGAGCCTTCTCGCACAGATCGGCGAAGGAAAACCGCGCCGCGCCCATGCCTGCCGCCGGCACGGCGAGGCTGCGGCCCTTGACGGCAAGGCTTTCCGGCGCGCCACCCCCGGCCCCGGCGACGCGGTGCCACAAGGCGTTCATGGCGTCGCGCGAGCGCTGGTCCAGGGGCTGGAAATAGACCGGCTGCCCGCCAAGTTTTTCGAGGCGGAAATCGGTGCGCGCATCGAGATGGAGAACGTCGAGGCGATGGCACAGCAAGTCGATGAAGGGCAGGAACAGCGCCCGGTTCAGGCCGTCGGGATAGAGCTGGCGCGGATCGTCGTTGGACGTGGCGACGACAACGACGCCATGGGCGAACAGGGCGGTGAAAAGACGCCCGAGAATCATGGCATCGGCGATGTCGCGGACGTGGAATTCGTCGAAGCAGAGCAAGCGGGCCTGGCGGGCGAGATCGGCGGCGACCGGCGCGATCGGGTCGGTGCCCTTTACCTTGCCCTCCCTGGCCAGGGCACGCCAGGCATGGACGCGTTCATGGACATCGGCCATGAATTCGTGGAAATGGACGCGCCGCTTGGGCAGATCGCCGGTGCCGGCAAAAAACAGATCCATGAGCATGGTCTTGCCGCGTCCGACGGCGCCATGGATATAGAGGCCCTTTACGGGATGCTCTTTTTCGTGGCGCGCGAAAAGCCAGCCGAGGGCGCTGGACTTGGTGGCAAAACGGCGGTTGGCCAGTTCGTCCTGCAATTCGGCGAGCCGGCGCGCGACGCGCTGCTGCGCCGGGTCCAGTTCGATGTCGCCAGCATCGAGTTTTGCCTGATAGAGCCGCAAGGGTCCCGCGTTCGCTCTGTGAAATCCTGCCTGCCCGGCCATCGAGGCGCCGGGCGCCAAGGCATAGCGGAGGCAGGGGGGCGGCGACAAGTCCAAATAACGCCGCCCGGCCGCGGCGAACCGGGGCCGCCTTAAAGTTCAGGCCCGTCGCCCATCGCCAGTTGGATATCTTCCCAGGTGTCGCCGGCGGCAACGATGCAGGACAGACCGCGCGGATCGGAAACCACGATGGTCCAGGTTCCCTTGCCGGAAACATAGACCTCCATCACATTCGCGCTCTCAACCAGGCCAAGGGCTCTGGGCTTTTCGGAAAAGCGCTCAGAAAGATAGGAAATCAGCGCCTTGCGCTCAAGACAGACCGCGGCCTCGGCAGCCTTGGGGGTGAACGCCGGCGCGGCGGCAAAGGCAATGGCGGCGGCGGCCAGCAAGACCGGCCTAGCGGACGCCATCGGGTGCAACAAGTCCATGAGGGCACTCCTTCCGGGTGCGCCGCGCTGCAGTCTGCGGTTGTCCAAAAACGGTCTTTCGGCACCAGCGCCTCGGCGGCCCGCATGAGGCAACAGGAGCAGCGCGCGTGACGGCGGTTCTATCAACCGCCCATTCGGCAAGAGTCTGGCCGATGAATGAGGATGCCACGGTTGTGGTTAACAAATCCTGACCACGGCGGGCCGGCCGCAGCGCGGGCCGGCAACGGGTCGAAAGCGCGGGAGCGGAAAGCGCGGGAGCGGCGGCCTAGCCGGCGCGCGACATGGACAGCGGAATGCCGGATTCCAGGGTGAAGCCGAGCCAGCCGCCCTCACTCTGGCGCAGGCGGGCGCGCACCGTGTTGTTGGCATCGCGCAGCAGCAGGTCGGTGCCGAACATGCCCCAGCCGGTAACTTCGGCGGCAAGGCCGCTACAGCCTTCCCCGGCGGTCACGGCGGCGCCCTTGTCGGGCGAGGCGAGGGTCACGACGCAGGTGCGCAGGCCGTCCTCCTCGTCGAGCACCCAGTTGCCGACGATATCGGCTTCCTTCACCTTGGTATCGATGATCGCCGAAGTGGAAGCCGAGCCGCCGATCAGAGAATCGAGCCGACGCTTCAAATCGGCGCCGGCACCGCCGCCCTTGGGCACCGAGACGACGCGGCGGCCGTCGGGCCCCGGTTCGCCGGAAGCCTGGCCGCCGGCCTGGGCCTCGGCGGTTTCCTTGCTCCCGCCTTCCCCTTCGGCGGCGGCCGGCGGCGTCGCGGAAGGCGGATTGGCCGCCACGGCCTGTTCGGCGGGCGGCGCCGGAGCCGGCTTCTCGGCGGCGGCCGGTTCGGTGGTGGCGGCACTGGCGCGCGCCGGCGCAGGCTCATTGGCAGAGGGCGCAGCCGGGGCGGAGGGCACGGCCGGGGCGGAGGAGCTTTCGGCGGCGCCGGGCTGCTCCTCGCTCTGGCGGGCGATGATCGGCCCACCCGGCTTTTGCTTCAGCGGCTCGGCCGGCGGCGGCGTTTCAGCCTGACTGGCCGGCGCCGAAGCGGCGGCATTCGAGGATTCGGCGGTCGCGGCGGGCGGCGGCTCGGCGGACGGGCCGAGCAGGCCGCGAGCGCCATCCAGGGTCGAATCGAGCGAGCTGCAGGCGCCCAGAGCGCCCATCGCCGCAACAGCGCAGGCACCAAGGATGAATGCCCGCAGGTCTGATTTGTTCAATAGCCGGCCTCCGACATGCCGCATTTTGCCGCCCTGTCCCGCATTATGGCATTACACAGGATGCGCCCCCAGGGGCGCCGCGGCGCCCGCGCGAATATCATTCCATGTTCTTCCTACATCTCCATGCGCTTGGGGGCAATCATCTAGACCGTGGCCGAGGGTAGCTGTGGCCCGAAGCGGGCGGAATGCAAGGCGAAAACTGCGCCCGAATTATGTCGCCGCACCGCTCCCGGATCCCAATAGCGGCGCCTCGACCCTTTATCAGCTGGCGCAATATTCCCGCTTTTGCCAAATTGCATTGTGGCGCCGGGCGCGGACCCGGGGGGACGCCGGCGCAAGCGGGGGATCGCGGCATGACCGGGCATGGAATAACGGGCCGAACGGGCCGGCGGCGGCGCCATTTGGCACGTCTGGGCGCTGCGGCGCTGGCGGGCGCGGCACTCTGCGCCGGTTCGCCCCAAGCCAATGACAGCTCGGCGGAACTGGCCGCCGGCGGCCTGCGGCTGGCCCATAACGCCCATGTGCGGATGGACTCGGAGGATCTTTATATTTCGCGCCAGGAAGTGCGCGTCAGATATGTCTTCCGCAATATGTCGCAGCAGCCGCAGGATATTCTGGTGGCCTTCCCCATGCCCGAGATCGATGCCGGCGAGCTGGGCGACAGCGATATCGGCATCGCCTCGTCCGATCCGGTCAATTTCGTCGATTTTTCAGCCAATGTGAACGGCGCGCCCGTCGAAACCCAGGTCGCGGAGCGGGCCAGTCTACTCGGCCTCGATGTCGGCGGGACACTGCGCGCCGCCGGGCTGCCGCTCAATCCGCTGGCGGAGGGAATGGCTGAGAAAATCGCCGCCCTGCCTCCGGCGCAAAAGCAGGCGCTGGCGCAGAACGGCCTGGCGCTGATCGATGGCGATTTCGTCCAGCCGCTATGGCGCTATGCGGTGGTCTATTACTGGCGCCAGAGCTTTCCGCCGGGCCGGGAGGTGACGATCGGCCACCGCTACCGGCCGGTGGCCGGGGCCAGCGTGTGGTATGACGAGCTGTTTAGCGAGCGGGCCGGGGAATTTTGCATCGATCCGGCTTTCGCACGCGCCGCCAGGGCCAAGCGGGCGAGGGCCGGCGACAATGTGCCGGTAATCCACTGGGTATCCTATGTGCTGACCACCGGCGCCAACTGGGCCGGTCCGATCGGACGCTTCCGCCTCACCATCGACAAGGGGGCGCCGTCGAACCTGGTTTCGCTGTGCCGCGACGGCATTGCCAAGACCGGGCCGACGACCTTCGAGTGGCAGGCTCAGGATTATTGGCCCGAAAGCGACCTTAAGATCCTGTTCGTCGAATAGGCCGGGGCCGCTATTCGGCGGCCTTGGCGGTGGCGCCAAGCTGATCGAAAGCCTCCAGGGCCTCGGCGCCATAGATCATCGAGGGCCCGCCGCCCATATAGACGGCGACGGCGATTGTCTCCAGGATCTCTTCGCGATTGGCGCCATATTTGGCCGCGGCGCGGGCATGATAGGCAAGGCAGCCATCGCAGCGCGCGGTAATGCCGATGGCGAGGGCGATCAGCTCCTTGGTCTTGGAATCAAGGACGCCGGGCGCGATCGCCGCCTGGGCAAGCTGGGAAAAGCCGCGGGCGGCGTCGGGAATGCCCTTGCGCACCGCGCCCATGCGCTTTTCGGTCTGTTCGATAAAATCGTTCCATTGGCTGACGGCCATTTCCGCTCCATCCTTTTTGCCTGGACTGCCTACGAGCCTTTATATTAGTTTTTTCTAATATTTATGCTTTGACGGAAGTCAAATCGGGCGTCAAACACGAGGGCGGGGAGCGCAAAAAAGGGCGGCACGGGGCCGCCCTTTGAACCGGATTGCCGTCAGCGCCCATTCAGATCCGCCGCTCGACCATCATCTTCTTGATCTCGGCGATGGCCTTGGCCGGATTGAGGCCCTTGGGGCAGGCCTGGGCGCAATTGAGAATGGTGTGGCAGCGATAGAGGCGGAAGGGGTCTTCCAGATTGTCGAGGCGCTCGCCGGTCGCCTCGTCGCGCGAATCGATGAGCCAGCGATAGGCCTGGAGCAGGATCGCGGGGCCCAGATAGCGGTCGCCGTTCCACCAATAGCTGGGGCAGGAAGTCGAGCAGCAGGCGCACAGGATGCACTCGTAAAGCCCGTCCAGCTTTTCGCGGTCGTCGCGGCTTTGCAGCCACTCCTTTTCCGGCTCCGGCGTCGTGGTCTTGAGCCAGGGCTCGATGGAGCGGTGCTGGGCGTAGAAATTGTTCATGTCGGGGACCAGGTCCTTGACCACCGACATATGGGGCAGCGGATAGATCTTGACCGCGCCGGACACCTCGTCGAGGCCCTTGGTGCAGGCCAGGGTATTGGTGCCATCGATATTCATGGCGCAGGAGCCGCAAATGCCCTCGCGGCAGGAACGGCGGAAGGTCAGCGTCGGATCGATATTGTTCTTGATCCACAAAATAGCGTCGAGAATCATCGGGCCGCAATCGCCGGTGTCGACATAATAGGTGTCGAGGCGCGGGTTCTCGCCGGTATCGGGATCCCAGCGATAGATGCGAAACTCGCGCACACTGGTGGCTCCATCGGGCCGGGGCCAGGTCTTGCCCTTTGAAACGGTGGAGTTTTTCGGCAGCGTCAGCTGAACCATGGCATCTTCTCTTCGTTTTCGTTGCGGCTTGTCATTAACCGGCGGTTTGCCGCCGGCAACCTAGCGGGCCGCGCATAATTGCGGCGCCCGCATCATGAATCCCGCCGCCTGAGTCATTTCGTTGATGTTCATTTCGCCGCGCAATTGCGCCGACCGGCCCTCGTCCTTGGTGACCATGGCGGCGACCAGCGCCTGCTGCTTGTCATTGAGTTCCTTGGCCGCGGTGTCGGCGATGCAGGCACAACCGCTCTCGCCAAGATTGAGCTGCTTGCCGCATTCGCTGCGCAGGGTGTCGATGTCCTGCTCGGCGGCACGCAGGCCAGAGGCGGCGGCGAGCGGGACGGCAAGCGCCAGCGCCAATATCGCGAGATGCAGCTTGTTCATATGACCTGTCCCCACAATCGGCCCCAGGCGGGTCAGTAAACCCGCGCCTTGGGTTTGATGTATTCGATCTCGTTGGTCATGGTGTAGGTGTGCACCGGGCGGTAGTCGAGCTTGACCTCATGGCTGCCCTCGTCGGCCCAGGCCAGGGTGTGCTTCATCCATTTTTCGTCGTCGCGATTGGGGAAATCCTCGCGGGCATGGGCGCCGCGGCTCTCTTCCCGGTTGGCGGCGCCATTCACCGAAACCGCCGCCTGGGCGATCAGGTTGTCATATTCCAGCGTCTCGATGAGATCGGAATTCCAGATCAGCGAGCGGTCGGTGACCTTGATGTCGCCGCTGGCGGCCCAGATGTCGGCGATCAGCTTGCAGCCTTCCTCCAGCACCTCGCCGGTGCGGAACACGGCGCAGTTGGACTGCATGCTCTTTTGCATGCGTAGGCGCAGTTCGGCGGTCGGCGTGTCGCCATCGGCATTGCGGAAGCGGTCGAGGCGGGCCAGCGCCAGCTCGCCGGCGTCCGCCGGCAGCGGCGCATGCTCGGCGCCTGCCTGCACGGTGTCGATGCAGCGCTGGCCGGCGGCGCGGCCGAAGACGACGAGGTCAATCAGCGAATTGGAGCCGAGGCGGTTGGCGCCATGAACCGAGACGCAGGCGGCTTCGCCGACCGCCATCAGGCCGGGCACGACATGATCGGCATTGTCGCCGACCTTGGTCAGCACCTCGCCCCAGTAATTGGTGGGGATGCCGCCCATGTTGTAATGCACGGTGGGCAGCACCGGGATCGGCTCGCGGGTGACGTCGACGCCGGCGAAGATCTTGGCCGATTCGGAAATGCCGGGCAGTCGCTCGGCGAGAATGGCCGGATCGAGGTGGTCGAGATGCAGGAAAATATGGTCCTTGTTCTTGCCGACGCCGCGCCCTTCGCGAATCTCCACCGTCATGGCGCGCGATACGACGTCGCGCGAGGCCAGGTCCTTGGCCGAGGGGGCATAGCGCTCCATGAAGCGCTCGCCTTCCGAATTGGTGATATAGCCGCCCTCGCCCCGCGCGCCCTCGGTGATGAGGCAGCCGGCGCCATAAATGCCGGTGGGGTGGAACTGGATGAACTCCATGTCCTGCAAGGGCAGGCCGGCGCGCAGCACCATGGCGTTGCCGTCGCCGGTGCAGGTATGGGCCGAGGTGCAGGAAAAGTAGGTGCGGCCGTAACCGCCGGTGGCAAGGACGACCTTGTGGGCGCGGAAACGGTGCAGGGTACCGTCATCCATGTTGAGCGCCACCAGGCCGCGGCAGGCGCCATCGCTGTCCATGATCAGGTCGATGGCGAAATACTCGATGAAGAACTCGGCCGAATAGCGCAGGGACTGGCCATAGAGCGTGTGCAGGATGGCGTGGCCGGTGCGGTCGGCGGCGGCGCAGGTGCGCTGGGCAGCGGCGCCCTCGCCATATCTGGTGGTCATGCCGCCAAAGGGGCGCTGATAGATCTTGCCTTCCTCGGTGCGCGAAAACGGCACGCCGAAATGGTCGAGCTCATAGACCGCGGCCGGAGCGTTGCGGCACAGATATTCGATGGCGTCCTGGTCGCCGAGCCAGTCCGACCCCTTGACGGTGTCGTACATATGCCAGCGCCAGTCGTCCTCGCCCATATTGCCGAGGGCCGCCGAAATGCCGCCCTGGGCGGCAACGGTATGGCTGCGCGTGGGGAAGACCTTGGAGATGCAGGCGGTTTTCAGCCCGGCCTGGCTGGCGCCGAGGGTGGCACGCAGGCCGGCGCCGCCGGCGCCGACGACAACCACATCGAAAGTGTGGTCGATGAACTGATAGGCACGTGAGCCCACGCCTGGCGCCGCGCCGGCCGACGCGCCCGAATTGGCATTCTTGGCTGCCATTGAGCTAGCCTCCGAAACTCAGCTTGAGGATGGCGAAGGCACCGACAAGCGCCACCGCATAGGAAAAGAAGATATTGGCAATGAGTGCGAGTACCTTGGCGGCCTCGCCATGGACATAGTCCTCGATGACCACCTGCATGCCGAGGCGCATGTGGTAGCACATCGAAAAAATCGCCAGCAGCAGCGGAATGGCGACCAGCGGCGAGCCGAGGCGGGCCGCCACTAAGCTATAGGGCGCGCCGACCAGTGACAGCAGCAGGACAATGAGGAACAGGGCCAGGGGCACATTGGCGGCGGCGGTAACCCGCTGGCGCCAGAAATGCTCGGTGCCGTCCTTGGCCGAACCGAGGCCGCGGACGCGGCTCAGGGGTGTACGCATGGTCATCGGCTCAGCCTCCCCGCACCATATAGGCGACGATCCAGATCGCGACCGTCAGCGCCAGGGACACGACCAGCGACAGGCGGGCCAGCATATTGCGCGCGCCCGCGCCGAAACCCGAGCCGAAATCCATCAGGAAATGGCGCAGGCCGCCAAGAGCGTGATGCAGCGCCGCCCAGGTGAAGCCGAGCAGCACGAGGCGCCCCAAAAGCGAGGTGAAAAGCCCGTTCACAAACTCGAAATAGGCCGGGCCGCTGGCCGCCGCGAGCAGCCACCAGACCAGGGCGGCCATGCCGAAATAAAGCGCCACACCGGTGATCCGGTGGACGATCGACATGACCATCGTGAAAATCGGCTTGTAGATTTGGAGATGTGGTGAAAGCGGCCGTTCCGCCGCCCCCTTAGCGTCCGCCATGGTCAAGCGCACCCCTTCTCAGCCTGCTCCCGAGCCCGGACAACTCCCTGGGGACTGGTTGGCAATGCTGCGGGCGCAGCCCGGTCCCTGGGTGGGCCTTTTTAGGAAGATCCGCCGGCTCACGGCGCCGGCCCCTCGCGGTTTCTATCGCGCTGCATATGATTAGGCAATTGCCGAGGCTTAGAAAAATCCGGTTTTTCGTTTAACTTTCGTACCCCCCGCAGCAACATAGCGTGATGTTCGCCCTCAATCGGCGGCCAGGCGCGGCATCAGGGCCCAGTAGTCCAGGTCGAGAATAACCCCCTCTTCATGGCCATCTTCGGTGGCGCCGGGAAAATCGGCGCAGGGCAGGTCCTTGGTGGCAAAGGTGCGGATGCGCAGGGCGCCGACATCGTCGCGCCCTTCCAGCACCTGCTTGTCGAGGATTTCCGACCAGGCATAGACGGTATCGCCGGCAAAGAGCGGGGCAACGTGGCGCCCGGCATTGATGGCGGCGATATGGAAGGCGTTGGCGAGGCCGTTGAAAGACAGCGCGCGCGCCAGGGAGATGACATGGCCGCCATAGATAAGGCGGCGGCCGAAGCGGTCGGCGGCCTGTTCATACTGGTTGAAATGAACCTTGGCGGTGTTCTGGTAAAGGCGGGTGGCGAGCATGTGCTCGGCCTCCTCGACGGTCATGCCATCGACATGGTCGATGCGCTCGCCGGGGGCATAGTCGTCCCACAGGTCGCCCGAACCCGCCGCCCAGGTGTCGTAGCTGCCGGTGTTGAGCAGGGGAACGGCGTCGCCAAGCTGGACCGGCTCGAGCGCCTTGTGGAGATGGGGAATCGATGCCTCTGGCGCCGCGCTGGCGGCGTCGCGCTTGCGCACCATCACCCAGCGCACATATTCCAGCACCTTGTCGTCATGCTGATTGACCCCGGTAGTGCGGACATAGACGACGCCGGCCTTGCCGTTGGACAGTTCGCGCAGCCCCAGCACCTCGCTCTGCGAGGACAGCGTATCGCCGGGATAGACCGGGGCGAGAAAGCGGCACTCGGCATAGCCGAGATTGGCGACGGCGTTGAGCGAGATGTCGGGGACGGTCTTGCCGAAGACGATGTGAAACACCAGCAGGTCGTCGACCGGCGCGTGGGCATAGCCCAGGGCGCGGGCGAAGGCATCCGACGACTGGACGGCGAACCGGCTGCCATAAAGCGCGGTATAGAGCGCGCCATCGCCACTGGTGACGGTGCGCGGCGTGGCGTGGCGCAGGACCTGGCCGATTGAGAAATCTTCGAAGAAATTGCCGGGATTGGTCTTGATGGTCATGAACGGGCCTTCGTCGCGATAGAATACTGCCCGAGTGCCTAGGCCAGAGGCGGCGCGCTGTCACCCCGAAAAATCGCCGCAAGATGCCTCAGGACGTTCAATAAAGGCGGGTTACGGTGAAACCGGCGCCGCGAAAGCGCTGCACCAGTCCGCCCTCGCCTGGAAGGTGCAGGGCGCCGACGGCGATCATCACGCCGCCCTTTTCGACGCTTGGCAGGGCGCGGGAAAACATGCGCTCATTGCGGCTATCGATGAGATTGGCGTTGAAAGCGGCATTGGCCCGGTCGGAAACCCCGGTTTGTTCGGCAAGGATGACCGACAGCGCCTTGAGGCGGCCAATTCGGCCTTCGACGTAAAGATTGGTCATGGTGGCGAAGACGTCGTTGAGGCGCGGGAAAAGGCGCGCGGCGGAAACCAGGAACTCGATCTGGAAATCCTCTCCAATCCGATCGAAGGCGGAAAACTGCTCCGCCATGCTCTCAAGGCCCTCAAGCGGCTTGCCGAGATCCCTGGCCAGGGCGGCGACAACGACATCGACGCTTTGGGCCTCGGCGCGGCGCGCGGTTTCGCAGGCCGGCACCGACAGCGCCATGGCCAGCATCCAGGGCTTGAGCGCGCCGGTCTTGCCCAGATCAAGCCCCGCCTTTGCCAGTTCACGGGCCAGGGCGGCGCGACGGTCCGGGCCGAGACGCTGGGCAAGCCCGCGCCCGTCGCCATAGACCAGCAAGCCCCGGCTTGCCGCCATGGCCTGCTCGGAGCGTTTGGCGTCCAGGGCATCGAGGGATTCGACGATGACGGTATCGACGCCGGCAAGGGCGCGGCGCAGCTGCGGCGGCAGGGCGGTGGCGCGGTCATCGGTGGCGTGCATGGTGCCGAACAGGAAGGACGGCGCAAGGCCCGCCTTTTCCAGACGCCAGAATTTTCCTGTGCCGTTGATCTCGCCGTCGCCCTCGTCGACGAGGCGGCGATAGGCCGCCACGTCGCCGGCCCGCATCTCGGCGACCACGTCGGCGCCGATGCAGGCGGGCGCCGCCGCGGCGGGCGGCAGCGCGGAAAAGCAAAACAGCAGGGCGGCCGCCAGCGTCCCGGCCAAGCCGGCGAAGCGCCGGGAGATCAGATTATGGCCCATCACCTCAAATCCTTCCGGCCCAGAACAGCGGTTCATTCAAGAGCGGCTATGGCCTCGGCCTTGGCCACCGTGCGCCGCGCGATATCGCGGTGGAGCAATTCGACCATGCGGCCGTCGATGTCGATGGCGCCCTTGCCGGCGTTCTCCGGCAGGGCAAAGGCGGCAATGACGGCGCGCGCCCGCTCCACTTCCGCTTCGGATGGGGCAAAAATCCGGTTTGTGGTTTCAAGCTGGTCGGGATGGATCAGCGTCTTGCCGTCCATGCCAAGAGCGCGCCCCTGCGCGCATTCGGCCGCCAGGCCCTCGATATTGCGGAAATCGTTATAGACGCCATCGATGACCGACAGGCCGTTGGCCTTGGCGGCGGCGACACAGGTGGCAAGCCAGGGGATCATGGCGAAGCGGCCATGGTCGAGGCTGGCGCCGGTCTCCTTGGCCAAATCGTTGGTGCCCATGACGAGGCAGGACAGCGGCGCATGGGAATCGGCGGCGGCGCCGGCCAGTTCGCGGGCATTGAGCATGGCGAGCGGCGTCTCCATCATGATCCACAGCGCGATGGCGCCGCCAACCTTGGCGGCGGCGAATGCGGCGCGGATGGCCGCCATGTCTTCAAGCGTGGAAACCTTTGGCACCAGGATCGCATCGGGCTTTGCCTTGAAGGCGGCGGCAAGATCGTCCCGCCCCCAGGGCGTATCGAGGCCGTTGACGCGAATGGCGAGCTCGCGCTGGCCATAGCCGCCTTGCGCCACGGCGGCGCAGACCTGTTCGCGCGCCTCGTCCTTGGCCGACGGCGCCACGGCGTCTTCCAGATCGAGGATCAGGGCGTCGCTGGCCAGCATGCGCGCCTTTTCCAGCGCCCGCGCCTTCGAGCCGGGCATATAGAGTACGCTGCGCCGGGGTCTGGTATTTTCGCTCATGCTTAAACTCTCTTTCGTTGAATTACCCGGTGCAAACCTAGTCCGCGGGGCGGCGCCCTGTCACCACCCTTGGCGCCCGGCCGGCGGAAAATATTGCCTCAATGGGCCACTTGACTCCAAATAGCCTTGACGGCGGCGCGCCCTTGTCTATCTGAAGCACCGGCAGCAAAGAGAGGCACGATGACGGCATTTCCCGAACGACTGACGAGCGGCTATGAAATCTTCCGCCAGGGCCGGCTGGCGGCCGAGCGCGAACGCTACGCGACGCTCGCCGAAAAAGGACAGAAACCGGAAATCATGGTCATCGGCTGCTGCGATTCGCGCGTTGCCCCGGAGATCATCTTCGATGCCGGCCCAGGCGAGATTTTCGTGCTGCGCAATGTCGCCAACCTGGTGCCGCCCTATGCGCCGGACAGCCACTACCACGGCACCAGCGCGGCCATCGAGTTCGCCCTGCTGGGCCTTGGCGTCAAGCACATCGTGGTTCTCGGCCATGCCCGCTGCGGCGGCATCAAGGCCCTGAGCGAGGATGGCGGCTCGCTGGGCACCAGCGATTTCGTCGGGCGCTGGATGTCGATCCTGGAACCGGCGCGCGAGGAGGTGCACCGCTGCGGCCAGGAGGGCGATCTGGAAGCGCTGGAACTGGCCGGCATCCGCCATTCCCTCGACAATCTGCGCACCTTCCCCTGCCTGAAGCGGCGCGAGGAGGACGGAAGGCTGGCGCTGCACGGCGCCTATTTCGACGTCGCCACCGGGGTGTGCCGCGT